>CALWHT010000001.1 GCA_944380515.1 uncultured Roseburia sp.
CCTTGCTAACATCATTAAAATTTTCTTGAATGGAATTTTGTATTTCTGGAGCCGTTTCATAATATGCTCTTAGCGAAAAAGCATATAAATGCGGATAATCACGCATAAGCGAACACTTCGATAATAAGCTCCTTTTTAGCATTTCAAAAAAATCATCTGTTTCCAAAGTTTTGTATTCTGTAACTGCTTTCCTTGTCATCTCAATAGCATTTGCCCATAGGTACATATATAATTCTTTTTTATTTGTAAAGTAGTGAAAAAGCAACGCTTTCGAAATGCCGCCCTCGTCTGCAATTTCTGACATTGGGGCTTTTTTATAGCTATTTTCGGAAAAGACTTTATAAGCAGCGTTTATGATACGCCGCTGTTTTTCTAATGGAAGTTTGAAAAACTTGTCATTCATATACATTCTCCTTATTGACCGTAGCGGTTAATACGAATATATTATATATCCGTTGACCGTTTTTGAGAAGACCATTCCTAAAATTATAAAAAATAACGGCAGAGCTTTTACCCTCTGCCGCCAGTCTGTTATGCGTAAATGATTTCCTCATTCACAATCTCCATCGCACAAGCCCGTATGTTATTCATCCTTCCAACCCATTCTAAGGCGTTTTCTGCCTTTAGCTGCTCCGTAATACCTTGTGCCTGTTTCATGCCCTCTATGAGCCGTTCCAAACGTTCCTGCGCCTGCCTGTCAATGTCGGCAAGGTATGTATTCAGCCTGCCGTTTGTGAGAAGATTGATGTATGTAACCCTGCGGTGCTGCTTCAGATAGTCCAAGTGCCGCCGTCCAAATAAGCCAAGCGGCTGTTCCTTTTCGGCGGGTAAGGTAAGGCAGGGGATAAGGTAATCGCCTTGTCGCTCGTATCTGCCGCCCAGTTCCTCAAAAATCGTTTTTGCCATTGTCTTTCTACCTCCGTATTTTTAATTTGACCGTCTCTGCGTGGGCGACCTTGATAATCAATTCGTCCACGCAATCCGTATATCTGCCCTCCGCAATCAGCTTGCTTCGGAAATCATTTAGGCAGAGGATTATCAGCCGCCGTTCCGTTTCATCAAGATACAAATGATACTTTTCCATCGTCTTTCCTCTCTTTTCTGCGGCGCCTTTCCCAACCGCCCGTATTCCTTAAAATCTTTACCTTGAAGCGGCGTTCCTCTATGTAGCCGCCGAAGCGGTAACAGATACGGATAACCTGTTCGGCTTCTCCGTCTGTTTCCGTTCGGTCAAATACTTCAATTCGCTCCACCAAGAGGTTAAGGTTTTCGGCGGTTAATTCCTGTATGCCCACATAATCAGCCATCAGAGCCGCCCACTGCACCGCATTGGTCTGGCTGTCCTTGACCTCCTGCAAAGCATTTTCAAGGCTCTGTATCTGCCCTAAAAGCTGTTCCTGCTCCGTCTGGTACTTGTCAATCAGACGGGTAAAGTTATCATTGGAGATACGCCCCGAAAGGGAATCTTCATATAAGCGGTCAAACAGCCTTGTCACTTCATCATAGCGTTTCTTTGCCTGCTTCAGCTTGCTTTCGTTGGATTTTCCCTTGTTCCCGTCTGCCTTTGCGTTCATTTTCACCGCCAGAGCCACCGCCTTATCCCTGTCCTCATAGGCAAGACGGGCATGGTACTGAATATCGGCAAGGACGGCGTTGTATAAATCCTCGTAGTAAATGCGGTGGTCGGAGCAGGCTTTTGTGTCGTGGGCGTAGGTGGTGCAGACATAAATATGGTGTCTGTCTTTTCCCCAATACCGCAAGCCCAACGCCTTGCCGCAAGTTCCGCATTTCACAAGCCCAGCAAAAGGGGATATGAAATTATCCGTGGTATCACGCCTGCGGCTTAAAATCTTTGCGTTTGCCCCGTCAAAAATCTCCTGCGACACAAGCGGCTCATGGGTATTTTCCACCCGTATCTGGTCTGCTTCCGGCACTTTCTTGAATGTGCCGACCTTGAAAATGCTCTCCGTCTTGCACATCACGGTATGACCACGATACAGCGGATTTTTAATTATGTTCCGTATGACCGTATGCGACCATTCGTATTTATTGGCGGGATTTTCAAACCGTTCGGAGTAGTCCTTTTCCCCACGGGAATGCAGCCACCAAGAGGGAGAGGGGACTTGTTCCTCTCGGAAAGTTTTAGCGATTTTGTGCGCTCCCATGCCCGCATTGGCAAGCTCGAAGATACGCTTTACAATCCACGCCGTCTCCCCGTCCACTATCAGTTTGTTATGGTTATCTGGTGATTTTCGATAGCCGATAGGGTTAAAGGAAGTGCGGTAAAGCCCCGCCTTTGCCCTTGCCCGTATGGAAGAACGGATTTTCCTTGAATTATCTCTGCTGTAAAATTCGTTCATCACATTCTTTAATGCGGCAATGTCGTTATTCTTGTTGGCAGTATCCACACAGTCATTGACAGCGATATACCGCACATTCTTCATCGGGAAATAAATCTCCGTGAAATGCCCGACCTTTAAATGGTCACGCCCCAGACGGGATAAATCCTTTGTGATTACCACATCAATTTTCCCCGCTTCAATGTCATCAAGCATACGGTTAAAATCTGGACGCTCGAAATTCAAACCGCTGAATCCGTCATCCACATAGACCTGTCAGCCCCGTCGTGCCAGACACCTTGTTGAACACATCGCTGTCGTTCTGCTTGCGGATATGGTGGACGACCACCACCGAAAGGGAATGCCTGTCGGCAAAGTCCTTTATCAGCGATATATCCCCGTAATCGTTGGCGTAGGCGTTGTCTTTGGAAGCGGTGCGTATCTTTTGCAGCGTATCAATGACAATGAGCCTGCTGTCGGGATATACTTTCAGATAGTCCTCAAGCTGTACCATCAGACCGTCCGAGAGCTTGCAGCTCGCCACGGCAAAATGGAGCTTCCTGTTTGCTTCATCGGTCAGACGGAACAGTCTGTCCTGTATGCGGAAAAAGGTATCCTCCAGACAGAGGTACAGCACATCGCCCGCTTTTGTCTGCATATCCCACAGGGGAAGCCCCTGCGACACGCAAAGGCAGAGCTTGAGCATGAGCCAGCTCTTGCCGATTTTCTGTGAGCCGCAGAACAGCGACAAGCCCGTGGGGATAAGACCGTCCACCACAAAGGACGGCTTTTCAAGCGGCTCGTAAAGGAGCGTTTCCGCTTCCACCAGATTTAACTTCTGCATAGGCTTCCTCCTTTCGGCGTTTTCGTTTGGTTTTACTGTGCATAGGCGTTTCCTCCTTGAATAGATTTACCCCTGCCAGAAAGCAAGGGTATGTAACACAGCCAGTCCATACAGTTCCACGCTTTCCCTAAAGCGGCGTTCTCTCTGTCGGTGCTATGCATGGATTGAGCAACGGGCAGGCTCGTATCATCGCCCACTGTCCGTTGCGGCAGGTATCCCTCTGGCGGCTGCTATGAAATTTTCAAGGAGCAAATCTATTGCAGGCGTTTCGTGGCAATAAAAAAGGGCGGAAGGTTTTGACCTCTCACCCAACAGCCCATAGGGGGATATGATTTTAGACATGGTATTCTGATTTTTTGAAAAAGTAAAAGCACCTGCCGCTTAACCGTTTCTTTCGGTCAGTAACAAGTGCTTGTGCAAGTTCCGTATTCAGTTTGGTAAAGGGGATTATCTTCCTATGTTCTCAAATGGAAATTCACTTCCGCCAAAGAGCACGGGGAGACCGAGAAGGAAGTAATTGACAGGCTGGGTACACCAAAAGCTTTTTCCGAGAGTGTAGGAGAACAGCTCGGAATCAACTGCAGGCAGCAGAGGAAAAGAAAGGCTGCTGTTATTGTTGTTGCGGCCGCTTGCGGAGTTGTGCTGCTTGGTATCATTGGCACAAGCCGCCTGTGGAGAGTGCCGGATGATGCTATCGGACAGGGAGATGCCATGACTTCCATACAGTTGGGAACAGCGTCTCCGTCCGGGCCGGACCAATCGAATGTATCATCGGAATTGCAGTATATCTCCGAGTGGCCGGAAAATGAAATGACTGAGCATGTTCCCAGACCCCGGAGCGGAGAGGTTCATTATACCTACGGCGATGCGGACAGCGGGAGCTATGGAATTGTACTCAAGGATATATCGAGGAATGAATCAAATGCTTACATAGATGAGATAATAGAGCAGGGCTATACGGAAATACTTTCAGAAAGTGAAGAGGCTTCCGCGGGTATTATGCTGGAAAAAGAAGATATCATTTTGAGTATTTCATACGGCGAAACAGAGCTTAATATTTTAATCATCCAAGACACTGTGGCATAGATAATTTATCACACCGGATGAAACCCGTGTATCAAGCGAGACCGGCTGCGGAGCGAAATCCTGCCGACAAAGCAGCCCAAAGCAAACAGAGAATCCTGCCGGGCAGGAGTCTCTGTTTGCTTTAGCACATTTCTGCGATCGTATAAATGAGAGCCCTGGAATCCTCCCAGCCGAGGCAGGGGTCTGTGATAGATTTCCCGTAAATATGCTCGCCGATTTTCTGGCTGCCTTCCTCGATGTAACTCTCAATCATAACGCCTTTTACCATGCGCCGGATGTCATTTGATACCTGACGGTTATGCATGACCTCCTTGACGATTCGGATTTGTTCCCGGTGCTTTTTGCCGGAGTTGGAATGGTTGACATCCACAACGGCAGCAGGGTTGACCAAATCCATTTTGTCGTACATTTCGCAGAGGCGGATTAAATCCTCGTAGTGGTAGTTTTGAGTGGAATTTCCGTGTTTGCTGACAGCGCCGCGGAGCACCACGTGTGTGAGCGGGTTTCCGGTTGTTTCCACCTCGTAGCCCCGGTATACAAAATGGTGCGGATGCTGTGCGGCATAAACGGAATTGAGCATAACGGAAAAGTCTCCGCTGGTGGGGTTTTTCATGCCGGAGGCCACGTCAAAGCCACTCACGGTCAGACGATGCTGCTGGTCCTCCACGGAGCGGGCGCCGATTGCCACATAGGAGAGTAAATCCTCCACATAGCCCCAGTTTTCCGGATAGAGCATCTCGTCGGCGCAGGTAAGACCGCTTTCTCTGATGGCGCGGATATGCATTTTCCGCATGGCGATCAGTCCCTCCACCATATCCGGCGCTTTTTCAGGGTCGGGCTGGGAGGCGATGCCCTTGTAGCCTTCTCCCGTAGTACGGGGTTTATTTGTATAAATACGCGGAATCAGAATCAGCTTGTCTGCAACCTCCTCCTGAATCGCGGTCAGGCGGCTGACGTAATCGCAGACGGAGTCCTCGTTATCGGCAGAGCAGGGCCCGATAATAACGAGAAAACGGTCATCCTTTCCGGTGATGACATCCGAAATCATAATGTCGCGCTTTTTTTTCAGATCCTTAAGTTCAGGAGAGAGCGGATAATCGCGTTTGATTTCCTCCGGTGACGGAAGTTTGTTTAAAAATGTAAAACTCATACTAATCTCCAATCTATGCGCCGTTCTGCGGCGCCCGTTTTTCTTTCGGGATTCGGGTGATACGACTTTTTCGCACCCGAGCCTTTTTGATAAAATTCCAGAAAATATATTAATGGATATCAACAAGGATGTCAAATGTTTGCATAATGATTTGCTCTGTATTATAATAAAAAAAATTTACACAAGGAAAGGGATGAGGAAGTTGCGGATTAAGGGAATTGAAATCGGAACGGGAATGCCGCTTATCTGTGTGCCTGTAGTCGAGCGTACTGGAGCGGAAATTATAGAGGAAATGAAATACCTCTCGCAGAGCGCCGCGGATGTAATCGAGTGGCGGCTTGATATGTTTGAGAGTTTTCGGGATTACAATGCGGTTCGGGAGATTTTAAGGGCGGCGGAACCTCTGGTGAAAGAGAAGCTGTTTTTGTACACCTTCCGGAGCAAAAGACAGGGCGGGGAGGCCGAGGCGGACGGCAGCCTGATTTCAGATCTGCACGATTTGGCAGCGGAATCCGGCTGCGTTGATTTGGTGGATATGGAATACTTTGAGGAGGAAAAGCCGCAGAAGAAAATAAAGAACTTACAGGCTCAGGGAGTGAGAGTTGTCGCCTCCCATCATGATTTTGAGGGAACTCCGGTTCCGGAAGTCATGAAAATGCTGTTGGAGAAGATGTGTGCCGGCGGGGCGGATATCGTAAAGCTCGCGGTAATGCCCAAAGCTCCGAAGGATGTCTTAAGGCTTTTGGAGGTTACGGAGGAGTTTCACAGGGAAAACCCGGATACGCCGGTGATTACCATGGCGATGGGAGCGATGGGAGGTATCAGCAGACTTTGCGGGGAAACCTTCGGCTCCTGCGTCACATTTGGGACGCATAAGAAAAGCAGTGCACCCGGACAGCTCGAAATGGACGGATTGAAGCAGACGCTTGCTATGATTCATAAAAGTAATCTAAATAACCTATAAAAAAAGGATAAACAACAGGGGAGATACTTGACATGGTATCTTCCCTGTGTTAATGTTTAACGACGCGAAAAGATAACATTGTTAAACAATAAGGTGGTGAGTTTTATTGGACGATATTTTTGCAAGATTTCTCTCAGCGATGCATCAGTTTCACAAGCTGCCGCTTGGTGAACTGTTTCACGACATGACAAAGATGGAGGCAATGACTTTGGTCAAAATCGAGTGTCATAACAGACAGAAGGGAGAGAACACGCTTACCATTACCGAGCTTGCGGAAAAAATGAATGTGAAAGCGCCGGCTATTTCAAGGACGTTAAAAGCGCTCGAGGATAAGCGTCTGGTCGAACGGACGGTGAATCAGGCGGACAGGAGAAATACGCATGTGAGACTGACGGAGCCCGGAAAGAAAACCCTGGCAGAGTGTGAACATATGATGGATGATTTTGCCGGGGCAATCGTTCGGAAGATGAACCGGGAAGATTTGGAACGGTTGATCGGATATCTCAACGAGCTTTACCGGATATCCGCTGAAGAAATTGCGCTTCGGAAATCAAAAACAGAAAGGATACAGCAGCATGAGTAAGATTTTTAAGAATATGGTTCCATATTGGAAGTCGATGATTATTGTGTTTGCCCTGCTTTTGGTCCAGGCATGGTGCGATTTGTCGCTTCCTGAATATACCTCTGATATTATTGATGTGGGAATCCAAAACAGCGGCGTGGAGCATGTGCTTCCGGAAGCAGTCACGGCAGAGGAATTTGAAAGCGCGAAGCTTTTTATGACGGAAGAGGAACAGACGTCATGGGAGCAGAGCTATGAGAAGGACGGGGATATTTACCGCCGCAGCGTGAACGGGGAAGAGGAATTGGATGAGCTGGATGAAAGGCTGATGCTTCCCCTTCTTATGAGGTATCAGATGCAGACGGCGATGGAGAGTGCGACAGAATCCGGCAGCGGGGAAAACTCCGAAGTGGATGCGGCTGCTCTGTCCGCACTCGCCGCGGGAGGAATTAGTGAGGAGCAGCTTCTTGCCCTGCGGGATACCGTGTCCGAGACGATTGACACGATGGGAAGCTCCCTGGTGAAATCCATGGGTGTTGCCTATGCGGTAGATTGCGATAAGGCGGCGGGGCTTGATATCGAAAAAATCCAGACCTCCTACCTTTTGTCTGCAGGACTTAAAATGGTCGGGATGGCGCTGATTATGGGAGTTGCCACTGTGCTTGTCGGATTTTTCGGTTCGAGAATCGGCGCCGGAATCGGACGGGATTTAAGAGATAAAACCTTCAAAAAGGTAGTCAGCTTTTCCAATGCGGAGATGGATAAATTTTCCACGGCATCCCTGATCACAAGAAGTACGAACGATATTCAGCAAATTCAGATGGTCTGCGCTATTATGATTCGTATGATTGCCTATGCCCCGATTCTCGGCATCGGCGGAGTCATTAAAATTGCACAGACCGGAGCGGGTATGGGCTGGATTATCGTGTTGGCGCTGGTTGTAATTTTGGGTTATGTGGCTGTGCTTATGGCAGTCACGATGCCGAAATTCAAGCTGATGCAGAAGCTTGTCGATAAGGTCAATCTGGTTTCCAGAGAGATTTTGACCGGACTTTCCGTAATTCGTGCCTTCGGACGCGAAAAGAAGGAGGAAGAACGCTTTGATGACGCAAACCGGGATTTGACGAAGACCATGCTGTTTACGAACCGCGTCATGAACTTTATGATGCCGGGCATGATGTTAATCATGAACCTGTTGACGGTCGGCATCGTGTGGTTCGGTGCGCATCATATTGACGAGGGAACGATGCAGGTCGGCGCGATGACGGCGTTTATCACTTATGCGATGATGATTGTCATGGCATTTCTGATGCTGACCATGCTCTCCATCATGCTTCCGCGTGCCGCTGTGGCTGCGGAGCGTATTGATGAAGTAATCCGTACGGAATCCTCCATTGAGGATAAAGAACAGCCCCAGGAGCTGAAAGCGCAGGAGGGCGTCGTACGGTTTTCTCATGTAAGCTTCCGTTATCCGGGTGCGGAAACAGAGGTGCTTAAGGATATTGATTTTGTGGCGGAACCGGGCAAGACAACGGCAATTATCGGAAGCACCGGCTGCGGAAAATCAACGCTTGTAAATCTGATTCCCCGTCTTTATGACGTGACGGAAGGCGCGGTGACGGTGGACGGCCAGGATATCCGGGATATCCGCATGGCGGACTTAAGAAAGGAAATCGGCTTTGTTCCGCAGAAGGGCGTGCTGTTTTCCGGTACGATCGCGACCAACCTGCGGTTCGGAAAGGCCGATGCGACCGACGCGCAAATTCAGGAGGCGGCGTCCATTGCACAGGCCGCGGATTTTATCGCCGAGAAAAGCGAAGGCTATGAAAGCCCGATTGCCCAGGGCGGAAGCAATGTTTCCGGCGGGCAGAAGCAAAGGCTGGCGATTGCGAGAGCCATTGCGAAGCAGCCGAAAATATACATTTTTGACGACAGCTTTTCGGCTCTGGATTTAAAGACTGATGCAGCGCTTCGTAAGGCGCTTGTCGCGAAGGTCAAAAACAGCACGGTCATCATTGTGGCGCAGCGTATCAGTACGATTCTTCATGCGGAGCAGATTCTTGTGCTGGACGAGGGAAGAATCGTAGGAAAGGGCACGCATGAGGAGTTGCTGAAAAATTGCGATACCTATCGTCAGATTGCAAAATCACAGCTTTCTGCGAAGGAACTTGGAATGGAGGAAAGCGAGGTGTCTGTCAATGAGTAACGCAAAAGGACATACAGGTGCAAGGCGGGCAGGAGGCGGCCCTATGGGACGCGGAATGCAGCCGGGAGAAAAACCGAAGGATTTAAAGGGCTCCATCGGGAAGCTGATTGCCTATATTGGAAGCTTTAAGGCGGCCATTATTGTCGTAATTTTATTTGCAGCCTTTTCGACGGTGTTCAGTGTTATCGGGCCGAAGATTTTAGGAAAGGCCACCACGGCTCTCTCCGAGGGCCTGATGGAAAAAATCAGGGGAACCGGGGGCATTGATTTTACGTATATCGGGCAGATTCTTTTGTTTGTACTGGGCTTATACGTATGCAGCGCCGTGTTTACTTTTATCCAGGGCTGGATTATGACCGGTGTGACGCAAAAGCTCTGCTACCGGCTGCGGAAGGAGATTTCCGAAAAAATCAACCGCATGCCGATGAAATATTTCGAGAGCAGGACATATGGAGAAGTGCTTTCCCGCATCACCAACGATGTCGATACGTTAGGCCAGGGATTTAACCAGAGTATTACGACGATTATTACGTCCGTTGCGACGCTCATCGGTGTTTTGGTTATGATGCTGAGCATCTCGCCGCTGATGACGCTGATTGCGCTTGTGATTCTGCCGATTTCCATGGCGCTGATTTCTTTTGTGGTAAAAAAATCCCAGAAGTTCTTTAAGGACCAGCAGGAATATCTCGGTCATGTAAACGGACAGGTGGAGGAGGTGTACGGCGGCCATCTTGTCATCAAGGCGTTTAACCGTGAAAGCCAGACGATTGATGAATTTGAGCGCATGAACAACGTGCTTTACGAATCGGCCTGGAAATCCCAGTTCCTTTCCGGTATGATGCACCCGATCATGGTATTTGTCGGAAATCTCGGCTATGCGTCGGTGGCGCTGTGCGGCGGCCTTCTGGCGATTCGCGGGACCATCACCATCGGTGATATCCAGGCGTTTATTCAGTATGTGAAAAACTTTACGCAGCCGATTCAGCAGATTGCTCAGGTGATCAACCAGGTACAGTCGATGGCGGCCGCCTCCGAGCGTGTTTTTGAGTTTTTGAACGAGGAGGAGGAAGACCAGACGGTGGAGCATCCGGCGGATATCAGCGCGGTGACCGGTACGGTAGACTTTGACCATGTCCGTTTCGGTTATAATCCCGACCAGATTATTATTCATGATTTCAGCGCTCACGTGACGCCGGGACAGAAGATTGCCATCGTAGGGCCGACCGGAGCCGGAAAGACGACCATGGTAAAGCTTTTGATGCGTTTTTATGATGTCAACAGCGGAGCTATCCGTCTGGACGGACATAACATTAAGGACTTTAACCGCAGGGAGCTGCGGGAGGCGTTTGGCATGGTACTTCAGGAAACCTGGCTTTTTAAGGGAACCATTATGGAGAATATCCGTTACGGACGTCTGGACGCTACGGATGAAGAGGTGATTGCGGCCGCGAAGGCGGCACATGCGGATCATTTCATCCGCACGCTGCCCGGCGGTTATCAGATGGAGCTCAATGAGGATGCAAGCAACGTATCGCAGGGGCAGAAGCAGCTTTTAACGATTGCGCGTGCCATTCTCGCGGACAACAAAATCCTGATTCTTGACGAGGCAACGTCCTCTGTGGATACCCGCACCGAGGTAACGATTCAAATGGCGATGGATAACCTGATGAAGGGAAGAACCAGCTTTATCATCGCGCACAGGTTGTCTACGATTCGCGATGCCGACATGATTCTCGTTATGAAGGACGGAGATATTGTCGAGCAGGGCAATCATGAGCAGTTACTTGCGAAAAATGGATTCTATGCAAATCTTTATAATTCTCAGTTCGAGGATGTGGTGGCATAAGAGCGGCTAATCGGAAAGGTTTTGGCTGCGCTTTGCCTTGGATAAACCGCCCGACATATGGCGAAAATCGCCTGTGCGGGCGGTTCTTTTTGCTTCTGTATCCTGCGGCGGTTCCACGAAACAGGCTCGCTTGACGGAGTCCTCCCCATAGCGCTTGCGGATGGAATCGACGGCCATATTTAATTTGGAGAGACGCTCATATTTATCCATGTCGAACAGGTTATACTGCTCGTAGCTTTCGGTGGTGGCGTGGCTGGTGTAGACGCCCAATAACCGCAGAGGAGTATGATCCCAGGCCTCGTCAAAAAGCCGGCAGGCCGCCTCATAGATTTTTTCCGTCACATTGGTGGAGGAGGGAAGCGTCATCTGATGGCAGCGCTGGTGAAATTCATGGTCGACCATCTGAACCTGAACAACGCCGATATAAGCGCCGGCGCCGCGGATGCGGGCGCCGACAGTTTCACAGAGCGAGAGCAGCACCTTTTTGGCCGTGTCCGCGTCCGTGATGTCATAATGGACAGTCAGGGAATTGCCGTAGCCCTTATTCATCGGGGCGGCGTGGGTCAGCTCTGTGGTCTCGATGCCGTTGGCATAGTTCCAGATGGTGTCGCCGTGTGTTTTTAACAGGGAAACAATGGCGGCGTGGTCGCTGACCGCAAGCTCGCCAATCGTGTGGACGCCGAAGGCGCGCAGCTTTCTGGCGGTTGATTTACCGACAAAAAAGAGATTTTCAATCGGAAGCGGCCAGAGCTTTTTCTGAATTTCATCGGGAAACAGGGTGTGTACGCGGTCGGGCTTTTCAAAATCGGACGCCATTTTTGCCAAAAGCCGGTTGGAGGAGACGCCGATGTTGACGGTAAAGCCAAGCTCATCCCGGATTTTATCCTTAAGCGTGTGGGCGAATGCCACCGGGTCTCCGTAGAGGCTTTTTGTGCCCGTCATATCGCAGAATGCCTCGTCGATACTGTAGGCCTCCACCTCCGGTGCGTATCTTTTTAATAATTCTAAAAATTCATTGGAGCGTTTAACGTAAAGCTCAAAATCGGGAGGAAATACTGCCAAATCCGGACATTTCCGGCGGGCCTGTGCGAGCGGCTCTCCGGTGCGTACGCCGCATTTTTTCGCGGCCGGGGATTTTGCAAGCACGATGCCGTGGCGCATTTCCTCATTGCCGCCAATGGCGGCCGGAATTGTGCGTATATCCGTGGCGTTCGGGTTTTCCGAAAGCCGCCTTGCGGCCTCCCAGCTTAAATAGGCGGAATTGACATCGATATGGTAAATAACAGGCTCTGCCATGGCAAGGACTCCTTTTTCGTTTCTTTCTTTTTATTATAACGCATTCCAGGGAAAAACGGTATGAAATTCGCGGAATGAAATTCCGTGGAATGAAATTCCGTAGAATGAGGCAAACTGTAAGCAGCAGAAAATTTCTACTGGAAAAGTGACGAAAAACAGGAGGTCTTATGGGAAAAATAAATATCAGAAAGGCTGCCATGATTGGCTGCGGCTTTGTCGGCTCGTCCTCTGCGTTTGCATTGATGCAGAGCGGCCTTTTTTCGGAAATGGTAATGATTGATGTCGACAGGGCGAGAGCGGAGGGAGAGGCGATGGATATCAGCCACGGCCTGCCCTTTGCGCGTCCTGTCCGTCTGTATGCGGGAGATTACGACGACATCGTGGATGCCGCTGTGATTATCATTACCGCCGGGGCAAACCAGAAACCCGACGAAACGCGGCTGGATTTGATTCACAAGAATGTGGAAATATTTAAAACCATTATACCGGAAATCGCAAAGCGCCGCTGCGAGGGCATCGTGCTTGTGGTGTCAAATCCTGTCGATATTTTAACCTATACGGCAATTAGGCTGTCCGGGTTTCCGGAGCATCGTGTCATCGGCTCGGGCACGGTGCTCGATACGGCGCGCTTAAAATATCTGATCGGGGAGCATCTCGGCGTAGACAACCGCAGCGTACATGCGTTTATTATCGGGGAGCACGGGGACAGTGAGCTTGCGGCCTGGTCGAACGCCAATGTTTCCGGCGTTCGGTTGAGCGATTTCTGTGAGATGCGTGGACATTTCCTGCATGAGGAATCGGAGAACCGCATATACGAAAAGGTAAAAAACAGCGCCTATGAAATTATTGAGCGTAAGCAGGCGACCTATTATGGAATTGCAATGGCGGTCAAGCGCATCTGCGAGTGCATTATCCGAAACGAACAGTCCATTTTGCCCGTATCTTCCATGATGCACGGCATTTACGGAATGGAGGATGTTGTCATAAGCATGCCGGCGGTGGTCGGAAAGGACGGTGTGGAGGACGTCATACCCATTTCGCTGGATGAGGAGGAGCAGGAGCAGCTGAAAAAATCCGCATCCATTTTAATGGATGTCAACCGGATGTTAAAGGAGCAGCACGGGGTATAAATGTAAAAATTCACAGAGACCGGATTGCCTGACAGGGTCGGAAACGTTATAATGAAATGGATAAATACAAAGGAGATTAGTGTGAAAAATAAGCTTGATAGCTTATTTTTCACACGGCTATTTGTGCCGGAGCGTCACAAATAAGCCCTGATGGCAGACGCAAATTTAATATTTGCGTCGCCCCGTCGCGCAAAACGCTCCGGAATGGAGATTACTATGTCCATACGGATTTATACGATGACCCATAAAAAATTTGAAACACCGCCGGATGCGCTCTATGCGCCGCTTCACGTAGGGAGGGCGTGCGCCCCGGATTTAGGGTATCCGGGCGACGATACCGGCGATCAGATTTCGGCAAAAAACTGTTATTACAGTGAACTGACAGGGCTTTACTGGATTTGGAAAAACGTAAGCGATGTCGATTATGTGGGAACCTGCCATTACCGGCGTTATCTGATTGACGGGAGAGGGCAGATTTTTACGGGGGCGGAATACGAGGCGCTGCTCACGCGCTATGATTTGATTACGACAAAGCGGGTGCGGCTCAACAATTCTTACCGGGACGGTTTTGCGGCAAATCACAATCTTAGGGCGCTTGATATGACAGGGCAGGTAATCCGCGAAAAATATCCGGCGTATTTCCCTGCGTTTGAGCGGCTGGTAAACGGAAAAGAGACATATTTCGGCAACATGCTTGTGACGTCAAAACCCCTGTTTGATTCGTATGCTTCCTGGCTGTTTTCCATTTTTTTTGAGGTGGAAAAAAGGATTGAGCTTGAGACGGGCGAGGATGCCTACCATAAAAGAGTGTTTGGGTTTATCTCGGAATTTTTGCTGCTTGTATGGGTGACCGTAAACGGGCTGCATGTATTCGAGTGCAAGGTCGGTATGCTTGGGGAAAAGGCGGAAACAAGAGAATTAAAGCAAAAGCTTGCCGGCTTTTTTGCGGACAGGGACGCGGACGGGGCAAAGAGATGCTTTCTTACCGCGTTAAGCCTGCGCCCGGACGTGCTTATGGAGGCTTCCGACATTACGGGAGAGCTGCGGCTTTCCATGCAGGTCATCGCGACGGCGGGCGTGGAAAAAAGCTGCGGCGAACCGGATATTTTGACCAGGGAAAATGATTTTCAAACCCTGATGAACCTGTTTGAAGGATTAAACCGCGTGACCCGCCATTATGAAAGCGGAGAACAGACAAAGGAAGATATTGCCTTTCTCAGGGAAAAGCCCTTGTCGGATACGGCCATCCGGGTGGCCGCGGCAATCCTGCGGGGAAGTGAGGAGGACAAGGCTGCTTTGACTGACAGGATGCTTGCGGACAAACATCGGGTGGAAATGAAAACCAGCGGTTGAAACTCCTGTGGGAAAATGCTAGAATGAGATTGTCAAATACGAATATAAAGGAGGAGCGTTCAATGGCGAATTTAAAGGGAACAAAAACAGAGGCGAATCTGATGGCTGCATTTGCGGGGGAATCCCAGGCCAGGAATAAGTATACATATTATGCGTCCAAAGCAAAGAAGGACGGGTATGTACAGATTGCCAATATCTTTGAGGAGACTGCGGCAAATGAAAAGGAACATGCAAAAATCTGGTTTAAGCTTCTGCATGACGGTGCGGTACCGGATACCATGACGAATTTAAAGGATGCCGCAGAGGGCGAAAATTACGAGTGGACCGACATGTATGCACAGTTTGCAAAAGAGGCGCGCGAGGAAGGCTTTGAAGATATCGCAGTTCTTTTTGACGAGGTTGGCAAAATCGAAAAAGAGCATGAGGAACGCTACCGTAAGCTGATTGCGAATATCGAGGGCGGACTTGTGTTCTCCAGGGACGGTGACTGCATCTGGCAGTGCTCGAACTGCGGACACATTGTGGTAGGACAGAAAGCACCGGAGGTATGCCCGGTTTGCAACCATCCGCAGGCTTATTTCCAGCTCAAGGCAGAAAATTATTAAAATCAGCCGAAAATGTGAAAAAACAATGAAAAATCGGAGAGTCGCGAGACTTTCCGGTTTTTTTGTTGACAATCAACTTTAGGTCTGCTATGATTAAACGTGCGTGAAAAAAGTTCCCATTCAGCGTCACAGGTTGACGGCTTTTACAGGACAGGCGGCCGTAGTCTAACGGATAGAACACTGGACTCCGACTCCAGCAATGCGGGTTCGATTCCCGCCGGGCGCATTCTTTTTTCTGAAACGGCAAGCGACGCGTATTATCGCGCGTCGCTTGTTGTTTTATCTCTTGGTAATTGCGTTTGTGCTGTGGAAAGGGATGGTAAATAAAATGGCTTTTTCGGATCATATGAATGATAATTTAAAAGATAAATTGGACAAGGTTCTTACCTTTATAAAACAGAATATTCGATATTTTACTGCCGGCGCGCTGTTTATTGTGCTTGTGTTCGTGCTGGTATGCTTCGGCGTGCCCCAAAATACCGGGGACGGTGAGAGTGTCGTGGCGACGGAGACAGAGACGCAGACGGTGGCTTCCGACGAGTTTCAGGTGGATGCCTATCCGGAGATTAATGATTTGATCAACCGGTATTATACGGCATATGCTGACGGCGACAACGATACGCTTGAGACGCTCGCGACGCCGCTTTCCGACAATGAAAAGAGCTATATTACGGTGTTCAGCCAGTATGTGGACGGCTACCAGAATGTAAAGTGCTATACCAAGCAGGGACTGGATGCCAAGTCCTATCTGGTTTCCGTATATGTGGAGATTAAATTTACCGACGTGGATACCGTTGCGCCGGGACTGGATTTCTTCTATGTCCGTACGAACGATGACGGCTCACTCTATATTGACAATCTTTACAGCCAGTATAATCTTAAGATTCAGGAAAATGCGCTGGATACCAGTGTGCAGAGCCTGATCAGCGAGTTTGAGAGCGGCGAGGACGTGATTGCGCTCCAGCAGGAGGTACAGGAGAAGTACGACCAGGCGGTTGCTTCCGACGAAAAACTGGCAGCGGTCATTGCCACGACGATTCCGAATGCGGTTTCCGAGTGGGCACAGGCAAACAGAAACAGTGAAGAGACCGAGACACCGGAGGAAGCGGTGACAGAGGAGACGGAGATACCGGAGGAAACCGAGACGCAGGTGCCGGAAGAGACCGAAACCACCGAGGAAAACGGCGGGGATGAACAGACGCAGGAGACGGTTTATACGCTCGACACGGTAAATGTCAGGGCACAGGCGGATACTTCCGCAGAGAAGCTTGGCTCTTTAGGCAAGGGAACGGCGATCGCCCGGACAGGCACGGAGGGCGAGTGGAGTATTGTCGACTACGGCGGAACGACCGGATATATTATGACGGAATATTTGACCACGGACCGCTCCGAGGTACCGGAGGATGAAGCGGATGCGGACGAGACGGATACATCGGCGGGCAGCTTGGCGGAGGGAACGGTTGTGAGACTGTCAAATACCGTGAATATCCGTTCCGGCATGAGTGAGACGGCAGACAGGATAGGAACCGCTTATGCAGGCGAGGAGGTCACGGTAGTCATGAGCTATGCGGAAGGCTGGACAAGGGTGACCTGGAACGGTGAGACAGGTTATGTCAAGACCTCCCTGTTACAGTAGTTTTATAGAGAAAAAGAAAAGCAGAGCGGAGACTTTACCAAAGAAAGTCTCCGCTTTTGTAGATTGGAAGAAACGCTGCGGGGAAAAACATTCTGTGCGGAGGACGGTATGAAAGAAGATTCGGTTAGAATTAATAAATATTTGAGCGAGGCGGGCGTTTGCTCCAGACGGGAGGCGGACCGTCAGGTGGAAGCCGGAAATGTGATGATAGACGGGAAAACGGCTGTTATGGGAATGAGGGTGCATCCGGGACAGGAGGTGCTCTTTTGCGGAAAGCCGGTCAAAAAGGAGGAGGAGATGATTCTTCTGGCCTTTCACAAACCGGCCGGGATTGTCTGCACTGCGGAGAAACGGGAGAAGAATAATGTGGTGGATTACATCCACTATCCGAAGCGCATCTATCCGGTCGGCAGGCTGGATAAGGATTCCGAGGGACTTTTGCTGATGACGAATAACGGCGACATTGTCAACCGCATTATGAGGGCGGGGAACATGCATGAGAAGGAATATACCGTGACAGTCAATAAGCCTGTGACGGACGCTTTTCTGCGGGGACTTTCCGGTGGAGTTCCCCTTGCAGAATTAAATGTCACCACCAGAAAATGCAGAGTATGGCGTACCGGAAAGCGTGAATTTCATATTGTGCTCACGCAGGGACTGAACCGGCAGATACGGCGGATGTGTGAATATTTCGGCTACCGGGTGGAAAAACTGGTGAGGATTCGTATTATGAATATTGAGCTTGGAAGCTTAGAGACCGGACAATACCGCGAGGTTACCGGGGCGGAATACCGGGAACTTTTAAGGCAGATGAAAAATTCGTCGAACACGACGGTAATACCGGGACAGGATGGAGGATGCAGATGACGGCGGAAGAACGGATAAAGGAATTAAGAGAGCAGATTAATTATCACAGCGATCGCTATTATAATCAGGATAACCCCGAGATTTCAGATTATGAATTTGACATGCTGATGCGTGAGCTCAAAGAGCTGGAAAAGGAGCATCCCGAGCTTGTCACGGAGGATTCACCGACAAAGCGTGTCGGCGGAACGGCGAAGCGGACGGCAGGCGTTTTAGTGCGCCATAACATTCCGATGTTGAGCCTGCAGGATGTGTTTTCCAGGGAAGAAGTGTGCGAATTTGTAGAGCAGATGAAAGAGCAGCTCGATGAGCCGGAGTTTGTGGTAGAATATAAAATAGACGGCCTTTCGATGGCGTTGCGCTACGAAAACGGCGCGCTTGTCACGGCGCTCACCAGAGGCGACGGCGTGAACTTTGGGGAGGATGTCACGGCAAACGCCAGGGTGATTTCCGATGTGAAAACAAAGTTAAAAGACGCACCCGAATATCTGGAAATCCGCGGCGAAGTTTATATGAAAAACGAGGATTTTGAGCGGGTAAACGAACAGCAGGAGCTTTTGGGAAAGCGTCTCTTTGCCAATCCGAGAAACTGTGCGGCCGGAACTCTGCGCCAGCTTGACAGCCGGATTACAAAAGAGCGCGGATTGTCAATGTTTGTGTTTAATATCCAGCAGGTGCGCGGCATCTCCCTAGAGACGCACACCGAGGGTTATGATTTTCTGAAAAAGCAGGGGATTCCGGTCATTGACAATTACAGGGTGTGCAAAACGGCGGACGAGGTGTGGGCGGCCATTGAGGCAATCGGAGAAAACCGCGGGAATCTCGGCTATGACATTGACGGGGCGGTTGTCAAAATCAACCGCTACTCCGACAGGGAAAAGCTGGGCGCAACCTCCAAGGTTCCCCGGTGGGCGGTTGCCTATAAATATCCGCCGGAGGAAAAGGAAACAAAGCTTTTGGATATTGAACTGTCCGTGGGAAGGACCGGGCGGATTACTCCGACCGCAATTTTTGAGCCGGTCCGGCTCTGCGGCACCTCCGTTTCCAGAGCGACGCTCCATAATCAGGATTTTATCGATGAATTGGATATCGGAATCGGCGATACGATTGTTGTGTACAAATCGGGGGAAATCATTCCGAAGGTGAAGGAAGTTAAAAAGGATAAAAGACCGGAGGGATGGAAGCGCTTTGTGATTCCGGATACCTGTCCGGTGTGCGGCGCAAGGACGGAGCGGGAAAAGGACACGGCGGATATCAAATGTACTTCGCCGAATTGTCCCGCACAGCTGGAACGCCATATCATAAACTTTGTCGGCAGGGACGCGATGGACATTAAGGGATTCGGCACGGTTTATATTGAAGAACTCGTGCGATTGGGGTATATTAGAGATATTGCGGATGTCTTTGAACTGAAAAATCACCGCGGGGAATTAATCGAGCAGGGAATCATCGGAAAAGAAAAGAATACGGATAAGCTTTTGGACGCGATTGAAAAGGCAAAGAAAAACGATGCCTGCCGGCTGCTGACGGGCTTTGGAATTCCGAATGTCGGGAAAGCCGCGGCAAAAGCGATTATGAAGCATTTTAAAACGATGGAAAATCTGAAAAATGCCGGTGTGGAAGAGCTTATGGCCGTCAATGACGTGGGGGAGGTCAGTGCGGAATGTATCCGCAGATTTTTCCAAAATCAAAAGAACCAGGAGCTTTTGGAGCATTTAAAGAGGCTTGGTGTCAATATGGAGTCGGAGGAGACACAGACAATAGAGTCTGCGCTGACCGGAAAGACGCTTGTGGTTACCGGGACGCTCCCGACACTCGGCAGAAAAGAAGCGGCTGAGCTGATTGAAAAATACGGCGGAAGGGTTTCGGGTTCGGTTTCCAAAAAGACAGATTTCGTACTTGCGGGAGAAAATGCAGGGAGCAAGCTGACAAAAGCAAACGAACTGAATGTTCCCGTGATTACGGAGGAAGAACTGTACCGCATGATAAATGCGGAATAAATCCGCGGAAAGCAGCCGTCACGGAAAAAGCCAAGGAGTGAGAGAATTATGCCAATAAAAACACAGAGCGATTTGCCCGCGAAAGAAATACTGGAAAAGGAAAATATATTTGTTATGGATGAAAAACGTGCCATGCATCAGGATATTCGGGCGATTGAAATCGGAATATTGAATCTGATGCCGCTGAAGGAGGAGACGGAGCTGCAGCTTCTGCGCTCCCTCTCGAATACGCCGCTGCAGGTGGACGTGACGTTTATCACTGTTTCTTCCCATGAATCAAAAAATACCTCCATAAGCCATCTCAACCAGTTCTATGAAACTTTTGATCAGGTGAAGCACCGTTATTTTGACGGACTGATTATTACGGGAGCGCCCTTAGAGCAGATGGAATATGAGGAAGTGGATTACTGGGATGAAATGTGTTCCATTTTCGAGTGGACCAAAACCCACGTGACCTCCACTCTGCATCTGTGCTGGGGAGCGCAGGCGGGATTATACTATCATTACGGGCTCAAAAAATATATGCTGCCAAAGAAAATGTTCGGCGTGTACGAGCACCGCGTGATGAACCGCAAGGTTCCTTTGGTCCGTGGCTTCGACGACTACTTTATGGCGCCTCATTCCAGACACACCGAGGTGCGCACGGAGGATATCCGCAGGGTACATGAGCTGACCATTCTCGCGGAGTCCGAGGAGGCAGGCGTTTTTCTGGCAATCGCCGACGAAGGGCGCAGAATTTTTGTTATGGGGCATCCCGAGTACGACCGCATTACGCTCGATAAGGAATACAAGCGTGATAAGGAAAAAGGACTTCCGATTGAGCTTCCGGCAAATTATTATCCGAACGACGACGATACGCAAAAGCCAAGGCTGCAATGGCGTTCGCACGGGAATATTCTGTATTCCAACTGGCTGAATTATTATGTTTATCAGCAGACTCCCTATGAGTTTATCGCCACGGCGGAGATTATAGGTAAATAGTCAGTAAAATCAAGGGTTTCAGGGATTTTTACTTTAAGACGGTTTTCTTATAAATTCTTACATTTTCTTATAAATTTGGGGCAAAATGGTGTAAAAATGGTGTACTTTTGCCCCTAAATGGCGTATGAAATGGTGTACTTTTTGAGGGAATGGCGTACAGAGAAATATGCCAGAATGTGAGAATATAAAATGCAAAAGCAAAATATATTTCATACAGTGATGCACATGATAATTATTTCTATAAATTGAAGTGAAGTTGCATAGTATGGATCGTATGAGTCTCTATGAGTGGAATATTAACTCATAGAGGCTTTTTTTATTTAAAACTGCTTCGTGCTAATATTGCACGAAAAGCTGTCTGCTTAAGTTGAAATTGCAGATTGAAAAAATATATAATAGAGCCATAGATAATGATTATCTGCCTTGTTATTTATACAGAGATGACAATGAGCAGCATTATCTTACTATACGCAGGAGGAAGTCTCTAGTTATTCTGTATTAGAGCAAATTCAAGAAAGTGAGGATTTGCTATGGAAAAATATGAAGTTCCTATTTGGAAGAAAGTTACTTTGACTGTGGATGAAGCAATGGTATACAGCAATATTGGAGAAAATAAAATCAGAGAGTTGTTGGCAGAACCAGGTTGTCCCTTTGTTTTATGTATAGGAAATCGAAAACTGGTAAAAAGAGAAGCTTTTGAAAAATATTTGAATGCACATTTATCTATATAAAATCATCTGATTACAATTTAAAAAAATACGATTAAGCAATGGAAAACAGGGGGCTCCCAAGAGTGGTGGAACCCGTTATACTTGAGAAAAGGGAGGAAACGGAAATGGGAAAAGACTTATATGGAAAAGAACTTGGACCAGGATTTGGGCAAAGAAAAAACGGACAATACTATGCGAGATTTGAAAATAGATTTGGTGTTAGGCAGACTATATATAGTGTAGATTTGCAGGAACTTAGAGATAAGTATAATACTGCTGTATATGAAAACAAAAAGAAAATGAATGTTGTAGATGATGGAACAACATTAGATGAATTTTTTGATGTCTGGATTAATGAATATAAATACAAAGTAATTTGCGAAGATACCAGACAAGGATATAAATTAGTGTATAAGAAGCACATTTCACCAACACTTGGCAAAAGAAGATTGACAGAAATTACTTCATTGATGATAAGAGCATTAATTAATAATCTGGATAAACGGGGATATAAGTTTGAAACCAAAAATCGAGTTCGTATTATGTTACTGGATATTTTTGATAAAGCATTGATAGACAGTTATGTATTAAAGAATCCAGTTAGAGGCATTAAACTTGCAAGAGAAGAAAAGAAGGATATCAGAGTACTTTCTAAAGATGAACAGGTAGATTTTTTTGAATGTGCAGCAGGTACATTTTATTATAATTTGTTTATTGTTGCAGTAGAAACAGGTCTTAGGCCAGGTGAACTTTATGCAATGACACCAGAAGACCTTGATTTTGACAAAAAAGAAATCAGAGTAAATAAAACATTGGTATATCAAAAATTTGAAGGTGATGAAGGAAAAACATATCATCTGGGTCCGCCTAAGACTAAGAGCAGTAATCGAGTTGTCCCAATGAGTTCCAGATGTGAAATTGCTTTACGGAAGCAGTTAAAGCAGAGAATAAATATTCTTAATAAACCAAATGTGAAACCTCTGGAAGGATTCGATAATTTGTTATTTCTTAGTACGGTAGGAACTCCTTTAAATGCAACTACTTATAGTGATGCAATTGGAAGAATTGTAGATACGATAAACTCAATCAAAGATCCATTGGAACAGATGGAAAAATTCACGGGACATTGTTTTAGACATACTTTTGCAACAAGATGTTTTGAAGCAAAGATACAGCCCAAGACAATTCAAGCCTTTTTAGGTCACGCAACCTTGCAGATGACCATGGATTTGTACACACATGTAACAGAGGAGTTCAAACAGGATGAACTTAAAAAATTAGAGCTGGAAGAGAACAAAGTAGAGTATGCAGAGAAAATGTATGCTATATAGAGCAAAGACAGTCTTAGAAAAAATATTGAAAATTCAAAAGGGGAGATGATAAAAACAGCAGTCTGTCAATTTTACTTGTCAGACTGCTATTTTCAAGAGAACTTATAAAATATCAGTTCTGCCTTCTTTTAGCAGCAAGCAGCCGTTGCTCTTTTTCCGTGACTGACAGTTTCATTCCACACATTTCATTGATTAGATTGTAGTCGATTCCAGCATCTATCCATCTGCATAAATCCCTGTGCAATATGTGGTAGACATTTTTGCCACAGTAAATATCATGAAAATGTGTCATTGGCCCTTTGATGGAATAGCCATGCAGGTTCATGAATTTTTCTACCTCATCAGAAGATGGGATGGATAAATAGAATGCAAGCTCCAGATAGAATAATGGTATGTTTGGGAGCTGCCCATGTGTATAGTTTTTCCAGTTCTTACGGTCAATTCCCTTGCCTTGGATATAATTGCTGGCAAGAATGCGCTCATCATCTTCTTTGACAGTAAGGAAATCCTGTATGTGTGGGTTGAATTTCTGTGTTCCCTTTTGGTATAAGTCAGGAAGATTATTGGTGAGGTAATTTATCTTTTGGGGAAGATTCATCCCCTCAAGTGCTGTATTGTCAACAGTGGTACAGGTAAAATCAAAAGTAAGATGAAATCTGCTTCTTATTTCTGCAAGCTCAACGATTTTTTTTATGTAGGACATTTGGTGTGCTTCTACGTCATCAACCAATGGGACGCCAAAAACAGTTACATTCCCATGTTGTTTATAGAGTTCATTGTACTTCTCAATAAAAGTCTCATAAGCCTCCCATCTTTTCTTTGAAAGGCTGCTTTCCATGCGTTCCTGCTTTGCCTGTGCTTTTTCATTGTCAGTGAGTGCAAGGGAGTTTGCCATATTTATATAGACTGGGTATAGGTCTCTTTCCTGGATGTCTTTAATCGTCCACCCTTGTGTAATGCTGAAAAAGATATAGTCACTTAATATATTTCTTGCATCTGGACTAAACCACATATGATTTAGGGTAAATGGCATAGCAGAAAACCTGTATGCTGCTCTGGCATAAGGGAAGTTTTTCTGTTCTGTAATTCCGCTGTCTACAAATGTTATCAGAAGGTCTGTAAATCCCTCAAAATTACCTTGAATGAGCATATCATAGGCAGAAGCGTTTAAATTTTCTAATTCATTGAATAGTTGCCTGTAGGATAATGTATCCGTCATTGTAATCACCTCAGAAAGTATTATAACAATTTGGAGTAAAAGATAAAAGGTGCAGTTCATTCAATTATTTCAGAAAGCGTGGAAAAAGAAAACTTTAAACTTTGCAGTTGCAGGAAGCTACTTTTTAGTTTTCTGTAACTGCAAAGTACACAGGGGCTTGGGGATGTAGGCCCCAAAGTCTTAATGCTGGAAACAGGAAGATACCACTCACAGAATAGCCTCAAATGCCCCTAAGATGCCCAGATTCACGATTTTAGGACATTGGGTGGTTATTTATAGAGTATGGAGATAACAGCCTTAAAATGGCAGATTATAAATGATACTTCTCCCTTAATGGGTAGCAGATATAATCCACAGCAATATAATCCCAATATTGGCGTGGAATTTTCATGTTTTTAAAGAAGGTATCTCTCTTATTATAATGAGAATTTTCCTGTCTTGTGTAATCAAATCCAGATTCTGATTCTTTGGCATGGAGAGCATACATATTATCAGCATCACACATATATACCTGTAAAGTAATATGAGGATAAAATCCTAAATATCTTTCCAACATAAGAAAAATGCAGATAATGTTGTCATAAATCTTTTTCAGGTACATATTGTTGCATTTGTCAAAGATGCCAATCGTAAGGCAGTCTCCGTTTGGTTTTCCAATAAAGAAGAATCCTGCTGATACCATATTGAAGAGAGAATAGTAATTTCTTTTAAGCTCCTTTGGGGAAGAAATGAAATCCTTTTCCCTTTCCAGTTTATCCTTTACATCCAGGCAGGCAGAGAAATCATCATCAATCCTGTATCCAAGGAAATTACGTTGATAATGATAAAGGTCTGCTGTGACTTTATAAAAGTCATTCATAAAATCAGACATATGAGGAAATCCAGAATGAAGCAGTTCTTTATCCTTTATAGGAAACTTTTCATAGAGATTCTGGTATAGCTGATAGACAGACATCTGGTTTTCTGTTGTAAAAATGGAAATACAGTAATCTGTCAGGAAATGTAGCAAATTTTCCAGTGATAATTCCATGTCAAGCTGTTCCATGAAAGGAATTACCTGCCTAATGATAAATTCAGTCCTGTAGATGTTGTTCCAGATTTTTCTGTTGTTCAGTTTGATAGAACAGGAATCTCTTGTACTGCATTCGTAATACATGGCAAGAGGAAACTTTGTCAGGATATAGATGCAGGTTCTGGTATCTGTAGCCTGCTTTTTTATGAGAAGTCCATAGGAGAGCAGATCCGCAATCATATCATTTGCCTTATGTTCATTTATATGGTAAAAAATTCTGGCTAATGTGTTCAGTTGCTTTTTCAGCATAAAACCCTTGCCAATATAAAACAGTATATTTAATGCTGGAATATTTCGACTGAAACATTCCTCCTTTGTTGCTCTGCTTTTGGTTCTGGCTGAAATGTTTTTACTTTTATACATGTGTGACATCACACTCCTTTATATATTCCCATAAGCCTTATAGCTTACCTTATATTGTAAAAAACACAGGAGTTTGGATAACAAAGTTGGTAGGTAGCATTTTACAGGAGAAGATACTATTTGGAAGATGCAGTATTGCCAGATAGCATTATAGGAGTTTCTTACATAAACAGACACCCTCATGACTGCATGAGAGTGTCAGGTACTCAATTGATTGCTTTTTGTTCTTCCTTTGAAGAATTATAGACAGTGCTTCCATATTTTGAACGGATAGATTCCATATCCATAGGTTTTGTGGATTTGTGGGCAGAGGTTCCCCAATGCCACTTTTCCTTTTTGGGAGCCCATCTGAAACCTAATTCTTTGAGGCGTTTTTTAATGGCTTTTGTGTCAGGACCATATACCCATATCCAATGTCCTATAAGTTCAATGGTGATATTGGCTCTTAGACTGACAAGCTCATTTAAGATGTTTTTTAATTCATTTTCTGAGAAATCAGCAGAGGTCTTATGACTGGAATTAACACCTTTTAAAGTTTTTAAAAGGCGGTCGTACTCACTGTTGATGCTCTGCATAATTTTGGTGGTATCTGTATCAGGGTTATTGTCAGGATGGTATTTTATTAAGAGTTCCTTGTATCTCTGCCGTAGGGAATCTATGGTTGCTATATTATCAAACCATTTCATAAAAATCACACTCCTAATAATCTTCTGGTGGGAGGGCTGTAAGGATATTTGGCCCTGTGCCCACATCAATTCTTTCAAAAAGGGTGCTGCTGTAAAAGCAACACCCTCACAAACCTTTATGATGCTGTTTCTTCACTATATGTAGGAATTTTTTTAGGAGGTTTTTCAACCTGCTCTGTTTTTGGCAATTCCTTTAGGACAGATTCACTACTTGGAATGAATCTGTCACAAATGGGTGTGCCAATACCTTCCTCTGTCTGTATATCAGAATTATCCATGTTTTCTGATTGTTCATCTTCCAGTATGGTATCATCTTCCTGCATAGTGGAAGCATCCTGCTGCTCTAATGTTGGGAGTTCTTCCAATTCAAAGTATTCTTTCAATGATTGTTCCATAATCTCAATTCTTTTTAAGGTTTTTTCTTTCTTGACACTGCCAGAAGAGCAGTACTGTTTATAGTTCTCATAACATTCTGCAAAGAAATAAGAAAACCATTGTCTGAAATACATGGGGCCTACTCGATAGATATTTTTGATTGGATTGTAGTCTTTGCCCATCGCAGTATCAGCAGCAATGATTACCACTGGAATATTGATCTTTTTAAGCATCTTATCCTGCTCAGGAAATACCTTTTCCAAATAGTCAATGATGTTAAACAATCGTTCTTTCTGTTCTTCTGAATAATTGTTTTTGATGTGTGAAGCATACTTCATAATCTCATCAGCAGAAATGGAAGCGTATTCATACCCATAATATCTGTTGTCAAGGAGCATCATGGCCTGTAACAGCGTACACATGTCATCAGACTTCCTTCTCTGCATGGCAGAGAATTTGCAGATTTCCATGAAGAACTTATCAGAAAGAATGGATTTGATAAATTTTGCATTTTCAACACCGCAAAGCGGCATAGCCTTTTGAGGCTTAGATAAGGGACTGCTGTTGTTGAGCCTGAAAAAGATTTCTTCTATCAGATCATCATCTGCATCCTCAAAACCATAGATTGTAAATTTAAAACGCAAAATTTCCTGCTGGCACTCTGCATCAAGGTCTGAAAAATATTTGTTTCCTAATTCGTAGGTTACATCGTCCAGGGTAACAGAAGGTGTTTCTTCCTCCAGACAGTATCTGCCATCTATGAAATCAAAAATGGTGGTAAGTCTCTGCTTTCCATCAAGGATAGAATAGCGGAAGTCTTTTTCATCAACAGGTTCCTTCAGGCAGTAGATGGGAGGAACTGGATAATTGGCGAGTATGCTGTGTATTAGCAGACTCTTTTTCAACTTGTCACCGTCCCATTGTCCGCTTTGTCTTTGAATGGGATGTGAGAAATCAAGTGTATGTTTACTGTCATTCATGGATTTCAAACTTTTGACTGTCCAGTTTAGTGTAGTACGGATCATGGCTGTTCTCCTTTCGCTTTTGCATCAGATTTTTTGGTTTCCAGAAATTCCAGTGAGTCGATTAAGATTTCATTCGAATAGATTTTCTGGCCCTCCTTTTCGTAATTGTTGTTCCTTAATCTGCCAACAATGAGGAGTTTTGTTCCCTTGATGCAGTACTTTTCCACGCTCTCTGCGCGCTTTCCCCAACAGGCACATCTGAAAAAGTTAGTAGGATAGTTGCCCTGTTCATCCCTTCTCATGGTCATATCAGGAACTGCAAAATTGAATACTGCATGTGCAACAGGCTCACTGCCTGCACTGTAAGTAACTTTTGGTTCATCTGTTAATCTGCCTGTAAGCGTAATCTGATTCATACTTAATACCTGCACACTCTCTGGTGCGCTTGTCCTTTCTTGATAAAATGTGTTGATAAGTTACATTTGCCTTATGGTTATAAAACAAACCCTCTTTCTTGGGAGTACAAATAGGCTTTCGTGCCTAAAATTTCATCTTGTCGAACATCCGTTGCATTTACCATCTGGTTTAGTTCTGTCAGAGTGCTAATATCAGCATTAATAGATGCTGGTATCAATAAAACCTCATGAATGGAGGAAAAGATCACATAAAAATCGCCATAAATATCTGCAAAACCTTTCAATGTATCCTCAAATAGGATTGTGGATGCACCTGATAATTTCAGTTTATTTGTCATCACCCATATGGGGATGTCATCTGTCATCAAATCAGACACCAGTTCATCCATGATTTCTTTTATGCTTTGCAGGGTAATACCAAACAGTTTTCTGGTATTTTTAATTGCAAGAGACATAAGAGATTTTTGTTCCATATGCCACATGTTTAAATGCTCGTTATGTATCACAAAACTTGCATTTCCTTCCGCTGATGTTGCAATAAGGCAGTAAATAACAATAGCAAAATCGTCAAGGAATAGTGAATGTGGTACGTTTTGCAACAGCTCTTTGTTGAAGTGTCTGTTAATAAGTTTTACGTACAATCTGTCTTTGACATAATTAAAGTCCAGGACAGATGTAACATCAAAATGTGATGGTTCTATTCTTGCACCAAAATATATATGCAAGATTTCGTCTACGACACCATCAAGAAGCGCACCATCCTCCAAATCTTTGTAAAAAGAATCAAGATAGATGGTGGGAGAGATATTTTCTCCCTTTTTGAGAATGGTCAGTCCATCCAGTTTGATGTTCGTTTTGAGTACCTCATGGATACTGATATGGAAACTGTCTCCTAATTTCTTAGAAAGCGAATCCACAATCAGTTGCTGCATTGCTTTTTTGTTCATGTTTTTTTCTCCTTTCGATTTGTTGTGAACAAAAAAAGCAGACACCATTAGAATAATGTCTGCCAGTTTCATATAACTGCAAGGTCTGGTTGAGACCTGTTCTGCTCCTTCTGGATCAGAAGATACAGTTATGATATTCTTTAAAACTTGCTATTCGCCAAAATAGTTGTTTGTTATATTCTATAAGGATTTTTGTTTCAGATAGCAGAAGTCGAAGATAGTATTCTGATACATGAAATGCTATCTGGAAGAAACGTTATTTATGGAAATGGCTTTTTTATAATGAAAATGTATAGAGCAATGAAAAAGGAATCATTTTTTGATTTATGAAAAGGAATTTCAAGAAGGAAGCATTATTTAATCTCTATACACTTAAAAAATATATCAGGGTGCTGTTTAGCAGTTTTAAAAGGAGATGTTTTGACAGTTCCATACAGGGTACAGAATAAATGATATTTTGCGGACCTGCTTATCGCCAATTTAGTTTGACATCAGGTTGCCTTGCGTGCAGGGTAGTGTTACGAGGAAAGTAGTGTCATAAAGGAAATATATGATATAGGATTTACTTAAATAAAAGTGAAAAGCAAAAAGAAAATCTTTTTGGGTGGGAATGTCTTTTTTGATGTTCCTGCTTTTTTTATAAAAAATGTTTTAAAATGTGGAGGTAAAGGGATGAAAGAACATATTAAACACTGGTATCCCAAAGATGAGACTTTTTTTAAGGTTCTTTCCATAGCAGGAAACATCAGACAGGAGGATGCCGTCAAAATAGATATATCAGCAAGCAGATTAAAAAATATGGAAAAAGACAAACTGATTGAGAAAGTGACATATCCATCCAGATATAACAGCAATCCTAAAAGCAGCGTAAGCTATGGGCTTACCAAAAAGGGGAGAAATTTTATTGAACAAAAATATGGAATCAGCAGATGCCAGAGTTCTCATGCAGCAGAGCATAACTGCAAGGTGGCAGAAATTATCTGCAATCTGGATAAAAGGGAGATAGGAACAGTGCAGGCAGAATGGCAGACAAGAGATCAGATGGCAGAGGCATTGGAACAGATGAAAAATGAAGGGGATTACGACCAGTATGATTATTATATGGATTTGTGGAAGACAGGGCTTATCAGCGCAGTGGATGTGGTCTACACGTCCGTAAAGACAGGTGAGCTGGTCTGCTGTGAGGTTGTAACAAATTCTTATAAGGACAGTGATATAGCAGCAAAAGAAGTATGTGGTGAAATCCTACATACAGAGGTTGAGTATGTGAGGGTATGATGTATATGGGGAAAACAGATTGACTAATGAAAATGGAATATGTAAAATAGATTCATAAGAATGTGAAAGGTATATTCAACTGCTTCAAACTACAAACTAATATGACAAATTATGAAGGATATAAAGGCATGGAAACTAAAATTATTTTTATTGGGAATTATAAGGGTGGCGTTGGAAAAACAACAAGTGTATTGAATTTTGCAGAGTATTTTTCAAGAGAGAATAATAAGAATAATACTGGAAAAAATAGAGTTTTGGTATTAGATATAGATCCTCAAAGTTCTCTAAGCGAGATCTTGGTATCGAATGGTGGCTATGGAGCATTAAGTGATTTGTCCGCTGCTGAAACATTAAATTATGTATTCGACTTATATATTTCAAAAATAGATAAATATCATAGTATCGAATTGAAATTTGACAATGCAATGATAAAAAATTATAATAAAATTTATGATTTTGTACCATCAAGTCTGTTTTATCAGAAAAATATGGGATTAGATATGCTTGCACTGAAAATGAAAGATGATATCCAATATTTGTCTATTTTGAAAAATTGGATTGATACTATAAAAGGCAACTATGATATTATTCTGATTGATTGTCCACCTGCAAATAATCTGATTACTAGTATATCGTTCGATAATTAACTGGACTTTTTGACCGGCAATGTATCAACAATAACCTCTTCAGATACATCTATGTCATCAAGATTATATTTCCAGTGAAATATTACCGGTTCCTCATTGACTTC
>CALWHT010000002.1 GCA_944380515.1 uncultured Roseburia sp.
GGTGGATGCGATCCCCACCGGCAGCCTGGGCCTGGACCTGGCCCTGGGCATTGGCTGTTTGCCCCGCGGCCGTATCATCGAAGTGTATGGCCCCGAATCTTCCGGTAAAACCACGTTGGCCCTGCAGGTGCTGGCCGAAGCCCAGAAGATGGGCGGCGAGGTGGCCTTCATTGACGTTGAACACGCCCTGGACCCGGCCTACGCCAGTGCCTTGGGTCTGGACATTGACAGCCTGCTGGTCAGCCAGCCGGACACCGGTGAACAGGCCATGGAAATCTGTGAAGCGCTGGTGCGCTCCGGTGCCATCGACGCAGTAGTTGTGGACTCCGTTGCCGCCATGGTGCCCCGTGCCGAAATCGAAGGCGAGATGGGCGACAGTCACGTGGGTCTGCAGGCCCGTCTGATGAGCCAGGCGCTGCGTAAGCTCACGGCAGTCATCAGTAAGTCAAACTGTGTGGTCATCTTTATTAACCAGCTTCGTGAGAAGGTCGGCGTGATGTTCGGTAATCCGGAGACGACGACCGGCGGGCGTGCGTTAAAGTTCTATTCCTCCGTCCGTATGGATGTCCGCAGGATTGAATCCTTAAAGCAGGGCGGCGAGGTAGTCGGAAACCGCACAAGGGTAAAGATTGTGAAGAATAAAGTAGCGCCGCCGTTCCGTGAGGCGGAGTTTGATATTATGTTCGGGCAGGGAATTTCCAGAGAGGGCGATATTCTTGATCTGGCATCGGATGTTGGAATTGTGAACAAATCGGGAGCATGGTATGCCTATAACGGTGAAAAGATTGGCCAGGGACGCGAGAATGCGAAGCTCTATTTAAAGGAGCATCCGCTGATTTGCGAGGAAATAGAGGCGAAGGTCAGAGAGCAGCTGAACGTGGACGGAAATGACAAGGAGGAACAGGATAAGAATCCTGTGGAGAATCCTGCGGAGAAGAATACGGACGAAAAAGCAAAGAAGACGCAAAAGACAGAAACCACCGCAGCGGAAAAAGCGGAGGCGTAGGTTTATGCAGGAATTACAGATTGTCTCGGTAATTCCCTGCGGCAGAGGAAAGTCCTCCATCCGGTTTGAAAATGGGATGGAGGTCTTTTTATACCGCGGGGAAATGAAAAGGCTCTGCCTTCGTGAGGGTGATTTTGTTTCCGGTGAATTATACGAAAAGATTCTCCATGAAATCATAGGGACAAGGGCAAAAAAGAGGGCGCTTTTTCTGCTGGAGCGCATGGAACGCACAGAGCGTCAGCTTCGTGAAAAGTTACGGCAGAACGGCTATCCCGAGGTTTGTATCGAGGAAGCGCTCACTTATGTGAAGGAATATCATTATGTGGACGACTACCGTTACGCGGGCGCTTATATCCGCTGTCATCAGGGGAAGAAAAGCCGGCAGCGTCTCAGGGCGGATCTGCTTGCAAAGGGAATCGGAAGAGACACCGTAGAGCGTGCGATTGAGGAAGAATTTTGCAGTGATGAGCGGGAACAAATACGCAGTTTATTGGAAAAGAGAGATTACGTAAAAAAGAGTGCGGACCCCAGGGAAAGACAGAAAATATACCGGTTTTTGCTGGGCAGGGGATTTCAGAGCAGTGATATTTTGCATACCATGCGAATACTGGATGAATCGGAAGAATAAAAGGTGTTTTGGCATGGAAGAACCAGTTATCTACTTGACATAAATATTAAAATAGAATAAAATTTATATGTTGTAATTTATGACAGATAACGGACATGTTTTTATGTTATATGTACAATGAAAATTTAATAAAGGAGGTGCTCCTGTGGGGAATGTGATTATCGCTGTTGTAATTACTCTCGTGGTTACTGCGGTCGTTGTATATTTCATCACAACTGCTTATCATAAGAAGGTAACGGAGGCTAAGATTGGCAACGCCGACGAAAAGGCGCGTGAGATTATTGACGAGGCAGTAAAGGCGGCGGAGACGAAAAAGCGTGAAGCGATGCTCGAGGCGAAGGAGGAATCCATTCGGGTGAAGAATGACCTGGATAAGGAGGTCAAAGAGCGCAGGGCAGAGATTCAGCGAAGCGAGCGCAGGGTTGTCCAGAAGGAAGAAAATCTGGACAGAAAGCTGGAAGCTATCGAAAAGCGCGAGGCGGGGTTTGCCGCAAAGGAAGAGGAAATCAACAGGCAGAAAGCACAGGTCGCAAAGCTCAACGAAGAGCGGATACAGGAACTGGAAAGAATCTCCGGGTTAACCTCCGAACAGGCAAAGGAATATCTCTTAAAAACTGTTGAAGAAGATGTAAAACTTGATACTGCAAAATTAATCAAAGAAATGGAAAACAAGGCCAAAGAGGAAGCGGACAAGAAGGCAAAGGAATATGTGGTGAACGCCATTCAGAAATGCGCGGCAGACCATGTTGCCGAGACGACAATTTCCGTCGTACAGCTTCCGAATGATGAGATGAAGGGCAGGATTATCGGGCGTGAGGGACGCAATATCCGTACGCTGGAGACCATGACCGGCGTTGATCTAATCATTGACGATACACCGGAAGCGGTGATTTTATCGGGATTTGATCCAATCAGACGCGAGGTTGCCCGTATTGCTTTGGAAAAATTAATTGTGGACGGACGTATTCATCCGGCCAGAATTGAGGAAATGGTAGAGAAAGCGCAGAGGGAAGTCGAGACGATGATTCGCGAGGAAGGCGAGGCGGCAACCCTCGAGGTTGGCGTGCACGGAATACATCCCGAGCTGGTGCGTCTGCTCGGCAGAATGAAATTCCGGACAAGCTATGGCCAGAATGCGCTGAAACATTCGATTGAAGTGGCACAGCTTTCGGGTCTGCTGGCTGCTGAGATTGGCGTGGATGTCAGAACTGCGAAGCGCGCAGGTCTGCTGCACGACATCGGAAAATCAGTGGATCATGACATGGAAGGTTCCCATATCCAGATTGGTGTGGATTTGTGCAGAAAATATAAAGAATCACCGCTTGTCATCAATGCGGTAGAGGCGCATCACGGAGACGTGGAGCCGGAGTCGTTAATTGCATGTATCGTTCAGGCTGCCGATACTATCAGTGCAGCAAGACCGGGTGCCAGAAGAGAGACACTTGAGACATATTCAAACAGATTAAAACAGTTAGAAGATATTTCAAACGGATTTAAGGGAGTTGAGAAATCCTTTGCAGTTCAGGCGGGCAGGGAGATTCGGATTATGGTGATACCGGAACAGGTAAGCGATGCGGATATGGTATTGCTTGCGCGTGACATTTCCAAACAGATTGAAGCGGAATTGGAATATCCGGGACAGATTAAAGTGAATGTTATCCGTGAATCAAGAGTCACGGATTATGCAAAATAATTTGCGAACCGAATAAGATGAAGTGAAAAGCCGTCATACCGTATTTGGTATGGCGGCTTTTCCGTTGCGCAGGCTTGAACGCCTGTTTCCGTGAAGAAAATTCAGGGCGTGGCAAACAGCCCAAGCTGAGGGGGAAAATAGGTGAACAGCCAAAAACAGAGGGTCAAAAGCAGCACAAGATATTTTAAAAGCCGTTCCCTTTTGCGCGCCCGGCAGGAAAGGGAAAGCCTGTAGACTGCCGCAAATGCCGCAATAATGCTGACGGCAAAGACGGCGATGTCAAGCGGCAGAGTATTGCGGCCTAAAATTCCCGAATAAATATAAAACAGGGCCGGTATCATAAAAGTTCCGGTTAAAAGCCCTGCGGAAAGGGCGGAAACCGCGCAGGGATAGTCACTGCGCAGTCTTTTATTTACGGCCAGCGCATAGAAAAGCATGGGGAAAAAGAGAAGCTTCATATGCTCCCACACGGATTCATTGACAGGAAAAAAGAGCCCGACGGCGGGCTGGTTCCCCGACCATTCATATACAAAATGAGAAACAGTGCCTGCAATCAGCACAAAGACGGCACCTGCAATGGTATAGCATTTTAACTTATTCATAAATACAGGATATGTAAAGCAGCAGTGTTTTATGCGGACAGAATTGAAAGCGGATGGATACTTGATTTTTTTGCCGAAAGTCTGTATAGTGATAATTTGGGATATGAAAAAATTATATCTCTGAAAAAATAATGTGGTAAAGTATCAAAAATATGTTAAAATACACGTGAATGAAACGGAAGGGTGGTGTTCCGGATGCCGGATAACCGAAAAGCGAAGTGGCTGCTCTGGTTTGCTGCGGCAATTTTTGCTGCGGCCCTTCTATTGCTGTCCTGGATGGGGCAGGGGCATGGGCGCGGTGTCGTGTTGTCCGGAGCGGTGACTACGGAGAATGCCAGGCTGATGAGTCCGCAGCCGGATGTGCAGATGGACAGCAGGCTTCCCGAGGAGCGCGGAGGCGTTATTCTTGGCAGGTGGCAGCAGGGAAATGCCGCGGCCGGGGAACAGCAGCACGGAAGGTATCAGCTTCTGCGTTTTCTGACCGTATTGTCAGCATTGCTTTTTTTGTCCTGCAGTTTTATCCGCGAGGCGCCGAGACGTTTTGGGGAATCGGCCGTCGCACTGTGGCAGAACGTATACTATATCCACCTGGTGGACGGGAAGAAAGACAGACGTCTTCTTGTGAAAATAGGATAAAAAACAGTCGGATTTTACAGGAGGCGTTTTAACGTGGAACAAAACAGAATAAGCGACAGGGCAAAGATTTTGCTGATTGATGAGGACGAGAGTATTTCTTATCTGCTTCGAAGGATGATGAAACGGGAGAATTATAAGGTTTACAATGCCCAAAACGGCAAGCAGGGGATGGAGATGAGTACCGGTATCTGTCCGGATTTGATTCTTATGGATATCCGTCTTTCGGATATGGACGGTATGGAGCTGATACATTGGTTCCGGGAGTGGACGGATTGTCCGATTCTTGTGATATCGGAACAGAGCAGCTATGTGGATAAGGTGGAAGCCCTATATGCGGGGGCGGATGACTATGTGGTAAAGCCGTTCCATGAACAGGAACTGGCAGCCCGTATCTATACCGCGCTGCGCAGAAGAATCCCGTCCGGGCGGCGCTCCTGTTACCAGGCGGGAAATCTGAGGGTTGATTTTTCAAGAAGACAGGTGCTGCTGTCCGGTGAGGAGGTGCATTTCTCTCCGGTAGAATACCGAATCCTTGAATGTCTCGCGCTCAATTCGGGGACGGTTGTCACCTATCAGATGCTGCTGGAAAAAATATGGGGCCCTTACGCGGAGCGAAACAGCAGGATCCTGCGGGTAAATATGACGAATATCCGCAAGAAAATCGAGAAACTGCCGATGGAGCCCGAGTATATCACTACGATTCCCAGGGTGGGTTACCGGATGCTGGAAAGCCAGGCAACGCCGGCAGGCGGATGTTAGTCCGTGCCGGTTTTTGAGTTGGCGGAAGCCTCGTGTTTGTGATGTGTTTTTTCAAAATAGGAATCGTAAATACCGTAGGCAAAACCGCCGATGATAATCAGAATGCCGATGACTGCGAATACATATTCTGCTATAGTCATGATAAAAAATCTCCCTCCCGTAAAAATATTACTGCTGACAGTATAGCAGTTTTGTTTTTACGGGAGGGAGATTTTTCCGTTTTTTAATTCTTTCCGTGGGCGCAGGGACAAAGTTTTAACACTTTTTTGATTTATGCGCCGAAATCTTTGATTTTATGCGCTGCTTTTCCTGATACATCTGCTCGTCAGCGAGCGTGAGAACCTCCTTTAAGGTAAGCGGACTGTCGGGCATTATAACATAAAAGCCGATGGAGACGGTCACATAATAGGGCTTTTTGCTTGTTTCATTAAAATCGGAAAATCGCTGCATCAGCGCCTTCTTATAACGGCTGCCTTCCTCTGTGCCGTTTGCCTGGATTACGCAGGCGAATTCGTCGCCCCCGATACGTGCGCAAATTCCGCCCTCCTTAACCGATTCTTCCAGATAATGACCGATGGTATTTAAGGAGAAATCGCCTTCCTCGTGTCCGTAACAGTCGTTGATGGTTTTTAAATTATTCATATCAATAAAAAACAGAATACTCTGGAAGCCCAAAGAGCGGTTATCGGTAATAAACTTTTCCGCAGCCTCAAAAAAGCCTCTCCGGTTTAAGATTCCCGTCAGCGCGTCGGACTTTGAAAGTGTGTCTAAGTCCAGGTTGTTCTTGCGCAGGAGCGCCAGGCTGTCCTCCAGCTGCTGAGTAATCAGCTCATTGGTGTGGAGCAGATGAATCATGCGGGTGGCGGAACTCATCTGATTAATCAGAAATTCTCCGTTGGAAAACAGCGCGTCTGTAAGGTCGCAGAGCAAAAGGCCGTAAAGCGTAGTCCCATAAAACAGGGGAAAGAGTACAAGCGCCAGATCATCGTCCGCAGCCTGTTTTTGCAGGGAAAACAGTGCGTTTATGGAAATCGCCTGTCTGCTTTCCGGTACAAGGGCAACCCTTCCGTTTTCGAGAAACGCTTTCTGATAGAGCGTATCGGGAGGGGAAAAAGGCTCTCCGAAACAGTGGGTGACGGGCGCCTCAAACAGATACAGCCGTGCGTGCTCGATAGAGAGCCAGCCGAGGTTGCCGAGCAGCGAAGCGTAGCTGGCGTCATTTCCGCGTTCAAATTGCAGCATATCCCGGATAAAAAGCTTCATGGAATAGCTGGTACGTTCCTTTTCCTCGAAAATGCGTCCGGTTTCCTGGTCCATCGCGCGGTACAGGCGGCTGTAGATCAGGGCGAACGTATCGCGCAGGATGAATCTGGAGCGGTCGTTGGTCTGCTGGGTGAGCAGAAGCTGATAAACGTCTTCCAGAGCGGAAATCATTTTTCCGGCATCCGCGTAGGCAACAGCATTTTTCAGGTTAAGAAATTCATTCAGCAGTCCGGAAAAGTGTTTGCGCTCCCACACTTTGGGCGTTTCTCCGGAAAATCCCTGTTCGAGTTCTGCAATCAGCAGACGAAAGGTACCGCGCAGGGAGTCAATAACGTCGGCAGTCTCCAGATTATCATAGCGGTAAAAGATGTCGGAAAACCAGGCATCCGCATCCAGAAGCCGCGGGGAATCTCCGGCGCTTTCACCGGAGGGGAGAGAGCCGAAGGAGTCCCTTCGGACAAACTGTGTGGAGATTGTGCGGCTGCGCACCTGCTCTCCCAAAAAGACAGCGTTGACCATTGATACCGCTTCCCTTCCGAGCAGGGAGCCGTCCGCATGGACGGTGGAGAGGGAGGGGCTTGCTTTTGTGGCGGCAAGCGTGTCATCGTAGCCCATGACAAAAATATCGGTTCCGGGGTTTAACCCCCGTGTGCGCAGGACATCGTAAAGGCCGAGGGCTGTGTCGTCGTTCACGCAGAATACGGCATCCAAATCCGGATTGGCGTCTAAGAACATTTCATAGGCCTCGGTGCTTCTGCGCGAATAAGAGCCGTGCACCAGCATGGATTCCCGAAAAGGAAGCTTATTTTCCCGGATAAAATCAAGAAAGGCATTCTGGCGTTCCATGGCGTCCGTATTGTCCGTATTTGCGCTGATAATTCCGATATTCCTGCAATGCTTTTCCTCCACCAGGCAGCGCAGGCCGTCCCTGACGCCCGTGGAATTGTCAAAGGTGACGCTTAAATAGCCGTCCAGCTTGGTGCCAATCAGGATGAGCGGGATGCCGGTGTATTGTTCCAGCAGCTCCCTCATCCGGGCCTGTGTCGTAAAGCTGCCGATGCTCCCAATCGCAATGATTAATGCGTCTACGTTATGCCGGTTGGCATAGGAAAAGACGGTATTAAACTGATATTCATACATTAATTCGGGATTGTCCGATAAATCCCGATTGATATACTTGCCGGGAAATACAACAGGCTGCATACCAAGCTCTCTGGCCCGAAGGACAGAGCCGCGGCAGACCGATACGGTAAAATCATCCATGATTCCGCTGACAAGGATACCAAGTATTTTCTTCGTGTCGGTAGAACTCATAAAAACCTTCCCCCTGGTTGCTGGTAATATAGTCTTATTGTACTACTTGGGTCAATGTAATTCAATAAAAAAAGATAAAATAAGAGTAATTATATATTTAGAAAATAGTAAAATTGACTAATATTAATAAAATGTAGAAATAAGGGATTGAAAGTGGTAAAATTACATAACAGATGATATTTAGAGAGAAAGAAGGATATGTTATGGACCAGCAGGTGAAAAGAATTAAGCGTGAGCTTATAAAACGGGGAGTCATTTTGGATATATATACGGATACGATGCAGCTTCCCGACGGAAAGATAGAGGAGTGGGACTTTGTCTCCCACCGGAAGGGCGCGGCGGCAGTCGTCCCGGTGCGTGAGGACGGAAAGATACTGATGGTGCGTCAGTACCGCAATGCGATTGAGCGGATGACGCTTGAGATACCCGCAGGCTCCCGGGACAGCGTGACGGAGGATACGAGAATCTGCGCCGCAAGGGAGCTTGAGGAGGAGACGGGATACCGCAGCGACAATCTCACAAAGCTGCTTTCGTTAAAGACGACGGTGGCGTTTTGTGATGAGTTTATTGACGTTTATCTTGCGAGGGATTTAAAGCCGGGGAAACAGCATCTTGACGAGGGCGAATTTATTGACGTGGAGGCGCATGATGTGGAGGAGCTGTGTACCATGATTTACAATGGAACCTTGCAGGACGCAAAAACGGTTTCCGCGATTCTTGCCTACAAAAATCTTCTGAATGAGGAAAAACAGGCATAAGCTTACAGTAAGAAATCATTCGGAGGCGGCTGGTGAAGCGCGACAGATACCTGGTGCTCGGGGCCTTCCTGTTTGGAGTAGTGCTTGCCAATCTGGCAGATAAGGAGCTGCTTACCACATATGGAATCTTAAATACTTATTTTCTCGAACAATACGCCTACAGCAGCATCCGGCCGGAGCGTCTGTTCTGGCAGGTGCTGTTCGACCGCCTGTCGGCGGCGCTGGTGTTTTTGACGCTCGGAAAGCTGATGCGCGCGAGAATGTGGCTGTGTCTGACGGTGTGTTTTTTGGCGGGTGCCTTTGGGTTTTTGACAGCGGCAGCCGTCATAAATCTCGGCGCAAAAGGAGTCTTTATCATGCTGTGCGGCGGATTTCCGCAATGGCTGTGCTATGCGGCAGCCATTTTTATATATGCAGGCGCGAAGCAACGCTCGGAGGCATATCCGGTGCATTACGGGCCTTTTGGCGCTAAGCTCCAGGGAATTTACGGAAAAACCGCTGCCTGTCTGCTTGCGGCAGTGCTCATGCTGCTTGGAGTGTTTTTGGAGTCCTATGTGAACCCTGTGCTTTTTGCTTATGTGCTATAAGACGGATGCCGCAGGACGTCTTTTAAAACAGCCCCTATATCTCCGTTTATACAAATGGACTGCTTTTTAATTTCTGCCGGGCAGGACGCTTCGGAAAGGTTGATACAGGCATAAACCGCATTCGGATTCTGACAGGTCATTTTCCAGAACGGATATTTGATAATTACCGGGGTATTTATTAAATTGGGGTTCCATAATACCACAAGAATTCCGCCCTGATGGGGCGGAATGTGGGCGGCTTACTTATCTCCGTAATGACCTCTGCAGTGCGCAATATAGATGCGTCCGTTTTCTATATGATAGACCAGCCGGTCTTTGTCGTTGATCCTGCGGCTGTATTCTCCCTGCAGGTCGCCGGAGAGGGGTTCGGGTTTTCCAATCCCTTCCATGCAGCCGTTGCGCTCAATATCCTTTATGAGCTGATTAATGCGTTTGATTGTTTTCTTATCCTGGGTCTGCCAGTAGAGGTAGTCTTCCCAGGCATCGTCAGACCAGATTTTTTCACTCATCCTCCACCTCAATCAGTTCATGTGCGGTGCCCTTTCCTTCGCGCAGTTCCTGGACGGATTTTTTTACATAGGCTATATTCGCCTCGGAGAAAAATGGATCGGGAGCCTGGGCGATTTCAAACGGGATACGTTTCTCTCGTAAAACTGCTTTCACAAAAAGATTAATAGCGGTGGAGGTATTTAACCCGACATTGGAGCAAAAAGCGTCAAATTCGGCTTTGTCTTTCGGGTCTACCCTTGCTGTTAAGGTGGTTAATGCCATAAAAATATCTCCTTTCTGTGTTCTATTTGATAGGCGCTTGCGCAACGCCAGAACCCGCATAAATACAGGATTCTTTTTGTTGCAAAATAAAACAACTCCTCACTGATTTATGGTATAATTGAGATGTCCAGTAACAATTAACCATATCCACCAGTAAAGGAGTTGTACCT
>CALWHT010000003.1 GCA_944380515.1 uncultured Roseburia sp.
ACTGCCAGTACTGCAACGATGCAGACAGACGAGAGAATTGCTTTTTTCGGGGTTTCAAAAAATTTCTTTATTTTTATCATAAGATATCTCCTTTCCTGATGTTTGAGTTTATTATAGCAGAGAAACATTAGGCGAAAATTAGAATCTCACGCGAAAACAGATTTTATCCGTGAAAGGTAAAAATAAAGCGGCTTCCCTTTTGCAGTTCGCTTTCTACGCGGATGTTTCCGCCGTGAAACTGGGCGATTTCCGCCGCCATGGAGAGCCCGAGTCCGGTGCCGTTTCCGTAACGGGACGGATCCGCCTGATAAAATCTGCGGAAAATTTTTTCCTGATCTTCGGGGGCGATGCCGATGCCGTCGTCCGCAACCGACAACGTAATCTGCTCCTGCGTCCGTGTGAGCGTCACAAAAATATGGCCGTTATCCTTCCCGTAACGGTATGCGTTGCTGATAAGGTTTACCAGCAGGCGGGAAAGCAAATCGCGGTTTCCGACGGCGAGGATATCCGGCTCAAGCTCCGTGGTCAGTGTAATCCCGCGCTCGCCGATTAAGGACATGTCCTCACAGATGGAGGAAAAAAGCCCGGAGAGGTTCAGTCTGTTTTTCGGGTAGGTGTCCGCCTTTAATTCCAGACGTGTAAAGTCCAGCATGTCATTGATAAGCTTTGACATGCGGCGTCCCTGCCGGTAAATGACACGCAGCGCGTCTTCATATTCTTCGGGGCTGCGCGTCTTTTCGAGAGAAAGCTCACACTGCGCGAGAATGGCGGACATCGGCGTCCGCAATTCATGGGAGGCGTCCGAGGTAAACCGGCGTTCCGCCTCAAAGGCCGCGTCAAGGCGTTCAAACATTTCGTTAAAGGTATCGGCGAGCGCGTGCAGCTCATCGCTCCCGCTGCCGAGGTCAATGCGTTTTTTCAGGTCGCCTCCTTTGCCAATCTGGGAAGCGGTTTCGGAAATCTGCTGGATGGGACGCAGCGATTTTTTCGCAAGCAGATAGCCGCCCGTGGAGGAAAGGATGACAAACGCGGGGAGCAGGATGAGAGAGGCACGTGCGATGGCGGACATCTGCGCATTCCCCTGCTCCTCCGAGACGATTCCGCGAAGCCAGAGCCCGTCGAGCGCTTCGCCGGAAAGCAGGCGGTCATAGATGTAGTAGAGCGTTCCGTTTACTTTGAGCTGCTGAATGCCCGCATCCTGAAACTCCAAATCGGGGGTATATTTGGAAATCGGATTTTCCCCGTAGAGAAAGCTGCCGTCAGAGCGGTAGAGCGAGGTGTAAACATCATTTACCTCGTCGAGAAAATCGTCGTCAATTTCCAGATAGTCGTCCCCGTAAGGGAGATAATAGTCCGTATCGTTGGAGGGAGAGGCAGAGATAAAAAACTCGATTTCATCCACATTATTTTCGACGGCTTCTATGAGAGTGTCCTGTATGGTTTTATGCAGGATCCGGTTGCTGACGGAAAGAACCGCAAAGTAGGACAGCGCAACGACCAGAATCAGGGCGGCAGTAAACCAGAGCGTGATTTTGAAACGTATGGATAAATGCTTCATTGTTTCCTCCATAAAGTATGATTGAGTGATTTTTAATTCCCGGAGTCGTCCCGCAGCACGTAGCCCCTTCCGCGGATTGTGTGAATCAGCTTTTTATCGTGGCCCTCGTCAATTTTTTTCCGAAGGTAGCTGATATAGACATCCACCACATTTGTGCCGCCCTCATAGTCAAAATTCCAGATATGGTTCTCTATTTTTTCACGCGACAGCACGACACCCTGATTGTGCATGAGATATTCGAGCAGGGCAAATTCCCTGGCGGAAAGAGAAATATATTTTCCGTCCCGCGTCACGGTATGGGCGGCGCAATCAAGTGTAAGCCCGTCAACGGAGAGCGTGCTGCTGGCAACGCCGAACGAAACCCGCATCATAGCGCGCAGGCGGGCAGAAAGCTCATCAAAGGAAAACGGCTTGACCAGATAATCGTTCGCGCCGCTGTCTAAGCCGCGTACCCGGTCATTGACGGCATCACGCGCGGTCAGAAACAGCACCGGCGTCGTTTTTCCCGCATTCCGCAGGCTGGCGAGCACGGCGTAGCCGTCGGCTTTTGGCATCATAATATCAAGAATCACCGCGTCGTAGTCGGTGTAGGAGAGAATATCGATTGCTTCCTCCCCGTCAAAGCAGCAGTCGACGCTGTAACCGTCCGCTGTCAGCTTCTGCGCAATAATATTGTTTAAATCCCGTTCGTCTTCGGCAAGTAAGATTCTCATATCAATTCGGACCTCCTCATTCAAAAGGTTTTCATTATTATAATATAAATTGGGAAAAATGTGTACGCGGAAGATATATATGGGTTAGAGTTTCCGTAAATTGCATTTTCAATGTGGCAAAACAACATTCGGGCGGTTTTCTTTTTCGGTCATCTGTGCTATGATAAAACGAGCGTGCCTGTGGAATCGGCGCGCCAGGAGGAAATAGCTATGGGAAAATTTGAAGATTTGAGAGAAAAATACGATACCTTCCGATACAAAAATTACACGCTGAAGCGCGAAGGCGGGGAATATCACATCGAGTTTTCGTATGAAATTCCGGGACTTAGTACATTCTGTACGAAGTGGAGCTTTCCGGTGCAGCGTGAGGCGGATGAAACGATTCTGCGCGCGCTTGCGTTTCATCTGGGAATGGCGGAGAGTATCAGCTACTGGAAATGTGCCTGTCCCAAACGCCTGATTGTCGACTGCGGCAGTTTCAGCGAGGAACAGTGTGCATGGTGGGAAAAGCTCTACTATAACGGATTGGGAGAATTTATGTACCGCAACGGCATTGAGGCAGGCAGGGATGAGCTTGTCAACATAGAATGTGCGGGTACGGGCGCGGCCGCGCCGCTGCATGATGCGGCTGCATATGAGGGCTGTCTGGTTCCTGTGGGGGGCGGCAAGGATTCGGTCGTCTCGTTGGAGCTGCTGCGGGGCGAAAAAATGACTACCTACAGCATCAACGGAAACAGCACCACGCGCAACGTCATTGATGCCTGCAGGCATAAGGACGGCGATTACGCTGCGAAGCGGATTTTAGATAAAAAGATACTGGAATTGAACAGTCAGGGGTATTTAAACGGACATATCCCGTTCTCGTCGGTGGTGGCGTTTTCCTCCGTGATCGCGGCTTATTTGAGCGGAAGGCGTTATATTATTCTCTCCAATGAGACGAGCGCCAACGAGACGACGGTGAAGGATTCCTTTGTCAATCACCAATATTCCAAGAGCTATGAGTTTGAAGGGGACTTTACTTCCTATATAAAAGAGGTTACGGATTCGGATATCCATTATTTCAGCCTGCTGCGCCCGCTCACGGAGCTGCAGATTGCATGGCTGTTTTCCGGGTGCACCGGATATCATGGAGTGTTTCGAAGCTGCAATGCCGGGAGCAAGCAGGGCATCTGGTGCTGTAACTGTCCCAAATGTCTGTTTGTCTACATTATTTTAACGCCGTTTTTAAGCCAGGAGGAGCTGGTCGGAATTTTCGGGGAGAATCTTCTGGAAAAGGATTCGCTCGATCTTGATTTCCGCGAGCTGACCGGCATTGAGGAAAATAAACCCTTTGAGTGTGTCGGCACGCGCAGTGAGGTGCTTGCGTCCTTAAAAGCGTTTGTGCAGCGCGGCGGCAAAAGCCTGCTGACGGAGCGTTACCGTGATGTCATTTTGGGCGCGCAGGGAGACATCGAAGAAATGCTGGGCGAATGGGTCGACGAGAACAATGTCCCGGAGCAGTATCAGAAAATTTTAAAGGGACGGCTTTTTGGAGAGGCGTAAGAGAAGATGGATATTATAGATGAAATCAACGGAAAGAGAATTTTAATCTGGGGCTACGGGCGGGAAGGAAAATCCACGGAGCGTTTCTTAAAGCGCTGCTGTAAACCGGCTTCGGTGGCGGTTTATGAGGGAGGACGCGAGGGCATTTGCGAGGCGGATTACGATTACATCATAAAAAGCCCGGGCATTGTCATGCGTGAGGACCATCCGAAATATACTTCACAGACGGAGCTTTTTTTAAAGCAGTTTCGCCGTAATGTCATCGGAATTACGGGAACCAAGGGAAAAAGTACGACGTCTTCCATGCTGTACCATGTACTCAGGGAGTGCGCCGACCGTCCGGTCTTTTTGGTCGGAAACATCGGGCAGCCGTGCCTTGACGATTTTGAGGAGATTTCCGGGGACACGATTGTCGTGTATGAAATGTCCTGTCATCAGCTTGCGCATACGAGGGTATCGCCGCACATTGCCGTATTTTTAAATCTCTTTGAGGAGCATCTTGATTATTACGGCACAATGGAGCGCTATTTTGAGGCGAAAAGCCATATTGCCGCGTATCAGGAGGCGGATGACATTTTCTTCGCGGGGGAAAACGTGCCCGGGATTTCCACGGCGGCTAAGACTGTTGTGATAAAGAAAGAGGAGGGGGAACCGTATGCGCTGAAGCTTGCCGGAGCACATAACCAGTACAATGCGCAGTTTGTTTATCGGATTGCAGTCGAGGTGTTCCACTGCGGCAGGCAGGAGGTTTTGCGGAGCATGGAGCGCTTTGCGGGGCTGCCCCACCGGCTTGAGTATGTCGGCACGGTAGGCGGTGTCCGTTACTATGACGATTCGATTTCCACCATCCCGGAGGCTTCCATCCGCGCGGCGGAGAGTATCCCGGAGGTACAGACGATGCTGCTCGGGGGTATGGACAGGCAGATTAATTACGACATTCTGGTAGATTTTATCCGGAAAAACAGGCAGATTCGCTTTATCTGCGCTTACGCTTCCGGCAAACGCATTTTTGCGGAGGCGGGGGACTGCACCAATTGCTGTTATGTGGAAGACTTAAAGCAGGCAGTAGCGATGGCAAAGCGCGTTACGGAGCCGGGACGCGCCTGTATCTTGTCCCCTGCGGCGGCCTCCTACGGGTATTTTAAGAATTTTGAGGAGCGCGGGGAGGCGTTTGTGCAGTACCTTTTGGAGAATAGTTAAAATATGTATACTGTAACAGTTCAGCCATCAGGCCACAGACCCGTCGGCTGTGCCGACTGTCCGCTGCGTTTGCAGCTTCTGTCTGAGGCTTGATGGGCGTTTAGCCCATGTCAAAATGATAAAACAGCCTGTTGCAAGGATACTTGCACAGTCTGCCTTATCATTTTGCATGGCTGAACTGTTACTTCACACTTTTGCACAGCAGTGTGACAGATTTTGGGAGAAAATCATGCAGAACAGAGAAAATCGAAATTTTGGGTTGTAAAAAACGATTATTTCATGTATGGTATTAGATGAATTATTCAGTGCAGAATCTGTCATATTTTTTAGATATAAAACGATAAATCAAAATGTTTTGTCTCTAAAATGCAAGTTGGAATTGTAAAAATTTCAAAAAAGTCAGATGTATGCGACAGAAAGACAGGTTGTGCCATGGATTTATTCGAATATATGAGAGAACAGAACCAGAAAACGGAGGCTCCGCTGGCGTCAAGGCTCAGACCCGAAACGCTCGAGGAAATGGTGGGGCAGCAGCATATCATCGGAAAGGATAAGCTGCTTTACCGTGCGATTAAGGCGGATAAGCTGAGCTCGATTATTCTGTATGGTCCGCCGGGAACCGGAAAGACGACGCTTGCAAAGGTGATCGCCAAAACCACGAGCGCGGATTTTTTGCAGATTAACGCTACCTCCGCCGGAAAAAAAGATATGGAGGAGGTCATCCGGCAGGCGAAGGACAGCCGCGGAATGTACGGTAAGAAAACCATTCTTTTTATTGATGAGATCCACCGCTTCAATAAGGGACAGCAGGACTATCTGCTGCCGTTTGTGGAGGACGGCACGGTAATTTTAATCGGGGCGACGACGGAAAATCCGTATTTTGAGGTGAACGGGGCATTGCTTTCCCGCTCGGTTATCTTTGAACTGAAGAGCCTTTCGAAGGACGATTTAAAGAGCCTGATTCTGCGGGCCGTAAACGATACGGAAAAGGGCATGGGAGCGTTTCACGCGGTGATTGACGGGGAAGCACTCGAATTTCTGGCGGATATGGCAAACGGTGACGCAAGGGCGGCGCTGAATGCCGTCGAGCTTGGAATCCTTACAACCGAGCGCGGCCCGGACGGACTCATTCACATCACGCCCGCCGTTGCGGAGGAATGTATTCAAAAGCGGGCGGTGCGGTATGACAAATCCGGGGATAATCATTATGATACGGTGTCGGCCTTTATCAAAAGCATGCGCGGCTCGGATCCGGACGCGGCGGTTTATTATCTGGCGAGGATGCTTTACGCGGGCGAGGATATCCGTTTTATTGCAAGAAGGATCATGATTTGCGCTTCGGAGGACGTGGGAAACGCGGACCCGATGGCGCTTGTGGTGGCAGCCTCGGCGGCGCAGGCCGTGGAGCGGATAGGGATGCCGGAGGCACAGATTATCCTGTCGCAGGCTGTGACCTATGTCGCGAGCGCGCCGAAAAGCAATGCTGCGGTCATGGCGGTGAGTGACGCGATGGACGCGGTGAAAAATACCATGACGGCGCCGATCCCGGTGCATCTTATGGACGCGCACTACAAATCCTCGGCAAAGCTGGGGCATGGCGCGGGGTATAAATACGCGCACGATTACCCAAACCATTATGTGGAGCAGCAGTATCTGCCGGACGGTCTGGTGGGCAGAAGATTTTACCACCCGTCAGAGAACGGCTACGAGAGAAAGATTCGAGAATATTTCCGTCAGATCAAAGGGGAGTATTCCGATGAAATATAACTTTATGTACAGCAAACTAAGAGGAGGAGCAAAGAATGCAATCTTATCAGGAAATGACGAAGGAAGAACTGTTAAGCGAGAAGAAGTCCCTTGAGGCGGTGTACAGGAAATTTCAGCAGCGCGGGCTTCAGCTTGATATGTCCCGCGGAAAGCCGTCTCAGGAGCAGCTCGATTTATCCATGGGGATGATGGATGTACTGGCGTCCTATGTGGATCTGACCTGCGAGGACGGAACGGACTGCCGCAATTACGGTGTGCTCGACGGCATTCACGAGGCCAAGGTGCTTTTGGGGGATATGATTGAGTGCAACCCGGACAATATCATTATTTACGGCAATTCGAGCTTAAATATCATGTACGATACGATTTCACGCTCCATGACGCACGGTGTTATGGGAAGCACGCCCTGGTGCAAGCTTGATAAGGTGAAATTCTTATGCCCGGTTCCGGGTTATGACAGACATTTCGCGATTACCGAATATTTCGGCATCGAGATGATTAACGTGCCGATGCTTTCGACCGGACCGGATATGGATATGGTGGAGGAGTTGGTTTCAAAGGATGAAGCGATCAAGGGAATCTGGTGTGTGCCCAAATACTCCAATCCGCAGGGTATTACCTACTCCGACGAGACGGTGCGCCGTTTTGCGAGATTAAAGCCCGCCGCAAAGGATTTCCGTATTTACTGGGACAACGCGTACTGTGTACATCACCTGTACGATATGGATCAGGATCATTTAATCGAGATTCTTGCCGAGTGTAAGCGTGCCGGAAATCCGGATCTGGTGTACAAATTCTGTTCTACCAGCAAAATCAGCTTCCCCGGCTCCGGTGTCGCTGCGATTGCGACCTCCGCGAACAACCTTGAGGATATCAAAAAGCAGTTGAAAATCCAGACCATCGGGCATGACAAGGTAAATCAGCTCCGTCATGTGCGTTTCTTTAAGGACGTGCACGGCATCATGGAGCATATGAAAAAACATGCGGCTTCCATGCGCCCGAAGTTTGAGATGATTCTCGATACCTTTGAAAAAGAACTCGGCGGACGTGAGGTCGGAAGCTGGTATAAGCCGAAGGGTGGCTATTTCATTACCTATGAGACACTGGAGGGGTGCGCGAAGGATGTTGTGGCGCGTGCAAAAAAAGCGGGGGTTGTCATGACTCCGGCAGGAGCGCCGTTCCCCTACGGAAAGGATCCGAAGGATTCCGTGATTCGTATTTCCCCGTCCTATCCGAGCCTTGAGGATTTGACGGTGGCAACGCAGATTTTCGTTGTCTGTGTGAAGCTGGCAAGCATTGATAAAATTCTTGCGGAAAAAGCATAAGAGCTGCTGCAAAAAAGCTGCACGGCCGGGGTAAACGGTCCGTGCAGCTTTTTTAAATAAGGCTTGTTATGCCTGTGTTCCGGCAGCCTCTGTTGTAGCGCTGTTTTTCCACTGCTCAAACTTCTCAACCACCGCGTCATAGGTGCGCTGTGAGATGTCCGGCAGCTCCTGACCCCAGGACTTTGTCGCTTCCTCAAAGCCCTGCTTAAAAGCGTCTAAAAGCAGATCAGCTTTTTCCGGGTCGTTTCCGGAGAGCGCCTTCGCAAAGTCTAAAATACGGTCCGAGGTCTGTTCTACGCCCCAGTAGCCGTCCTCGGCAATGTCCGCCTGCGCCTGGGCTCTTGCAGCCTCGTCTACGGTATAATTGCCGCTTGCAAGAAAGCTCCAGATGGAGTCTGCCGTGCCGATGGCATTGCCCTGCTGGGTCATCATTTTTTCAACGAGACTGCGGAGCTGGGCGGTACGCTGTTCCGCGTCAGCCTTTAATTTGGCTACGAGCGCGTAGTCTGTCTTCTTTGTTACGGTCTCGCTGGCTGTATCAGAGCTTTTCTCATAAATAACGCCGGTGTCGGCGGTGTCCGTTTTTTGCGCTGCTGCAGCAGTCTTTGCTGCCGCATCCTGTGACGCGCCTGACTGCGTCTTTGCGGTATAAGCGGACGAATAAGCAGAAGAAGTTACGTTTGAAATAAAGTTGGTATCCATATGTATTCCTCCATTCCTTTGGAAATTTGTTTGTCTGCGTCCCTGCATGCTGTTTCTTTCGTTACCTATATCGGTTTTTCTCCAAAAAAAATTTAGATGGAATTGACCTTTTTCGGATAAAATGGTAAGATTTATTTTGTATACAAAAAACAATGGAAATACAAAATAATATATTTTTGAACTTCCGCATTTTATAGCGCCAAAAGTACTCTTTTGGCGTTTCGAGAATGTAATTTGTGGAAACTCAAGTATATATTATATATTGAGGGATTATGAAAGAAATATCAGTAAAAGCGCTGGCAAAAATTAACCTGGGACTCGATGTTGTGAGACGGAGAGAGGATGGCTACCACGAGGTTCGGATGATTATGCAGACCATCCATCTGTTTGACCGCCTCGAAATCAAAAAGACATCGTCCGGCGGTATTACCATGACGACGAACCTTTCTTTTTTGCCGACCAATGAAAATAATCTGGTCTATCAGGCGGCAAAGCTGCTGAAGGACGAATTCGGCATCCGGGACGGAATCGACATAAGGCTTCATAAGCATATTCCGGTTTCCGCCGGTATGGCGGGAGGGAGCACGGACGCGGCAGCCGTACTTTACGGTATGAACCGTATGTTTCAGCTCGGGTTAAAAAGGGACGAGCTGATGCGGCGCGGCGTAAAAATCGGCGCGGATGTGCCGTACTGCATTATGCGGGGTACGGCGCTTGCGGAGGGAATCGGTGAGAAGCTGACGGCGCTTCCGCCGATGGTAAAATGTCCCGTCCTCATCGCAAAGCCTCCGATCAGTGTTTCGACGAAGTTTGTTTATGAGCATTTAAAGCTGGATGAGACGACGGTACATCCTGACATTGACCGCCTGGTGGAGGATATCCGGCAGAAGGATTTGGCAAAAATCGCGGCTGATATGGGAAATGTGCTGGAAACTGTGACAATCCCGAATTATCCGGTAATTGCGGAAATAAAAGAGCATATGCTAAGGCACGGAGCTGTCAATGCCATGATGAGCGGAAGCGGCCCTACGGTGTTCGGGCTGTTTGAAGATACGGCGCAGGCGCGGGAGGCTTACGAATCGATGCAGGCATCGGGGCTTGCGAGACAGGTTTATCTGACCAGTATTTATAATAATGCAAGATAAGCGTATGCAAAGGAGGCCGCGCGGGGCACGGAAGGAACGGAAAAGAAATGGAGGAACAGAATGACAGAGGATTTAAAGCTGAACATGGACGTATATCTTCCACTGCGGGATGTTGTTTTTAATACATTGCGGGAAGCCATTTTAAAGGGGGAATTAAAACCCGGAGAGCGGCTGATGGAGCTGCAGCTTGCCGCAAAGCTCGGAGTGAGCCGAACCCCGATCCGCGAGGCGATCCGTATGCTCGAGCAGGAGGGGCTTGCCGTCACGATTCCGAGAAAAGGGGCGGAGGTCGCGAAGATGACCGAAAAGGATATGGAGGATGTGCTGCAGATACGGGAGGCGCTTGATGAGCTTGCGGCCTCGATTGCATGCGAGCAGATGACGAAAGAGCAGCTGGAGCTGCTCACGGAAACCATGCACGAGTTTGAGGAATCCACCAAGACCAGACAGCTGAAAAAAATCGCGGAAGCGGACGTGAGGTTCCACGACATCATCTATCAGGCGACCGGCAATCCGAAGCTTGTGAATATGCTCAACAATCTGCGGGAACAGATGTACCGCTATCGGGTGGAATATTTAAAGGACGAGAAGAACTACCCGACCCTGATGCGGGAACACAGCGAAATTGTTGAGGGTCTGAAGAAAAAAGATAAGCTGCGCGTGACAGAGGCGATGCACAAGCATGTGAAAAATCAGGTCACCGCGGTCAAGGAAATGATACGGGAGCAGGAATAGAGGCCGGGAGCTGTTTTTCCATCACATAGTTGGTAAGGAATACGCCGCGTCTTTTTACCTGCTGTTCCGTTTTCACCCGGTACCCCCGCCGGGCAAAGAAGGGCTTTGCCGTTATGGAGGCATGGGTGATGATTTTATCCGCGTCTGCGGTAGCTTCCAGGCTGTCGCAGAGGGCGGACGCAATTCCCTTTCTCTGATAGTCTTTATGGACATACAGTCTGTCTAAATATCCGGTTTTGTCAATATCCCCAAATCCCACGATGCTGCCGTCTGTGACAGCTACAAATGTAACATGCTCCAGAAACGATTGATTCCATTCCACAAGGTCAACGCTTCCCGTCGCCCAGGCATCTAATTGCTTTTGGGTATAGTCTTTTGCATTCACGGTATGCACGGTTTGATAAAACAGCTCCGCGAGATATTTGCAATCGGCTGGCTGGTATTTTCTGATAAGCATATGGTTCCTCCTGCGGCCCTTGGGCTTTGTGCCCGGGCTGTTTTTATTATAGCGTGTTTTCGGTGTACCGGCTACAAAATAATACCGGAAAATGGGAATAAAAAATCGAAACGGGCGCAGAATATATCCAGGATTGGGTGCCAAACGCACCCTGTTTTAGTCAGCAAATTACGCCGCGGGAGGCAGACAGATGGAAAAGAAAACGCCCATTACCGGTTTATTAAGTGAAAATATTGCTCATATGGAGGAGTTGTTCCACGAATGTGCGGATATTAAGAAAAAGCAGTTTCAGCTCGGAAAGAATATGGATGTGCCGTGCTATCTGACCTTTATTGAGGTGTCTGTGGATACGGGAACCTCGGCACTCGGTGAGCTCTTAAAATATCTGGGAAGCATCGATAAGCAGGAGCTTTACCGGGCACTTCAAAACAATGCGCTTGATATTTCGGATGCCACCTACTTTGACACGATTGAGGATGCCGCGGCCGGGCTTCTGGCAGGGGAGGCGATTCTCTTTGTGGACGGCTTTGACCGGGCCGTAAAAATACCGGACGACGGATACCCCAATATGGGTATCAGCGAAGCGGACTCGGAAAAGGTAATCCGCGGCTCCAATGAGGGCTTTTGTGACTCCGTAAAGCAGAACGCGGCCTTAATCCGCAAGCGCATCCGTTCTCCGAAGGTAAAGGTGAAGCAGGTGAAAAAAGGAGTGCGATCCAATACGCTGATTTACCTGGTATATATGGAGGACCTTGTTTATCCGGACCTTGTGAGGGAAATCGAGCGCCGCATGGAGGGCTTTGAGATTGACGGTGTTCTTGACAGCGGGGTGTTAGAGCAGCTCACGGAGGAAAAATGGTACTCCCCGTTTCCGCAGTTTCAGACGACGGAGCGGCCCGACCGGGCGGCAATGTCGCTTTTGGAGGGACGCGTCGTGCTGCTGTCGGATAATTCCCCGGTCGGGCTGATTCTGCCTACCGATTATAATTCCTTTATCCGAACGAGCGACGATTACTATAACCGCTGGGAAATCGCAAGCTTTGCGAGACTTCTGCGCTATGTGGCGTCCTTTTTCGCAATGACGCTGCCGGGGCTTTATCTGGCCGTCACTAATTTTCATACGCAAATCCTGCCTACCATGCTGCTGTTTTCGTTCGCGGACGCGAGAAGCGGCGTGCCCTTTCCGGCGGTCATTGAGGTGCTGATTATGGAGATTTCCTTTGAGCTTTTGCGCGAGGCGGGCGTGCGGCTGCCCGGGGCGATGGGAAATACCATCGGTATCGTGGGCGGACTGATTATCGGGCAGGCGGCGGTGGAGGCAAATCTTGTCAGCCCGATTGTGGTCATTGTCATCTCCTTTACGGCACTCTGCTCCTTTGCAATTCCAAACGAGGAATTTGCGACGGCCTTCCGGCTGCTCAAATTTTTGTTTATCGGGCTGTGTGCATGGCTCGGATATTTCGGTATGCTGTTTGGGCTTCTGGCAGTCCTGATTCACCTTGCCCATCTAAAGAGCTTCGGTATCCCGTATCTGATGCCCTATGTGGGTGCGGATGTCAACGACTTTGAGGATGAGCGGGATTTTCTGTGGAGGCAGCCCATAAGAAAGCTGACCAGACGTCCCGTGTATGCCAGACGGGAAAAACGCACGAAGCTGACGTTTCCCGACAGGACCGCGGCCGGGGCGAAAAGGAGGTAGCGCATGTTTTCAGGGAACGGAAAAATTTCGGGGCGTCAGATGTTTCGGCTGCTCACGTTTGACCTTTTGGGCTTTGCCACGCTGGTAATCCCGGCGACGCTTGCGGGCTTTTGCGGCAGAGACGGTATTTTCTGCATTGCCGCAGGAATCCTGGCGGGGCTCATTTTTTTAAAGCTGATGGAGGGAAGCGTAAAGCAGATGACGGGGACCTACCCGGAATATTTAGAGGAACTGCTCGGCAAATTCGCGGGAAGGCTCATACAGGCATGCTATGTGGTATATCTGGTGCTGCTGGCGGGCTATACGGCGTATCTGTTTTCCGGAGCCGTGGTTAAAAGCCTGCTGAGGGAGGAATCCTACTGGCTGGTGCTTGTTTTGATTTTGCTTCTGGCATGGTACGGGCTTGCCAGCGGGATTGAGGGCCGGGCAAGGATTTATGAGCTGCTGTTCTGGCTTGTTTTGATTCCGCTGTTTCTGATGCTCGCGTCGGCGCTTGACGAGATTGACGCGGATTATTGGGCGCCGGTATTCATGTCGCCGCCGAAGGATGTGCTGGCGGGGAGCTATTATGTATTTGTGTGTATGTCTATCGTGTTTTTGATTCCGTTTGTGGGAGAATATGCAAAGCGGCGGGAGAGCCTTGTGCGCGCGGGCAGGGCGGCGCTGCTTTTTACCGGGGCGGTCTGCGCCGTTTTGTATCTGATTCTGCTCGGTATTTTCGGCTCGAATGCACTCGCTCAGATGGAATTTCCGGCGGTTACGCTGATGAGTACCGTAAAAATAACCGGCGGGTTTTTAAAACGGGCGGATGCCTTTATGTTCGGAATCTGGTTTTTTACGTTGTACGCACTTTTAAACGGCTCCATTTTTTACGGTGAAATGATGCTTGGGCGTCTTTTGGGGCGCCCGGCGGAGCGTTTTATGAAAAAAAAGGGCGGGCAGGTACTGATTCTCGTGTGTGTGTTTGCCGTCGCCGCGATATTTTACCGCAATAGTCCGATGGCCGGACTCTATGAGAAATTTTTATGGTATGCCGGCGTGCCGTTTTTAGTGCTCGTTGCGTTGCTGCTCGCCGCGCGCCGTCTGTTTCTGCGGAAAAAGGGGGGAAAACGCGCGGGCCTGCTGCTGCTTGTGCTGTTTGCGGCGTCAGGACTTTCGGGATGCGCTTCCGCGGAGCTTGAGGAGCGCAATTTTCCGGTAGAGATGGCGGTAAGGAATACCGGGGACTTCACGGAGGCATGGCTTGATGTGGGGCAGTCCGGCAACCGGGTAATCGACTACAGCCACATGAAGGTCATTATTCTGGAACAGGAATTTGTGGAGAACGCGGGGAAAATGGAAGAATTTCTTGCGTTCCTCGAGGAAAAGAGCGATGTCCCGAGAAGTACCTACGTTGTGGTCGCGAAGGATGCCGAAAAGATTATGGAGCTTGGAGACGGCGCGGGCGAATCCGTCGGCACATATCTGGAGGATTTGTTTGAAAATGTGTCGGAAATCAAAAAGACGGCATATCCGACGCTTGGCATGCTTTATCAGGAGCAGGAAAACCGGCAGGAAACGCTGTGGATTCCGTATGTGGCAGAGGAGGACGGGAAGCCGGCGGTGACGGATTATTATATCTGGAAGCGCGGAACCCCCGACGGCCGCGTAGAGAGCGGAGCGGCGCTTTTATCCTATTTTACGCAGAATGAACTGGATAATTATTATATCAAGCTGGATCAAAACTGCACATTGCGCCTGTTTTCACCCCACAACCGTATTTCGATTGAGGAGGACGGGAAAATCGCGGTAGAAATTGTTTGCAGCGGTGAATTGATGTATCAGCAGCCGGGAGAGGGAAAAAGCCAGGAAGAGCTTGAACAGATGGCGGAGGCTTATATGAACGCCGTGGCGGAGGAAACGCTTAAGGGCGGGGCACGGGCGGATGTCACAAACAGCTTTAAAAAGCTCGGAGGGGACCGGCGGGAGTGGTACAGGTTTTATGAAAAGGAGCCGGAGCGCTTTGAGGAGGACATGGAAATCGAGTACCGCGCCGACATTACGTGGGTGAATCTGTGATGGGCGGATGGAATTTTTTATCCTGGGTCTGAATAAAAGCTGAGCAATGGGAAATACTTCTGACTATCAAAGGAAAAGGAGTATTTCCCATGAAGCGATGGAAAAACAGAAAAATGTTTGTTTACATAATGGTTGGTGCGGCCTGTCTGCTGGCTGCTTTCACAGGGGGGCAGTATGAAAAGCGGTTTCGGCTCCAGCGTCAGATTGCGGACAAGATTATCAGGTTTCATGTGATTGCCAACAGCGATACGGGGGAGGATCAGGAGCTGAAGCTTGCCGTGCGGGATGCCGTCGGAGCGGCGCTTGGAGAGCGTCTGGCGGGCGCGGACAGCAGGGAGGCCTCCGAGAAAATCCTGGAGCGGGAGATTCCGCGGATTGAACAGACAGCGCGGGAGGTCGTGGCCGAGGCCGGCTATGATTATGAGGTAACGGCGAGCCTGACAGAGACCGATTTCCCGGTAAAGACCTATGGCAGCTACACCTTTCCGGCGGGAGAGTACGAGGCGCTTGAGATTGTCATCGGGGAAGGTGCGGGGCATAACTGGTGGTGTGTCATGTATCCGAATATGTGCTTTTCGGGGAGTGTTTATGAGGTCGTCGACGAAGCTGCGGAAAGTTCCTTAAAAGAAGTGCTCTCTGCGGAGGAATACGAGGAGGTGTTCTCGTCGGGAAATTACCGCGTCCGGTTTCGGTATCTGGATTTTTTGAATGAGCTTTGCGGGCAAAATTTGACAGGCAATGAAGAATAGTATTGAATCCTGAGAGAAAAGAGGTTAATATAATGCTGAATAAGACGGACGGCGGATGCCGCGTTGGATATGGAGATTGCAATGACAAAAGAGGTTTTGGTAAAAATCAGCGGACTTCAGTTTGCACCGGAAAATGATAATGAGCCAATCGAGCTTATTACCTCCGGAGATTATTATAAACGGAATGGAAAGCATTATATTGTCTACGAGGAGGTCATGGAGGGAGTGCCGGGAACCACGAAAAGTATCATCAAGCTGAACGATGATTTTCTCGACATCACCAAAAAGGGAGCCACGAATGTACATATGATGTTTGAGAAAAACCGCAAGAACGTGACTTATTATTACACGCCCTACGGGAGTCTTCTCATAGGGATAGACGCCAAAAGGGTCGAGATACAGGAGTCGGAGCATAACATTGATGTGAAAGTGGATTATGAGCTTGAGGTCAATTATGAGCATATGGCCGATTGCAGCATTACGATGAATATCAAGTCAAAGGATGCCGGGGACTTCCGTATCCAGGCGTAAATGCCCGCCAGGGCCGGCAGAACGAAGGAGAAAAAGAGATGGGAATTGACACGGAGCGCATTGTAGAAGCGGTAAAACGGGTAAAGCCGCTGTTTATGGACAGAGAGCGTTCTGCACAGATCACAGAAAAGGGGCTTGCGGATTACGTGACGCAGGTGGATATCAGGGTGCAGGAGCAGGTAAGGCAGGAGCTTTACGAGCTTTATCCCGGGGTACAGTTTATGGGGGAGGAAAAGGACAACAGCGGCATTGATTTTACGGGGGACGTTTGGATTTTAGACCCTGTGGACGGGACGACAAACCTGATTCATGATTTTGGGCACAGCACGCTTTCGCTTGCGCTTGCAAGGGGCGGGGAGCTGGTGCTTGGGATTGTGTATCACCCGTATACGGATGAACTGTTTTTGGCGGAAAAGGGGAAGGGAGCGCGGCTGAACGGAAGAAGGATTTCCGTCAGTGCAAGGACACAGATGAGGGAAAGCCTCATTTCCGTCGGGACTGCGCCTTATGATAAGCGACAGGCCAGGGAAACGTTTCTCCTTTTTGCGGACGTGTTTGAAAAGTGTGCGGACATCCGCAGGCTTGGTTCCGCTGCGCTCGAGCTTGCCTATGTGGCGTGCGGGAGGATCGAGGCTTATTTTGAAAGAAATCTCAAGCCCTGGGATTATGCGGCCGGACTGCTTCTGATTGAGGAAGCGGGGGGAGCCGTTACGGATTTCGCAGGCGGAAAAATTGATTTTTCCGGGAAAGCGGACATTGTCGGAAGCAACGGGGCAATCGGAAGGCTTCTTGTGGATGAGTTTTTTTCATAGGATTTGGGAGTATCCCAAAGTTTGTGTAAACCTTCAAACTGATGTAAGATAAAATTACTCAGTTTGGAGGTTATTTTTATGGCGAAAAGAAAGCCCACAAAAAGCAGCAATGAGAGAAATGATGCGTGACATGATGTCTGTTTTTCTGAAAGGTGCTTTGGGTGAAGATTGGAATACCGTTTATATCACTGTATTTCACGCAGAAAAATAAGCGTTTCACGCAGAAAAAAAATTTTGAAGAGGATTTTCCTTATAATTAAAAAGACTTGCCGCAGTTACAATGAGGTACATAGGAGAACGGACTAGCATGAACTATGCTTATACGAGAAATGAGAAGATTATAAAAAGTAAGACTAAAGAATTTTTGGGCATTGGTTCCGTGGTAACAGCCTCCACTTACCTGGATTATGTGATTGACTTCCTGTTGGTAGGAGGCCTTCTGGGGGCGGACGCATTGGCAGCGGCGGGGTTGTGCGACAGCTTTGTCGATATTGCAGAGCTGCCGGGCTTTGTCATCTCATCAGGCGGGAGTATAGCGGCAGGCATTCTGTTGGGGAAACGGAAGTACGCCCAGGCAAACCGTGTGTTTACGCTTTCCTTTGTGCTGGCTCTGTTGGGCGGTCTTCTTTGCTGCTGCCTTTTGCCGTTCTGCGATATTTTCGGCAGATTGCTGACAAACAACGGGACAATTGCGAAGGATGTGGCACAGTACACTTTTCTGACGATCGCCACCGCGCCCTTCATTGGAATCAATTTGAGTATCTCTGGCTTTGCCATTTTGGATAACCATTCAAAAGTGGCTATGGCACAGGTATTGGCTACTAATGTAACGAATCTGGCACTGGACTACCTTTTTATGGGTCCGGTGGGTATGGGAGTGTCCGGAGCTGCTGCTGCCACTCTGGTGGGAACAGTTGTGGGGATCCTCGTCGGTTTGCGCTACCTGTTGTCATCCAAAAGAACCTTTCGTTTCATTGATTTACGGGGAAATCTGAAAGAGACGGTAAAGACGATCAGCTCCTCGTCCGGTTCCTTTGTCTTTGATAAAGGCTCCCGGATCGCATCAGGCCTGATAGTCAATGTGGTGCTGGTCTATTTTGTTGGGAACATGGGGGTGGCACTGTACGCAATTTTTGGCCGTCTGAAATTCATCATCCGGATCCTCGTGGGCGGGGCTTCAAAGACCATCTCGTCTCTTGGCAGCATCCTCTACGGCGAGCGGGATTTTTATGGGATTCGTAAGATGATGTCTATCATCTTACGGTATACTTATGTGGTGGTAGCAGCGGTGGCCGTGGTGCTATTCCTGATTTCAGGACAGTTTTTGCAATTTTTCGGATTAGATGCCGCCGCTCCCGGCACGCATTTGGTAACGGCTTTTCGCCTGATGCTTTTCAGCCTGCCTGTATTCTGGATGAATGACCTGCTGGCCATTTATTACCCCTGTGTCCGGAAGCAAAAGCTGTCGATCCTTCTGTTTGCGCTTCAAAACCTGGTGTTTAAGATTTTGCTCCTTTTGCCCTGCGTGGCGGCCGCCAGCCGGGGATTGGGGCAGATGCCGGCCGTGGCACTCTGGTGCTTGCTGGTGGAGGTGCTGTCGCTGACGGTAACCTTACTCTGGGAAAAGGTGAAGTATGGGCGGGTTTCCATATTACATGAAGAAGGTGCCGGACACCAGGAATGCCATTTCTTTTCGATTGCCGGGCAGCCGGAGAGCGTGGCGGATATTCATCAGGAGATCGGACGGTTCTGCCGGGAAAATAATATTCCGCCGAACAAGGGGAATTTGCTTTCTATTGCTTTTGAAGAGGCTGCGCTGAACATTATAAATCACAATGAAAAAGTAAACAGTATCGACATTTGTCTGCTGCTGGAAAAGGGGGATTTGATTGTGCGGATTCGGGACGATGGGGCGCCATTTGACCCGCTGGAATATGAAGACGAACAGGATATTCTATACAGGAACAATATCCGGCTGCTGGAAAAGATTGCTGACAAAAAGGAGTATACCCGCATCATGAACATGAATAATACCGTTCTGTCCATAAGACTTCAGGAGCAGGAGAGGGTATGAGCGAGCATCTGACAGCGCTGTGTGAAAAATACCCGGCGGTGAGGGCGCTGCTTGAGGAGTACGGTGGAGAACCTTTGCGGGTATATCTGGAACAGGCCGTCCACGAACCGCTGCCAAGTATTCTTCCGGCGGAAGAACTTCTGGAAGAGGTCAGGCACACAGTGGAACCGGTGTTTGGGGAAGAGATGGCAAAAGAGACGGCGGCGTTGATAGAACGGCAGCGTTGCATTTCCACAGCCAATCATCACCATATGGCATTTGATTGGCGGATGGTTCAAAGCGTTTTGCTTTATGAGGAGTGGCTTCGGCTGCGTGGGGAGCAGAGAGGCGTGGTGCCTATATTTGCCACAGCCAATGTGAGCCTGAAAAGCACCGTGTACTCCCGGGGAGTGATCGTATACGACTGTAATCTTCCGGAAAAAATGCTGCGGATACCGGTGTTTCCCCGTTGGAAATCCTGCGTAATGGGTCTGGAGGGTATTGACTGCCAGAGAATTGAAGGCTTTCGGAAATGGCTGTTAAAAGAGAAGAGGGCTGCCGCCATATCTGACGGAATGTTTGATACCCTGTCTGACTTCTGCGAAGAGGTGTTGGAGAACAAACGAGTGCTCCAATACGGTGATTTTCGGCGGCAGACCATGGTGATAAACGATTTGCTGTCGCAGAGATATCATTTTGGGCGGAAGGTCCGGCACATCTGGATGGATATGGAAACCATAGCCGCAGGACTGCTTCTCAAAGATATTCAGCGTGAGAACGCTATCCCGTATCAAATCCTGTTTTGTCAGAAACTTCGGGAGCGCATTCTGGAAAAGCTGGACGGCGTGTCCGGCTGCTGGACGACACCCGGCGGCGGGACCCATTTCTTCTGGGGCCTGGACAAACGGGCGGTGCGGTTTCCTTTGCGGCTGCAGGAGGAGAGCGGTCAGTGGGCTCTGACGGGGAAAAATTCGGCTGGGGAGACGGTGCGATTTCCTTTGGAGGCAGATAGTTTGAAAGAAAGTTTAAAAGCCGGAAAGCTGTTCCCGTCTCTGTTTATCGTTTTTCTGGAACTGTATTTTCTTCGTGATTACACCGTGATGGGCGGACACTTTCAGCCTGCATATCTGCGGGCGATGCGAAAGGGGATGGTGGAGGCGTTTGAGGAACTGTGCCTTTTTTCTGAGGAAACAGAGATACTCAGACAAAAGGAAAGTCTCACCATACTGGGCATGGCTTATTTGATGAGAGATCGTGGAAACGGCCAATATTTTGTTTCTACGGCGGAGCTGTGGGAAGAGCCCATTACCCGGGAGGAAATGAGAAATGGACTGGAGACAAGCTTATCGGAAGCCTACGAGCAGAGCAATTTGTAGGGAAAGGCAGCTGTTCATATAGAGGTGGATGGAAATGAGTATGCGGAAGAGTCAAAAAATTGCCGTTCTGGCCGGCACATTGGTGGATACCCAGATGGGAATAACATTGCTGGAGAATCATGGTTTGGCAGGCATGGCATTCCCTTTAGCAGAGAATCCCCGCAGGCAGGTGGAGTTCCAGCTTATGCCCTTGGAAGAGAAACTTGTGGCCGTGCGGATGGTTCTGGCGGCGGCAGTAAAGCAGGGCTGCTATCGTGTGCTGGTGTACTGCAATTCTTTGTCCGGGTCGGTGGATTTCCAGGCTCTAGAAGCAGAAATGGGATTGCGGATCGTCACTCCGATGGATACGTACCGTGAGATAGCATGGCAATACCAGCGAATAGGGGTGATCGCCGCCGACGCCCAGGGACTTTCGGGGATTGAACGGATCCTGTATGGGGTCAACCCGGAAATAGAGCTGCTGGAGAGTGGCCTGCTGACGGTGGTTGAAGGAATTGAGGCCGGAGAATCTCCCGAAAAACTGGTAGAGCGTTTTCGGCTCACGGAGTTGGCCGCATGGTTCCGGGAATGCGGCGCCCAGGCCTTGTTGTTAGGCTGCACGCACTTTCCATATTTTAAAGCTGTTCTGGAGAAACGCACGGAGCTGCCTGTCCTGGAACCTTCGGAGAGAATGATTCGCCTTTTAACAGAGGATTATGACCAAAGCATTATCCGGTAGACTGGTAGCGGCCGATGCAAACGATACAAGTATTTAATAATGGTAGGCGATGGAAGACAGTGCCTATATATTTTTAGGAGGTATGGAACATGAATATTAACAAAGTTGTAGACGGATCGACGCTGCGCATCTCTCTGGAGGGACGGCTGGACACGACAACAGCTCCTCAGCTGGAAGCAGAGTTCAAGCAATTCCTGTGCGGAATCACACTGTTAGAGCTGGATTTCGATAAGCTGGAATACCTGTCTTCCGCCGGGCTGCGGGTTATTCTGGCCGCACAGAAGACAATGAATAAACAGGGGAAAATGGTAATCCGCCATGTCAATGAAACCATTATGGAAGTGTTTGAAGTGACCGGATTTATTGATATTCTCACCATCGAATGAGGCAGGGAATGAAGCAGGTAGCGAGCATGAAACTGCTGGAGCAGGCAGCACAAGCGGCCAAAGCGGAAAAACAGCTGGAAGACATCGTCGTTTTACATATCAACCACTGTATGGACAACACCTTTTATTTTAACAATGTGTTGAAAGGTCTGTTCAACCATGTGACGCTTCTGACTCCGCCTTATAGCAACCAGGATATCCCTGAAAACTATTCAGGACCATGCTATCACGGTGTGCGGAGGGACGGTGTCTATCACCTGATGAAAAACCGGGTGGAGTTAAGCTGCGGCAGCACGGAGTTTCTGGAGGCTACCCTGCTCCTGCTGGAGGAGGCTTTCCGCAGGGAACTGATTCCCCTGCTGCGCCAAGGGAAAAAGCTGTTGATTATTGAGGATGGAGGGTATCATTTTGAAGTGCTGTCCCGGGTGAAGCGGCTGTTCCCGGAGGTGAAGGACAGGATCATCGGCGTAGTGGAGCAAACTACTTCCGGAACCCGCAGGAGTATGAGTCCGCAAGGGTACCGGTACCCCTATCCTTGTGCCAGCATTGCCCGTTCAGATGTCAAAATGAATGTAGAATCTATCTTCATCGGGCAGCGGATCGTGGAGGAACTGGGATTGATGCTCTATGCTGCAGATGCATTTTATTCCTTCCACTCCGTACTGCTGGTGGGCTATGGTGTTGTGGGACGTAGCTGCTGCATGGCGCTGAAAGGGCGTTTCTGCCAGTTGGAGGCCTATGATACGAATCCACGGGTGCTGCAGGTTGCAAAAGACGATGGCCTGCGGACTTATTCCCACCCATCCCCGGAGATGTTCTCGGGGGATACCATTGTCATCGGATGCGTGGGCAGGCCCTCCTTTGGAGAAGAACTGTTCCGTGCTTTTCTTGATGGACAGGGGACAAATCTCTATTTGGCCAGCGGTTCCTCAAAGGATGTGGAATTTTCCTACTTCTGCCGGTATCTGGCGGGAAAAGAGGCGGAGATTTCCGGTCTTGCACTTGAGGATCAGGAAGCAGCGGAGTGGCATACCTGTTACCGCTTTCGCTATAAAGGAGAAGAAAAGAATATATACTTAACAGCGGAAGGGAAACCGGTGAATTTTTACAGGGGAGGCGTGATCAGCCTGACCTATCGGGTGATTGATCTGGTATTCACAGAGATGCTTCAGATGGCGCTGTACCTGTGTCGTAACCGGAATCTCCCTCCCCGGTTGTATGTGCTGGGAGAGGACAACCCCATCACGCGGGCAGTTTCTGAAAAGGAGCTGCTGGACTTGTGGTTTAAGGAAAATCATCTTTGGTATCAGGGAGAACTGGAAACATTCCTGCAGCCCCATCCTCTTGCCGCTGAGCTTAGGAAGATTGCATGGGAGAAGGATCATGGAGAAGATTATTAAACGGACATTTTTTAAATTTTACGGCCCCACCTTAGTGTCGTCACTGGCGTTGGCCGTTGTCTCTATGACTGATTTGATTGTGGCCGGCCAGCTTTTGGGCAGCAGCGCATTTACGGCCATCAGCCTTGCGCTGCCGGTGACCATCTTTGTGCAAATCATTGCCGCAATTTTCGGGAGCGGTGCGGGAATTGTGCTGTCAAACCTTTTAGGACAAGGAGAACGGGAGCGCTGTAATACGGTGTTTACCACGGCGTTTCTCTCGGCAGCGATCACAGGCGTGATAGCGGGGGTACTGGGATTGCTCTTTTTAAATCCGCTGATTCTGTTGTTAGGCGGCCAGCCCGGCGAAAGCATGCATGACGCACAGCAGTATATCGGAATCCTGCTTTTGGGTATGCCGTTTTTGATTTTAGCGCCGGTTCAGCTCACCTTCCTGCGCAATGACAGCAATCCTCGCTACTCTATGTTTTGCGTGCTGGCGGGAGGTATATGGAACCTGATCGCCAACATTTTTCTGGTGCTTCTGTTTGACCTTGGAATTGCGGGCATTGCCATCGGTACCGTCACTTCCCAAATGCTTAGCTGTGTGCTCTCCGGCCTGAAGCTTTGCCGTAAGGAAAGCAGCTTCCATCTGACGAAGAAGCGGTGCTGGTCCTTATCCGCCCTTATGGAGATGGCCCGGCCCGGTCTGCCCGCCGCTATGATATTTTTCTTCCAGGTGGTGCTTACGGTGGTGATCAACCATACCCTGGCAGTAACCGGCGGCGACAGCGCTGTGGGAGTATATGCGGTGGTAAAGTACCTGATTACGTTCCTCTACGCTTTTTATGATGGCGTTACTGGTGCGATCCAGCCTATGTTAGGTGTCTACCGGGGTGGAGGGGAGATTGATAACCTGCGTCGTACAGTTTCCGTATCTTTTAAGATGATGATTCTGATGTCTGTGATCATCACACTGGTATTGGAATTGGGCGCCCCGCTGATCTGCATCATTTTCGGTGTAGAGGACAGTATGCTTAATATTATTATGACAGCCATCCGCATTCAGGCGCTGTTCTGCATTACAGCAGGGATACTGGCTTTTTTGGGTGCCTTTTACCGGTGTACCGGCCATGCAGGAGTGGCAATGGTCATTGCTGTGTGCAACAATCTGATTTTTCCGGTATCCATTATCTTACTTCTGGCGAATTTCACTCCACTTGGCAGTAACAGTGTTTATTGGGGGCTGGTGCTTACGGATTATGCCACTCTGCTGGTCCTGTTCTGCGCTTTGCGTATCCTGCGCAGGCAGGGTGAGTCTCCGATACTGCTGATCCCCACGCAGGATAATCAGGCCAACGGGTCGGTGTACCAGGTGCTGATTCAGGACAAATATGAGGACATTCCCAGAATCTCAGAGGAAATTGACAATTTCTGCGAGGAACATGGCATTCCTATAAAGAAACGCTATTATATTTCACTGTGTATAGAGGAACTGGTAGTCAACATTATTCGGTTGGGATTTCGCAAAGAGCAGGATAACTATATCGATATCCGGGTATCGGTGCTGACCGGCCAACAGGTGGCCCTGCGCATTCGGGATGATGCGGTGGAGTTTGACCCGACCCAATCTCAGGAGGCGTCGTTGGACGATTTGATGGACGGTTCCTACCAGGAGGATCACAACGAGCTGGGGCTGCTTCTGGTAAAAAAAGTTGCCAGTTCTTATTCCTATAAGCGCACGGTGGGATTTAATGATTTTATGGTGGTGCTTTAGCATGGCAGCCGGGAAGGATGGAAAATTATGAGGGAAATATTTACTGTTTTCCGTAAGAAAAGTGCATGGGGACATATGATACTCAGCGCCGTGGTATTTTTTGCCATAGCCCTGCCGTTTCGCAGCCTGTTCACCCTTTTGCCGGGTGTGACGGAGATTCGCCCGGCAAACATGGTGCCGCTGGTATTCGGCATTCAGTTTGGTCCCGCCGCCGCCTGGGGGATCTCTATAGGAAACCTGATTTCCGATATCCTGTCGGGGGCCAATGTATTTGTGTGTTTAACAGGATTTGTAGTCAACTTCTTTTACACCTATATCCCATACAAATTGTGGTACACGCTGCGTCTGGGGAAGGAGCCTATCCATCCGGTCCGGCTCAATACGGTTCTGGAGATTGTCAAGTATATTTTAGTGGTTCTGATTGATTCCTTTATCACCACCGTATCCCTGTCCCTGATTTTTGAGGCGGCGGGATTTCAATCATTTTTTTCTTCCTTCCCGCTGCTGTTTTTCAACAATTTCGATTTTGCCATTATTCTGGGCATTCCGGTGCTTTCCTTCTGGAGCAAGACGCGTCTGCGTTCCGTGGTGCCGGAATACCGGGAAAATGAGAAGGTTCAACGCAGCGCCTGCTGGCTGGATTTGCCTTTGGTTATCATTGCTGTCATCGGCGTGGGGTATTTCCTTTACTCCATGTTCCAGGGGGGAACTGTGGTGAACAGCCCCCTTGCTTTCGGATTTCTCTGCGCGGCGATAGCGGGACTGATAGTTTACACTTTTCGGCCTACTGGCGAGGTGGAATCTCTGCCTCCCCGTCGGGAGGGAATGAAGATCTCCATCAAGGCAAAGGTGACAATTGGTTTTTTGCTGCTGACGCTGGTATTCCTGGTCCTTTTAGTGGTGGTGTCTTATAACGCGTTAAAGGCAGGGGGCGAACTGAACCGTCTGGAGGTCTGGAATTATATCTACCTGGCACTGGGTATCACCATTAACCTGCTTTATGGTATCGCTATTCTGTTTTTGTGGTATGTAGAGCGGAATATCACTACCCCCATAGAGCGCCTTTCTAACCTGACGGAGCTGTACGCAAGGCAGGAACATAAGCATGAGGAGAGGCTGGCGCAAAGCCTGCAACAGCTGGCAGATACGATTCCACAGGGAGACGAGATTGGCGCACTGGCGGTTTCTTTCCGTAACATGGTGAGTGAACTGGACAGCTATATGGCGAACCTGGCGGCGGTCACCGCGGACAAGGAGCGCATTGCTACAGAGCTGAATGTAGCCACTCAGATCCAAGCGTCTATGCTGCCCTGCATTTTTCCGGCTTTTCCAGGGCGCAGGGAATTTGACGTCTACGCTACCATGACTCCGGCGAAGGAGGTAGGCGGCGACTTCTATGATTTTTTCCTGGTAGACGATGATCATCTGGCGTTGGTAATTGCGGACGTGTCGGGAAAAGGGGTGCCGGCGGCGCTGTTCATGGTGATCGCCAAAACCCTGCTGAAAAATGCCGCGCAGACCGGTCTGTCGCCAAAGGCGGTACTGGAGAAAGTCAATAACCAGCTATGTGAGAACAACGAAGCGGAGATGTTCGTTACCGTTTGGTTGGGGATTTATGAAATATCCACCGGAAAATTGACCGCAGCCAATGCGGGCCATGAATATCCGGCAGTAAAGCACGGGAACGGGAAATTTGAACTGTTTAAAGATAAGCACGGCTTTGTGCTGGCCGGCATGGATGGAGCCCATTACCGAGAATATGAAGTGGAGCTGAAGGCCGGCGATACGTTGTTTGTATACACAGACGGCGTGGCGGAAGCTACCGATGCAGCGAACACATTATACGGGACGGAGCGGATGTTGGAGGCGCTCAATTGCGAGGAGGAGGCCGACCCTGAAGAGCTTCTCCGTAATGTGAAGAAGAGTATCGATATGTTCGTGGGGGAGGCACCTCAGTTTGATGATATCACTATGCTGGCGCTCAAGATCAGGGATGTCCGGTTTGAGCGAATGAAAAAAATAAGTGTCACCCCGCAGTTGAACAGCATTGATGCCGTGACCGCTTTTTTTGAGGAGTGCCTTGCTCAGCAAAATGCCCCCGTGAAAGTGGTGTCCCAAATCAATATTGCCGTAGACGAGATTTTCTCCAATATCGCCCGGTACAGCGGCGCAACCTCTGTTTCAATAGGCTGTGAGGCGCAGAAAGATCGTGTGGTGCTCCGCTTTGCGGATAATGGACGTCCCTATGACCCGACAGAAAAGGCTGATCCGGATATCACGCTTTCGGCGGAGGAACGGGACATTGGCGGTCTGGGCATCTTTATGGTAAAAAGAACGATGGATGAGATCGCTTATGAGTATACCGACGGATTGAATATTCTAACCATTCAAAAGCGATGGTAATGCGAGAAAAAAGGAAGTATGACGAATATGATACGAAAAAAAGGGCTTTGCCGTCTGGGAACCTTGTTCCTTGCAATTGTATTCTTTTTGTTGGGTCTTGCAGGCTGCAACACGGAAAAACAAAGGGAAGATATTGTGATTCTCTATACCAACGACGTCCACTGTGCGGTGGACACCGACATTGGGTATGCGGGACTTGCGGCATATAAAACATGGGTTGAGGGAAAAACATCCTATGTCACCTTGGTGGACTGCGGAGACGCATTGCAGGGGGACGCCATCGGCACTGTATCCCAGGGAGAATATATAGTAGACATCATGAACCGAGTGGAATATGATTTTGCGGTGCTGGGTAACCATGAGTTTGATTACGGCATGGAACAGCTGGGGGCACTTCTTGAAAAATCGGAGGCGCAGTATCTGGGCTGTAATATCCGGTATACCGGGGAAGGAAACAGTGTGGTTTCGTCCCTTAAGCCCTACGAAATCGTGACCTACGGGGATGTGGAGGTTGCTTTTGTGGGCGTTTCCACCCCGGAGAGCATTAGCAAATCCACTCCTGCCTATTTCATGGATGAATCGGGCGCGTTTGTCTATGACTTTTACGGTGACAGTGGGGAAGGGCTGTATACGCAGGTGCAGAAAACGGTGGACGAATGCCGGGAGGAAGGCGCCGACTATGTAATAGCCCTGACGCATTTGGGGGACGATGAATCTTCCGAGCCCTTCCGTTCCACGGATCTGATCGCCGGCACGACCGGCATTGACGCAGTACTGGATGGTCATTCCCACAGTGTGATACCCTGCGATGTTGTTAACAATAAAGAAGGAGAAAAGGTGCTGCTGTCCTCTACCGGCACAGGACTTGCGAACATCGGCCAGCTGGTGATTACCGCTGACGGTAACCTCACTGCCGGGCTGATTGGCGATTTCCCGGAAAAAGATGTACAAATGGATTCCTTTGTGAAAGAAATCCAAAGCCAGTATGAGGCGGAAATGGAGCAGGTGGTGGCCCGTACTGACGTGCCGTTGACCACGGTGTCGGAGTCCGGCATACGTCTGATACGCAGCCGGGAAACGAACTTGGGCGACTTCTGCGCCGATGCTTACCGGACGATTTCTGGAGCGGATATTGCCATTGTCAACGGTGGGGGCATTCGAGCGGATATTGAGGCAGGCGATATCACCTATGGAGATATCATTGCCGTACATCCCTATGGGAATACGCTTTGCGTCGTTGAGGCAAACGGGCAGGAAATCCTGGATGCGCTGGAAATGGCCAGCCGCTCTACCATGCTGGAGATTAGCGACGGCGAAAACGCCGTGGGAGAAAACGGCGGATTTTTACAGGTATCGGGACTGAAATATACGATTGACACCTCGATCCCTTCTACAGTGGAAGTGGATGATGCCGGAATGTATGTTTCCTGTGGGGAAAACCGGCGGGTGAAAGATGTGCAGGTACTGCAGGAGGACGGCACCTATGCGCCGATAGACCCTGCGCAAACATATACCCTTGCCTCCCACAATTATCTGTTGAAGCAGGGTGGCGACGGGCTGAATATGTTTATGGACAACACGCTGATCATAAATGAAGGCATGTTGGATTATCAGGTGCTGATCACCTATATTGCCGATGACCTGTGCGGTACGGTGGGCAGCGATTATGTCCGGCCGCAGGGACGGATTACAGTTAAGTAGGTGAAAAAGACAGCTCATATGCTGGAAATAAACAGGAAACGTTTGCCCGGAGATTGTGATTTCCGGGCAAATATGGTATATTAAATACAATATGATTTTTTTACGCTGTTCCGGGCAGACGGGATTGTTAGAAAGGGGAAAACTTTGCTGTATACAGAGCATTTTGTAATTGAGGGCATCCGCTTTGCAGCATTTGCATTTGTTTGCGGCTGCTTGCTGCAGCCCCGGTTTAAACGCAGAAATACCATCCTGATTGCCGTCGGATTTTTGGTCGGCATTCTGGGGATTCAGGCCGGTCTTCTTATAGCGGGCCATGATGAGACACTTGTACTCACATTGCTGCCATTTACCGCCTATATCCCGGCCATTGTTGGCGTTCATGTGTTGTCGCGTTCCGGCTTTCCGCAGTCGGTTTCGGTATGGAGCTTCGGCGTGCTGATTAGTTTTCTGCTGCTGTTCTTTCAAAAGTTGCTGGGAACCGCATTTGTCCATACGACTGTGGCAGTATTGCTTGCAGCTGTGGCATTTTCCGGGGTGGTGTTTTTCTTTCTGCGTCGTCCGTACCGTGCCTATGTGCTGGAGAACCAGAGCGGCTGGCTGCTGATGAGTTTTCCTGTGGTGATGCTGTTTTTGCTGTTTTCCTACTGTGCCAACATGGTGACGAATCCGATGTTTCTGCTGCTCATCTTTCTGACGGCTCTATCGGTGATTGTCACCATAATTTGGGCATTGACTTCTGCCGCTTCTCTCAGGCGGATGAAAGAAAACGAGCGGACGGTAATGATACAGCTGGAAAGCCAACGCAGGGAATATGAAGACCTTCGCCGGAAAATAGAGCAGGGGCGGAGATATCGCCATGATATGCGTCACCATTTTCGAGTATTGGCGGGGCTGTTTGACGAGGCAAAATCCGTGGAGGGGTTACAGTACCTCAGCACACTGAACGGGCAGCTTACGGAACTGGAGCAGGAAACCTGCTGTGAAAATGCAACGGTGAATGCCGTGCTCCGCTCCTATATAGCACGGGCCAGGGAAGAAAATTGTCAGGTTACAGTAAAGGCGGAGGTCCCACAGAACTGTCCGGTAGACGAAATCGACCTGTGCGTAATTTTGGCCAATGGAATGGAAAATTCGATTAACGCTTGCCGCAGCAATGTGCAGGAAACGGATAAGTGGATCCGGGTAAGCGTGCTGACGCATGAAAATGGCAACCTGTCTGTTAAAATTGAAAATCCCTTTGATCAACCCGTTATTTTCGGACAAGACGGCTTACCAAAGAGTCAGCTTGGAGAACAGCATGGTATTGGTCTGAAAAGTGTGGAAGTGGCCGTAAAAAAGTACGACGGCATTTTGCAATGTGAGGAAAATGATGGCGTGTTCAGTCTTCGGGCAGTTCTGTTCAAGCTGACGGATGTCCGTCATGGAAAAAAAGAAATTGTCTGATAAAACGGCGGTTTATCCGCTGATGACGGTACTGCTGGGATTGACTTTTATCAACTGTATGCCAGATGTGGCGCAAGCGTTGGAGAGAGTACCGGTTCTTGGCTCGGTGATCCGTTTGGTGGATGTACGTACCTATCAACTGGGGTGGGGCGATACGTCGTTTACGGCCGAGCTGCCGGTATTAGAAACTGCGTCATCTACCGCCGAAATCTCGCCACAGGAACCGTCACAATCCTCTCTCACTACTGAAGAGGCCATAGCTGAGCCGGAGGCTGCCCAAGAACCGACTACTGAAGCGGAGACATTCCAGTCTTCGCAAGAACCGACTTCTGAAACGGAGACATCCCAGTCTTCGCAAGAACCTGAATCTCAGCCATCTTCTCCCGTTGAGGAGGTTCCGGAGGAATCCCCACAGGAACCGTCACAATCCTCTCCTGCCACCGAAGAGGCCATAGCTGAGCCGGAGGCTGCTCAAGAACCGACCTCTGAAACGGAGACATCCCAGTCTTCACAAGAATCTGAATCTCAGTCATCTTCTCCCGTTGAGGAAGTTCCGGAGGAATCCTCACAGGAACCACCTTCGGATACAGAATCCGACCAGCCGTCTTTTACTGAACCGGTTATACCCAACGTCCCCGCTCCTTCCGATCCGTCCAACGGGGCAGACGATATGAACCGGCAGATGGAAGAATATATCGTCAAGGTACGGGAGGCTTTCCTGTAGTATGTGGCGCGGAAATATCAGGGCTATGTAGCGTCTGATACAGATTATTATGTACTGCGTGATGACGATGAGATGCTGTCGCTGTGTTTTTACACGACCATCAATGCCGGTGGCTCAGGGGAGTACAGCCGGTGCTTCACCCTGTACAAGCGGACAGGGCCGGTGCTCAAACTGTCGGATCTGTTTACGAAGGGCAGCGATTATGTAGGGGTTATTAGCGCCGATATCCTATCGCAGATGACCGAACAGGTTGATGCTGGTGAAGGCGATTACTTTATACCCGGCGGCATTTGGTCGGAGGAAGAATGTTTTCAATCCATTGATGCCGATCAGAATTTCTATCTGGATGAGGACAACCAATTGGTCATTCTTTTTGACGAATATGAGGTGGCGCCGGGATCTATGGGGATGCCGCGCTTTGTGATTGATGATCAGGTAATATCGGGAATACTGGCGCCATGGATGGAGGACATGCAGGCGGAGTGAGGTGAGAGGTATGCTGCGCATAGGGATATGTGACGATAAACAAGAGGATATCGACTGGATCAAAGGCCTGGCCGATCGCTTTTCAGCGGATCATCCGGAGATGCCTGTGCAGATACAGGTCTATGACTTGCCATATGACCTGCTGGATGATATTGAAAAAACGGGCGGATTTGATTTGTACCTGCTGGATGTCATTATGCCTCACATGACCGGCTTGGATCTGGCCAGACGGATCCGGGAGCGAAAAGAGCGGGCGGAGATTCTGTTTCTGACCGTTTCCAGGGAATATGCGGTGGATGCTTTCAGCGTGAAGGCATCCGGCTATCTGATAAAGCCGGTGAAAAAATCGGATTTTGACGAGGCAGTGCTTGACTGTATCCGCCGACTGTCGCCGGAGGGAAGGCCGGCTCTTATACTGAAATTGAAAGATGGTTTTCAACGCGTACCGCTCCATGAACTGGTGTATATTGAGAGCTTTAATCATAACCAGGTCTGTACCCTGTCCGACGGTTCTGTGCTGGAAACGGCAGTTACCCTGTCGAAATTGATGAAGGAGCTGAAGGAGCACCCTGCATTTATCCGCCCCCACAGGGCGTATATTGTCAACATGGAATTTATCCGTAAACTGACCGGTTATGAGTTGCTGCTTACTAATGGTAAACGCATTCCAGTTCCCCAGAGCGGATACGGAAAGCTGAAAAATGCCTATCTTACCTATATGACCCGTACATAAAAATTTGAACTGTCATTTCACGCAGAAAAAGCGATGTTTCACGAAAGGGGACCGCTTTTTCTGCGTTTTTCTTTTATACTAACAAAAATAGAAAGGACGAGTAACAGCGATGAAAAGACCGCGAATTTTGACGCTCGCTCTGGCGGCTTTGCTGCTGACGATATTAGCCGGATGCAAGGAAGCCGCTCCTGACAATAACGCACTGTGGAAGGCCGCAATGACAGATGCAGTGCTCAGCGATGATGAGGAAATACGTGAACTGGTGACGCTGACAAAAGAAGATGACCGGGTTGTATGGGATGAAGCGGGAGAACGGGTGCTGCTGCTGAGCTGGCATGACTATGACGATGCTTGTGCGCCCGGCGACTCCATCCGAACAGAATACGGGGATATCTGGGCCACATCCATTGGAGAAATGCAGGCGTGGTATGCACAAAATTGCGACGAAGTGGAAGATTGGGAACTGCGGTTCGCACAGCTTTTGGGGGTTCACGAGGACGAGGGTTATACCCGCTTCACTGCGTTCTGGGTTTTCCCGGAGGACGTGATACGTCCGGCCTATGTCACTGATGTAACAAAACAGATGGAAAACGATTATGCGGTTGTGACGGATGAAGCATATAAAGAATGGTTTGATAGCAATATCCTCTGGTCCTATTTTGAGAATGATTATCCCTGGACGCGGCTCGGATATACCTATGACTGGAGCGGCGGGAAATCGGAATACGGGCTGACCGAGTTTTTGGTTTTTGACGGCGGTAAAACAGAGATTGCCTTTACCTGTACCACTGCAGAATTTGTGGATTGGCTGGAAGAACACACGAAAACATAGCGTATAATTGAAAAAGGAGAAATGAACTATGGAGAACAAATGCGATAACAATAGGAACTGTCCCTGCACCTATGACTGCCCGCGGCACGGCAAATGCTGCGCCTGCGTGGCTCATCACCGTGACCACAACGAAGGAGTACCGGGCTGCTTCTTTTCCAAAGAGGCGGAAGCGACGTATGACCGGAGTATCGAGGCGCTGGCCAGGGATCATGGAATTATCAAATAGGAAGTCATGCGGAATGGAATGTAAAAGAGGGAAACTGGCCAAGCGCATAAAGCTGGTGACGCTGAACGCTGAAGGAATCGATCGTATTTCTGACCTGATTACGGAAGCGCTGACTGAGGCGGGAACGGATCGAAGAGACGTCATCCGTTTGCGTCTGGCCATCGAAGACATTCTGATGCAGTGGTTCGATGTGTTGGGGGCGGACACGCACTGTATCTTCCGGTGCGGTTCCCGTTTGGGACGTATGTACATAGAAATTCTGGTCTCCGGAGAACGTTGTGATCCTGGAGAAACCGAGGAGGAAACGGGCGGGTTGCTGTATTCCAATCTGCTGGCGGAGGCAGGACTTTCACCGGTGTACAGCTACAGGGAGGGCCGGAATCGCCTGGCATTGTATTTGCCAAAGCCGCAGCGGATGAATCCGATGATACAACTCATTCTGGCGATGGCGGCGGCCGTATTGTGTGGTGCTCTCTGCCAGTTCCTCCCGCGGACGTTTCAAGCGGCGGCAGACGCTGTGGCAGAGCCGCTCTTTACTGCGCTGATGGGAATGATACAGGCATTGGCTGGTCCGATGATCTTTTTAAGCGTTTGCTGGGGAATCGTATGCATCGGCGATGTTCAAGTACTGGGCCGGATTGGACGGACGGTCATTTCGCGCTTCGTAACCGGCGTTTATCTGACAGCGGGGATTTCGGCCTTGTGTCTGGTCTGGTTGTTTCGTCCGGGTAATGGAACGGCTGTGGAAGGAGAAAACGCAGCTTCTCAAATTTACAGCATGGTTCTGGGCATCATCCCCGACAATATCCTTTCTCCATTTCTGGAAGGAAACTCTCTGCAGATTATTTTTATGGCTGTCTGTGCAGGGCTGGTGCTGCTGCTTCTCAAGGAAAAGCTGCCGGCTCTCCATGCACTGGTAGAACAGATGAATACCGCTGTCCAGTTCATGATGGAGACTGTGAGCCGCTACATACCGGTCTTTACCTTTATCAGTCTCTTTACCTTAATATTATCAAACAACTTGAGTGGACTGAGTGGCGTTGCAAAGGGGCTCCTGCTGGCCGTGGCTGCCTGTATCCTTTGGCCGCTGATTTATGCACTGGCGGCGGCTCTGCGGTTAAAGGTATCCTATCCCCTGTTGCTGCGCAAGCTGCTTCCCACCTATTTGATCGCACTGGCCACGGCGTCATCCTCTGCGGCGCTATCTACAAATCTGGATACCTGTGAAAATAAGCTGGGCATTTCCGAGCGCGTCAGCCGGTTTGCCGTGCCATTGGGACAGGTGATTTTTAAAACCGGAGGCGCAGTGGGTTTCTTCGTTCTGGCCATGGGGTTAGCGGAGTATTATGACGTGACCATGTCCATACTCTGGGTTGTCACAGGAGTGTTAACGGCCGGGTTGTTGGCCATTGCGACTCCGCCGGTTCCCGGTGGCAGCTTGACCTGTTACACTGTGCTGCTCGCTCAGCTGGGGATTCCTGAGGAGGCGGTCGCCCTGGCTATTGCAGGAAATGTGATACTGGATTTCTTTATGACATCCTGCGGGATATCCTGTCTGCAGTCGGAGCTGCTGCTGGCGTCAAACCGGCTGGGACTTTTAGATAAAGACAGGCTGGAAAAGTCTTAAGCCTTGTCGACCATGTTTTTAAAAATGAGCAGGGCGTAGCTCGGAAGCAAGCAGAAAGATAATCTTGTATCTAAAAATATTATACGAGGAGGAGACGATATGAAACGAACCGGAACGGCGGGACGCCGTCTCTGTGCAGTTTGGTTGCTGAGTATCCTGTGTATACTTCTGAGCGGCTGTAATACGGCGGAAACAGAAGCTATTACAAGTATTCGGCAGTTGGACGGACAAGCCATTGGTGTGATGACAGGATCCAGTTTTGACGTTCATACTGACAATCTGATCCAAGATGCGGACAAGCAGTACTATGACCGGGTGCCGGATCTGGCACTGGCAGTGGAACAGGAGAAAATCGCGGGCTTTTTGATTGACGAGCCAATTGCCCGCGTCTTATGTCAGGAAAATCAGGCGGTGACCTATCTTTCCGATGTGCTGGTGGAGGAAAGCTATGCCGCCGCCTTTTCCAAGACGGAACGCGGCGCGGCGCTGCGGGACGAATATAATGAATACTTGGCGCAGATCCGGGCGGACGGCACACTGGAAGAAATTGATGAGATCTGGCTGGGTGCAGACGAAAGCAAAAAAAACGTGGAGGATTGGACATCCTTTCCTGCCGAAAACGGCGTCATCCGGATGGCGGTGAAAACCGATGTGGCGCCCTTCAGCTATATCAAGGACGATCAAATCGTCGGATATGATATTGATATCATGGTTCGTTTCTGCAAAGCTTATGGCTACGGGTTGGAAATAATCAGTACGGAGATCACTTCCATTTTCGCGGGTCTTGCCACCGGGACATACGATGTATCGGCCGCTGGCCTGACCGTAACGGAGGAACGTGCGGAAAGCGTAAACTTTTCCGAACCCAATTACACCGGCGGTATTGTAGCGGTTGTGGCGAACGCCGGACAGAATTCGGTCCGTTTCCAGACGCTGCAGGATTTTGCCGGAAGCACGGTGGGGGCGGTGACGGGTACTATCCTTGACCAGCTTGTGAGCGGCGTTGTCAGCGGCTGTGAATTTCAGTATTATGATGATTTTTCCGCTTTGCTTCTGGCGCTGCAGTCGGGTACGCTGGATGCCGTGGTTACTGATATGCCCATTGCCCAGCTGGCAGTTGCGAGGCAGCCGGATCTGATGATATTCCCTGAAACGGTGGCTCCCGACAGTTACGGCCTGGGACTGCAAAAAAACAGCCCGCTGACAGAACAGGTGAGCGCCATTATTCAGAGATATACGGAGGATGGGACGCTGGACGCTCTGCGGCAGAAATGGCTGGGCGCCGACGAAAGTGTGAAAACCATTGACATAGGAGAATATGATGCGCCCAACGGTGTGCTGCGGTATGCGCATGACTCCACGCTAGAGCCCATGAGCTATGTGAGCGGCAGCGGCGAGTCGCTGGGATTTGAGGTAGAACTGGTGGCGCTCATCGCAAAAGAATTGGGGATGGAGTTGGAAATTACACAATCCACCTTTAATGCGCTGATCACCATGCTGGGGAGCGGCAGAGCGGACATTGTGTCCGGCTCCATCAGCATCACTGAGGAACGGAAAGAAAGCATTGATTTTGCCGACACTCATTATATCGGCGGCACAGTGCTGGTGGTACGGGCTGAAGATTTAGGACAGGGCTTTGCGGATGCGGACGCTGAAACAAGCTTCTGGCAAGGACTGGCCGATAGTTTTTATAAGAACTTTATAGAGGAAGACCGATGGAAAATGATTCTGTCCGGCCTGGGCGTCACCTTTGTGATCTCGGCGTTTTCTGCCTTGTTTGGCACTGTCTTGGGCTTTGGGCTTTGTCTTCTGCGCCGCAGCCGAAACCGTGTTGTTTCCAAAGTGACCGCGGTTTTTAACCGCCTCATTCAGGGCATCCCTGTGCTGGTGCTGCT
>CALWHT010000004.1 GCA_944380515.1 uncultured Roseburia sp.
CATTTTTTTACTGTTTCTTAACACACAAAACAATCTTTCTACAACATGCGAAACCGTTGAAAACAAAGGGATTCAGAGCTTTTTCCCCGAATTTTCAACGGTTCTTTTTATACCCAGTAATTTAAAAATTTCTTAAAAAAAACTATTTTTTTACCGTGTTTTATTGTAAAATACCTGTGTGATTTTGAAAGAAAGGCATGGTTTTTCATTAATGAGATTACGAAATATTCCGGGTGCGGACGAAGCCGTTCTAAACAGCCCCTACTGCATCAAAAATCCTTCTGAGCGAAAGGGAAGCTGGCAGTCCGTCTTTTTGTCCGAACAGCCTATCCATATTGAAATCGGTATGGGAAAGGGCCGGTTTATCATGGATATGGCGGCCGCCCATCCGGATATTAATTATATCGGGATTGAGCGCTATTCGAGCGTCCTGCTGCGGGCGCTTCAAAAAATGGAGCTCACCCCTCTTATAAACCTGAAATTTATCTGTATGGATGCCGCGGAGGTCACGGAGGTTTTTGCCGCGGGCGAGGTTTCCCGCATTTACCTGAACTTTTCCGACCCCTGGCCGAAGGACCGCCATGCGAAGCGGCGGCTTACCTCCCAAAGCTTTCTCACACGCTATGATGCCATCCTCAAAAAGGACGGGCGGCTGGAATTTAAAACGGATAATCAGGATTTATTTACTTTTTCCCTGGAAGAGATTCCAAAGGCCGGCTGGCAGCTTGATGCCTTTACCAGGGATCTCCACCATGATGTCGTGTTAAATCGGGGAAATATCATGACCGAATACGAAGAAAAGTTTTCCTCTCTCGGCAATCCGATCTGCAAGCTGATTGCTTCCCGGTAACCTGAAGGCCGGTACAATTTTCCCATACAGGACCGGAAACATGCACCGCCAGATGAACATTATAAAAGATGCCGCTGCAAAGATGAAGCATTCTCTTTGCAGCGGCACTTTTTTCATGCGGCTATTCTCTCAAATGGAATTTATTGATATTTTCATTCATATTCTTTGCAATATCCACAAGTTCTCCGGTCGCCGTATAGCAATCTCCGACGATATCCCCAAGCTCCGCCATGGAAGCCGATGTTTCCTGGGTTCCGGCAGCATTTTCCTGCGCAATCGCGGCAAGATTCTCCATGCTGCTCATAACCTCGTTCTTCACCTGGTTAATGGAATCAACCTCGGTATAAATGTTATCAATCGCGGAAGCTACGTGCGTTACCTCTCCGTTCAGCTTGTCAAACACCTCCTGTGTCATATCAAGCTTTTCATTCTGGCTTGCAATTTCCGAAAGCACTCCGTTCATGCGCTCCACACTGATGCTGGAATTCTCGATAAGGTGCTCGACGATTTCACTGATTTTCTTTGCCGACTCACTGGACTGATCCGCAAGCTGTCTGATCTCGTCCGCAACCACCGCAAAGCCCTTTCCGTGTTCGCCCGCCCTTGCAGCTTCAATACTTGCATTCAGGGACAAAAGATTTGTCTGACTTGCAATATCGGTGATCATTTGAATGGCATTTCCGATTTCCATGACGGATTTGTTGGTAACGTCCGTTTTTTCATGTACCTCGTTGACCGACTCCTTCGTGCGGCTGCTGATTTGCACGAGCTCCGTCAATGTCTCCTGAAGCCTGCTGTTATAATGCTTCATTTCGTCAGTGCTTTCCTTCAGTGCATCTACATTTTCCGTGGTCACATTGATGGATTCCGCCATCTCCCCAATCTGCATATTGACCTTCTGCATTTCGCCGGCCTGGCTTGTCGCCCCGTTGGCAATCTCCTCAACTGCAACATTTACATTTTTAATAGAGTCATTAATGGTATTAAAGCTGTCTTTGAACTTTCCGGAAAACACGTCGAGCTCCGACGCCGATTTTCTGATGTTAAATACAATCGTCCCGATTCCGGTGATCAGTGCATGTACCGCACGGGCAATATTTCCGATTTCGTCGCTTCTTTCAAGCAGCCTGTTGTTTACCTGATTGCCAAGCTCGCCGTTGGCGACCTCGTCCAGATTTCCGATGACTCTTTTCATGGAGCGGACAATCATAATCATCACGCCCGCACTTAACACACAGGCCAAAATGGAAATCAGCACCATAAAGATGGAATATCTGGTCAGCAGGCTATAATAAATGTCATGTACATCATTGGAAGGAATTCCGTTAAACAGGAATCCGACCTGCACGCCGTCCGTATTATTCAACGGCTCATAATAACCGTAATAGGGCTCACCGTTAATCACAACGTCCTCTTTAAAGCAGGAACCGTTCTGCATGACCTCCTGATAGACATCGTCTGATATATCGGTGCCTACAATACGGCTTCCGCTGTCGTCCTTGATGCTGGTCGCCACTCTTGTTTTATCCCAGAAAATAGTAAAATCTATATCCGTATTTTCTTTTAAATCATCCAGGAATACCTGATTATCTGAAATACAGTACTCCCCCTTGTACAGCTTATCGCCACTATAGCTGTAGTCGCCTTCCCCAAGAAGCGATAGCTCTGTCCTGATGGTATACAGATTGGCAGTCAGCTCGTGTTCAACCAGCTCCCGCGCCATCGTCGATCCGACCGACCGAATGGCAAAGATTGCTAACAAAACCATCAAAATCAGCGGTGTGAGGACAACAATCAAAATTTTCATCATCAGATTGAGTCCTTTTTTTCTTCTTTCTGTTACCCTGTTCTCTTCCATCGTTTTCTCCCTCTCATGGTAAATATTGATAGTGCTATTGTACCATAAAATTTAAAAATTTTTAACCTTTTTTGTTTATTTTTTACATTTTTTTCGAGCTGTGCAGCTTATGGCTGAACTCTTACTATTTTTACAAAAAAACGAAGCGGACAGACATATACGCCTTATCCGCTTTAAACCTTTCCTATGGCAAAAAAAAGCACCAACCCCATAGCCCTCATTGCTACAAAATCGGTACTTTCTAAGTGCGCCACCAGGGGTTCGAACCCTGGACACCCTGATTAAGAGTCAGGTGCTCTGCCAGCTGAGCTAGTGGCGCATATCCTTCGTGAACACAAGTGATATTATATAACAGGCTTTTTAAAAATGCAAGCTATTTTTTCATAAAATGTTCATTTTTTTTCAGAAATGTGATATTTTATTTATGTGCCGCACGCAAATTCAGCAAAACGGCACGGAATGGAGGATTTTTATGCGTGTGGAAGAACGATTTTTAAATTATATTTCTTATTGGACAACATCGAAGGAGGACGGGGAAGCCGTTCCCTCCACCGAACGTCAGCTTGTGCTGGCAAAGGCTTTGACGAACGAGCTGCGGGAATTGGGGCTGCAGAAGGTGACTCTGACGGAGCACGGCTATGTATACGGGCTTCTTCCCGCTACCCCCGGCCTGGAATCCAAAAAGTCCGTGGGCTTTATCTCGCATATGGATACCGCTCCCGATTTTTCGGGAAAGGATATAAAAGCGCAAATCATCCCTGATTATGACGGAACGGATATTCTTTTAAAGGGCTCCGGAACGTATCTGAAAACAGACGATTTTCCATCCTTAAAAGCCTTAAAGGGACGGACATTGATCACCACGGACGGCACTACTCTGCTTGGAGCAGACGACAAAGCAGGCATTGCGGAAATTATGACGGCAACGGAGCAGCTTATCGCCTCGGACGTTCCGCACGGAAATATCTGGATTGGTTTTACGCCCGACGAAGAAGTCGGAAGAGGAGCCAATTTCTTTGACCTTGACTATTTTCAGGCGGATTTTGCCTATACGGTTGACGGAGATTATGAGGGAGAGGTCGCTTACGAAAACTTTAACGCCGCAAGCGCTGTCTTTTCTATCAGAGGTGTGAATGTGCATCCGGGCGAGGCCAAAGGAATTATGGTAAACGCAGCGGCTATCGCCTGTGAGATTCAGTCTCTGCTTCCTGTAGAGGAAACTCCGGCCCATACCGAGGGCAGGGAGGGCTTTTTCCATCTGACGGACATGCAGGGAGAGGTCGCTTCCGCCTCTCTTTCCTATATTATAAGAGACCATGATAAGACCTTGTTTGAGCAGCGGCTAAACCGTCTGAAAAATCTGGAACGGGAGATGAACGAAAAATACGGAGACGGCACCGTCACACTTGTTATCCACAATTCCTATTCCAATATGTTGGAAATTATCGAAAAGAATGCATACGTTGTGGATATCGCTAAAAAAGCAATTCAATCCGCCGGCTTAGAGCCTGTCTCCCGCCCGGTCCGCGGAGGTACGGACGGCGCAAGGCTCAGTTTTATGGGGCTCCCCTGTCCCAATCTGGGAACCGGCGGCTACGGCTTCCACGGTCCCTACGAGCATATCAGTGTGGAAGCGATGAATACGGTTGTGAACATCCTTCAGGAGATTGCCGCTGTTACGGCTTCCATGTAAAATTGCAAAAAAACCAGAACAGCCGTAAAATGGCCGTTCTGGTTTTTTATGTACTTACAATCAGGAAAGAATCCGCAGCCTTACATGCTTGCAATCAACGCTGCAATCTCCTCCGGAGTCATAATTTTATTCGGATTTGATAAATCTGGCTCTTTACTCTTTTCTTCTTCTGCTTCACGCTCTGCCTCCGCAAGCGGAATCTCCCGGATTACGGATTCATCCTCCGAAACCGGAACCTCTTCCACAACAGAGGCGTCTTCAAATATCGGCATTTCCCCTATTTCCGGTTCTTCTTCCGTCAGCGGCGTTTCTTCCATCAATGGCAGTTCCTCCATCAACGGCTGTTCTTCTGCAAGCGGTGTTTCCTCCGCCTGGAAAATATCATCAAACAGGGGCATCTCTCCCAATTCCGGTTCTTCCTCCGCAAGCGGTGTTTCTTCCATTAACGGCATATCATCATCCGTCAGTAACGTATCATCAAACACCGGCATTTCTCCTACTTCCGGTTCTTCGTCGGTCAACGGCAATTCCTCCGGGAAGGAGGTTTCTGCAGACTCCGGTATGCCTGTACCGAGCTGGCCGCGCATATCCTCCTGCACGGAGGTGACGGTTTCTTTTACAAAATCCTGCATGCTGTCTACCGACGCTAAAAGCTCATCTTTGATGGAGTCTTCCATTTTCTTTAACTCGGAAACAATTTCCCGTTTACTTTCTTCCTCAAGCTCCTTCTGATGATTGGATACCTGCTCATCATTTTTTTCCATACGCTCCTGAAGCTGAAACATTTTCTCAATAACCTTTTCATTGGAATTCATAAGCGCATCCGTATTTTCTTTGTTTCTGCTGATTGTCATCTTCGTAAGCGCCTTCTGCGCGGCGATGATTTCCTGTGCCGGAGCCACGGCGTCTTTTCCGATTGTCTCAAGCTGCTCCATAATCTTTTTTTGCAGCAGATAGTTCGCCTTTTCCGCACGCAGCGTGTTCTCATATTGTTCCTCGGAAGCTTTGCGGTTTTTATCGAAGACCTCCAGGATATTTGTAATCAACAGATAGAGCCACACCAGCAATAATATGGTGATTACCGCCAATACCGGAAAATTCTGCGGACTGTTAATCATGACATATAAATCCGCTGCAAAGAGCAGTGCCATAACCAGCGCGGATATCATAATCATCTGCCGATTCGTATCTTTCTTTTCCTTTGTCTCCACCGAGCGTTCTTTCCTCATGCCTCTTCCCCCTGTGTATTTTTACATTCTTATGATACAATTTGAACTTATAAGATAATATTATCATAATATGGGGCAGATTCAAACCTCGAGTTTTCATAAATTATATTTTGATATCTGCTGTCTTTTAAAAATATCAGAAGCTTTGTCAGCAGTAAATTATTTTCCTAAAAATCCTTAAACCCAAACAAACTGCCGATTTGAGCATCATCAATTACCCTGTCCGTTTTCTTATCAGCATTCTGCAGCAGCGCTTCCACTTTATTTGCAAGCGTCACATCAATAAAATGTCCCACCTCAATTCCCCTGAGTTCAAAAAACAGCAGAGGGTTTTCATCCAAACGAGCGCCCACACCATAAAGTGCGGCAGCAACATGCTTGCACATCAGCGCCCAGTCCGGGCAGCTGCAGCTAAAGCTAATCTCCCGTGGTGACGGAAACAGTCCGTCCCTACTCTGAAACAACTCTTTCATTTCTTCCGGAAAATCCCCGTTTAAAAGCTTTTCCAGATTTTCCGTTCTGCGTCCGCATTTCTGAATGATAGACTGACACTTTTCTTCCGAAAGAGGGCTGATTCTGATTTCTACTTTATAAGGAGTCTTCCTTGTTCCCTGTACGCGGGCCATTATTCTGCCCTTTTGAATTTTCAGATCGATCACCGAGCCTGTCCGCACATATCTTTTTCCCCTGTCCAGGCGGCTTTCATAATCCGCATATTGCTCCAGATTATCACACCACGCCCTGCCCCACCAGCTTTTTGCGATCAAACGTCCCTGAATCGTTACCGGCTTTAAAGTCTGTCCACGGTCAGAGGCTCTCCTGACACTTTCTTTAGAATTTTGTTTTAGTTGGGATGCATTCGGCTGACTATAGTAAGCGTCGTTCCAGTATTTTGTCATAGCGATACATATCCTCCTGTGACCTATTCCAGCTTCAGCAATTTCATCAATTCTTCATTGCCAAGCTCCGTGATCCAGCTCTCACCGCCGGAACCTATGACATTTGCAGCCAGCTCCTTTTTTGACTCAATCAGCGCATCTATTTTTTCCTCGATCGTGCCCCTGGAAACCAGCTTATGAACCATAACATTCTTTGTCTGCCCGATCCGGAACGCGCGGTCCGTGGCCTGGTTCTCCACAGCAGGATTCCACCAGCGGTCAAAATGGATAACATGGTTGGCTTTTGTCAAATTCAGGCCCGTGCCGCCCGCTTTTACAGACAATACGATAAACGGCACGTATCTGTCACCTTGAAAGGCTTCCACAATCTTTCCCCGTTTCGCAACGGGAGTACCGCCATGAAGCACAAAGCCTTCCGCATGAAAAATTTCTTCCAGGTATGCCGCAAGATATTCAGTAATTTCCCTGAATTGGGTAAATACCAGAACGCGCTCTCTTTTTTCATAAATTGTCTCACAAATTTCCCGAAGCATGCCAAACTTGCCGCTGTCTGTCGGCAAAAATGCCTGCTGCCCCAAATACTGGTCCGGATGGTTGCATATCTGCTTCAGCTTCATAAGAGTCGCCAACACGATTCCTCTCCGCTCTATTCCAGAGGATTCAAGGATTCTCTGCTCCATATCAGCTACTGTCTTCCGATACAGCACAATCTGCTTCCGGGACAATTGAACGTAGTCAATGGTTTCCATTTTTTCCGGAAGATCCTCAATAATGCGCCTGTCTGTCTTTACTCTCCGCAACATAAAGGGGGCCACCATAGATCTCAATCGTCCGTATTGCTCCGGCTGCTCTCTCAAATGTTTGCTAAAATCATGGAATTCTTTGAATGTTCCCAGCAGTCCCTTGTCCAAAAAATCAAACAATGACCAAAGATTTGTGAGGTCATTTTCAATCGGTGTCCCTGTCATGGCAATACGCATTCTGCCATGCAGCTTTTTTATTGCCTTAGTCTGATTTGTGCCCGGATTTTTGATGGCCTGTGCCTCGTCCAGTATGACACAGTCCCATTCCATATCCCGAAGCTTCTCCATCCTGGATACCATCCCGTAGGTGGTGACTGTCAAAAAGGCCTGCTTCTCCTCCAGTTCATTTTCCAGCATAGAAGCTGTCTTCCCATGCAAGATCACAAAATCCATCGCTGGTACAAATTTTGCGGCTTCTTTCTGCCAATTGCCTAAAAGAGAGGCCGGCACGATCAGCAATGCCCTGGCTTTCTTTTTCTTTTGACGCAGCTTCTCCAGATACGCAAGCACCTGCAAGGTCTTGCCCAGACCCATATCATCCGCAAGACACGCGCCAAACCCCAACTTATCCATATAGCGAAGCCATGCATAACCATTCTTCTGATATGGACGGAGCTCCGCATGCACTGTCGGAGGCACTTCCGTCCTGCGGATATGCTCCGGATGCCGCAAATTCTGTAAAAGCTCTCCCAGCCATTTCCCGTTTGTAATCAGAGGCCCCACATCCGCGCCTTTTTCCGACACGCTGGTTCCCATACCCATCTGCAGGGCATCCCTCAGCGTCACCTCACCTTTTTCTTTATCTATTTCCTCCAAAAGCTTTCTAAGGCGCGCATGATCTACCTCTACCCATTTTCCTTTTAAAAAAGCAAGTCCTTCCGTCTGCGCGAGAAGTCTTTGGATGTCCTCCTTTGTGAGCGCTACGCCGTCTACCGTAAGCCTGGGCTGCATGGATATGATCGTATCAAACCCCAGCATAGAGGGCTTTTTCTCTCCAAGAATAACGGACATGGAAACAGAAGCTGCTTTTTTTCTCCACCAGTTTGGAATTCTGCACAGAATCCCTGTCTTTTCTATAGCTTCAATCTGTTTCAAAAAAGTATAGGCTTCATCGGCAGTCAGCCGGAGGGGATGGAATAATTCTCCTTTTTCCATAAATTCCGCAATCAGCCCGGACACCTCTGCCGCTCTGTTCAGACAAGAAAGCAGCGCCAGAAGCTTTTCCCGTTCACTGCGATATTCTGTAAGTGCATATTGCAGCGGAACATGCCGCACTCTGCCGTCCTCACCTTTGGTAGCATAAGTGGCGAGGAACGCAAAAGGATATTCTCCGTCCCGATTTTCCACCAGGTGAAAAAAAATTCTTTCCGGCACGCGCAGACTCTGATTCTGCTCTGCCAGGTACATGGTCACCGTTCCATCATAGACAGCGATTTCCCGGGCAAACACATCCTGCAATCCGGCAAATACCTTTGTAAGCCATTCTTTTGTCAGATATTCTGCACCGATCACAAAGGGCGCCGAGACGAGCAGTTCCTCTGCCTCTGAGGGAGAAAACCTCACATCTGCCTGCTCTCTTACCAGTTCGAGTTCCGGCAAATCCGTCAGCTTTTTGAAAAAGAGTTCCGCCGTTCGATATAAAAACAGTGCTGACGGAGTAATTTTTTCCGGACATTTTTTGAGCCCGATCCGATATAAAGCCGGATATCCCGCCCCGTAAAACCATGGCTCGGCTATTTCTTCCCCTGATACCGCATCCGGAATGAAGCCGTCGGGAGTAAAAATAAAATTCATATTGGAAAACACATTCTCCGGCTGCAGTTTTCTTTCCTCTTTTTTCTTTATATCGTCTGTTTTTTGCACCATGTCCCTGCCTATCTTTCCTGTCCTTTTTTTGATATTGTACTGCATTTTTCCGGAAATGACAACGGCAAAACCGCCCCTTCGTTTGCACCGTCAGCGGCTGTCCTAAATAATTTACTGATGATCCCCAAGGTCAATATGATACAAGTTTGCGCTATTACTCTTTGTCATTGTGGTTATTTTATCACATACTTAGTACCCCTTCCCCTGCCTTCAATTTTTACAACACCTTTTTTACTCATTTCTTTCAGTAACTGTGTTGTCTTTGATTTGCCAAACTCAACATAAGGAGCAATTTCGCTAATTGATTTCAACATTGTCCTGCTTAAAATCTTATATATTTTTCTTTCGTCTTCCGTTAAATTCAGGTTTTTCTCAAAAACCGGGAGTACAATCTTAATTGCATTTTCCGACACCTCAAAGTCCGGTTGTTTCAAGCCTTCTTCATAGAGTTGTTTTATCCGTATAATTCCTGTGCCGAATATTTCGACAAGCCCTAACCTGTAAAATACATTTGCAAGATTTCTATTTCTTAGAACTGAAAGTTTTCCCGATAAGTACTCATCTTCTGTTATTCCAGATGGCAGTCCTCCCGGAGAAATAATTTCTATTCTGTCATCAAACATCGAAACTTTTATTTGTGACTCCACATCCCATACTCTATGGATCAATGCATTTGCAATTGCTTCTCTGAATGCAGCCTCCGGTATTTTTTCTACCTTTTTCCTATCGGCGCCTTGTATTTCTTCGTATTGATAATAATCCTGGAATACCTCTAATGCTTTTTCATATGCCGTCAAAATAGATATATTGTCAAATGTTACCCTCTTATGAATGACACTGATGTTTTCACCGAACTTTATAATATCAATTCCCGGAAAATGATTTTTATCCGCTAAAATACCAGCCGCATTATTGTACCCCATGGTGTTGTTATATAAATTCAGCGTTTTCAAGGTATCCTGATTAAAGGTTTCAATCTGGATGCATTCTTTTAATTTTTGACATAAAGTATCAAACGTCAGTTCTTGCTCTTCACACGGCAATTCTTCAAATCTAATATTTTTTCCTTCTAAAATCAGTCTTGACAACTCCAGTGTGTCAACCTCTATGGTTACGGCATCATTTCGTTTGTATGCTTTTGATTTATATAAATATGGCTTTTGAAGTCCGCTTTTTACAGTCAGTTTTATCGTTCTGTCGTTATTCTGCAATTCCAGTGTATAATCAGGCTGCGGAGTAATGCTGTCATTAATTTTGTTTTCAATATCCAGACACGCTTGTTTTACATCCGATAGTTCTTTGAGATTACCGTTGTCATCAATGCCAAAAAAAATTTCTCCACCATCGTAATTCGAAAAGGCGCTTACTGTTTTTAAAAATGTATTTGTGATCTTTTCTTTGAACTCTGTTGTTCTTGTTTCACGCATATACTGTGTTTCCTTTCCAATTTCACTGCTTATATTATACGCAGAAACAGCCAGAAAATCAATCGTATTTATTTACAATTGATTTTCTGGCTGTTTTGGGTTATTAAGTTTTAAAATCTTGTCACATCAAGACACTTTCAATCTTGGCATCCGGCATCTGCATTACCGGTATTTGCATAAGTTCCAAACGCCATGAAAATCCCTCCTTCCGATTATCCCGCTTTCTCAATGCGTTCTCAATGCATTTGAAATTCCTCCGGACATGTGACAGATGGGCTGATTTAAAAAGGCAGCCCGCATCGTCTGGTCCGTTCCTGCTTTTATCTTTCCGTCCACGCGGCGGATTATTTTTTCAATTTCGTCCGCCGTATCGCTATCCACATAATATCTGCCGCACATACTCTCACTTCCTACGTCATACTTTCCAATAGTTTTTTGATTTCCGGAATGGTTTTGCCGTCTTCACGCAGCTTTTTTATGAGGGAAAGTCGCTATCTGTGATTACCTCTGTTTTCTGATCCTCTCCCTCTGGAAAAATAATCTTGAATATGAAAAAGAAAATTACCATTGAAACACCGCCCGTAATAAAGGTTACCATTGAGAAATGAGTTCCCTTATGGCAAATGCCAGACAGTGTCTGTTAAATTGAGAATTATGGACCTGAAAAAGGTATTGGACAAAATGCCCCAGTACCTTTTTCTGTTAAAATTAGCTTTCAGTTGTCAGATTCGTGCTTTACATCTTATTCTCGTTTTATTACAGGCTAAAATGAAGATCATTTTGGTGCTTGAATTAGAACAATGTTGTTGTCCCAAGTAAAAAATCAATCAGGTTGCAATGATAAAATCCGTTGTTATCGTAGAAGTTATGGGGAATATCCATACGGATTACAATTTTCTTAAAGAAATCTCCTGTGAGTTTTAAGGATTGTAACTCAGTTTCTGCTTTCTGTTCCGTATCCATCTGATAAGCAGACTGAATATAGATGCGGCG
>CALWHT010000005.1 GCA_944380515.1 uncultured Roseburia sp.
GAGTTTGAAAAGGCAGGGCTGGACAAGAAGGTATGGCAGTATTTCACTGTAGTGCCGGATTTCAAGTCGGTGGGCGTAAAAAATAATGCCAGATGCTTCGATTACATGGTCATCATCCGGGCGATCAACACGATCGACGCCATGAGCGCAACCATCGAGCGGATCGACTGGGACGTGCTTCAGAGAATCACAGATCGGATTCTTGCGGAGGTGCCGAACGTGAACCGGGTATGCTATGACATGTCGCCGAAGCCTCCGGCTACCATTGAGTTTGAATAGTACGAGAAAGCATAATTTATTCTATATGGCAGGTAGTCTATTGGATTACCTGCTGTGTTTATATTATTTTAGTATGTATAGATTTTATTGCCATAAATGTACTTTTGAGGAGGATTAAAATGGAATGGTTTTTTGATGGATTAGGTACAGAATTAATTTCTATGATTGTTGGTCTGTTTCTTGGGTCTGGTGCAGGCGTTATAGCAGGATATAAGATTGGTATAAATAAAAGTGTACTCAGACAGAATCAGAAAGCAGGAACTGATTCGAAACAAAAACAAATAGGAAAATCTGTAGTTTACTCTTCGGAGGATGAGTTGAATGTCGAATCAATTAATTCTAAAATTAAGCAAAATCAAAAGGCGGATAATGGAGCGATTCAAACACAGATTGGAGGAATTAGTCGTGGTAAGCGATAAACAAATACAGAAAGCTGGAGAAAATTCACAACAAATACAAGCTGGCTCAATTAATATTACATGTGTCATGGGGATAGATGAAAAAAGAGCGAGAGAAATATTTAATGAAATGTATGCAATTGCACGAAGGGATTTTTCAAAGGATGCGTATGAATGTGCAAACGAAAGAGTGGCGCAATTTGAAGAATCACTTATGCCTAAAATAATGCAAATTGATGGTGCATTAGAAAAGTTTGCAGATCCCTCATTTCAGCTTCTTATAAAAGAGGCACACAAGACAGCGGCAGCGACAGAAAGGGTTGTAGATTACGACTTACTGTCTGAATTATTGGTACATAGAATTCAAAAAGGCGAAAAAAATAGAAAAGTTCGTGCTGGGATAGCTAGGGCAATTGAGATTGTTGATCAAATAGATGATGATGCATTATGTGCACTTACGGTATCATATGTAGTTGGCAAATTACTTCCTATAGCTAATTCTGTTAAAGAGGGATTAGATGTACTGGAAAATACATTTAGTAAACTTATTTATACTGAATTACCAAGAGGAAGGGAATGGCTAGATCATTTAGAAATATTAGATGCGGTTCGCTTGCCGTCATTTGGTAGCTTAAAAAAAATAGGGCAGTTTTATTCGGAACAACTAGACGGATATGCTTGTGTGGGTATCGCTAAGGGAACAGATAAATATAATAATGCGATTTCATTGTTGGAAAATAATCAATTGCCCAATGCGTTGTTAGTTGATAATGAGTTATTAGAGGGGCATGTAAGATTGCCAATTTGTACAAAAACGTCTATTGATTCATTAAGACGTGTAGATAAGAGAGTAATAAATGGACAACTTGAAGAGCGATATTTTGAACTTTCAAGAGAGCAAAAGGATGTTTTAGTGAATATATATGACCTATATGATAACAATGAGGAATTGAAAAAGAAAGTTGATGAAAGATTTATGGATGAATGGAAGAAAAGAAAGACGCTTGCGTCCTTATGCGAGTGGTGGGATAGTATTCCAATTTTATTTGAGATTACAGCAGTTGGTAACGTCTTGGCTCATTCAAATGCACAGCGTTGTGACAAAAGTATTCCTCCAATGGATTAAAAAGTGATTGATTAATAGAGGGTAGACCTATATAATATAGCTGTGGCAACATTTTGGCAACAGAAAATCAGTAAGCCAGAATAAATAATGTAATTGAAGTAAAATATGGTGTGAATCTGCATAAAACTTAAATAAATATAGTTAATATCAACAAAGAACACGCCGAATTTGAGTGAAAAAACGATATTTGAGAAATGGTGCCGATAAGAACGGCAAATACCATCAGAAAAATTGCCGGAATGTGATTTCTCAAATAAAGCGGAGAGGGCAGACAATCCCATTGATTGCCTGCCTCTTTTCACGGTTTCATCCCCCGCTTTCAATCAGGGAGTCTGCGTTCAGGCATTTCTTTTTTCCCCATAAATCACCTTCCGCATGCCGCAGCCGCAGAATTCGTGCGGAATTTTTTTGAAGCCGAGGCTTTCATAAAAGGCTTCCTTGCCCTTCTCAGATATGAGAGAAACGCTGGAACGCCCGCCGGGCGGCGTGTTCTCTTCCACATAGGCAAGCAGCTTCCGCATGATTGCGGTGCCGATTTTCCGTTTCTGGAAGGCCGGATGCACCACGACATCCACGATCATAAAGTACAGGCCGTCTCCGATCAGCCTGCCCATTGCGATCGTTTCCGTCTCATTTACAGCCGTGACGTCATAGAGCGAATGCTGTAAAGCCAGGAGCGTCTGCTCCTTTGAAAAACAGTTCCAGTTCACGCTCTGCCGCAGCCGGATGTAATTTTCATAGTCGAGCGCATTTTCCAGCAGAATCATAAAAATTTCCCCTTTCCCGTGTTCACAGATATTTTTTCCGAAAAATCTATCATTTAGTATAGCGGGGGAGTTGAAAGAAGGTAACGAAAAGTTTTCAGGTGGAAATGCCCCTGCCAGTATGGTAGAATCAAAGCACAGGGGCAGGTGATACCTGCTCCTGTGCTTTGATTCTACCATACTGGCAGGGGCAGGTGATACCTGCTCCGGCTTTTTTATGAAAACATAAGAAGGCGGAATGGAGATTATCATGGAATGTATCAGTATCAGCTTCCGGTCCGCGCCGGAGGAAACCCGGAAGCGCTTTGCGTTTCCTGCGGGAGAAACAGGCATAAAAGAAAGAGAGGCATTTCTGGAAAGGGCAGGTGAGGCGGTGCTGCTTTCCACCTGCAACCGGACGGAGGTCTATGCGGCGGGGGAGGGAAGCTTCGGGCGGCTGGAAGAGCTGCTTTCTGAAAAAAGCGGCATGGCGGACACGGAGGTGAAGCGGATCGCAAGGCGCTTTGCCGGGGAAAAAGCCTGCGCCCATCTGTACCGGGTCGCCTGCGGGATGGATTCCATGGTGGTGGGGGAGGACGAGATTCTGGGACAGGTGCGGACGGCCTATCTGTTTTCCGCGGAAAGGGGGCTGTGCGGTTATGAGCTGAACGCCGTCTTTCAGGGCGCTCTTGCCTGTGCCAAGAAGATTAAGACAGAAACCCTTCTGTCCAAAACCTCGGTCTCCGTGGCTACCCTTGCCTGTGCGGAAATATTCCGGTTTGCGAAGCTTTGCGGAAAAGCGGCAGCCTCACCGGACGGCTCCGGCGCCGCGGAGGCTGATGGGGAGGCAGAGCCTTCCGGAAGGAAGAGGGCAGGAGAGAATGCGGATAAAAAGGAGCTTCAGGTGCTTCTCATCGGCGGCAGCGGGAAGATGGGAGGAAGCGTTTTGAAGAACCTGCTGGGACGTGAGGGGATTCATGTATACGCCACGCGGCGCAGCCACGGCCTGGGAGAGCGGGAAAGCGGCAGGCTGTCTATCGTGGATTACGGGGACCGCTGCCGCTTCCTGGATCGGGCGGACGTGATTGTTTCGGCCACGGAAAGTCCTCATTATACCCTTACGGCGGGGGAGGCAGAAAAATATCTGAAGCGTTCCGGAGAGGAAAAGCCCCGCCTGTTCATCGATATGGCGGTTCCGGCGGACATCGACCGGAAGATCGCTTCCCTTCCGGGCTGCCGGGTGGTGGGGATGGATGATTTTGAACGGCTGGCGGAGGAAAACAACCGGAAAAAACAGCAGGCCGTGCTGGATGCCGGAGCGCTTCTGGAGGAGGA
>CALWHT010000006.1 GCA_944380515.1 uncultured Roseburia sp.
CGGAATTTTAATTTAACATCCGCCGGCAATTCCTCTGAAATCACCTCGCCATCCTTCATCAGCATGTAAACCTTGTTTTCTCCATTTTCCCTGGCATAAAAACAAAGCTGGTCGATATACCGCCGTATCACCCCATCACTGCCCGTCTTTTTCCGAATCAAAATACCAACATTCACATACCGGTATATCCGGTTTTCCATCCGATCCGCATCATTGACATCGTTCATCATGTTCTGGATCCGGTCAGGCAGCTTCCGCAAATCATCCAGATGAATTGTCGTCATACCATTTACACCGGTGCTCCACTGCTCCAGCAGGGAAGTGACCTCCACCGAACGCGCCTCGGACAACATCAGCCACTCCGGGTTCTGCCGCAGGCACGCTTTAATCGCATCCGTATATGTAAATCCATCCATTACCCGGAGCTCCACCGCATCCGCCTCCGGCCGTATCTCCGAATAATGAATCTCATAGGAATCTTCAATCGTAATGACACGTTTCGAATCCGGGATAAACTGCATAAAGAACTTGGCACATTCCGTCTTTCCCGCACCCGGTTCTCCGGCAAATACAAAATTCATTTTTGCCAATACACAATTAATCAGCAAATGAAGAATCTTTTCCGGGCAGTACCGTTCCCGAAGCATCCCCTCTATCGTATTGCGCACCATACACGGAGATTTACGGATGCAGATGCTTATTCCGGATGCAGTCACCGTATCATGCAGAATGCTGATGCGCAGCTCCTTCGTGTCCGCTTCCAACACCTTATTTGCATTATTAAACTGCTTATTTACACAGTTGGATATATTATGCGTGAAGGTGCTTAAAAAGCTGTCTGTAATTTCCTCCTCCGCACGGTATTTTCCTTTCTTAATATCCGTGATCCAGAGCATACGGCCGTTATAATCAATATCCGTTACATCCGGCTGCCGTATGTATTTCCAAAACGGGCCAAACTGTTCCTCCGTCGGCTCAAATGACATAAACTCACTCAAATCTGTCCTGCTCCCTCCTTTTTTGTCGCCTGGCATCCGAGACCCCTGAATGCCAGGCTTTTTTCTTTCTCTCTCTGTCCTGTTCCGATTAACCCAGCAATCCGTTCATGTTGTCAAAAAATCCGGTCAACGCACTCTTGAACTGCTCCGCGACATAACCGTCTGACGCAAGCGCCGCAACGATAATTCCGCCAAGCGCAAGCAGAACAATCACGGCAAGAATCGCATTGCCATAATGCTTCATCACCTGCTCCATCAGCATTCCCTCCTTTCACTTTTCACTCTAGCCCAGCAATCCGTTCATGTTGTCAAAAAATCCGGTCAGCGCATTCTTGAACTGTTCCGCAACATAACCATCTGACGCAAGCGCCGCAACGATAATTCCACCAAGTGCAAGCAGAACAATCACGGCAAGAATCGCATTACCATAATGCTTCATCACCTGCTCCATCGACATTCCCTCCCTTCACTTTTTCACTCAATACCCACCGGGTATCTGTACGGGATTTTGAACAAATCCCTTATAAGCACAGAAACAACTTTTTACTGCCTTGCCTCATACTGCTGTTCACACCGAAGCATAACCTCAAACGGAACTGTTTCGGCTAAATGGCAGTATTCCGAAAAGCTTTCCCTCGCCTCCACAAATGCACAATCAACAAAAACACCCAGACAATGCTCGTTTTCTCTCGCCCGTCTCCAGGCATCGTACTCTTGCTGGAGATTCCTGTTATGTTTATCAAAACGCTTTATCACATGTTCCATATACACCTCATTCATTTTCCATATGCTTTCCGCCCCACAGGATGCCAAACCCTGTATTTCCTCAAACGCCGCAGGATATTTCCGAACGATATATGGATGAACTGTAACTATCGCACCGGAAGGAACTCTACCCTCTGCCAAACATCCTAATAAATAATCTTTTAAATACTTTGCTATCTCGACCTCGAATGATGTAACATCATTAAACCCACGCTTACGAAGCAGTTCCAACTGAATTTCAATAAGCAATTTTGAGACGCATGTTATTTTTCTTCTTAACTCTGCCATCTTTTTGAGCTTGACATAATATTTTCTTATAATCAAAATTTGAAGTACAAACAGGCCTATCAAAAGGATTACCAAAACAATCTCCATAAATCACCCCCTCAAAATTTACCTCATTAAAAAATCTTCTTTCTGTGCTTATAAGGGACATATTCTGTCCCTTTATTTGATAGCGTTCTATATGCTTTTTATCCACATATCTGACCGCACACTATCCAAGGTATCTCAACCCCATCACGGTAGTGATTTCAGGTAACCAACCCTTTATTCAGTTCTCAATGTGCGGTATAACAAAGGGGAAACATCAGTTCCGATTGAACTTTTTTCAGAAATGCCTTAAGATAATTCTGGTTGTTGAGGCACTTTGAAATACAGGTGTTTCCCCAAAGGCTCTGCGGTTGCCGCCGCAGGGTCTTTTCTTTTTCGGCTCCAAAAGAACCGATTGCCTGTACTGCTTTTGAAGCTACGGCCATATTGCTGCCGAAACAGGCATAAGCTAGTTTTTTCTTTGCATATCTGTTAAATGTTTTTTAATAAATGTCATGTTCGCCTGGCAGTCCGCAAAATGACGATACCCAGGCTTCAATAAAAACAACTCCGTTCCTTCCCTTTCCTCCTTCGCCCACGCCAGATGAAACGGATAATTTCTCACAACGACTGCATATCCATCCGGCAAATCATAACGGTAAAACACTTCCTCCGTGTATTCATTCCTACACCAAACTTTCCAATTTTTATAACCATTAATAAAATCTTCCCGTTCCTGCATGTTTTTCATAACCGGAAGCTCCGGCTGCCCGCTACTTTCCGCCTGCAACTCCGCCCCCAGCAATTCCGCCTGTTCTTCCTCTGCTATCGGCTTTTCACCACAAGACTGCTTCGTCTGCGCCTTTACATCACCAATAACTTTTGCAAGTAAATTTATAGATCTTCTCATTACCTCATCCGGAGTTTCCTTATATTGCTTTACAGCCGCCTTCCATGCACTATCCAGGCTTTCCAGAACAACATCAAGCACTACTCTCTCATCCGGTTCTTCTACAACCTTTTCATCACAACCAGATGCCCTCTGTTCCAGTTGCGACGTCACAACTTTTTCTTCCTGAACCTTCTTCGCTTTCCCACTTTCCTCTTTCCACTGTCTTTTCTTCTCCCGGATCTCCTTCACCGTCATATCCGGCTTAATCTCCCTGCGCTGCTCATCACTTAAGGGAAGCATTTCACAAAGCTGGGAATAGCTATATTTCTCATAACGGCTATCCAAAAACATCTTGCTGCTGCCATCCTGAACCAGACAAAACTGTTTCCACACATTAATACAACGGGAAACCGCCGCTTTATCCAAACTGAAATTTTTCTCACAAAACTCATAAAAATCAATGTAACCAAAATTTTCATAGTATTCATATCTCCGGTTTTCCTCTAAATGGAATCCCAGGGCAATATACCTTTGTTTAATATCCGATAAATCTCTATGTATGTAATTCCAGCTTACCAATGCAGCTTCTTCTTTTTCTGGAACACCTACATGAAACAACCCATAAACAATTTCATTTT
>CALWHT010000007.1 GCA_944380515.1 uncultured Roseburia sp.
CACGACTTTCCAGGGAGGGTGCTCTGAGACTTTTTCTTTCTGTAGTCTTATGACAGTATACAGAGCAATCCGCTGACAGGCAAGTAGATCATAAATATGCTATTTTAAGAAATCAACAACAATATTACTGCGGATATGACAAAAATTAGTGTGCTGGATGCCGGGGCAGGTTCCGGCATTTTAGCATGTGCTTTTTTAGAACGAGTGGAAAATCTGCCTTTTGTGGAAGAAATAGAAGTGACTTGCTATGAGAACGACGAAAATGTTTTGCAGCTATTAGAAGATAATCTTAGGTATTGCCAACAGCAATCTGCAAAGAAAATATCTTTTTCTATAGTAAAAGAGAATTATATTTTAAGTCAGTATTTAGATTTTAATTGTATGATTGGTGGAAATCCAAATCCTAAGAAAGATGACTTTGTTATTGGAAATCCGCCCTACATGAAGATACCAAAAGCACCAGAATCTACAGCTATGCCGGAAGTTTGCTATGGAGCGCCTAATCTTTATTTTATATTTGCGTCTATGGGGCTTTTTAATTTGCGTGATGAAGGGCAAATGGTATATATCATACCACGTTCATGGACTTCAGGTGCTTATTTTAGACGATTTAGAGAATATTTTCTGACACAGGGTAAAATAGAGCATATTCATTTATTTGTTAGTCGGAATAAAGTATTTGATAAAGAGGATGTACTACAAGAGACAATTATTATTAAGGTTCGGAAAACGGTGAACGTTCCTCAAAGTGTTACGATTACATCCTCAAAATCAAATAATGATTTCGGCGATTTAACATCTCTGATTGTACCATATAATTTGGTAGTATCAGGGAAAGATTACTATGTATATCTGGTAACAAATGAGGAAGAAGTTCAGGTGTTGGAGCGCCTTTATAAATTTGATAAAACATTGCCGGATATTGGGGTAAAGATGAAAACAGGTTTAACTGTAGATTTCCGAAACAGAGATATTCTGCGCAATACTGAAGAAGAAGGGGCAATTCCTTTGTTCTATTCACAGCATATAAAGCAGGGAAGAGTGCAGTTTCCAATACAAAGAGAGCATGAATATATGGTAACGGATCAGAAGGGGTTAATGCAGGAGAACAGGAATTATTTGTTTGTAAAGCGGTTTACAGCAAAAGAGGAACATCGAAGATTGCAGTGCGGTGTGTATTTGGCAAAAAACTATCCGCAGTACACGAAAATCAGTACGCAAAACAAAATCAATTTTATTGACGGATTACTGTGTGAAATGTCTGAGTGTTTGGTATATGGTTTATATGTCCTCTTTAATTCTACATTGTATGATGAATATTATCGCATATTGAATGGTTCCACACAGGTAAATTCAACAGAGATTAATGCTATGCCAGTACCTGATTTGGAAAGTATACAGGAAATGGGAAGAAAGCTGATGAAGAGCAAAGACTTTTCGGAAAACAACTGTAATTTGATTTTGGAGGGATACTGTGGATAAAATTGAAGAGACCAGAGAATTTTTGAATTGTGTTGGGATGCCAAAAGCACAGCAGGCTGATATTTGTTGTTATGTGATATTGGCTATGGCTGGAATAAAGCCAGATATGCAGTGGAAGGAAACTACCAACGAATGGATTCGTATACACGACATTATCCAGTTTGCAAATTCTTATTATGGAACTACATATGCTGAAAATAGCCGAGAAACGTTCAGAAAACACGCGTTACATCATTTTCGGACAGCGGCGCTGGTAGAAGATAATGGAAAAGCCACAAATAGTCCAAATTATCGGTATAGGCTTACAGAAGAAACGTTACAAATGTTAAGGGTTAGAGACACAATTGAGTGGCAGCCGTCTTTGAGAAGATTTTTACATTATCATCAAAGTTTGATTGAAATGTATGCTTCTAAAAAGAAAATGAGTATGATGCCTGTAAAGATAAATGGACAGAATTTTAACTTTTCACCGGGAAAACATAACGAACTACAGAAAGCGATTATTGAAGAATTTGCGCCGAGGTTTGCACCAAATTCAGAGTGTCTATACGTGGGCGATACGATAGAAAAAGATCTGGTGAAAAATGTTGAGAAGCTAACAGAGTTGGGATTCGAAATCACACTTCATGATAAGATGCCAGATGTGGTGCTTTATCGTGAAGATAAGGATTGGTTGTATTTTGTGGAATCGGTGACTTCGGTAGGACCTATGGAGCCGAAATGTATTCTCGAGATCGCAAAAATGACGAAAGATGTAACGGCAGGAAAGATTTTCGTAACAGCTTTTTTGGATTTTAACACTTATAAAAGATTTTCGGGAGATTTAGCATGGGAGACGGAGGTATGGATTGCTGAGATGCCGGAGCATATGATACATTTGAATGGGGATAAGTTTTTAGGGCCGAGATAGGTAGAAAGAAAAGAGATATCTCTAATTGTCTATTTCTTGCAGACTGGGCAAAGCATCTCTTTAATATCCATAGTCATACTCCAGATATATAAAAATTATTTCCAAGGTCTGACACTGCCAAGCCAACCATGCTCATCCCAATATTTTCCGTCAAGATACTCGGGGTCTGCTTGATGTAAAGATTTCTGTATAAGCCGACAAAATAAAAATTTTACCTTCGTAATGAAGTTTGTGCGAGCCGCTTTGGTATAATCAATACGAGCAAATTTTTGTGACAGTCTCTTAACCTTGCTTGTTAACTCGGACTGCTTCTTTTGAGGTAGTTTGTCCCAAATAATGTCGCCCATCAGTTTACCGGTGAATACTCCAATTTGGGAAATGCCCCACCAAGATAGACTGTGTTTCATATCCTTAGCCGCAGATTTTGCTCCTGCACCTAAACATTGTGTTAAGATGACTGCCCGCTTTCCAAACATTTCGGCAGCGGGGCGGTGCGGCATCCAACGATAGCCAAGATGGTCAAGAAATACTTTCATTGCTCCGGTGGCATGAAATACATAGGCGGGCGACGCCATTACAATCAAGTCTGCCTCCAAGAGTGATTTTTCAATGCTTCCGATTTTATCTGCATCCTTACAGGTATGTTCGCCCTTTAAGAAACAGCTTGTGCAACCAATGCAGAAATCAGGACAATCTTTTGGAAGATAATATTCTGTAATATCTGCCATTCCTTCAAATTCCGATAAAAACATCTCTTTTAACCGATAGGTCACACCGTGCCTTTCTGTACCGTTTATGACTGTAATTTTCATTGCCTACACCTCCAGAATATCGTGAAGTATCTTTGTATGAAACTTTCTGCGATTGTCTTTTTGACTTAAATCAATATCCAACATCTTTGATATTGTTTTGTGCCTCAAAAATGTCTGTTGCATAATTGTTATCAGACAGAAAGTTTTTCGTTTTATGGTTAATCTGTCCCAATCAGGGCGACAGGCTGCGACAAGAGGCAAATATGCCGCATAGGTTCTGTAGGTGTTGTCATTTGTTTTCGGAGTCTGCATATCAGTAAGAATCGAAATTCTGGACACGGCAGAATGTTCAAACAGAAAATCAAGTGTCATATTGCCGAGATACTCCAGTTTTTCAAAAGGTGTAAATTCACTTCCGTTCTCCTGTATATTCTGGAAGCGTTCTACGATTCCATTTATAATACGTTCCACGCATAGTTCGACTAGTCTATCTTTACTGCCAAAATGATAATTTACAAGCCCCAATCCAACCCCTGCATTTTTACAGATTTCACGGACGGTTATCTCATCTAAATGCTCTCCCTTTTCTTCAATAAGCGTAATCGTCGCCTGTATCAATGCTTCTTTATTGTCCATATTCAAATCTCCTTTTTGAACAACGTTTAGTCAATTATACTGAACACCGTTCAAAAAGTCAAGGGCGACAAGTAAAATACCGAAATCAATGACCTGCAGGTACTTATCACAAGTTTAATAGAAGAAATCCAAAAAAAATGATAAATATGTAATAAGGTACAAACAATCCACTGTAAGATACATTATAGAAGGAAGCGGGTGATATATGTGCGATACATCGTCAAAGATGTATACAAAACGAAAGATAAAAAAGAAAGAGAAGAAAAGATTGTAGAAATCATCAAGAAACAAATTATTCGAAATAAATAATACATAAAAGCAAGTAACAAATTGATATTTAAGCCCAAATAACTTAAAATATAATTGTTTACTTGCTTTATCTATATGGAGGTCAGAATGGATAAAGCAGCATTATATTTAAGGTTAAGCAAAGAGGATGTAGATAAGATAAACAAGGGGGATGATAGCGAGAGCATCGTGAACCAGAGATTATTATTAATGGATTACGCGATAAACCATGAGATGCAGGTTGTAGATGTGTATTCCGATGATGATTATTCCGGGCTTTATGACGACAGACCGGAATTCGACCGGCTGATCCATGATAGTAAGCTCGGGAAATTCAATATAGTTATCGCAAAAACCCAATCGAGATTTACCCGAAATATGGAGCATATGGAAAAATATCTGCATCACGATTTTCCATTAATGGGGATCAGGTTTATAGGTGTTGTGGATGGCGTCGACACACAGAACGCCGCAAATAAGAAAAGCCGCCAAATCAATGGCCTTGTAAACGAATGGTACTGCGAAGACCTGTCAAATAACATTCGGGCGGTTTTTTATCAAAAAATGAAAGCGGGGCAATTCCTGGGAGGGTTTGCGCCGTATGGATATTTGAAAAATCCGGAAAACAAATATGATTTTGTGATTGACGAGTATGCTGCTGATGTTGTGAGGAAAATTTATTCGCTTTTCCTGGAAGGATACAGTACAAAGGCAATCTGTCATATACTGGAGGATGAAAATATCTTAAATCCTACTTTATATAAGAAGCAACAGGGGTTGAACTATAAAAATGCAAAGTCTGTGGATTTTGGAGAAAAATACAACCTTTGGAGCGAAACAACCGTGAAAAGAATTTTGTCAAATGAGACCTACATAGGGAAGCTGATGCAGGGAACGGTGCAAAAAGCCAGTTATAAGGATAAAAAAATCGTTCCGGTACCGAAAGAACGCTGGTATGTTACAGAACATCATCACGAGGCGATTATTGACGAAGAAACCTTTTACAAGGTTGTAAATTTGCGCACCAAGAGAAGGATATGCGCAAATAATCAATGCGAGGGCAGGAAAGTACATATATTTGCCGGAAAGCTCAGATGCGCGTCATGTGGTCATACGATGATAAAATCCGGCGGCGTGCGGGGAAGAAAAGATGACTGGTATTTAAGATGCCAGCTGTCAAATAAATCGAGACGAGCGGAATGCTCCTCCCACAACATCCGTTATTCGGCTGTCGAAGCGTCGGTTCTTCAAAAAGTACAGGAGATTGCAAAATCCATATTGGAGGATAAAGGAAGCGTTGAAAAGCTGATAGGCGTTGTCTCGAATGGCAATAATAAGGAAGAACTGTGCGGGAAAAAACGGCGGATAAAAGAGATTGATGCCAGAAAAGAAGACATCGCAAAATCAATGAAAACCGTATATGATGACAGAGTGGGCGGAATCATTTCCTATGATATGTTTTGCCAGCTAAAGGATAAATTTGATACCGAGCTATGCAGATTAAACGACGCGAGGAAAGAGCTTGCGGAAGAACTGGAGCTTCGTGAGATGGAAAGAAAGTCACAAAAGAGTGCGTTGGAAATCGTAAAAAGATATACGGATTATTCGAAACTTACGCATGAAATTGTGAATGATTTTATTGATTACATCGAAATCGGGGAAAAGGACAAAGAAGCAGAACGACAAGACATCATCATTCATTGGAACTTTTAATGTCGTGTTTGCAACACGGAACCCATGTATCCGGCATTATCGCGGGCAACGGCATGATGTCGGCGGGCTATGCCACAGGCGGCAGGCAGGGAATCCGCATTTACAGCGGAATCGCTCCGAAAGCGCAGCTTCTGATGCTGAAGGTTTTGGATGAGCAGGGAAATGGAAACACGGAAAAGGTTCTGGAAGCAATCGAATGGCTGCGCGGCGAATGGAAACATTACGGTGTCCGGATTTTAAATATCTCGGTCGGAATGCTTCCCGGTGCAGGACGGGGAGAGCAGAGAAAGCTGTTAGCGGCCATTGACGCATTGTGGGATGACGGTATTATGGTGGTAGCGGCGGCGGGCAATCACGGACCGAGGGAAAATTCGGTGACAATTCCGGGTATTTCCAGGAAAGTACTGACCGTGGGCAGCAGCGACGATGAGGTATATGAGGCCGGAAGGAAGGGGCTTGCCAAAGGATACAGCGGACGCGGGCCGACGGAATGCTGTATCGTGAAGCCGGAAATCCTTGCGCCCGGAACCAATATTACAAGCTGCTGCCGTGACGCGAAAGGGTACCAGACAAAGAGCGGTACCTCGATGGCCGCTCCGGTCGTGGCGGGAGCGCTTGCCCTTGCGTTTGAGCGGTATCCGCAGTTTTCTCCGGCCGAGATGAAGCTGCGTCTTTACGAGAGAGCCTATCCGAGGGGAGAACAGCTCGGAAAAACCGGATGGGGAATGATACATGTGGACAATTTGGTGCGTTGACTTTTCACGGAAAACTGATTACAATAAACCGCATGAGGGGAGAGATACACATGAAAAAAATATTGAATGTAATCTTCGGCAGAGTGTTTGTAATTGGTTTTGCAATTTTGTTCCAGGTATTGTGGCTGTTTTTGGTGCTATGGCAGCTCAGCTACAAATTTACCTATGTCAATCTGATTATTCGCGCGATAGCGATTATCGTCGTGCTGGTGATTGTCAATAAGTGGATAAACCCGGTCAATAAGCTCTCCTGGACCTTTTTGATTCTGCTTTCCCCGGTGTTCGGCCTGCTGGTATATTTTTTGTTTGGGCGCTCCGGTCTCACCAAATGGACCAGAAAAAGCATGGATGCCGTCAACGAGGAAGTAGAAAAGCTGTTAAAGCAGGACGGGGAAGCAAAGGAAGCCTTAAAAAATGAGAATATTTGCGCATACCGCCAGTCGGACTATATTGATGAATGGGCGGGATTTCCTCTATATAAGAGTACGGAAACAAAATATTATAAATGCGGGGAGGATATGTTCCCGGATATGCTGGAGGCGCTGCGGGGAGCAGAGCACTTTATTTTTATGGAATACTTTATCATCGAGGAAGGCTATATGTTTGAGTCCATTGTGGAAATCCTCGAGGAAAAAGCGAAGGAGGGCGTGGACGTGCGCCTGATTTATGATGATGTCGGCTCCATCAGCAAGGTGCCGTCCCGGTATTATAAGCGTTTGCGGGAGCGGGGAATTTCCTGTGTCACCTTCAATCCGTTCCGGCCATTGATTTCTGTGGTGATGAACAACCGGGATCACCGTAAAATCTTTGTGGTGGACGGCTATATCGGCTTTACCGGAGGAATCAATCTGGCCGACGAGTACATCAATAAAGCCAGTCGATTCGGATACTGGAAGGATACCGGCGTGCGCATCGAGGGTGAGGCGGTTTTAAGCCTCACTGTGATGTTCCTTGAAATGTGGAATTATATCAACCGTTCCAGTGAGGATTACAGCCGTTTTATCCCTTCCGTCCACCAAAAGCAGGCGTTTGAAAACGACGGTTTCGTCCAGCCTTACGGAGACAGTCCGCTGGACCATGAAAACGTCGGGGAAAACATATATCTGAACATGATAAATAAGGCAAAGAACTATGTTTATATTTTTACGCCGTATCTGATCATCGACCATGAGATGCTCATCTGCCTTTCCAACGCCGCCAAGCAGGGAGTGGACGTGCGGATTGTAACGCCCGGGATTCCGGATAAAAAAATGGTTTATCTCCTGACGCAGTCCTACTATGAACCGCTGCTGCGCAACGGCGTGAGAATTTTCCAGTATACACCGGGATTCCTTCATGCCAAATGCTTTGTCTGCGATGATGAGATTGCAACGGTCGGCAGCGTGAATCTGGACTTCCGCAGCCTGTTTCTTCATTTTGAATGCGGTATCTGGATGTACCGCTCCCGGGCGGTCATGCAGGTAAAGGAGGACTGCCTTGAAACCTTTGCGGCCTCGGAGGAAATTACCGTGCAGTTTTGCCGGGAGCGCCCTCTGGCAGTCCGGATGATACAGAGCCTGATGCGGCTCTTTGCACCGCTTCTATAGCCGGATGGGAGGCTGCGGAATACAGTTCTATATAAGGAAAAACAGGAGAGCACGCCGGAAGTAATCCTTGTAGGCAGCGGCAGCGACACTGTCGGCATAAAGAATGTCGACGCTGCCGACTTCTTTGCCGTTCAGGGTATATACGGCACGCCCGGCAACCTCGCCTTTCTCCACCGGGGCGGTGACTGTCTCGGGCAGCTCAAGTGTTTTTGTAATGCCGGACAGGTCGGTGCCATCGGTGGTCATGTACTGAAAAGGCCCCTGATAGGTAAGATTGGCATATTCGGCGATGCCTTTTTCTACTTTGACCGCAGTCAGCTTATCTTCATTCAAATCAGAATAGACCCGGCATTTCCCGAAACCATAATTCAACAGCGTCGTCGCATCCGAAAAACGAACCTTGTAATCAGGCGCGCCCATGACGACGGCAATCAGCTTCATGCCGTCTTTTTCGGCTGTGGCGGAAACACAGTATTTTGCGAGATTGGTGGAGCCGGTCTTTAAACCGGTGGCGTACGGATACTGCTTGATGAGCTTGTTGGTATTGGTAAGCCCGAATTCCGAGGAACCCTTCGCGGTGACATGGGTGATATTTTCCATCCAGATGGTACAGTAGTCATGAATCTGCGGATACTTTGTCGTAAGCTCCCGGGACATCAGTGCAACATCATAGGCGCTGGTCATATGACCGTCCGTATCCAGTCCGCAGCAGTTTACAAAGGAGGTATCGTTCATGCCGAGTCTCCTGGCACGCTCGTTCATCTGGCGTACAAATTCCGACTCGGAGCCGGAAATCAGCTCAGCCATGGCGACGCAGGCGTCGTTGGCGCTGGCAATGCTGATACATTTGATCATGGTCTCGACGGTCTGGGTCTCGCCCGGCTCCAAAAAGACCTGGGAACCGCCCATACTGGCTGCATATTCCGAAACGGTGACCGTGTCGGTAAGAGAAATCTGTTTTGCCGCGAGCGCGTCAAAAATCAAAATCAGTGTCATAATTTTTGTGATGCTTGCCGGATGTCGGACTTCATGGGAATTTTTCTCATAGATAACGGCGCCGGTAGAGGCCTCCATGAGCAGGACGCTGGGAGCGGATACGTCTAAGTCGGCGGTATTGCCCTCCGTACCTGTACTGATGGAGGAGAGTGTGAGAGTAAGGCTAAGCAGCATGGAAACAAACAGTTTCATGGAAATGCCTCCGGGAAGTTCGATTATAATTCATTCTAACGGGGCTGCATGTACTTTATGCATAAAAATCTTGAATTTTGCGGGAAGACGGGGTAAAATCAATAATCGAGAGTAAAAATGCAGAGGGCATAGAATGGATATGACAGTCAAGCTGCAGGTGTTTGAGGGCCCGTTGGACCTGCTTTTGCACCTGCTGGAAAAAAATAAGGTAAATATATATGACATCCCCATCGTGGAAATTACGGCGCAGTATATGGAATATATTGCCGAGATGAAGCGGCAGGATTTGAACGTAATGAGCGAATTTCTGGTGATGGCGGCGACCCTGATTGATATCAAGTCCCGAATGCTGCTTCCCGCGCCGGAGAAGGAGGACGAGGAGGAGGAAGACCCGAGGGCGGAGCTGGTGCGCCAGCTTTTGGAATATAAGATGTACAAGTGCATGGCTTATGAGCTGCGCGACCGCCAGGTGGATGCGGAGCGGGTATTATTTAAAGAGCCCACGATTCCGCCGGAGGTTTTGGCTTATGAACAGCCGGTGGATGTATCGGAGCTGATGTCGGGCGTGACGCTTGCAAAGCTAAATGCGGTTTTCCAGTCGGTGATGAAAAAGCAGGCGGATAAAATTGACCCTGTGCGCTCCAAATTCGGCAGAATCGAGAAGGAGGAAGTGTCGCTCTCCGATAAGATGGCATATGTGGAGGAATACGCAAGGGAACACGGGCAGTTCAGCTTTTACCAGCTTCTGATGGCACAGTGCGGCAAGATGGAAGTGATCGTTACCTTTCTTGCGGTTCTTGAGCTGATGAAAATGGGAAAGATTTTTATTTCACAGGAGCATACCTTTGACGATATACATATTCAATCCAAAATTGTAGCCTGAGGGCTGAGAGAGGCGGTCGAATGGGAGAAAAAAAATATGAGGCGGCCATAGAGGCAATTCTTTTTACGATGGGAGAATCCGTAGAGCTGGAAAAAATCGCGGGAGCTTTAGAGCTGGAGAGGGATAAAACAAAAGAAATTCTTGACGGCATGATAAAGCGCTATGAGCAGGACGATACCGGGCTTCAGATTATAGAGCTGGACGGCTCCTATCAAATGTGTACGAAAAGTGAAATGTATGAATATCTGATCCGTATCGCAAAGCAGCCGAAAAAACATGTGCTCACGGACGTGCTGATGGAGACACTCTCCATTATCGCCTATAAGCAGCCCATTACCAAGGTGGAGATAGAAAAAATACGAGGGGTTTCCTGTGACCATGCGGTCAATAAACTGGTGGAATATAACCTGGTCTGTGAGCTTGGAAGGCTGGACGCCCCGGGCAGACCGCTGCTGTTTGGAACGACGGAGGAATTTTTAAGGAGTTTTGGCGTACACTCTATCGAGGAGCTTCCGGTTTTAAATCCGGTGCAGGTCGAGGAATTTAAACAGGAAGCGGAGGCGGAAATGCATATGAAACTGGATGTTTGAACCGGTTTCCTATGCATTTTTTTTATTGCCGGGCATATAGATTTGTGAAACGTTTTTTGTGGAGTCTTATGTTAAAAAAGATTGTTGCGGGGTTACTGGTAGCTGTTTTGATGGTTTGCAATCACGCCCAAATTGCGGCGGCGGAAATAAATGTCAGAGAATTGGTTCCGGCAGAGACAGAAGGTGCGGGTGCGCCGGATAAAAATTCTCTTTATGCAAAGTCTGCCGTGCTGATGGATGCGGACTCCGGACGGATTCTCTATGAAAAGAACGGCTATGAGGCGCTGGCAAATGCCAGCACCACAAAAATCTTAACCTGTATTCTTGCGCTGGAAAACTGCGATCTGGAGAGTGAGGTCACGGCGAGCGCCCTTGCGGCCTCGCAGCCGAAGGTGCATCTCGGCATGCGGGAGGGACAGCGGTTTTTTATGAAAGATTTGCTTTATGCGCTGATGCTGGAATCCTTCAACGACTGCGCCGTGGCAATCGCGGAGCACATCGCGGGGACAACGGAGGGCTTTGCTGCCATGATGAATGACAAGGCGCGGGAGCTTGGATGTACGGACACTTACTTTATCACGCCGAACGGACTGGACGCCCAGGACGAAAATGGCTTTCATCATACCACGGCTGCGGATCTTGCGCTGATTATGCGCTACTGTATCAAAAATTCTCCGAAATCTCCGGAATTTCTTACGATTACCGGGACCAGCCAATACAGCTTTTCCGATTTGGACGGCGGCAGCAGCTACAGCTGTTACAACCATAATGCGTTTTTGCAGATGATGGAGGGCGCACTGTCGGGAAAAACAGGCTTTACCGGGACAGCCGGTTACTGCTATGTCGGCTCCCTCACCAGGGATGACAGAACCTATATCGTGGCGCTGCTGGCCTGCGGTTGGCCGAACAACAAGACATATAAATGGTCGGATACCAAAAAGCTGATGAATTACGGCCTGGACAATTTTAAAAAGGTGAATCTGACGGAAATAGAGCTGGACGCTTCCAGGCTTACCCCGGTGTCTGTGATAAACGGGCAAAGTGAAAGAATCGGCGGTGCGACGCAGGTGGAACAGATTGTGTCGGAGGCCGACGGGCCGGATGCGCTGCTGCTCGACAGCGGAGAGCAGATTGAGGTCAACTATGAATTGTCGGACCGGCTGTACGCTCCGGTGCAGCAGGGAGATTATATCGGCAGAATTACCTATACGCTTGGGGATGAAATTGTGCGGGAGTGCAGGATCACGGCGGCGGATACCGTGGCGGAAATCGATTTTGTCTGGTGCGCCCAAAGAGTGCTGGAGTTGTTATGGATTTAAGGGGATCCAGGCGGATTTCTGCCATTTCAGAGCTCGTAAAAAATGCGTCAAAGAATTAACAATTTACTTGAAAAATTGGTAAAAATAAACTATACTTTACCATAGCGGAATTTGTTGATTTTTTAAGACGATGACGCCACTATAAGCCGTATCTTAGATACGGCAACAACTTTATAGATGGAGGGCAAAAGGATGAATAGTAGTAATGATAGCTTGGCAATGCAGCGTATTACCAAGTTAGTCGACGAGAACAGTTTCATGGAAATCGGTTCTCTCGTAACAGCAAGAAATACGGATTTCAATCTTGCGGACACAGATACGCCATCCGATGGTGTAATTACCGGTCACGGACTGGTCGACGGCAATCTGGTATTTGTATACAGCCAGGACGCAGCCGTTTTAAACGGAACCATCGGAGAGATGCATGCGAAAAAGATTGCATCGATTTATGATATGGCGATGAAGATGGGAGCGCCGGTCATCGGCTTTATTGACTGCGCGGGTATGCGTCTTCAGGAGTCCGTGGATGCGCTGGACGGGTTTGGAAAGATTTACGCGAAGGAAGCACAGGCTTCCGGTGTAATCCCGCAGATCTCAGCGGTTTTCGGAAATTGCGGCGGCGGCCTCGCGGTTGTGCCGGCGTTGTCTGATTTTTCTTTTATGGAGAACACAAAAGCAAAGATGTTCATCAATTCCCCGAATGCGATTGAGGGCAACCGCATTGATAAATGCGACACATCGTCCGCAGAATTCCAGGGTGCAGAGAACGGCTGTATTGACGCAGTCGGAAGCGAGGATGAGATTATCGCTCAGATTCGCCGGCTTGTCGCGATGCTGCCTTTAAATAATGAAGGTGACGTTTATACCGCCGAGTGCATGGATGATTTAAACCGTGCGTGTGAAAATATGGAAGGGATGAAAGGCGATCCCAGATATCTGCTCGCAGAGATTTCGGACGGGCATGATTTCTTTGAGACAAAAGCCGGATATGCCAAAAATATGGTAACCGGATTTATCAAGTTAAACGGAATGACCGTAGGTGCGGTGGCAAACTGCACGGAGGTTTATGACGCGGAGGGAACAAAAACAGAAACCTTTGACGCGGCGCTTACCGCAAGAGGCTGCAATAAGGCTGCGGAGTTTGTACGCTTCTGTGACGCGTTCGGAATCCCGGTATTGTCCCTTACGAATGTTGCGGGCTTCCAGGCCAGCATGTGTTCCGAAAAGAATCTCGCAAAGGCGCTTGCCCGCATGACGATGGCGTTCGCGGAGGCGGACTGCCCGAAGGTAAATCTGATTGTCGGGGAGGCATACGGCAGCGCGTACGTGGCAATGAACTCAAAATCCATCGGCGCTGATTTCGTCTATGCGTGGACGAATGCAAAGGTCGGCATGATGGATGCGGAGCTTGCCGCAAAGATTATGTATGCGGACGCGTCTGCGGACAAGCTTGACGAAAAGGCGAAGGAGTACGACGCACTGCAGTCAAGCGTGCAGACGGCAGCAAGGAGAGGTTACGTGGATTTGATTCTGGATCCGGCAGATACGAGAAAATACCTTGTTGCAGCGTTTGAATTATTATATACAAAATGTGCAGGCGTACCGGACAAGAAACATGGAACAAAATAGAAAGGTGAAGTTATGAAGAAAAAATTATCTCTTATGCTTTGTCTTTGCTTTATGGTTCTGGCAATGACAGCATGCGGAACGGACCCTGCGGACGCGGAATATTTCGGCATGAGTTATTCGGATCTTAAGGACGGTATGGAGCAGGATATTTCCACGCTGGTCGCCATGACGGATGATGAAAGAGAGTACATCAATTCCTATGGCGGAGATGTAATTGTTGAACTGCTTGCCTCCTGGGATGGGACGGTTGCCGATTTGGGCGCATATCAGGGTATGGGTGAATTTACCGTAACGAAAGCGCAGGATACGGTGACGACAGAGCAGATTGTAAAATATCCGGGCAGGGATGTTGTTGTGACCTATGTTTATGAGTACAATTATGAGTCCGAACAGCCGGAATTGATGGATGCCAATGCGGATCTCGTCTATACGCTCGGAGAAAAGATGGAAAATGCGGCGCTCAATACGCTGATGGGTATGGGAACCGTATTTATCGTATTAATTTTAATCAGTCTGATTATTTACTGCTTCAGATTTATTTCCGTTGTTCAGAATAAGAAGAAGGACAGCGGAGAAGAGACCGCGGACAGTACGGTTGTAACGCAGATGGAACAGCGTGAGGAGCAGCAGCTTGTCGACGATTTGGAGCTGGTGGCAGTCATTACGGCAGCGATTGCGGCAAGTGAGGGAACCTCTGCCGACGGCTTTGTCGTGCGCTCCATTCACAGAAGATAAGAAACCGCAGCCGTCTGGCTTCGCGGAGACAGGAACAGAGAAATTGCTGAAATATAGTTTAGGAGGACAATTCAATGAAAAGCTATACAATTACCGTAAATGGAAATGTTTATGATGTTACCGTAGAGGAAAACGGCGCGGTGAGCGCACCGGTTGCTCCGGCACCGAGACGTGCGGCAGTTCCGGCTGCGGCTCCCAAAGCAGCTCCGGCTCCGGCAGCGGGCGCGGGCAATGTAAAAATCGAAGCGGGCGCAGCAGGAAAGGTATTTAAAATCGAGTCTTCAGTAGGCGATTCGGTAAAGAGAGGCGATACCCTTCTGATTCTGGAAATCATGAAAATGGAGACGCCGGTGGTTGCTACCGAGGATGGAACTGTTGCCAGCATCGACGTGGCTGTCGGAGATTCGGTAGAAGCAGGCGCATTACTTGCAACTTTAAACAACTAATTTAGGAGGATAACAATGAGTTATTTTACGGAAACAATGGGAAACCTCCTGCAGCAGACCGCCTTTTTCAATCTGACATGGGGAAACTTCGTGATGATTCTTGTCGCATGTGTTTTCCTGTATCTGGCGATTGCCAAGGGGTTTGAGCCGCTGCTTCTTGTTCCGATTGCTTTTGGTATGCTGCTGGTAAATATCTATCCTGATATTTTCGCAAGCCCGGAGCAGACGAGCAACGGAGTGGGTGGTTTATTCTACTATTTCTACACACTGGATGAATGGTCAATCTTCCCGTCTCTGATTTTCCTTGGGGTCGGAGCGATGACAGACTTCGGTCCTCTGATTGCAAACCCAATCAGCTTCCTGCTGGGAGCTGCGGCACAGTTCGGAATTTTCGGTGCGTATTTCCTTGCAATTTTGATGGGCTTCAACGATAAGTCTGCCGCTGCGGTATCCATTATCGGCGGAGCGGACGGGCCGACCTCTATTTTCCTTGCCGGAAAGCTGGGACAATCCGGACTGATGGGACCGATTGCGGTGGCGGCCTATTCCTACATGGCGCTGGTTCCGATTATCCAGCCGCCGGTTATGAAATTATTTACCACCAAAAAAGAACGTGCCATTAAAATGGAGAATTTACGGCCGGTTTCTAAGCTGGAGAAAATTCTGTTCCCAATTATTGTAACGATTGTGGTTTGTCTGATCCTGCCGACGACGGCGCCGCTGGTTGGTATGCTGATGCTCGGAAACCTGTTCCGTGAGTGCGGCGTGGTACGTCAGTTATCGGAGACGGCGTCCAACGCATTAATGTACATCGTAGTAATTCTGCTGGGTACTTCGGTAGGAGCATCCACGAGTGCGGAGGCGTTTTTGAATGCCACGACATTAAAGATTGTTGCGCTGGGACTGATTGCCTTTATCTTCGGTACGGCGGCCGGCGTATTGTTCGGTAAGTTGCTTTGCTTCATTACAAAGGGCAAAATCAATCCTCTGATTGGTTCCGCCGGTGTATCTGCCGTTCCGATGGCAGCCCGCGTTTCTCAGAAGGTCGGAGCAGAGGAAGACCCCACGAACTTTTTGCTGATGCATGCAATGGGACCGAACGTTGCCGGAGTTATCGGTACCGCGGTAGCGGCCGGCGTATTTATGGCTATCTTTGGAATTCAATAGGAGGAATGGACGTATGTCAGAAGCGGTAAAAAAACCTTTAAAAATAACAGAGACGGTTCTGCGTGACGCACACCAGTCGCTGATTGCAACAAGAATGACAACAGAGCAGATGCTGCCGATCGTAGACAAGATGGATCAGGCAGGATTTCATGCGGTTGAGTGCTGGGGAGGCGCTACCTTTGACGCGTGCCTTCGTTTCCTGAAGGAAGATCCCTGGGACCGTCTCCGCAAGCTGAGGGACGGATTTAAGAAGACCAAGCTTCAGATGCTGTTCCGCGGACAGAATATTCTCGGTTACCGTCCGTATGCCGATGACGTGGTGGAGTATTTTGTACAGAAATCCATTGCGAACGGAATCGATATTATCCGTATTTTTGACTGTCTGAATGATTTGCGTAATCTCCAGACAGCAGTTACCGCATGTAATAAGGAAAAGGGACATGCACAGGTAGCGCTGTCCTATACGCTGGGAGATGCATATACGCTTGATTACTGGACGGATATGGCAAAGCGTGTCGAGGATATGGGTGCGGACTCCATCTGTATCAAGGATATGGCGGGACTTTTAGTGCCGCAGAAAGCGGATGAGCTGGTACGTGCGCTGAAGGCTTCCACGAAGCTTCCGATTGAGCTTCATACACATTATACCTCCGGCGTTGCTTCCATGACCTATATGAAAGCGGTCGAAGCGGGCTGCGACATCATCGACACGGCGATGTCGCCGTTTGCGCTCGGTACTTCACAGCCGGCAACCGAAGTGATGGTAGAGGCGTTTAAGGGAACAGAGTTTGATACCGGGCTTGACCAGAACAAGCTGGCGGAAATTGCGGATTATTTCCGTCCGATGAGAGAGGAAGCGCTTGAGAGCGGTCTTATGAACCCCAAGGTATTGGGTGTAAATATCAAGACGCTGCTGTATCAGGTGCCGGGCGGTATGTTATCCAACCTGCTTTCCCAGTTAAAGGAGCAGGGCAAGGAAGATAAATTCGAGGAAGTGCTCGCGGAGGTTCCGCGGGTGCGCAAGGACCTTGGCGAGCCGCCGCTTGTAACGCCGTCCTCTCAGATTGTAGGTA
>CALWHT010000008.1 GCA_944380515.1 uncultured Roseburia sp.
GCTGTTCCGATTACCTGATTAGGTGTTGCGTCTATATTTTATTTTTAGCCACCGAAAGATGGCTTACTTGCTATGCCCTTTATTTCTTGGCTGTCTTTCACTTATTTGTTTCAAACTTCTTCCTCCGATGTTATGTTCTATCCTTCGCCGCACGGAAAGCAATGAGCTGCGCCGCGATGCTGACCGCGATTTCCGCCGGAGTCTCGCTGCCGATGGACAGTCCGATCGGCGTGATAACCCGGTCAAGCTGCTCTTTGGTATAGCCCTCCGCCGCAAGCTTCTCCCTGACAAACGCCGCCTTTTTGCGGCTCCCCACAACGCCGATGTACGACGCTTCGGTTTTCAGCACAAAGCGTTCCACCTCCGTATCGCACAAATGCCCCCTCGTCATCACCGCGATATAATCCTCGCGCCGGACGGTAAGCGTTTTCTCCAGTGAGGCAAAATCCGCCAAAAGTACACGCCATGCCCCCGGAAACAGCTGTGGCCTGGTAAATTCCTCCCGGTCATCGACCACAACGCACCAGAAACCAAGATGGGACAAAAGCGGTGTAAGCTCCTGCGCGAGATGTCCGCCGCCAAACAGATAAACCGTACCGTCATAGCAGAACTGCTCCGCATAATATGCGTTTCCGTCCCGCATGATTGTCGTGCGGCGCGCCTTTGCCGAAAGCTCCGAAAGAATCTGCGCCCTGCCGTCCTCCAGAGGCAAAAGCAGCCAATACGGCCGGTGCTCCGCACCTGCCGCAAGTCCGTCCCTCACCCACTCGCGCTCCTTTTCCTCCCGCGCGTCCACAAAATAAAACAGCAGCTTCGCCTGACCGCCGCAGACCATGCCAAGCTCCGCCGCCTTGTCCGCTCCGAGCTGATATTCACGCAGACAGCTTTTTTTCTCTTTCAGCAGCCTTTGCGCGGTCAAAATGGCCTGATATTCCAAATTCCCGCCGCCGACGGTTCCATAGCGCCGCCCCTCGCTGCCGACAACCATATAAGCTCCCGCGCCCCTCGGTGTCGAACCGCTGCCCTCGATGATTGCGACAAGCATACAGTCCTCATTTTTCTCAAGCTGCCGCCCTAAAGCCTCAAATAATTCCCTCATCGCACCCTTTTCCTCTCTTTCGGAAAACTGATGTCTCAAATCCGAGACATTTTTCCAAGGGAAATGCCTACGGAACCAGCACCAGACTGTCCCCCCTGGAAATAACGCCGCCCTCGCGCACAACGGCAAACACGCCCTCGCGCGGCATAATGCAATCCCCCATCGTCTGATAAATCCGGCAATGCGAATGGCACTCCTTTCCAATCTGCGTGATTTCCAGCAGCACCCCGCCGCAGCGAAGCCTTGTTCCCGGTGGAAGCGTCTTAAAATCAAAGCCCTCCACAATCAGGTTTTCCCCGAACGCCCCGAACGCCGCCTGCGCGCCGCGGGCCCGGAAGACCTCGATTTGCTCATAGGATAAAAGGCTGACCTGCCTGTGCCAGTTTCCTGCATGGGCATCGCCCAAAATGCCCCAGTCCCTGACAAATTCCGCCTTCTCGACCTCGTACTTTTCCGTTCCCCTTTTTTCGCTGATACAAATTCCTTTCACTACTCCCATGTCGTCTGACACTCCGTTTTTGTGTATTTTCACTCTGCCATTTTCTTTCCGGCAGTCATCCGCCGATTTCCGCCATTGCCCGTGTCTCGGTCATCTGTGCGAAATTTCCGAAGCAATGCTCCCTGGGTTTATTGCGGATTGCCTCCCGCATCACGGGTAAAAGCTCCCTGCCGGGTATCCGCAGAACCTCCCTCAAATCAACGCCCTCCCCGTAGCAGAGGCACAGCTTTAAGCTCCCCTGAGAAGTCAGGCGCACGCGGTTGCAGTCCTCACAGAATTTATGATGCATAGCGCTGATAAAGCCGACGGTGACGCCTGCACCCGGAAAACGGTAATACTCCGCCGGTCCGTCCCCAAACCGCTGCCGCAGACGCTCGGGCTGCCCGAAGCTCTCCTTCATTTCCTCCAGCAGCGCGTCGTTTGGCCTGCACGGCTCGGTTTTTCCGTAACCAATCGGCATCATCTCGATAAAACGCACCAAAAGCCCCTGCTCCATAGCGTAGGCTGCGATCGGCCGCCAGTCTGTTTCCCCGCGGTTGACCGTGTTGAGCTTTACCGCAAGCCCCCGCTCTTTTGCCGCCTGTATGCCCTCAAGCACGTTTGACAGGCTTTTACTTCCGGTAAGCCGCTCAAATTCGTTCTCATCCATCGTATCCAGACTCACGTTGACGCTGTCAAGCCCCGCGTCGGCAAGCTGTCCGGCAAAATCGGCAAGCAGCACGCCGTTTGTCGTCATGCCGACCGACTCCACGCCCGGCGTATGCCGCATCTGCCGAATCAGTTCGGGACAGTCCCGCCGTACCAGAGGTTCGCCGCCGGTCACCCGGTAATGCGTGATTCCAAGCTGCACGCCCGCCTCCACGACCCTTACGATTTCCCGAAAGGTCAAAAGCTCTGTCTCCTTTGTCCCGGCGATATTCCCGGGGCTGCAATAGCGACAGTGCAGATTACAGCGATCCGTCACTGAAATCCGCATATAATCAATGTTTCTTCCAAATCCGTCCTTCATCTTCCGCTACCAGCCCTTCCCAAAACCGCAGTTCGGGAATGTACATTGCGGGCAGTTCAGGCAGAGTCCGCCCTCACCAAGCGCTGCAAGCTCCTCCGCCGTGATACGGTCATCCGCCGCAAGGCGCGGCAGCGCCAAATCAAATATCGTGCGTTTTGCATACATGACACACCCCGGCAGTCCGACGATCGGAATATCGTCCTTATAATAGGAAAGAAGAAACATCGCTCCGGGCAGCGCAGGAGCGCCGTAGGAGACAATCTTTGCCCCGGTATTTTTGATCGCAAGCGGCGTCCTGTCATCCGGATCCACGCTCATACCGCCGGTGCAGAGAATCAAATCCGCGCCGGCCGCAAGCGCCCGATGGCAGCCCTCCGTAATCCTTTCGTGGCTGTCATCAAATATTTCATGAAAGATGACCTCGATACCGTACTCCTCCAGCTTTTCCCGTACCACAGGGGTAAAGCTGTCCCTGATTCTCCCGTGGTATACCTCGCTGCCCGTCGTCAGAATTGCCGCCTTCTTCCGTTGGTATTTTTTCAGTTCGAACAGAGGCCTGCCGCCGCAAAGCGCCCTGGCCCGCTCCATTTTTTCCTTTTCAATGACAAGCGGGATGATCCTCATTCCCGCAAGCTTATCTCCCTGTCTTACCGGCGTGTTCCCGTGCCTTGACGCAATCATCAGCTCACCGAAGCCATTCACCCTGCGCAGGACTTCCCGGTTCACCTTAAAAAGACCGTCACAGTCTGCAAACAGCTCTATTTTTCCCTCGCTGACCTCAGAAGGGTGCATATGCTCATTGCGGCACATCTCGCAGAGTATCTGCGCCGCCTCGTTTTCATGGAGCTTTGCTTCGTCCTTTTCCCATATATAAAGGTTTTCTTTTCCGACACTGAGCAGTACCGGAATGTCCTCCTCGGTAATTACATGCCCCTTCCGAAATACCGGCCCTTTCGTCACTCCCGGAATAATCTGTGTAATATCATGGCAGAGCACCTGCCCCACCGCGTCCTCTGTTTTTACAAGCTTCATCACCGATACGCTCCCTTCTATTCCGGCACAGTTCCGCGCAGACAGCCTCCAGCACGCCTCCCGCGATGCACCGCGCCTTGTCCGATATGGTAAAGCAATTTTTCCGTTCTTCCCTCCGGGGGTCAATGTCCGCAACCTTAAAGCCCGCCGTAACCGGATAGCCGTCGCGGAGCAGTCCGCGCAAAACGCCGGAAATCGATGATGTCACGGATACTTTTTCCGCGCATTGCACGCCGCACACGGGCGCGGCGGCAGACATTTTTTCCTCCGTCTCCGTCTCGCACACCGGTGCGATAAAAGCGATTTCCTCTCCCGCGGCAACGATGTCCCCAATCTGCCGGACACCGTAAAATATGCCCGCCGCCGGGGCATGCAGTACACGCTCCGACGTATAGCCTCCGATATTTCCGGGAATCCCGGTATTCGGCTGCGCCGAGCCCGCCCTGATGACGCGCCCGAGATTATGTCCCCGCATGGTTTCAATCACGACATCCACGTCAGCGCCCGCCGTAAAGCCCGGCCCCAGGGCAATCGTAAGCGGTGCCATCCTGCGGTTTGTCCCGAGATTTCTTTTCGCGAGAATCGCGTCCACCACAGCCGCAGGCTTTAACGCGATAATGCTCTCCCCATCGGGGTCAACGAGTACCGGAACCCTGCCGGAGGTAATAACTTCCTCCGCTTCCGCGGCTTTGCAGATCAAAACCGCCTCCATGCCCTCCACAACCGTGGATTTTTCATACACCGCCTCACAGACTGCCGCCTGCCTGCGGATTGCCGCCGGACGCGGTGCCTCCAGCACCAGAACCCGAAAGCCCGCCGACCAGAGACGGTGAATCGTTCCCGTGGCAAGGTCACCCCCGCCGCGCACAATGATAAGCGCATCCTTTTTCATAGTTTCCCCCGTTTTTTCCCATTTATTTTCCGCTTACTGCGCACGGCCGCTACAAACGCAGCCGCACCCGATTCTCGGGTAAAATCCCGGAATCCCGAATCGCCGTTTCATATACCGGAAATTCCTCCGCCGGTATCCTCCAGGCCAGTCCGCATCCCGCGGACACCTCGCCCGGGACAGGAATCAGCCTTCCCGGAATTTCCCGCTTCCCGCAGTAGCGCTCCATCGCCATCGCCTCCGATGTCGTCTGAAATGTCAGAAGGATATACTCTCTTTTTTCTCTCATCCCTGTACCATCCCGCCAAAACACTGCGAAAAGCCTCTACTCTGAAAGCTTTCGCACCGCCCGAAGCGCAACCTCTACCTCCTCCTTCGTATTATAACAGGAAAAGCTGAACCGGACGGCTCCCTGCGTCCCGGTTTTCAGTGCCCGGTGCAGAAGCGGTGCACAGTGCGCGCCGCCGCGGACACAGATACCGTAATGCTCCCAGAGCCAGTCGCAGACCGCTGCGGAATCCTCTCCGCCGATATTGAGCGTCACGATGGCCGCGCGTTCTGCCGCCGCGTAATCGCCGTACAGCCGCACGCCCCGGATATTGCCCGCGCCCTCGGCAAATCGGCGGGCAAGCCCGAGCGCTTTTTCATGCAGCTCTGTCACCCCCGCCTCCTCGATAAACGAAAGCGCCGCCGAAAGCCCCGCGATTCCGTGACCGTTTAAGGTCCCGGCCTCCAGCGCTTCGGGCATCACCGAAGGATGATGCCGATCATAGCTGTGGCTCCCGCTTCCCCCCGTCTTTAGCGGACGGACGGACAGTCCCGGCCGCACATAAAGCCCTCCTGTTCCCTGCGGCCCCATCAGTCCCTTGTGTCCGGTAAAGCAAAGCACGTCGATGTTATACTTTTCCACATCAATGGGCAAAACCCCCGCCGTCTGCGCCGCATCGACAATCAGCAGCAGACCGTATTTCCCGGCAAACTCCGACACCCGGCCCAAATCCGTAACATTTCCGGTCAGGTTGGAGGCATGCGTGACGACAACCGCCCGTGTGTGCTCCGTCCGGCTTTCCTCCAGTTTATCATACAAAAGCCGCCCCGCTTCATCCACGGCAAGATGTGTCACCGCTATGCCGCGCCCCTCCATTTCATAGAGCGGCCGCAAGACGGAATTGTGTTCACTGACCGTTGTAATGATATGGTCCCCCGGCGAAAACAGCCCCAAAAGAGCCGTATTCAACGCCTCCGTCGCATTGCAGGTAAACGCAATCCGCGAAGCGTCCGGCGCGTGGAACAGGCGCGCAAGCTGCTCCCTGGCCCCGTAAATCAGCCGGGAGGCCCCAAGGGTCGGCTCGTGCGCTCCCCTGCCGGAATTTCCGAGCGTACGGAGGGCTTCCACAACCGCGCGCTCCACCCCGGGCGGACGATAAAAGGAGGTTGCGGCATTGTCAAGATAAATCATGGCTTTACCAGAACCTCGGCCTGTGTCATTTTTTCAGCTATCACATACATATTCGTGACGCCTCCGACCCGAAGCTGCTCCTTTAAGCCATAGTAATCCAGACAGGTTCCGCAGGTTAAAATCTCAACCCCCTCACTCTCCAGCTGCTTTAAATCCTCAATCGCCGGGGAATCCTCACAGGTCAGCCTCGCTCCGCCGTTATAAAAAAGAATCGTCTGCGGCAGCTCGTCCTGCTGGGTCAAAGCGTAAAGAAACGCTTTCATCAGGGTGTTTCCAAGCTGTTCGTCCCCCTCGCCCATCCGGGAAGATGAAACCGCGACAACCACATTGCGCCTGTTCCCGCAGGTGCAGGACTCCTGTGCCGCTTCGGGCTCCTGCACCTGATTTTCCAGGACGCCGTTTTCCTCCACCGTAAACAAAACCCTGTATTTCCGGGCCTCCAGCTGCTGCCCGCTGAAACCGTAGCCCTTTTGCTCCGCGAGCTTTTTCAGATTCTGCACCGCGATTTCATTGTCAACCAATACCTCCACCTGACCGGCGCCGTTTAACTCCCGGATCGCGTTTTTCGCCTTCACCACCGGAATCGGGCAGGTATCTCCCAATGCGTTTACCGTTATCATTTCCTTTCTTCCTTTCCAATCACATAAATTTCCGTCTGTTCCCTTGGGATAATTTCTCCCACAAGCTCCGCCGGAAGCCCCGCCTGACGCAGCTCCTCCAGCAGGCGCTCCGCATCCCCCGGCGCAGCCGCAATCAAAAGCCCTCCCGAGGTCTGGGGGTCAAACAGCACCTCCTCCATGGCAAACGGCACATGTTCAAACGAGACAAACGGGCCCGCGTGGTTTCTGTTTTTCTGACCGCCCGCCGTCAGCAGAAATTCATCGGCACAGGCAAGCGCCCCCGGAAGCACCGGAATCCGCCCCGCGTCAATGCGGCAGGAGCACCTGCCGTCCATCATCTCATGCAGATGTCCGAGAAAACCAAAGCCGGTCACATCCGTGCAGGCGTGTACCTCGTAGCCGCGGCAGATTTCGGAAGCGGTTTTGTTGAGCATCGTCATAGAGGCAACCGCCTCCCTCATCGCTTCCCGGGAAGCCTCATGCACTCTGTCCGCGGCACAGATAATCCCGACGCCGAGCTTTTTGGTGAGAATCAGCTTATCACCGGGCCTGCCCTGATTATTCGGATAGATGCGCGCCGGGTGTACCGTCCCCGTCACGGAAAGACCGTACCTGACACCGTCGTCGGCAATCGAATGTCCGCCCGCCAGTATGCCGCCCGCCTCCGTCACCTTGCTAAGACCGCCGCGCAGGATTTCCCCGAGAATATTTAAGTCCATACTTTCGGGGAAGCAGACAATATTGAGCGCCGTCTTTACGTCCCCGCCCATGGCATAAATATCACTCAGCGCGTTCGCCGCCGCAATCTGCCCAAAGGTATACGGATCCTCCACCATCGGCGGAAAAAAATCCAGTGTCTGCACCACCGCCGTATCATCCGAAATCCGGTACACCGCGGCATCGTCCTTACTGTCATAGCCAATCAGCAGATTTTCATCCGGCGTCTGCTTCGGCAGCCGCTCCAGGATTCTGGCAAGCACGCCTGCGCCAAGCTTTGCCGTACAGCCTCCTCCCTTACAGAAAACAATTTTTTCCTCCATATTGATGTTCACACCTTTCCGCCGCCTGTCAATGGGAATCGACGCGTCCGAGTAATATATCCATGCCGTGCTCCAGCGTGCCCAGCAGATACGAAAGGCTCTCCTCCACCGCCTTCGGACTGCCCGGCAGATTCACAATCAGGGTTTGTCCCCGGATGACGCTTACCCCGCGGCTTAGCATCGCACGCTTCGTAATCGTCATGCTGTAGGCCCGGATAGCCTCCGCGATGCCGGGCGCGTTTCGTTCCGCCACTGCAAGCGTTGCCTCCGGCGTCACGTCCCGCACGGAAAAACCGGTGCCTCCTGTTGTGAGGATCAGATTCACTCTGCACTCGTCCGCCAGCCGCAGCAGTTCTCTCTCCAGCAGCTCTCTCTCATCGGGCAGAACGCAGTAAGACACAACCTCATATGTCTCGGGCGAAAGCAGCTCTTTGATTCTTCTGCCGCTCACATCCTCCCGCTCTCCCGCAAAGCCCTTATCGCTTGCGGTAATAATCCCCACCGTATATCTATCCATGTCAACCTCCATTCGCTGTATAATGTCCGCTTTTTCCTCCGTCCTTTTCCAGCAAACGAATGTCCGAAATCCGCATGCCGCGGTCCATCGACTTGCACATATCATAAATCGTCAGAAGCGCTACGCTCACACCGGTGAGCGCCTCCATCTCAACACCGGTTTTCCCGACGCACGAGGTTTTGCAATACGCTGTGACGCAGCAGTCCTCCTCACAGAGTTCAAAGGTTATCTCGCAGTCAGTCAGGGCAATGATATGGCAAAGTGGTATCAGCTCCGCATTTTTCTTCGCCCCCATAATCCCCGCAATCCGGGCGACGCCGAGCACATCACCCTTTTTTGCCGTCCGGTCCGCAATGGCCTCATACACCCTGCGGCTGATATATATGCGTCCCGACGCGACAGCGGTACGGTAGGTATCCTTCTTTTCATGGATATCCACCATAACCGCATTTCCTTCCTTATTAAAATGAGTAAATTCAGCCATGCCCTCACACTCCTTCTTCTGGGATATTCTACTATGAAACTCCCGCAGATACAAGGTGCTTGTGCATACGCCAGACATGGCAGAATAAGCCTGTTTTAAGGTACTTTTTACCTGTATTGCCCTTTATTTGGACATAATTTGTTCATTTCTTATTCATATTTTACATAAAATCACGGATTGTTCACACTTTTTTATACATCTTTCCGATTGATTTTTCCCCAAAGAAGCGATATATTCTCATAGTATCACATTTTATATTTTTACAAAAGCTTTACAGTGATTTTACTTTCAGAGGGGAGTACACCCCGAACAAACAGGAAATGCCGGTTTTATTTACCGATAGCTATAATTATTTTGGTTGGGAGGATTTCATAATGAAAGAAAAAATACGTTTATTCCGTAATAAACTTTCCGGGCTTCGCGCAAAGCTGCCCAAAAAGAAGGGACACAGCGAAAAATACAATAAGACGATTGCATTTTTGAACAAATACTCTCTTATCTTCCACTTTTTGCTGGGATGTATTTTAACCTTTGTAATCGAGCTGATTTCCAGAAGGGACTTTCTTTCGACGGTTTCCTTCATACATAATCACACGCTCGCTTACCTTTACAATGCTTTTATTATTTTCGCATCCCTGTCGCTTGTATACCTGACAAAATTCCGGGCGCAGTTCCGTTTATTAATCAGCGGGCTCTGGATATTCTTAGGAACGATTAACGGGCTGATTCTCTCGAACCGCGTGACGCCCTTCAGCTACACGGATTTGAAATGTATCTCCGATTTGTTCGCTATGCAGAACACCAACTATTTTACGGCGGAGGAAGCAACACTGGTGGTATCTGTTGTTGTTGCCTTTTTCGTGTTTCTGTTCCTTTTCTTTGCAAAGGGACCGAGATACCAGGGGAAACGCCACACCGTACTGGCTCCCGTCTCCATCGCGGCACTGCTTTTGGTAGGACTTCCGGTGACGACACAGGCGGCGCAGAACTCCAACGTGCTGGCATCCTATTTTTCCAATATTGCTGAGGGCTACTCCGATTACGGGTTTGTTTACGGTTTTTCGACCTCCGTGGTAGGCCGCGGCATGAGCAAGCCGGAGGATTATTCCGAGGAAACCATTGACGCCATTGAGACGCTTGTGGATTCCGCAAAAGAGGAATCTTCCGTATCCGGTGAAACCGGTCCGAATATTATCTGCGTATTGCTGGAGTCCTTTATTGACCCGTACGAGGTAAACTTTTTAAATATGTCGGAAGATCCGATTCCGAATTTCCATAATCTGGAGGAGAATTTCTCTACCGGTTATCTGACCGTTCCGGTGGTAGGGGCCGGCACGGCAAACACGGAGTTTGAAGTCCTGACCGGTATGAGCATGCAGTATTTCGGTACCGGAGAATATCCTTACAAAACGATTTTAAAACAGACCGACTGCGAAAGCATTGCCTCCGATTTATCCAAAATCGGTTACGGCACGCATGTGACACATAATAATACCGCTACTTTCTACAGCAGAAACAACGCATTTTCCATGATGGGCTTTGACACGTTTACCAGCAAGGAGCTGATGAATCTTTCATCGTATACACCGAACGGCAACTGGCCCACCGATGACGTGCTCGTACAGGAAACCGTAAAGGCACTCGATTCCACGGAAAATCAGTCCGATTTCGTCTACACGATTACGGTTGAGGGACACGGAGATTACCCGACGGAAAAGATTCTTCAGAATCCCGACATCACCGTGACGGGCGCAGCCGATGAGGCTACCAATAATCAGTGGGAATACTACGTGAATATGATTCATGAGGTGGACGATTTTATCGGCGATTTGATTGACGCCGTAAACCGCCGCGGGGAAGATACCATTGTGGTAATGTTCGGGGATCATCTTCCGACGATGGGACTTTCTGATTCCGATATGAAATCCGGCGATATTTTCAAAACGAAATATATCACCTGGAATAACATGGGGCTTGCGAAAGAGGACGCTGACCTCACCGCTTATCAGCTTCTTGCGGAGATTACCTCACAGGTCGGCATCCATGAGGGAACCATTTTCAATTATCACCAGACACAGATGGATTCCGAAACCTACTCCAACGGCCTTGAGAATTTACAGTACGACCTGCTTTACGGAAAGCGTTATGCATATGGCGGCGAGGATCTCTATCCCGCAAGCGACCTTGAGATGGACGTGGAGGATGTGACGATTTCCTCACTGAGCAAAAATTCCGACAAGGGCACGCTGTCCGTATACGGCTCGAATTTCACGAAGAATACCAAAATCTTTGTCAACGGCTCGAGAGTTTCCACTTCCTTCGTATCGTCAGCGCTGCTTACGACCAGCCTTGACAATGTAAAGGACGGCGACGTGATTACCGTCAATATCCTGGGTTCCAAGAGCATTCTGCTGCGCGCCGGAATCAACGAGGTAGTCTATGAGGACCCGGATATCATCCATGATACGGAAACCGGACTCCCGACGGAGGCGACGGAAACCGGGAATACGGAAACTGAAAATACAGAAGCGGACAATACGGAAGCAGACGCTGCCGGGAACTCTACCGAAAATACCGAGACGGAACAAACAAATCAATAACACAATACCCTCAGACAGGAAAATGAAAACCTGCCTGAGGGTATTTTTATGTCAGGAAATATACTCCTTTATCCGTTTATATGAACGACTGTTTGGAATTTTACACGGAACAGAAGGCCTTAGTACATCGGAACAATATATAGGTTTCAGCTATACTATTATATTATCAATAAGCATTTGTTATTTGATGGTTTAGAGCTTATACTGGACCTGTAAGAAACACAAGGCAATATATGCGCAAAATTGCAGTCCGGCTGAGAATAATGGCGTTTACGGTTACTGGAAGAACGGCCGTTTTTTGCTGCTGTGCGTCAGTACGGACAGGGGCGCCGTCTCCGGCAAGAGCCAGATGTTCCGGAACAATGAGTCCTTTTGGACAGGAAACTGACAGGAACTGCACGATATAATCCCAGGTGATTTTGGGGGCAAAAAAATGGGTAATTTTTTTGAGATAGGGGTCTGGATGTCTTATAAAATCAGGGCTGAAGATTCCGAGAAGTTAAAAACAGCTTAAGGAGGAATGACATGAAAAAAAATATCGTCTGGATTATGGGAATATTACTGTTGCTTTGTCCCGCCGGGTGCGGAACTTCCGCAAATGAGTCTTCTGTCTCCGCAGTCACGGAAAACGACAGCGAAGCGGCACAAAATGCAGCGGAGGATGTAGCGGAAAACAGCGAAATAGATGAGACAGCGGAAGAACCAGAGCAGAGCAAGGGTTCCTTTGTGGGAGAAGCGGCCGATATGCTGGTGCCGGGCCAGCGAGAACTGATTACAGACTTCATGGAAACCTATTATGCCGGCCTTGCAGCATTAGAGCCCCAGGATATGTCACACCTTTTTTTGGAAACGGCGACAGATGAGCAGCTTTTAAATGAAAGCGCCCTCGAATATGCGACAGGGCTGCGGCGCATGCAGCACACGGACCTCACACTGGCAGACTATCGCTATGAACTTGATGTTGCTTCCGTGGAAACCGCGGAGAACGGAAACACCGATGTCCTCATTACGGAGACAAGCACACAGAATTTCAGTCAGCATCCGGAAGTCGATACAAAGCTTTATCATATTATGCATCATTTCGAACTTCAGGAGACCACGGATGGCTGGCGGATTGCCAGTCATATTCAATGGGATTCCATCTATTGGAACCTGCTCGGTGAATATTGGGGCTGGGACAGTGAAGAACAAAACATACCGGATGCCGAAACGTTTTTTTCGGAGCGGGTAACCGAGCTTCTTACGGAATCCACACAGGAGCTGGAAATGAGAGCGGAAGAAATTCAGGAGTCGTCCAAAAGCTTTACTTATCCTTATAACCGCGATGAGGCTGTGGCTTATAGCAGTGAGTGGGTAGGCAGACGCAATGAAGAATGGTCCGATTACACCGGCAGAGGCGGAAACTGCCAGAATTTCGTTTCGCAATGTCTTCTGGCGGGCGGAATCCCCATGGATGTGCAGGGCGACAGCCAATGGATGTGGAATGGAGAGGATGACCATTCCGCCTCCTGGCTTGGCGTAGACGCTTTCTGCAATTACGCCGCCAATAACCAGGGGGCGGGGTTGGCCGCTTCCATGGACGTTTCCTACTATGAGGGAACTAAGGGAGATTTGATTTGCATGGGCTCCGAAAATGACTGGAATCACATTGTAATAATAACCGAAGTCATCCGGGATGAGGAGGGAAATACCGTCGATTATCTGGTCAATTCAAATACCGCGGATGTAGAAAATTTCCCTGTCGGAGCCTACCCGAATCCCCATCAGAAGCTGATAAAAATTTACGGCTGGAATTAGCCCGTTTATTCGGTTCTGAGTGCGATCACAGGGTCCTGTCTGGCTGCCTTCTTAGCCGGGAGCAGCCCGCTGATAATGGTCAGCACAATACTGAGGGCAATCAGGATTGCCGCAGAGCTTACAGGAAGCTGTGCTTCTAATCCGGTAATTCCGGTCAGGTTCTGAAGTACAGCGTTAATCGGTATAATTGCCACCAGAGACATCCCGATACCGAGCACACCCGCGCAGCAGCCTATGATAAAGGTCTCCGCGTTGAATACCTGCGATATATTCCGCTTGGAAGCGCCGAGGGCCCGCAGGATACCGATTTCCTTTGTCCGCTCCATAACGGAAATGTGCGTGATAATACCGATCATAATACAGGAAACCACCAGCGAAATTGCCACAAAAGCAATCAGCGCATAGGAAATACCGTCAATAATCGTTGTAATGGAGGAGGTAAGCATTCCCACGTAATCGGTATAGGTAATGCGGGCATCCTCCGGCGCATTTTCGTTATATCGCTCAATGCAGTCTGCGATGGCATCCTTGTTTTCAAAGCTGTCGGTATAAATGCTGATGTCCGCAGGCGCATCATAGCTCACTTTGCCAAAGGCCTTCATATTGTCCTCGTAAGAGGAACCGGCGATATATTCATCATAGACCTTCACCAATATCTCCTGGTCGGGGTCGTTTGCAAGCCATGCGTCGAGGGCAGCCGCCATCGAATTTTCGTCCGTTGGCATATTGCCTGCCGCCATACCGGCCTGCTGCTGTGCGGAAGCGCTGTCCGCTTCGGCGTTGGAAGACGCATAGTACATCATCAGTTTATAAAAAGAAGCTTTTTCGGAAACGCCGAGCGCGCTTAAATACTCTTTTGCGTCAGCGGCCTTTTCTGCATCATCCGCAGTCTCAAATTCCATCCCGGTAAGCACATTGACCTCGCTGTCCGCCTCCTGTGCCAAAATTACGGCGCTTTCATCCGTATGGGAAATGATGTAATCCGTCAACTCCGGCGTATAGGCTACAGAGGTGGTAATGCCCGCGTTCTGCGCGTCCTCTTTCGGACGGATAATCCCCGTAATCTTCAATTCCACTGCATTCTCAAGCAATTCTTCCTCGTAAAGCGTACTGTCCTCCATGTAAGTAAATGTACCGTTTTCGTTTTCGGCATAGTGGTCACAGGCGGCAACAAGATAAAAGGTGTGATTGCAGATGTCCTCATAGTCAAAGCTGATTTCATCCGCCTCCCCGCCATCCTGGATTTTTTCGACCGCGTCCTCATACTGCTCCTCGGTAATCAGCCCAAGCTGGTACAAGGTTCCCGCCGAAAGCGCGTTATCCTCGTTCAAAACAAGGACCACTTCGTTGTATTCCTCCGGCCACGCGCCATAGAGCACATCGTAGCTGTCGGTGATGGTCGGGCTGACCGCCTTCCCGTCAGCGTCCGCCATCAGTTGGGAAAAGTTTGAAGCGCCGGCCTGGGAACCCCCAAGACCGGACGTACTTGCCAGTCTGCTCATAATTCCGTTCTGGCTGCTGCCGGTGATTCCTGAGGAAGATTCCCCAACCTCACTGTCACTGTCAATCAGGTTTCCGTCCGCATCATAGGAATATACACTGAAATCCACATCGTAAGTATACACGATTCCGTTCTCGCCGAGATACTGATGGATATCGCTGTCCGGGTCATCCAGATACTTCTTAAATTCGGTCAGATTGTTTTCCACGATACTGGAGGAAAGCTTTTCGCTGGTTTCTATATCCGTATAATCTGCATAAACCTCCGTGCGTTCTTCGGACTCCGTCTCATTTTCGCCGCGTATCTCTCCCACAATTTCCGCGCGCAGCCCCATGATACCGGAAACATCGATGGCTTCATCACTGATGGTAATCGGATAGGCGGCCATCGTTTCTTTCTGTACATCGGAAATGTAGGTACTCATTCCGGTGGAAAGGGACAGAATGAGGGCAATCCCGATAATGCCGATGGAACCGGCAAAGGCCGTAAGCAGGGTGCGTCCTTTTTTGGTCTTAAGATTGTTAAAGGAGAGGGACAGCGCCGTGAGAAAGGACATGGATATTTTTTTATGTCTGACTTTTTCTACCTGTTCTTCCTTTTCCGTGTAAGGATTGCTGTCGCTGACAATCTTCCCGTCCAAAAGCCTGACGATACGGGTGGAATATTTCTCGGCAAGCTCCGGGTTATGCGTCACCATAACCACCAGCTTATCCTTGGCGATTTCCTTTAACAGCTCCATAATCTGAACGCTGGTTTCAGAATCAAGCGCGCCGGTCGGTTCGTCGGCAAGCAGTATCTAGGGATTATTGATCAGCGCACGCGCAATCGCAATCCTCTGCATTTGGCCGCCGGACATCTGGTTCGGCTTCTTATGAATGTGGTCGCCCAGCCCCACCTTTTTGAGCACCGCAATCGCTCTCTCCCTGCGCTCTTTCCTGGAGACGCCCGCCAGGGTCAGCGCCATTTCCACATTGGCAAGGACACTCTGGTGCGGAATCAGGTTATAGCTCTGAAATACAAAGCCGATGGAATTATTGCGGTAATAATCCCAATCCGCGTCCTTATATTCCTTTGTGGACACACCGTTTATAATGAGATCACCGCTTGTGTAACGGTCCAGTCCGCCGATGATATTGAGCATCGTGGTTTTGCCGGAGCCGCTCTGCCCGAGAATCGAAACAAACTCGCTTTCGCGGAAGGCGATGCTGACGCCCTTTAACGCGTCCTGCGTCAAATCTCCGGTTTTATAGGTTTTTACAATATTTTTTAATTGAAGCATATAGTTAACCTCCTGTTCTGCCCCCAAAGTGTAACAGAGAAAGATAAACTCCCGGACACGGGAATGTAAACCCAGGATAAACCCGGCCTTTTCCGAAAATCAGGATTTGTTTATCCTGAGGTTATTTTTCCATGTTATAATAAAATTTATCAGGAGGTGCTTTCATGTTTAACATTCTTGTTGTGGAGGATAATGCGGATATGCGGGAGCTGTTCTGCACCGTGCTTTCAGACAGCGGCTATCATACCATTCCGGCGGCGGACGGCGTGAAAGCGCTTGAACTTATGGAAAAGGAATATATCGACCTGATTGTTGCTGATGTCATGATGCCGAATATGGACGGGTACGAGCTGACAAAAGCCCTGCGCGGGGCAAACTACGACCTTCCCATCTTGATGGTAACAGCAAAGGATCAGTTTGACGATATCCAAAACGGTTTCCGCGCCGGGGCCGACGATTATATGATTAAGCCGATTAATGTCCGTGAGCTCGTCCTGCGGGTGGAGGCGCTTTTGCGCCGGGCAAAAATATCCAGCGAAAAGAAAATCGTCGCGGGCTCTACCGTGCTCAATTATGACGCTCTTACGGTCACGGTTCACGGAAAAGAGACGATTCTTCCTCAAAAGGAATTTTATCTTCTCTATAAGCTGCTGTCCTATCCGAACAAGATTTTTACCCGTCAGCAGCTCATGGATGAAATCTGGGGAATGTTTTCCGAAACGGACGAACGTACCGTAAACACACATATCAACCGTCTGCGCGACTGCTTCCGGGACTGCACGGATTTTGAGATTGTAACGGTACGGGGACTCGGTTATAAGGCGGTGAAAAAAGTTGAATAAAAAATCTCACTCCAAGCTCTGGCTCCTTTTTGTGAGTCTGGTCTTCGCAACGATTTTAGGTGTTTTCATTTTCATTACGTTCCTCTGGTTCACCCTGTACCAACTGAACGTTACCGGAGCGGACCCAAAAGTCAGGCATATCCCCCTTCTGGTGTTTGCCTTGGGGAGCATTTTGCTTGGCACCGTGATTACCGCGTTTGTAGGGAAGTTGATTATCCGGCCGATCCAGAATATCAGCAACGCTTTTGACGAACTGTCCAGGGGAAACTTTGAAATTAAAGTGCCGGAAAACGAACGGATTGCAGAAATCCGGGAAATGGCAGAGCGCTTTAACGCCATGACCTATGACCTCTCCCATATTGAAACGCTGCGCAGTGATTTTGTCGCCGGCGTGTCCCATGAGTTCAAGACGCCCATCGCCGCGATTGAGGGATATGCAACGCTTTTGCAGAACCATAACCTCTCACCCGAAAAACAGGAGCATTACGTTGAAAAAATCCTTGACAATTCCCGCAGGCTTTCCAGCCTTTCCGGCGATATTCTTATGCTTTCCAAGCTGGAAAATCAGGAAATGGTTCCGGGCAAAACAGAGTACCGCCTTGACGAGCAGATACGCAAATGTATTTTGATGCTGGAGAATCGATGGGCCCCAAAAAATATTGAATTTGATATGGAGCTCCCGCGGCAGACCTACTACGGCAGCGCGCCTCTTTTACAGCAGGTCTGGAGTAATCTCATCGACAATGCCATCAAACATTCTCCCCCCGGCAGCAGTATCCGCATCGCCATCCGCGAAAACCCGGAGGCGATTGCCGTCACGGTTTCGGACGACGGCGACGGCATAACGGAGGAAGTGCAGAAGCATATGTTTGAAAAGTTTTATCAGGGGGATAAATCCCGGGAAGCCGAGGGCAACGGCCTCGGACTTGCGCTGGTAAAACGGATTGTCGACCTTTGCAAGGGGGCCATCCGGGTGGAAAGCTCACCGGGAGCCGGCGCCACATTCACGGTTACGCTGCCGAAGGGGAAACCGGAGTGACGGACGGCAAGCCGTCCGCGCTCCAGAGACGCTTCCTTCATTCTTTCACAGGCCGCGTATCAGGTTCACCATCTCTATCGCGCCCACCGCGCACTCATATCCCTTATTTCCCGCCTTGCTGCCCGCGCGCTCAATCGCCTGCTCGAGATTGTCCGTCGTCAGTACACCGAACATCACCGGAATGCCGCTCTGTAAGGACACGGCGGCGATGCCCTTCGACACCTCGCTGCACACATAGTCATAATGGCTCGTGGCTCCCCGGATGACCGCCCCCAGGCAGATCACAGCGTCATATTTTCCGCTCGTCGCCATTTTGGACGCTATGAGCGGAATCTCAAAAGCGCCCGGCACCCATGCGACATCGATACAGTCCTCCGGCACGTCATGGCGCTTCAAGCCGTCCAACGCCCCGCCGAGCAGCCGCGACACGATAAATTCATTAAATCTCGCCGCGACGATTCCGATTCTTATTTCTCCCTGTAACGTTAATTTTCCTTCTAAAATATTCATTTCAATCATCCTTTCCTGCATTCCGAAGCGTTTTCGTTTCCATCCATATTCAGCATGTGTCCCATCCTCTGCTGCTTGGTGCGCAGATAAAATATATCGTGAGGCGTCGCCTTTATTTGAATCGGCAGCCGTTCCGTGATTTCCATGCCGTAATCCCCGAGCTGATACACCTTATCGGGATTGTTAGTCAAAAGCCTCAGCGTTTTTACGCCAAGGTCACGCAGAATCTGTGCCCCGATGTAATATTCCCTCTCGTCCGCCGCAAAGCCGAGCGCCAGATTGGCGTCGAGCGTATCCATGCCGCGCTCCTGCAGCTCATACGCCCGAAGCTTATTGAGCAGTCCGATTCCGCGCCCCTCCTGCCGCAGATACAGCAGAACCCCGCGCCCCTCGGCTTCTATCCGGCGCAGGGCCGCATCGAGCTGCTCCCCGCAGTCGCAGCGCTGTGAACCGAAAACATCCCCCGTGAGACATTCCGAGTGTACGCGGCAGAGGATGTCCCTGCCGTCCCCGATTTCTCCCTTCACTAACGCAATATGGTGCTCCCCGTTTAAAAGATTGCGGTAACCGTATGCCTGAAATTCCCCGTATTTTGTCGGCAGACTGACGGTGGCCACGCGCTCTGTGAGCTTATCCTTTCTTTTTCGGTACTCCTTTAAAGCGGCGATTGTGATCAGGCACATTCCCAGGCTGTGGGCCAGCTCTGTAAGCTCAGGCATCCGCATCATCGTGCCGTCCTCCCGCATAATCTCACAGCACAGGCCGCACTCCCGAAGTCCCGCCAGGCGCATCAAATCCACCGTGGCCTCCGTATGCCCGTCTCTCTCCAATACTCCGTTTTTCTTCGCAAGCAGCGGAAACATATGTCCGGGCCTTCGGAAATCCGCGGGGCCGGACGCTTCATCCGCGCATTTTCGGGCAGTCACCGCGCGTTCCTCCGCGGAAATCCCCGTCGTGGTTCCCACATAATCAATCGACACGGTAAACGCCGTCTCATGGTTATCCGTATTTTTTTCGACCATCTGCGGAAGCTGCAGCCGCTTGCAGACAGTCTCCGACATCGGCATACAGATCAGCCCTCTGCCGTACTTAGCCATAAAGTTGACATGCTCGGTCGTCGCAAACTCCGCCGCGCAGATAAAATCTCCCTCATTTTCCCGGTTTTCATCATCCGTCACCAATATGATTTTTCCCGCTCGAAGCTGCGCCAGCGCTTCCTCCACGCTGCCCAATTTCATCCCATCCTTTTTCATGCGAACCTCCTAAAATCCGTTTTTCAGCAAATACTCCTGTGTAACCACGCCGCTTCCCGTTCTCTCACACGACAGAAAACGCTCCACATATTTTCCAATACAGTCATTCTCAATATTTACCGCGTCGCCCTCCCTTTTGGCGGGCAGCGACGTATGGCCCGACGTGTGCGGGATTACAGACACCAAAAACTCGCGTTTATCCACAGCGGCCACCGTCAGGCTGATTCCATCCACAGCCACCGAGCCCTTTTCCACAATCCCCCGCATCAGCGGTTCACTTGCCCGGATGTGGTACCAGACGGCATTTTCCTCCTTCCTGATTTGCCGGATGGTTCCCGTGCCGTCGATATGTCCCGTCACCAGATGTCCGCCGAATCTTCCGTTTGCCGGCATCGCCCGCTCCAGATTGACAGGCATTCCGGCCTTAAGCCGGGACAACGTCGAACGGCTCATGGTTTCCGGCATGACATCCGCCGTAAACACCGCCTGTGTATGTGAGGTCACGGTCAGGCACACTCCGTTTACTGCGATACTGTCCCCGTTCCGCACATCCGATAAAATCTTCTCCGCCCGGATATCAAGCTGCGCCGCTTTTTGGCTTTTTCTGACTGCCGCCACGCGGCCTGTCTCCTCAATGATTCCCGTAAACATCATTGTTCCCCTCGCTTTTCTTATAATTAATTTCCCCGGTAATGCAAATATCCTCTCCGACTATCTCCAGCGTCCGGTTTTTCAGGAAAAATCCATGATCCGGTGAGTCCACGCCGCTTCCCGCGACAGGGGTCTTTGCCGCGGCTCCGCCCAAAAGCTTTGGGGCGATATAGATATGCGCTTCGTTCACAATACCGCTTTGCAGCGCCGTCCAGTTCAGCTCCCCGCCGCCCTCAAGCAGAATACTGTCAATCCCGCGCGCACCCAGCTCCCGCATCAGCTCATTCAAGCTGACCCGCCCGCGGCATTCGGAAACCGTAACGACCTCGCAGCCGAGGGACTCATATGCCGCAATCCGCTCTTTATCCTTTGTGCAGGACGCAAATATTGTCCGCTGCTCCCTCGCCGTCTGTACGACACAGCTCTCAAGCGGTGTCCGAAGTGTCGTATCACAGATAATGCGGATTGGATTTTTTGTTTCCGGCAGACGGCAGTTGAGCTTTGGATTATCCGCCGCCACCGTCCCCACTCCCACCATGATCGCGCTTAATTCGTGGCGCATCCTGTGTACCCGGGCTCTTGCCGCCTCCCCGGTAATCCACCTTGCATTTCCGCCCGCCGCCGCGATTTTTCCATCCAGCGTCATTGCATATTTCATGCACACATAGGGCGTATGCTCCCTGATATAGTGGAAAAATATACGGTTCTGCTTTTCACACTCCTCCCGCAGTACTCCCTCCGTAACCTCCAGACCATGCGCACGCAGAATCGCAATGCCCTTTCCCCCGACAAGCGGGTTTACATCATTCGCCCCAACTACTACCCGGCTGATGCCCGCATCCAAAACCGCGTCCGTGCAGGGAGGTGTTTTTCCGTGGTGGCAGCACGGCTCCAGCGTCACATAAAGGGTGGCCCCGGCCGGACTCTCTCCCCTGCTCCTGCAATCCGCAAGCGCTCTGCGCTCCGCATGAGCTTCTCCGCAGCGCTCATGATACCCCTGCCCAATGATACGTCCCTCCCTGACGAGCACCGCCCCGACCACCGGATTTGGAGCCGTCCATCCCCTTCCATGCTCTGCGAGTTCCATCGCCATCCGCATATATCTCACATCCTGTTCCATCTTTTCCTCCATCCCTGTAAAAATCAAAAAACTCCCTGAACATTTTGTCCAGGGAGTTTTGACGCGGCAGCAGAAACCCCTTTTCGGAGAAGCCCGCCAAAACGCGCGCCTCAAGTGTACAAACAAAAAGCTCCGGAATACAACGATTCCAGAGCATAAGCTTCATACACAGATATTTCTATCTGCCTCACGAATTATCTTCTTTCATCCAGACTATACTGTCGGCTTCGGAGTTGCACCGAATCATGCCTTGCGGCTCGTGGGCTGTACCACCGGTAGGGACTTGCACCCTGCCCTGAAGACTGTTATTTATTTTTCTTAGAGTATATCACTCATTTGCCAAAAGTCAAGCGGTATTTTTCCGCTTCCTCTGCTTACACATAGGACGTATCTACCCGGATCACCACATGATAGCTGTTTCCGAGGCGTTCCCTCACCTGAGCTTCAATCATTGCAGTCAGCTCATCGTCAGCAATCCGAAACTTATAGGGAACCAGAACGTCAAAAATCAGATTTGTATGCGTCGGTCCCGCCACAACACGGAAATCATGCATATCCACAGCCGAATCAATTCCCTTGATAATCGAAGCCACCGCCGCTTTCAGCTCGCTGACGTGCTCATCCGAGGTGACAATCGGGTCCATATGTATCGTGGCCTCGCAGCCGAGCTTTTCCTGCAGCTCATTCTCAATATTGTCGATGATGTCATGGATTTCAAGGATATTGCCCTCTGCCGGCACTTCGGCATGCAGCGACACCATACGTCTGCCCGGACCGTAGTCGTGCACTACCAGATCATGGATCCCGCAAATCTCCTCATGCGCCATCACAATTTTATCGATCTGCTGCACAAATTCACCCTCGGGCGCCTGCCCCAGCAGCGGATCCAGCGTCTCCTTGGCCGAACGTATGCCTGCATACAGGATAAACAGGCCCACCAGCGCGCCGCAGTACCCGTCTATGGCAAGCCCCGTAAAATGTCCTACCACCGTCGCCACAAGCACTACCGCCGTCGCGCAGGTATCGCTTAAGCTGTCCGTCGCGGTCGCTTTCATTGCCGCGGAATCAATCTTTTTCGCGACACTGCTGTTATAGTAATACATATAAAGCTTCACCAGAATGGAAACTGCCAGAATTACCACAATCAACGCGGAAAATTCTGTTTCCTCCGGATTCAGGATTTTTGCTATCGAATCGCGCAGCAGCTCATAGGCCATCAGAAGAATGGCCGCCGACACCACAAGTCCCGACACGTATTCGATCCTCCCATGCCCGAACGGATGCTCCGAGTCCGGCTTTGCCCCGGCCAGCTTAAACCCCACGAGCGTAACCACCGAGGACGCCGCGTCGGAAAGATTATTAAACGCGTCGGCGGTAATCGCGATGGATTTGCTGATTGTCCCCGCAAAAAACTTCCCCAAAAAAAGCAGTATATTCAGGAAAATGCCCACAAGCCCGCAGAGCATCCCGTATTCACGGCGTATTTTCGCCTTATCTGCCGTTTCTCTGATAAAAATTTTCGAAAGAAATGTTATCAAAGTCTCACTCCCTTACTCTATTTTTCCGAAATCCGAAAGCGGCCAGTAAATGAGCTCTCCCTTCCCCAGAATTTTCTCGCGTGCCACATAAGTATTTGCCCAGTAACGCGCGTCCCACGAGTCGTTTCGATTATCGCCCAGCACAAGATAGCAGTCCTCCGGTACCTCAAACAGGAAGGGCCCTGTCTCCACCGTCCACTCCTCCTTCAGATAACTCTCCTCAAGCGGCGTATCGGAGCCATCTATATAAATCTTCCCTTCCTCAATCCGCACTTCCTCACCGGGAAGTCCGATAATCCGTTTTACATAAAGCTCTTCCTCGTCGTCCGGATAGTGAAAAATAATGACGTCTCCCCGCTGCGGGTCTTCTCTTAAGTAGGCCAGCCGGTTGCCAATTAACCGGTCGCCCGGCATGATCGTATTTTCCATGGAGCCGGTCGGCACATCCGCATTGATAATCAGATAATTTTTGATAAGAAAGGCCGCGCCGATGGCGAGCGCAAAGGTAAGTATCCAGCTTATGATTTCCCTGACCGCCGAAAAGCTTTCCTTTGATTTTTCCGTATTTTTGTGCTCATCTTCGTAATTGAAATCTTTCATTTTTTATTCCTCAAATTGTCTATCTCTACTCTCCGCGCAGACCGCCGCACAGAGAGTATGCATTAAAAATTATTTTAACACATCCTGCCCTCGTTTGACAAGGACGCATGCCTTTCCTCCGCGATGTTCTTTACGCAATCTTAATGTGAGGACTTATCCGTTTATATCTTCTTAAAATCAAACATCATATAATGGTGGCAGAACAAAAGAAAGAAGGGACATCATATGGAAGAACTTTTACATAAAAAGAGGCGGCTCACATCATTTCAGATTATTATACTGGGGTTTGCAGGGGTAATCCTGTTCGGAGCTATTCTTTTAATGCTTCCCATATCCTCCAAAAGCAGTATGATAACTCCCTTTCATGAGGCATTGTTCACCGCCACATCCGCAGTTTGCGTCACCGGTCTTGTGGTACAGGACACTGCAACTTACTGGTCTGCATTCGGCCAGGTTGTTATCATTATACTGATTCAAATCGGCGGACTGGGAGTTGTTACGGTAGCGGCATCCTTTGCCCTCCTGTCGGGCAGAAAAATATCACTGATGCAGAGAAGTACCATGCAGGAGGCAATTGCAGCTCCGAAAGTAGGCGGAATTGTCCGGCTGACCTATTTTATTCTGAAAGCCACAGTTCTTTTTGAATTGTTGGGTGCTCTTGCCATGATGCCGGTATTTTGCAGGGATTTCGGTATAAAAGGTGTATGGATGTCCTTTTTCCATTCCATATCCGCTTTCTGCAACGCAGGCTTTGATCTCATGGGCAGCCCGGACTCGCTTTTTCCTTCACTGACTGCTTATATTGGGGACCCCGTAATCAACATTACGATAATGCTGCTTATCATTATTGGAGGAATCGGCTTTCTCACCTGGGAGGATATCTACACACACAGGCAGCACTTTAAACGCTACCGTATGCAGAGTAAGGTCATTCTGTTGACAACGGCGCTGCTTATCGCAGTTCCCGCCGCTTTCTTTTTCTTCTATGATTTTGCGGATATGCCTATTGGCGAAAGAATCCTCAGTTCCTTCTTCCAGTCGGTCACACCGAGAACGGCAGGCTATAACACAGCGAACCTTGCAGCAATGACCGGGGCAGGCCAGGCGATTATGATTATGCTGATGCTCATAGGCGGTTCGCCGGGGTCTACCGCGGGCGGTATGAAAACAACAACCCTTGCGGTTCTCTTTGCAAATGCACTTGCCATTTTCCGCCGCAAAGACGACGCGCAGTTTTTCGGCCGCAGAATTGACGGGAATACCGTAAAAAACGCAGCTACAATTTTAATAATGTACTTAACGCTGTTCTTTGGCGGGGCATTGGTCATCAGCGTTGCAGAGGATTTGCCTCTTAGCTCCTGCCTCTATGAAACAGCGTCGGCTGTCGGCACGGTAGGACTTACGCTCGGCATCACACCGGAACTTAGTATATTATCCCAGGGTATTTTAATTATTCTTATGTTCCTCGGCAGGGTCGGCGGTTTAACGCTTATTTATGCCGCGCTCTCAGGCAGCAACAAAAACCTTTCCAAGCTGCCGCAGGAAAAAATAACCGTAGGTTAAAGGAGAACACATTTATGAAATCTATTTTACTTATCGGACTCGGAAGATTCGGCAAACATATTGCCATGCAATTAAACGTACTTGGCCATCAGGTAATGGCAGTTGACCACAACGAGCAGCGGGTGAACGATACTCTGCCCATAGTCACCAATGCACAGATCGGCGACAGTACAAATGAAGAATTTTTAAACTCACTGGGAATCGGCAATTACGATGTCTGCATTGTCGCCATCGGCAACGATTTCCAGAGCTCCCTGGAAACCACCTCTCTGTTAAAGGAACACGGGGCAAAGCTTGTAGTGTCCCGTGCGGAGCGTGATGTACATGCCAAGTTCCTGCTCCGCAACGGAGCGGATGAAGTGGTCTACCCCGAAAAACAGATGGCCAAATGGACGGCCATCCGCTACAGCGCCGACCATATCCTCGACTATATCGAACTGGATGATTCCCACGCTATTTTGGAGGTGTCCGTGCCGAAAGCCTGGATTGGAATGAGCGTCGGGCAAATTGATATCCGAAAGAAATATAATATCAACATTATGGCGGTGAAGCAAAACGGTAAAATGAATATGATGGTAACGCCGGATACCGTTCTGACGGAAGATAAAACAATGCTCGTGCTCGGTGAATACAAAGCCCTGCAAAAATGCTTCCACATATAAACACCGCAAACAAAACCAAGGTGGTGATCTTACATGAAAGAAGCAGTACTTGTCGCAGCTGTTCTTCTGGCATTTAAATACGGATATTCTCTGATGAAAAGACTTGACAAATTCCTCGATGAAAGCCATCAGGCTATCGAAAAAGAATCGGAAAAAAAAGAACCGTCCTGCGTTATGCTTACCGAAGAACTTTCGGATGAGGAAGTCGCGGCGGAAATACGGCGCTTCCGCGCAAAGCACAAAAGAACACGCATCATGCTCTGCGCCGATACCGACACGAAATCAGCGGACGGTTTCGAATCTCATATTGACCAAAGCCGGTAGCTTATTTCACAAACTTATGGTATAAATATAATATTCAGAAGCACAAAGGCGGTATTGGAGATGGATAAAAAGAAAATGACCGGCATTGGGGAAGACTGCGAACATACCCGCATGCTTCCCGATACGCTGGCATACGGTACATATCACAAAAAGAAAAAGGAACTGGCAAAACATCTCATACCGTATCCGAAGGATCTGCTGATCACCGGACTGATCCTTACCGCGGCAACAATAACCGGCTCGCTATTCCTGAAGCTGGGTTTTACCGAATCCAATATCATAACAGTGTACATCCTCGGCGTACTGCTCACATCACTTTTTACAAGAGGATATGTATGCAGTGTGATCGACTCTATACTGAGCGTTTCACTCTTTAACTTTTTCCTTACAGAGCCGAGACTGACCTTCCATGCCTACGGTTCCGGCTACCCGGTAACTTTCGCAATCATGCTTGCGGCCTCTGTTATTACCGGTACGCTCGCTTCCAAGCTGAAAGCTCATGCCAAACTCTCCGCCCAGGCAGCGTTTCGTACAAAGGTCTTATTTGATACAAACCAGCTGCTGCAGCAGGCACAGGATGATAATGATATTATCAATATTACGGCAAGTCAGCTTTTAAAACTCCTTGACCGTGACATCATTGCATACCCGGAAACGGACGGAAATCTGTCCAAAGGTTATTTATTCACTGTGTCGCCGGAAACAGCGCATGATATTTTCTTCTCTGCCAAAGAAACTGCTGCCGCCGAATGGGTTTTGAAAAACCAAAAACAGGCCGGTGCTTCTACCGACATCTTCAATCAGGCCAGATGCCTGTATTGTGCCGTCCGTCTCAACACCAAGATATACGGTGTGATGGGCATACATATAAACGGCAAGCCCCTTGATTCTTTTGAAAACAGTGTACTTCACTCTATACTTGGTGAATGTGCGTTAGCAATAGAAAACAGCCGCAATGCAAAGGAAAAAGAACTTGCCGCAGTACTTGCCAGAAATGAACAGCTACGGGCAAATCTGCTCCGCGCGATTTCCCACGATCTGCGCACTCCGCTGACCTCCATTTCCGGTAATGCCGCAAACCTTCTCTCCAACTATGACAAGCTGGATGATGAGACGAGAATGCAGATGTTTACCGATATATTCGACGATTCACAGTGGCTTATCAGTCTTGTGGAAAATTTACTGTCAGTTACACGTATCGAGGAAGGAAGAATGAACTTTAATATGTCGGTACAGCTTATCGATGAGGTAATTGAAGAAGCTCTGCGGCATATCAACCGCAAAAGCGCCGAACACAGCATTTCTGCAGAATACAGGGATGAGCTGCTGCTTGCCCGCATGGATGCCAGACTCATTATGCAGGTGATCATCAACATCGTAGACAATGCTGTCAAATATACGCCTGCGGGTTCGGAAATTAAAATAACAGCAACAAAAGAGGATGGAACAATCGTTGTGAGCATTGCGGACAACGGTGCCGGCATACCCGACAGCAGCAAACAGCGTGTGTTCGAAATGTTCTTCACGGGAGATAATAAAATCGCAGACAGCCGCCGCAGCCTCGGCCTGGGTCTGCCGCTCTGTAAATCCATCATCCACGCACACGGCGGTGAAATAACCCTGACGGACAATTCCCCGCACGGCTGCGTATTTTCTTTTACTTTACCGTCAAACGAGGTGAACATCAATGAATAAAGCACTTATACTTGTTGTGGAGGACGATGCGCCTGTCCGCAATCTCATCTCCACTACCTTAAAAGCCCACGATTATAAATTTATTGTTGCTCCTTCAGGAGAAAACGCCATAATGGAAGCGGCTTCGCACAATCCGGATATTGTCCTGCTTGATTTGGGACTTCCGGACATAGACGGAGTAGAAGTCATTAAACGTATACGCACATGGTCAAATATGCCGATTATCGTGATAAGCGCAAGAAGTGAAGACACGGATAAAATCGAAGCATTAGACAGCGGCGCAGACGATTATCTGACGAAACCCTTCTCAGTAGAAGAACTGCTTGCAAGAATCCGTGTGACACAACGCCGCCTGTCTGTCATGCAGGCAGGCGCGTCGGCAAATGATTCCGTGTTTACAAACGGCAGCCTCCGAATAGATTTCGCCGCCGGCTGCGCCTACCTCAATGAAACGGAGCTTCACCTGACCCCTATTGAATATAAGCTTCTCTGTCTCATGGCGCAAAATGTGGGCAAGGTTCTCACCCACACCTACATTACACAAAAAATTTGGGGCAGCAGCTGGGAAAACGACGTAGCCTCCCTGCGCGTATTTATGGCAACACTTCGCAAGAAAATAGAGTCGACCCCTGATTCACCGCAGTATATCCAGACACATATCGGTGTCGGCTACCGGATGATGAAAGTGGAATAAACTATCATCTGCCGCCTATTCCTCAAACAGCGCCGTGGAATAATACCTGTCGCCGCTGTCCGGCAATATCACAACGATCGTTTTTCCCTCATTCTCCGGGCGCTTCGCAAGCTCTATCGCCGCATACAGCGCCGCACCGGAGGAAATACCGACCAAAACGCCCTCCGCCTTTGCCAGCTCTTTTCCCGTCGCAAAGGCATCCTCGTTGGAAACGGGAAATACCTCGTCATAGACTTTGGTGTCAAGCACCTTCGGCACAAAGCCCGCGCCGATTCCCTGAATCTTATGCGCTCCCGCTGTCCCCTTCGAGAGAACCGGTGAGGTTTCCGGCTCCACAGCTACAATCTTCACATCCTGCTTTTTCGACTTTAAAAAGCCGCCCGCGCCCGTGATGGTTCCGCCGGTTCCGACTCCGGCGACAAAGATGTCCACCGCCCCGTCGGTATCCTCCCAGATTTCGGGGCCCGTCGTCTCAAAATGCGCCTTAGCGTTTGCAGGATTGTCAAACTGGGCAGGGATAAAAGCCTCCTTAATTTCCTCTGCAAGCTCGTTTGCCTTTTCAATCGCGCCCTTCATGCCCTTTGCCCCGTCGGTCAGCACAATTTCCGCCCCGTATGCCTTTAAAATATTGCGTCGCTCCACGCTCATGGTTTCCGGCATGGTCAGGATGATGCGGTAGCCTCTTGCCGCGGCGATAGACGCAAGGCCGATACCCGTATTGCCGGAGGTCGGTTCAATGATGACCGAGCCCTCGCCAAGCAGCCCTTTTTTCTCCGCGTCCTGAATCATATAATATGCGGCGCGGTCCTTCACGCTTCCAGAGGTATTAAAATATTCCAGCTTTACGAGAACCTTCGCCTTTAATCCCTTTTCTTTTTCCAGATTCGTTACTTCCAGTAACGGCGTTTTCCCGATGAGCTCCGTTGCGCTCTGATGAATGTTTGCCATAATGCTGTCTCCTTTTCTTTTCTAACTTCTGTTATAATACCTGTTTCCCGCTTCGTCAAGCCGCTCATGCCGCAGACGTTTTAGTAATCGTAACAGTTCAGCCCGCGCCATTCGCAAAGCCGCGCCAGAGGCGCTTCTCCGCTGCTACGCAGCTATCTTTGCTCATTATCGGGCGCTCAGCTCATAAGCTGCATGACAAGCAACTTCATGCAAGCATGATTTGCCTGTCATACAGCTTATGGCTGAACTGTTACTAGTAATCTTCTTCTTCCTCTTTTTCGCTGATGTCATCGACCGGGGGATTGAGGCCCTCGATTTTGATGCCGTTTTTCTCCGCATAATCCCAGAGTGCCGCATGAATCGCCTCCTCCGCCAGAAGCGAGCAGTGCACCTTGACGGGCGGAAGACCGTCGAGCGCCTCCATCACCGCTTTGTTTGTAACCTCAAGCGCCTGCTGCACGGTCTTTCCCTTTACCAGTTCCGTCGCCATACTGCTGGTGGCAACCGCCGCTCCGCAGCCGAAGGTCTTAAATCTCGCCTCCTGTATCACACCGTTCTCATCGATATCCAGATACATGCGCATAATGTCTCCGCATTTCGCATTTCCAACGGTCCCGACGCCGCTCGGATTTTCGATTTCTCCCACGTTTCTCGGGTTATTAAAATGGTCCATTACCTTTTCACTGTACATAGCTTTCTACTCCTTTTCCTCGTCTTCGCATTTGTTTTCCGATACCGTCTAATCCTGCTGCTTTTTTACAAAATCCTCGTAAAGCGGGGACATACCGCGCAGACGCTCAATGATTTTTTTCAGCTCCTCCACCGTGTAGTCAATCTCCTCCGCCGTATTTTTTTCCGACAGCGTCAGCCGCAGGGAACCGTGCGCAATCTCATGCGGCAGCCCGATGGCAAGCAGCACATGGGACGGGTCTAAGGAACCCGAGGTGCAGGCCGAACCGCTGGATCCGCAAATGCCCGCCTGGTCGAGAAGGATCAGCATGGATTCTCCCTCGATAAAACGGAAGCAGAAGTTCGCGTTATTCGGGAGGCGGTCACTCCGGTGACCGTTCAGTCTTGTATACGGAATTTCCTTTAGCACCCGCTCAATGAGGTAATCGCGAAGCTCCGTCTCTTTTTTGCTCCGCTCTCCCATCGTGCGTGCCGCCAGCTCGGCCGCCTTCCCGATCCCAACGATGCCCGGCACGTTGTGAGTGCCGGCGCGGCGCTTCCGCTCCTGCGCTCCTCCGTGGATAAACGAACGGATTTTCACGCCCTTGCGGATATAGAGCACGCCGACGCCTTTCGGGCCGTTGATTTTATGTCCGCTCGCGCTCAGCATATCAATGTTCATTTCCTCCACGTCCAGAGGGATGTGTCCGAACGCCTGCACCGCGTCAGTGTGGAACAATACGCCGTGTTCCCGGGCGATTTTGCCGATTTCCCGGATTGGCTGAACCGTTCCGATTTCATTGTTCGCCGCCATAATGGAAATCAGTATTGTATCTGGGCGGATCGCCGCCTCCAAATCCGACAGGCTTATCTTCCCGTCCTCATCCACATCCAGCCAGGTCACCTCAAAGCCTTTCTTTTCCAGATACGCGCAGGTGTTTAAAACCGCGTGGTGCTCAATCTTGCTGGTGATGATATGCTTTCCTTTTTCCCCATATGCCTCCGCCGCAGCCTTTATGGCCCAGTTGTCCGATTCGCTGCCGCCGCCGGTAAAATAGATTTCCTCCGGCTTTGCGTGAAGCAATCCGGCAACGCTCTCCCTCGCCTGGTCCACCGCCTTCGCGCTCTCGGCCGCAAAGGTATAAACCGACGACGGATTTGCATAATATTCCGTAAAATAGGGAAGCATCGCATCGAGTACCTCCGGGTAAACCTGCGTCGTTGCAGCATTATCCAAATAAATTACTTTTTCCATAATATTGGTTCCTTTCTATATCCTTATATTACCCATTCGTGCCTCTGGTTAACCGTGCTCATATCCAAACCGAAAACGTGTTATTTCCTAGTTATTCCATATGATATTTGTATTATACACCCATAATTCCTATTGTCAAGATAGGAATTGGTTTTTTTTGAATACAAGCTTATGGCTACTGTTCGCCCCTCAAAAAGGAATGACAGCCGGATAAGGCGGTGCTATAATAGGTTTCATATGAAAGTTCCACCTGGAGGTTATTATGAATCATTTATTTTTTCCGGAGCTGATCCCGGATTATATGCACGCACACCCCTCCTTTGGCGTAAGGCGTGTTCTGACCTATACGATTTTTCGTTTCTTTTCCTTTGCCGGAAAAGAGAACAGTGATTTGGCTCTCCGCCTGAAGGAGCTGCTGTTTCCCGTTGAGGCAACCCTGGATTTTTCGGTCATAGAAAGCTATCTCGCCGAAGACCTGTTTTTTTCTCCGTCTCTGGAGGAAGACAGCTTTGACGCCTTTTTCCTGTATGCCGCTGTCAGCATCGTAGAAAATGCCTTCGACGAATTTTCCGCGGGAGACGCCCTCGCCGTAGTGGACAATCTGGTCATCTCCCTGTACCCGGTGCTTTGCTCCGCGGCGCTTGACGACACCGATACCCGCCTGGACGCAATCGTGGAAAACGGCGCGGAATTTTACGCCGCACTTTATCTTGCGCTTACAAGATATTCAAGCTCACTGGGGATTATTTTGCCGAAGCTTTCGTCTGTCTACCGGCCGGAATTTCATTTTACCGGTGAGGACACGGTTTTGTATGATTTTATGGATGAATATTTCGAGACAAAGAACTGCGTGCTGCAGCCCTCCTATACGGAAATGATTGATACGCTGGTGCAGGCGACGCTTAGCTACTATAAGACAGATCTTGATACGCTGCTCTCGGGTGACGTGTCGGCTATGCTTTCGGGCACATCCTCGCGTTTTGCCATGATGAAGCGCTTCGGCTCCCTGACGCTTGGCCGTACCCCGGGCCATGACGCCTCCCTTGACATGCTTCGTGAAATGCTCCGCTACGCGGCTGCCTATGAGCTGCGCAGCAATTTGTTTGATTACCACCTGGATGAGGATAATCTCATCACACTGGACAACTGGAAGGAAAAGCTTCGCTGGCATTATGTCCAGTACTCCAATGTGCTACAGCCCGCGCTCGATATGTTCTATGCGGCAGTGCTCTCCGGTCGGCTGCTGCGGGCAGAATTTGAACGAGAGCTGGCGGCACTCGGATTTACCGTTTTCTAACGCCGGATCCAAAAGAGCGCCTGCCATATCTTATGGCAGGTACTTTTGGCACTACAAACTTCCCGGCAGCATCCGAAATACACGTTATGACTCCTCCTCGTCCTGCGGCGCTTCTCCCAAATCCGTAACCCGCACCTGCTCCACGCGCTTGCCGGACATCGCGGTAACCTCTACCTTAAGACGTGATTCCGTATCCTCGATACTGTCGCCCGCCTTGGGGATACACTCAAACAATTCCATCACCCAGCCGCTGACTGTCTGCACCTCAAACTCCTTGTCCCTGTCCAGACACTCAAAAAGCTTCTCCACTCTCGTCTTGCCGGCTACCAGATATACGTCCGGCTCAATCTGCTCAATCTCTGTCTCCACCTTATCATGCTCGTCCCAGATTTCTCCGACCAGCTCCTCCAGAATATCCTCGAGCGTAATGATTCCCGCCGTTCCGCCGTACTCATCCATAACGACCGCGATATGCAGCTTTTTCTGCTGCAGCTCCTTCATCAGGTCGTCAATCCTTTTATTTTTCGCAATATAAATGACCGGGCGCACGGACTCCTTAATTCCCGTATCCGTGTGATAAATAAAGTTGTAAAAATCCTTCTGATACAGGATTCCGATAATCTGATCTATATTTTCCTCATACACCGGAAGTCTGGAATATCCCGTCTCCGCAAATACCTGGGCGATTTTGTTTTTCGGCATGTCCACCGGGACGCCTACGATATCCACCCGCGGCGTATAAATATCCACCGCCTCAAGCTCGTTAAACTCAATCGCGCTTCGTATCAGGCTTCCCTCGTTTTCTCCGATTCCTCCGCCCGCCTGCGCCTCATCGACAATCGTGAGCAATTCCTCCTCGGTAATACCTGTATCCTCTGAGGATTCGAAAATGCGCGACAGCAGCTTCTTCCACTGCGCAAACAGCCAATTTAGCGGCATCAATATTTTCATCAGAACGTTGATGATCGGCGCCGAAAACATCGCGAATTTCTCCGGGGATTCCTTGGCAATGCTCTTAGGCGAAATTTCTCCGAAAATAAGCACCACAACCGTGGAAACCGCGGTAGATACACTCGCGCCCGCGTCCGAGCCGATCAGCCGGACAAACAGTACCGTCGACACGGATGCCATCATGATGTTTACGATATTATTTCCGATTAGAATCGTAGACAGCAGATTGTCATAGCGCTCGGAGAGCTTAAGTACCAGCTCCGCCCTCTGATTCCCTTTTTCCGCCATATTTTTTACACGGATTCGATTCAGGGAGGAAAACGCCGTCTCCGTTGCAGAAAAATAAGCAGACATCACAACACATACTACAATGATAATCAATGATATTGTGTCACTTCCCATAATCTATTCCCTTCCTTTTTCTGATTGGTTCATCTGTATGGAAATTTGCGTCTTATCAGGAAATCATCGCCCATTTTTAGACGCAAAAAGGCATAGCTTCGTCTCCTGACGCAGCTATGCCTTTCCTGATATACAAGGCGGCCGTTTCGAAATATGCCGCCTGTTTTATCTGATACGCCGTCCCGGCGCAAATACCTGTTCCCTTCTGACTATGACAAGGAGACGTGTCTCCATCTTCACTGTCTGGCATACAAACCTCCATAACAAACTTTATGCTATAATCGCTATTATAACAAATCCCGCATGTTTCGGCAAGTTTTTTCTTTTGCCTTTTGGGACTCATCCATGATGACGCTCTTTGAGCTTTGCGGTATTCGCCTCGACCCGCTTTTTATCCAGCGGATAAATCAGCCACAGAATTGCCGCCACGGCAAAAAATCCGATTGCCGGGACAATCGTAGAGGTGACGTAAAGACCCTCGATAACCTCGGGCGTCTGCACCTTTGCCGCTGATTCATAACCGATAATAGTGAGCGCCCAGCCCCCGGCGCCTCCCGCAAGCGCCTGTCCCACCTTTCTTGCAAAGGAGTACACCGCATAGACCGTTCCGTCCTCCCGGTGGCCGGTTCTTGCCTCCTGGTCGTCAATCACGTCCGTGATGTTTGCCCAGATGACGGTGTTAAAAAATCCGAGCCCCAGATATCCGAGCATAGACAGCAGAATAAACAGCCACATATTTTCTATGTGCAGAAAATACATCAGCAGATACACCGCACCGGAGAAAAGCATCCCCACAACGGCAGCCTCTTTTTTCCCGAACCGCTTTGAAACAGGTACACTTAAGGGAACTACCACCAAAAGTATTACCAGGGTGGACGCGACAGTAAAGACGGAAATTCCCCTTGCGTTTCCAAAATATTCCGGATAAATGTAATTGTTCATTGACGTTATCAAAAGCTGGGCGAGCAGCAGAAATACCGCGGCTCCTATAATTCCCAGCAGCGCCCGGCTGGAAAAAACCTCTTTGAGCGTCCGCGCCAGCGATATGCGGCCGCCGGCATCCTGCTCTACCTGCACACGCTCGGTCGTCAGTTTATAGCAAATCAGATAACACACAATGGAAAGAACGGAAAAAACACCGGCGACAATCGTGAACGCCGCCCCGCCCCGTACAACCTGATTTCCCGCCTCATCCGTCGTATAGATAAAAATTGGCGTTCCCACACCGATGACAAGACCCGCAAGGGTGGCCCCCATGGAACGGAAGGTAGAGAGGGAAGTCCGCTCGTTCGGGTCCGCGGTAATGGCTGACGCCATGGACCCGTACGGAATATTGATAGAGGTATAAAAAACACTTCCCCACAGAAGATAAGTCACATACATATAAAGCATCTTCATTCCCTCGGACGCTCCCGCCATCGACGTCTGATACATCAAAAAGCTGGAAAGAGCTACCGGCCCGCACATTCTGCGAATCCAGCAGCGGAATTTTCCGTCCTTCGCCGGCTTTGCGGAATCCACGATGCGCCCCATGGTCACATCCGTAAAGGCATCCACAAACCTGGCGATCAAGAACAGCGTCCCCACCGCCGCCCCGCTGATTCCAAGCACCTTGGTGTAAAATACCATCAAAAAGGAGCTGGCAAAAATAAACGTAAAGTCATTGCCGAAATCTCCAAACATATATCCGATTTTGTCCCGCAGACCGAAAGGTCTTTCCGTACCGTTGTTCGTTACCATTGTATCCTCCTGCAAAATTCTGCACTTTCTTGTTGTTTTAATCCTATTTTCCCCAAAAATGCCTATCCTATGCTTTTACCGTTTGCCGGCATCCTGAAAATATGCTATACTGTTCATAATGCAAAAAACGTTAATTACGGCAATTTCAGATAAAATAAGATAACAAGGGGGACTTTTATGATTGTAAACGAATCCGCGGAAAATTATTTAGAAACGATCCTGATTCTCAGTAAACGCAACCCCGTGGTGCGCTCCGTCGACATCGCCGAGGAGCTGGGCTTTAAAAAATCCAGCGTCAGCGTTGCCATGAAAAATCTGCGCGAAAAAAATAATATTACCATGACAAAGGAAGGTTACATATACCTGACCGAATCGGGACGTGAAATCGCCGAGATGATTTATGAGCGCCACGAGCTGCTGACCGACTGGCTGACCCGTCTTGGGGTCGACCCGAAAATCGCTGCCGAGGACGCCTGCCGGATGGAGCATGTCATCAGCAAGGAGAGCTTTGACGCGATTAAGCGCCATATCAAATAAACTGGATAAAAAATATTTGCGGAGGGCAGATCATTCATAAGAAATGAAAGCCAGATAAAGCATCAGATTGAAATATCTGTTACTTTATCCGGCTTTTTTTATTTTTAAGTTTTTAACAGAATAGCGTTCATCGGAGGGTCTGCAATCACAATTGCAGCGTCAGAGAAGAATTTCCGCATTTTTACTTATACTGCCTGCGGAACTGCACCGGCGTCATATCATATGCCTTTTTAAACAGCCGGTTAAAATGCTCCACATTCTCATAGCCCACGCTTGCGGCAATCGACTCCACCGTCTGATTTGTCTCCTTTAGCATCCGCCTTGCCTTTTTCATCCGGGCCGCTTTCACCGCGTCCTGAAACGTCATTCCCGATTTTTCTTTGATATATTTGGAAAGGTAAGGCTTGGAAAGATGAAACTTTTCCGCAAGCACATCCATCGTCACATCCGCATAATGGTTCTGAATAAAATTCATGATTTCCATGACGCGCGCATCCCTGCCCTCGCAGATATTTTCGCTTTTCGCCATCTTATTTGCGGCCGTAACAAGCGCTGCGATGGAGCTCTTGATAATATCCTCGTCAATGCCGACGCCCCAGAACTGTCTGCCCTGGCAGATGATTTCCACATATGCCGCCGCTCTTGCGGAGGAACCAACCGAAATCGCATGCTCCTGGTAAATTGCAAGCTCGTAGCTTACGCCAAAATACATCTTGATCGCATTGCTGACCGCGTCCAGACGCCCGTTTCCGTTTGTCTCAATCACTCTGCGCTCGCCGCCCTGCTCAATCGTCACCTTTGCGGAGATTCCGTCCTTCTGCTCAAAATGACATTCCGGAATGTCAAACACATCCTTCTGGTTGACATAATGTTCACAAAAAATCTGATAAATCATATCCGGCGTCAATTCCTCGTGCCGGTGGTCGGAAACACCCTTGACCAGGTAGCCGACCTCCTCCTTCATCTGATCCGGCAGCACCATGCCAAAATTCTGTTTGAGCACAAATGCGACGCCGCCCTTTCCGGACTGGCTGTTGATACGGATAACGTCCGACTCGTATTCCCTTCCGACATCCTTCGGGTCAATCGGCAGATACGGCACATCCCAGCGCTCCCCGCTCTTTCCCGCTTCTCTCCACGCCATACCCTTGGATATCGCGTCCTGATGGGAACCGGAAAACGCGGTAAACACCAAATCTCCGGCGTAGGGAGTTCTCTCGTATACCCGCATGCGCGTAAAACGCTCATATTTTTCACGGATGGCGGGCAGGTTGGAAAAGTCAAGCTTCGGGTCTACCCCGTGGCACACCATGTTCAGCGCCAGCGTCACGATATCCACATTTCCGGTACGCTCTCCGTTGCCGAACAGCGTGCCCTCGATGCGGTCCGCCCCCGCGAGCACGCCGAGCTCCGCGTCGCTGATGCCGCAGCCCCGGTCATTGTGCGGGTGCACGCTCAGCACAACATTGTCCCTGTATTTTAAATGCTTGTGGATGTACTCAATCTGGCATGCAAACACATGCGGCATTGCAATCTGAACCGTCGTCGGAATATTGATGATCGCCTTGTGCTCCGCATCCGGCTTCCAGACATCAAGCACCGCATTGCAGACCTCCACCGCGTAATCAACCTCCGTGCCCGGAAAGCTCTCGGGGCTGTACTCAAAGGTAAAGTTGCCGTCGGTCTGCTCCGCAAGCTCCTTTAACAGCACCGCGCCGTCCACCGCAAGCTGCTTTACCTCCTCCCTGCTCTTTTTAAACACCTGCTCGCGCTGCGCCACGGAGGTGGAGTTGTAGAGGTGAATCACGGCGTGGGGCGCTCCCTTGACCGCCTCAAAGGTCTTTTTGATGATATGCTCCCTCGCCTGCGTCAGCACCTGAACCGTAACGTCTTCCGGTATCATATTCCGCTCGATTAACGCCCTCATAAAATTGTATTCCGTCTCGGAAGCCGCAGGGAATCCTACCTCGATCTCCTTAAAGCCAATATCAACAAGCATCTGGAAAAACTCGATTTTTTCCTCGAGGCTCATCGGCTCAATGAGCGCCTGGTTTCCGTCTCTTAAATCGACGCTGCACCAGATGGGCGGCTTGTCGATCGCGTCCTTTTTTACCCAGTCATAGGTAATTTCCGGCGGCATAAAGTAAGATTTTCCGTATTTTTCTGCAATATTCATAATAATCCTCCTAAATTTCCATAAAATAAAAAAGTCTCCGTAGAAAACCTTTCGATTCATCTACAGAGACGCAAAATCATTCTTTACGCGGTACCACTCTGCTTCATGACGTCCGCTTTCCCGCAAAACGCCACGCTCTCTCCGGCACTGTTATGCCTTCTCCCCTTTCTACGGCGGGCACTCCGTCCGAACCTACCCAACACGCGTATCCCGCATGCCTTCAGCCGGCAGCTCCAAGGTGAGTTCCCCGTATTCCTCCGACCGCCTTGCACCCTCCGGCGGCTCTCTGATTTCCGGTCCACGGCTACTGCTCCTTTTCATCGCTTTTCATTTGGAACAATTGTGTTATACATAGTAACACATCCTGCCTGTACATGGCAAGGTGTTATTTTATCAATTTTCTTGATTTATTATATCGTTTTTGAAAACGATGTTACACACCCCTTTGGCGCATATTCCTATATAATATATTCTCCGGCACGCTGCCGCTCAAAATCCACCAAATCCGCAAGCGTAATGCTGTCCACCACTTCGTTTATGGCATCGTTCATCTTTTTCCATACCATGAGGGTGGCGCAGTCATGCATCCTTTTGCACTGCATTTCATCCTCCACACACGCCACGGGCGCAAGGCTTCCCTCCGTCAGGCGCAGAATCATCCCCACCGTGTATTCCTCCGGCCGCTTTGTCAGAATATAGCCTCCCTGCGCGCCCCGGACACTCTTGACATACTTCGCTTTATTCAGAACCGAAATAATCTGCTCCAGGTATTTATCCGAGATTTCCTGCCGCCTCGCGATATCCTTAAGACTGACCGGCTCTCCGGTGTGATGAAGCGCCAAATCAAGCATCAGGCGCAGCGCATACCTTCCTTTTGTCGATATTTTCATGCTTTTCCTCTTTCCTTTACAAACTCCGGCAGCCCTTTTCGCGCCGCCTTCCTTTACGCAAAGTATAGCCCTGTATTCATACCGTGTCAATAGGATTTAAAACACCTCGCACCGCCATTGATACCGCTCCAAATCCACATGTCCGTCCGACACCTCCACGCCGTCCGCCTCAAGCAGAAGCTTCTGGCGGTTCACGCCTCCGAACGCAAAGGCATCGGAGAGCCGTCCCTCCCGGTTGACGACCCGGTAACAGGGAATCGACTCCGGGTCCGGATTTACGTGGAGGGCATAGCCTACGACTCTGGCCCATCTGTGGTTGCCCGCAAGCGCCGCTACCTGCCCGTAGGTCGCCACCGTTCCCCTGGGAATCTGTTTTACCACCTCGTAAATTTTTTGATAGGAATTTTTCTCCTGCATACTTACCTTCTCTCCTGCGATATGTATCACTTTACTATGTGCATTTTATCACAATAAAAATTATTTTGACATAATATGACAAATGATACTAAAATATAGTCAGTTTTAAAATCTTGTAGATTTCTTAGTAAAACGAAGGAGGTTTTATATGAATACAATATCCAAAGATCTTACACAACCAGACATTGCGAACGCAAGCCGTAATCAATCAGCGCTTGTCGGTGTCTGCATTATGAACGTCATTCTGCTGGCAGCTTATCTGATTGAATATATAAAGGGCGCCCGATCCCTGCCGTCCTTCGCAATTGTGGCTGCTGTCTGTATCCTTCCCAGCGTCATTTCACTTTTCATCTATACCAGGCGGCAGGATGCGCTGTCTATCCGCTATATCTGTGCCGTCGGCTTCGGCATCCTGTATGGCTATGTGATGTTCACCACCACCACGGATTTGTCTTTCTGTTATGTAATCGTCATATTCGTTATCCTGATTGTATATATGGATTTAAAGCTTTCTTTTTCGCTCGGCGGCTTTGCCCTTTTGGTGAACCTTATCCGCACTGTCTACATCGCGAGTACAAGAGGACTGTCCTCCACAGACATCACAAATGCCGAAATTATTTTTGCCTGCATTATCTTGTCTTGTGTATTTACCGTTCTCGCCGTCTCCAAGATGTCAAAAATTAATGAAGCAAATATCACAAAAGCCGATAACGATAAAGCGCGCTCTGACGAGCTGCTGAAGCTTACCTTAAAGGTCGCAGCTTCGCTCGCTGAAAATATCCAAAACGTATCGAACAACGCGGCCCGGCTCCATGATTCGATTGCCACCACCCAGTCGGACATGGAAAAGCTTTCAAACGATACGGCTGAAACAGCCGACGCGATTATCAGCCAGCAGAAAAATACAGAAGAAATCAATCATCAGATTTCCTCTGTCTCATCCATAACGGAGGCCTTGTTAAACAGCGCAACTGAAACCTCAAATAATTTGGATGCCAGCAGGCAGGTAATGCAGGAGCTCGTGCATCAGGTCCAGGTTTCCGGTAATTCCAGCAATATGGTATCTGACTCCATGAAGGATTTAAAGGATTATGCCGACCGGATGCAGAGCATTATGGCCCTGATCAGCAGCGTCGCTTCCCAGACGGCTCTTTTAGCGCTCAACGCAAGTATAGAAGCTGCCCGCGCGGGAGAAGCCGGACGCGGCTTTGCGGTAGTCGCATCGGAAATCTCCAGCCTCGCCGCCCAGACTAACAATGCAACCGGCGACATCAACCAGTTGATTGAAAATATTGTAGGGGCCATTTCTTCGGTCACGGATTCCACGGGAAGCCTGCTCGAAAGTCTTTCTCAGCAAAGCACCTACATCGGTTCTGCCGCCGATTATTTTTCGATGATTGAAAATAATACTCAGAGTACGTTGTCCCATATGGAAGAACTCAAAGAAACAGTTGACGCCGTTTCCGGCGCCAACATTGAGATTATCAACAGTATCAATCACGTGTCTGACATCACCCGCAAGGTTGCTGCGGGTGCAGCGACAACCCTTTCCGCCTGCCGCGAAAACCTTGAGAGCATTTCAGACATTACCGCAATTACGGAAGCTCTGAAAAAAGACGCCAACGATTTAAAGACTCATTCAAATCTTCCCAACGGTGCCTCATAATCCGCATGGCCGCTGCTCCACGCATTGCCCTCCACCAATATGGTGAGGTACTCCGCGTCATAGGCTTCCAAAAAAGTATTCACAACACCGCCGACGGAGACATACTCCCCGGCGGTTCCGTAATTGGAGACAAACTGCTCAAACTCTGCGGATAAATCCAGCGTAAGCTGTTCTCCGCCGTCCGAAAAGGACAAAACCTCCGTCTCCTCCGGCACCACATCCTTTTGTGCCAGCGCCGCAATGATATTTTCCGGCGTCAGCTCTGACAACGTCACAATCTCGGTGTCAAACCCGTCGGCGTTCGCGTTTCCATAATATAACGTAATCTCAACAAAACCTTCCTCCACCATCTCGCTTCCGCCGTCCAGGGAAAGTTCCGTTTCCGATGCGGGCTCTTTTGTTTCGGACACATGTTCCGTACTTCCGTTTGGCTCCTGCACATTCCCCTCCTGCGTATTACCGTTTTCCGCAGGGGCATTTCCGTTCGTACCGCCGCATCCTGCCAGCATCAGGCACAGCGCCGCTGCTGCAAACAAATATCGTCTCTTTCTCATAATTCCCCCCATTTCTGCGCTGCTTTGCGCAAAGCTGTATTTGTTTTATTATAATATATTTTCCCCAAGCTGTGGGACTTTGACCCTGAAATTAAGAAATTCTTCAAACTAATGGAAGCTTTCCCCAGCTCTGCCGAGGATTTGAACGGATATTTCGGTCACGTAATCCTCCTCCCGCTCCGCCATGAGCTGGTCCACCGCATAGACCTCTACAAATTCCCCGGCAAGCCGCAGTCCGTTTTTCTTTGCGTAGTCGAGCATTTTTTCATAGGCATCGCCGATATTTCTCCAATGGCCCTGAAAATAAGTGACCAGATATTCGCCCTCCGGCAGCTCTGAATAGTTCAAACCGCCCTCTTTTTTCTTCATCAGCAGTATGACATTTCCGTAATTGTCATAAATCCTTTGTCGGATGTCCCTTTCATACTGGATATACCCGATTTCATAGCAGACGCTCCTGCTGCGGCTCTCGTAAAACGCAATCAGCTCCGCCGTCTTCTCTGCAAAAACCGTATCGCTGGAATTCTCAAAGGTGCGCATCAGATAATAATACCGGGGCTGCTGCCGTATCACGAACTGCCCCTCCTCAAGATTCAGCCAGCTTCTCACCTTCGCGCTCTTTTCCCGCATCCATTGCTTTCGGTCCTTTAATCTCCGAATCCGTTCATCCAGAAGCTTTTCCTCCCTGCGAAACAGCTCCAGCAGCTTTTGGGGATTCCTGCCGTTTAAAAATTCGCGGATTTCGTGCAGGGACATACCAAGATCCTTTAACATGATAATCGCATCCAAAACCTCTATCTGATGGATGGAATAATAACGGTATTCGTTATCCAATACGATTTCCGGGCAAAAAAGACCGATTTTATCATAGTGAAACAATGTATTTTTTGTGACATGGGCAAGCTTTGCCAACTCTCCGGTCGTCAGGTATTGGCTTCGGTCCATAACGTTCTCCCTTCTTCCTGCGAAAAAACACTTGACTATATGGTAACCATATAGTTTATCATAGCATTTGTGCCGTTTTAGGGCAAGAAAGAAGGAGGTTATTATGGCACAGTCCATCGGTCAGAAATTTACACCCGCAGCTTTGCTTCGATTTGCATTTCCATCAATGGTTATGATGATGCTCATGTCCTGCTACACCATTGTAGACGGAATTTTTATTTCACGCTTTTTGGGGGATAACGCATTATCCTCGGTAAATATTGTTTATCCCGTTATTAACATTCTGCTGGCCATCGGCGTAATGTTGTCCACCGGAGGCAGCGCCGTTGTGGCAAAAAAGATGGGGGAGGGGAAACAGGATGAGGCCAAACAGGACTTTTCCATGTTTACCGCCATCGGCGTTGGCGCAAGTCTTGTGATCCTTGCCGCCACGCTTCTGTTTTTGGAGCCTGTCTGCCGTATGCTGGGTGCGAACGATGCCCTGCTTAACAACTGCATGGCCTACCTGCGCACGGTAATTTTATTTGCCCCGGCCTGCATGCTCCAAAGCCTGTTCCAGGCGTTTTTCGTGACGGCCGGGAAACCGCATATCGGACTTACCCTCATTGTCAGTGCCGGCATCTGCAACGGCATCCTGGACTATGTTTTTCTCGGTCCGCTTGGCTTCGGCATCGAGGGAGCCGCCCTTGCCACCGGAATCGGACAGATGATTCCCGCCGTATTCGGCGTCTGCTATTTTTTCTTTGTAAAAGGGGATTTGCATTTCACGGGATTCCGTGTTTATGGAAAGACACTGGGCGCAGCCTGCGTAAACGGTTCGTCCGAAATGGTCACAAATCTCTCCAACGCGGTAATTACGTATCTGTTCAATCAGACCATGCTGCGCCTTGCGGGAGAATCCGGCGTTGCCGCGATTACGATCATCCTGTACGCGGAATTTTTATTTAACGCGCTCTACCTTGGATTTTCGATGGGAGTTGCCCCGGTAATCAGCTACCACTATGGGGCAAAAAACGATGCGGAGCTTCAAAATATCTACCGTATCAGCCGGAGGTTTGTCATTCTTTCCTCCTTCGTGATTATGGCGGCCTCCTTCCTTTCCTCAAATGGTATTGTGGGGATTTTTGTCGACAGCGGCACACAAACCTATGCGCTTGCCGTGGAAGGGTTTTCCCTGTTCTCCCTGGCCTTTTTGTTCAGCGGATTTAATATATTTTCGTCGGCGCTCTTCACCGCTCTCTCCGACGGAAAAACCTCGGCGATCATCTCTTTTATAAGGACCTTCGGTTTTATCCTGATATCTCTTTTAACGCTCCCGGCGCTTTTCGGCGTAACCGGCGTGTGGATGGCGATTCCGACGGCAGAATTTTTTACCATGTTTTTATCGTGGTATTTCCACCGCTCCAAGAGCAGTGTTTACCATTATGCCTGATGGGAAGACTCCGAGGCTTTTCTGCCGAGATACGCCAGAATGTCCTTTCTTGTGACGATACCGATAAATACGCGCTTGTCATCCACTACAGGGACAAAATTCTGGTTCATGACCTTGTCAAACAGGTTTTCCATGGATTCCCGGATATTGACAGCCTGATTGTCCCTCCGGCGCTCAATGGATGTAATCGGCATGTCCTCCAAAAATTTAAGCTGCGGAAAATTCCGGTCCTTTAAGAACCAGAGCAGGTCGCCTTCGGTAACGGTTCCTATATATCTGCCGCCCTCGCTTAAAAGCGGAATTGCGCTGTAGCCGTGGTGTTCCATCTTTTCCAGGACCTGCCGAAGCGTATCTGTCTCCTCCACATATGCCACCTCTTTCTTCGGCGTCAAAAAAAATAATATGTTCATACAAGCACCTTCAATTCTGATGTATTTGATGGTCCTATTGTATCAGAAATTTCCTTGTTCCGCAAACGTGCCGGGCAGCATTATATGTTTTAAATGGGGCTCCTTACTCTGTCCCATACAATAATTAAAAAGAGGACAACCGCCCATGATTACTATTTTTTACATTTCATTACGCTTCTGACAGCAACCGTTTCTTAATCCTCTCTATTTGCACCTCTTCCAACCCGCAGCTCTTTAAATAATTTTCTGCGGAACCGTACCTCTCTATCATCAAATCATAAAAGGCTCATTAACAGCATTGCCATAACACCGGTTCTGTCTTTCCCAGCCGTACAATGAAACAAAATACAGCCTTCAGGTGCCTTTTCGATTGCTGTAAAAATTTCCCTGCTTACCTCTTTGTTTTCTAACATCCTTGCATACAATGTGCCAAGTCCCATTTCGATATCTTCCGCCCTGACCTGCGTAGCATCTGTAACGTCTCTTCCTAAAAAGGGGATTCTTACATATTCTACTCCTTCTATCCCCATCAAACAATCCGGAAATTTTTCCGCTTCGGCATCACTGCGCAAATCTACAACTATACGCACGCCATATCCCAGCAAAAAATCTGTATCTTCATCTGTAAGGGCGCTTATATCATCTGCGCGTAAAAAGCGATGATATACCGTCTGTCCGCCATCCTTCACAGGATAACCGCCAAGCTCTCTCACATTACAGGCATTTTGCAAAGGCAGACGTACCCAGTTTTTTTCATAATCTAACCTCTCGAATAACGCATATAAAAAGTATGATGAAGATTTACCATTCTCAAGATTAACTATATAAAACAAAAATACCGTCTGGCAAGTCGATATTTGTCTCCCCAGACGATTGACACTTGCCAGACGGTATAATCATAAAAAAAGCAGACAGATAACCACCCAGCGAATCGCAAAATGCAACTTCATTTCTCATGTTAGACGGGTGGAATTTATTTTTTCTCAAACTGCTCCAGTCGTCTGTTTGCCATGCAAACAAACAGACTTCCTAACACGGATTATTTCCTATACACTCTATTCGCAGACAGCATCCCGAAATTTTTCTCTTCCTACTCTTTAATCGTGGCAATCTGCTCTTCCACCTCATTTTCAAATTTCTTTGAGAAAAATATATATAGTATTATAATTGCAAAAAAGACCATATTAGCATACCGAATAATCATACTAATCTCTGTCGTGTAAGAGGACAGTAACTGGCTGCCTATTAAATTACTAAACATATGCACCAATGCTCCTGCCATTATGCTTCGCTTCGTCTTAATGTAAACAAAGGTAACAAAGGAACTTAGCATCATTACACTGGGAATAAACATAATTGCATGAAAAACGGAATCCTGTAATAAATTATACTGTGCCTGTCCCGGTGTAAAATACCATGGCAGATGCCATATTCCCCATATAAATCCTAATATCGTCGAAGCTCCAAAAAAGCCGAACCGGAGTAACAATTTATCAAGAGCATATCCTCTCCATCCGAATTCTTCATTCAATGGACCGGATATAAGCGAAATCAGTAAAACCAATAACAGCATAATCGGATTATCAATAATGGCATGCATAAAATCCATTGTAGGCATATCATATTTTAATAATCCAACTCCTATAAACAAGCTTATGACTGTTATGGCCGAAAAAACGCAGATAGAAATTAGCGGCCATTTCCATCCCATATATTTGAAACTAAAACATCTACGAAAATAATCTTTTATCTTTTCCTTAGGATATGTGAAAAACACAAGGAACAATGCTACGACAGAAGGTGCACCACCACCAAAATAAAACAGAAAAGTACCAGCCGGTGTACCTGTAAAATCGAGTATTACCGGTATGAACCCACATATCCATGTCCATAAAAGTGTAAGTACAAAAAAGAGAAGCAAATATTTATCCGACATATATTTTCTGCTATTCTTCATATGACTTCCCCACTTTCTTTTCAGCAAGTTTTAGATTAATTGCTTGAACATCTCGCCTCATTTGTGTAATTCCCAACAAATACGCTAAAACAAAAACGGGAGTCACATATATAAAAGACATCCACCAATTTATTTCGATGAACCATCCATTGAATATTCCAATAACCAAAACCATACTTTCCACTAAAATATATTTACAGATTAATTCCTTCAAAAAGCTATCATAAAATATGTACGATGTAAAATAATGAATTCCCATACCTAGAAACGACACAATCAAAATTAAGAAATTCAGTTTCATCTCTTCCCTATATTCAAAACACAAGAACGAAACTAACGTCACAATAATCCATATTATTGCTGACAGCATTAATGATTTTTGTATATATTTCTTCATATCTACACCTCCTTAAAAATCTTTCTTTTTATTTCCGGAATATAAGTTCTTGAAACAATTATTTTTTCTCCGCTAGACAACTCCGCTTCCAATCTACTGTTGGCCAACGCCTTTATATGTACAAGCTCATTAATATTCACCAAACAAGTTCTACTCACTTTTACAAAATCATATTCTTTCAGTTCATTTTCTAACTGGTACAAGCGTTTTTCACTTCTGAATACCATTCCCTTTGTATATATAAAAGTACGCTTATCAACGCTTTCTATATAAAAAATATCCGGCACCAAGACTTTATAATTTCTGCCGTTCTCGCTACCAATTAGAAACTGTTCCTCTGTTCTCAGTTTCTGAATGATACGTGATACTTGGCTACTCTGCTTGGGATATTCCACTGTCACAGTTAATTTCACATCCGGATTTTCCTTAAGTATTAGTTTCATTGCGCCACCCCCTGTACATATCATATCTATTCGCTTACTTGATTTCAACCATCACACAACTGATCTACAAAATATCATAACTTAGTTACAAAAAAAAATTATTAATTCTGAACACAGCCTTTTGTCTTAATCAGCTCGTTCTTATACATCACTTATGTATCAACGGCTGCTTCTTCAACATTGCCTTCTGCGTCCTCCACACCTGATCCATAATCGCTTTCACTTCTGCCATATCCTCTTCATAAACATTCCCGGTACTGTTAATTCTCTTCGCAATCTGATTCAGATTTCCACTGATTTTTCCAAGTGTTTCATTGTATTGTCTTAAATAAGAATAATCCACATCATAAACAAATCCAAAGAGTATCAGTGTCCTGATATAATCCGATGCACTCTTCCGCTTTGACAACTCTACCTTCCTGTCCAGGATATATTTCTCATTATCACTCAAATAAATTTTCAGTTCATTTTTCCTCGTTCTATTGGCTCTATCCTTTCTCATAATTTTATGAGTTAGGGAATTCTCCCTGAATGATAAATTTGAGTATTTCTTCTGTAGGAGAAATCACTCGTTTTATCGCCTGTGAGGGAACACAGGCAGTGCTTGCTATGTTAGTTTTTGTCCTTTTCTGTTTCTATTGCCTTTTGTTCTTTTCCGCCTTTGAATAGCTTGGTAAATTTCTGCAAATCCTGCCCGGTCAGCAACGATATTTTCTGACAGACAGATATTCTGAAACCCCAGGTGCTTTACGACTTCTCTGGTCACCTCATCAAAGCTTTGTGGAAGACGATACCAGGAAGGTCAAACGAAAATACACCTACCCGGCTTACTTCTCCAAACCGGAAATGGCTTATACCTATCTTGCTGAATACAATAGCGGAGCCGTTGTTCCGGAACATATGAAATACTCGGAGATTAGTGATTCCACATGGCGAAATTATGAGATTGCTTTTAATCATTTCCGTGAGCTGCATGACCGCAAATTTATTTCCATCAGGACAAATGATCTGCAGCAATGCTTAAATGCCTATAATCACAAGTCGCAGACTACGATTTCTTCCATGCGAGCCGTCCTGAAGGCTATGTATCAATACGCTAAATTGAATGAATACATAGACCGGGATTTAACAGAAGGTCTGGTTTATGAATGGACAAACTCTACGGAGCAGATCCATGACAGATATTCCGATGAAGAAATTAAAACACTCTGGTCGAAGCTATATGAAATCAACAATGTAGATATTATCCTGGTTATGATTTATACCGGCTTGCAACCAACCGAGCTGTTGGAAATCCAGACGGAAAATGTATATTTAGACGAAAAGTACATGATAGGTGGCATGAAAACCGAAGCCGGGAAAGACAGAATTATTCCACTAAACGATAAGATTATTCCTCTCGTCAAGAACCGCTACGACCCAAACAAGAAATACCTGATCAATAACAAGTTTGGAAATCATTACACTTACGGAACTTACATGAACGGTAATTTTAATACATGCATGGGAAAACTAAAAATGAAACACCTGCCCCACGATGGCAGACACACCTTTGCTTCTCTCATGGACAGTGCCGGAGCAAATGATGTATGTATCAAATTGATTATGGGACACAGCATGAGAAATGACACCACAAAAGGAACATACACCCATAAGACATTAGAAGAACTTCTTACTGAAGTGAATAAAATTTAAGGTTTACAGAGAAAATCATCCTAAAACAACAAATACAGAGTGTATACCACCTGTATATCACTTGTATACCACGTGTATATAACGACCTCAAAATAACGTAAATTATCTTCTATTTATGAATATTCTGACAATTCTTTTGTCACTTCAACACATAAAGAAAAGTCCCATAAACACCAGTCAAATCGAAGATTTGATTTGTTTACAGGACTTATCCATATCTTATATTATCTTAGAAATTCGCAATTAGCTGTTAATCGCAGATTAACATACACCCTGCGCCAGCATCGCATTCGCAACCTTCTCAAAGCCTGCGATATTTGCTCCGGCAACGTAATTGCCCTCCATGCCGTAGCGCTTTGCAGCGTCGTCGATATTGTGGTAAATGTTTACCATGATCTGCTGCAATTTTGCGTCAACCTCTTCAAAGGTCCAGCTCAAACGCTCGCTGTTCTGGGTCATCTCAAGAGCGGAGGTTGCCACGCCGCCTGCGTTTGCAGCCTTGCCGCAGATAAACCATACACCGTTCTCCTGCAGATACTTTGTCGCGTCAAGCGTGGTCGGCATGTTCGCGCCCTCGCAGACCGCCTTACAGCCGTTTGCAACAAGCTGCTTCGCATCGTCAAGCTGCAGCTCGTTCTGCGTTGCACACGGAAGTGCGATATCGCATTTTACCTGCCATACGCCGCGTCCCTCGTGATACTCCGCACTCTTTCTTGCAGCCGCATACTCGGTCAGACGCGCGCGCTTTACTTCCTTAATCTCCTTTAACAGCTCAACGTCAATTCCTTCGGGATCGTAAATCCAGCCCGTGGAATCCGAGCAGGTCACAACCTTTGCGCCCATCTGCTGTGCCTTCTGGATTGCGTAAATTGCAACATTTCCGGCGCCGGAAACCACAACGGTCTTTCCTTCCATGGACTCGCCGTGGCACTTCATCAATTCTTCCGTTATGTATAATAAGCCGTATCCGGTAGCCTCCGTACGTACCAGAGAGCCGCCGAAGGTTAAGCCCTTACCGGTCAGAACGCCCTCGTAGGTGCCTTTGATTTTCTTATACTGGCCAAACATATAGCCAATTTCCCTTGCACCGGTTCCGATGTCGCCGGCCGGAACATCCACGTCTGAACCGATATATTTGCAAAGCTCCGTCATAAAGCTCTGGCAGAATGCCATTACTTCTCTGTCGGATTTGCCCTTCGGATCGAAATCAGAACCGCCCTTGCCGCCGCCAATCGGCAGTCCGGTCAGAGAGTTTTTGAAAATCTGCTCAAAGCCGAGGAACTTGATGATACCGATATTTACTGACGGATGTAAGCGAAGACCTCCCTTGTACGGTCCGATCGCATTGTTAAACTGTACACGGTAGCCGGTATTTACCTGCACCTGTCCCTTGTCGTCCACCCACGGTACACGGAACTTAAACTGACGGTCCGGCTCTACCAGCCTCTCAAGCAGCGCTTCTCTGCGGTATACTGCTTCATTTGCATCAATCACCGGTCTTAAAGACTCCAATACCTCTTCTGCAGCCTGTAAAAATTCAGGTTCAGAAGCATTTTTCTCGCGTACGCGCGCGAGCACCTCATCCACGTAACCCATTTTACAAATCTCCTTACTTGTTAGTATATACTCCTGCCCGCCCCATGCATGGCAGGTACCAAACGGTCTCCCGCTGGATTTTCATCAACACCTTTATTTTAGTATAAAATGAAGCTTCGTGCAATCATTTTTTCTTTATCCCGCTAAATTATTAAAGTTTTTCGGCAAACTGCAGTCATTTTTGCAGGATTTTGTCACAAAAAATTCATTTTCTATTCCAGTATGAACCTGGCGATTTCTTCCCGGAGCTTCTCCGCCAGCCCCGCCACATCCTGACTGGAGCGTGAAACCTTTTCGATGGACTCCGACTGTATATTGACCGACGCAGCCGCCTCCTGCATACACGCCGCATTTTCCTGCGACAACGCCGAGAGATCGTTGATCACATCCACGATGGTTTTACGGCTCGTCTTCATGTCCTCCGTCGATGCCTCCAGCCTGTCACACTGCTGCTCCATGGCCTGGATGGTCCGTGTGATTTCGTCAAATTTCTGCTTCGTCTTTTCGACGCTGTCATTCTGCTCAACGGACGCTTCCTGCATAACCCCGATCGTGTCCACCGCTTCCTGCATTTTATCGTACAGCTCTTTGATGATTCCCTCAATCTGCGCCGTCAGTGAATTGGTCTCCTGCGCAAGGTTTCCGATTTCAGTTGCGACCACGGCAAAGCCCTTTCCGGCCTCGCCTGCCCTTGCCGCTTCAATCGACGCGTTTAACGCCAACAGGTTCGTCTGTCCCGCGATTCCGCGGATTTCCTCGCTGGCGCTCTTGATGCGTTCTGTCTGCCGGCTGGTCTCCTCGATCACCGTCTGCACGCGCCTGGAGCTCTCACCGTTCTGCTGCGTTTTTTCCACAAGAACATCGAGCACCTCGACGCCCTGACGCTCAATTTCCTCCACCGCAGAGGTTGCTTCCTTCAGGCTGTCCATGTTATGCTCCACCACCTCAATGAGCTCATTTAAGCGTCCCATCTGGGCGTTGCCCTCGGTTGTCTGATGCGCCTGCGTGGTCGCCCCCTCCGCAACCTCCTCCACCGTCTTGGAAAGCTGCGCGCTGCTGTCACGCACCTCCGTGCACACCTCGGAAAGATTTCCCGACTGGCTGCCGAGCTGTTCGGAAACCTGCTGGATGTTCGCCGCCATATTGACCAGACTATCCTGCATCACCAAAAAGCCGCTGCTGATCATTCCGATTTCATCGGAACGTTTCCGATATTTTTGAAGGATATCTCCTTCCTCCGACCTTAAATCATAATGCGCAAGCCTGTCAATCCGCACGCCAAGCTGCCGCAGAGGCTTTGAGAGGATAAAGAAAATAAAGCCGCAAAGCAGAACAATCAAAACAGCCGCAAGCGTAACGGATATTGCCGTAACCTTGGCAATCGTCTGATTCAAAATCCCGTTCATCGTCTCCTCATCCACCGGAATACCGATATTGAGCGCTCCCTGCAGCACCCCGCTGTCATCATAAATCGGTGTGAGGATATCGAGTGTCCTTCCGCCGCTGACCGGATCCGTATAATATCCGGCATATGCCTGACCGTCCCGCGCCGCCGCCAGGCTTCCCTCATCTTCAAACACAAGTCCGATCCTATCGTGATTGCTGTGTGCAATCGCCGTTACGGCGCCGCCCACATCCTCCAGATAGAGCGCGTAATTAAACTCATTCTGACTGTTAATATCATCAATAAATTCCTGATACTGCTCCGCCGTCTCACAGCCCCTGGCTTTCATAATCTGCCCGTAAGCCACCACCAGCTTATAGTCCTCCGTCTTCCACTGGTTTAATACCTCTTCTTCCAGAATATTGATTACCACATAGTTGTTAATGATAAAAACAATGGCAAGCGCAATGGTAATAAACGGTATCAGCTTCAGATTAATGCTTTTCCTCATACAAACTCCTCCTTCCGAAAAAAAAGACCTGCGACATCAAAGAAACGCAGATCTTCCTTCCCCATTTGTCCTCTCCTTATAAAGTACAATAATAGAGCGAATTTGTCAATTTTTTCTATACACATTTGCATTATATGATAATTTTTGAAAAAATGGTTACTACAAAAGGCGATATATCAGAATAGCCACCAAAATGCCGATAATACTTGCGATCGTGATTTTTATCGACAATCCGAAGGTAATCACCAGAATTCCCAAATCCAGAACGATTGGTTCCGCGAATCCGAAGCTCTGCCCGTAATTAAGCCAGCTCAGTCCCGATACGCCCGCCGCCAGATTTCCGATAAAGCCTCCCAGTACGATGCCTGCCAATAACAGCAGAAATAATGCCCAGTTATTTTTTCCTAAAATCCCTCTGCTCATGCCGTCCTCCGTTTCTTTCACGCGTTTTTGCCTGTCCCATTCCCGGCACGCGCTGTTTTATCACAAATGAAGCTCCTCATAGCCCCGGATAATCAAATCGCTGTTCTCCCGGATGCGGAACTTTTTGAAATACGCCGTCTCCTTCGGGATCCAAAGCTTTCGAAACAGCTCCAGTTTCTGTTCTCCGCTGCGCTTTCTGATATTGTAAATTTGATTTTCGTCATCAATATCCACAAAAATTTTCAGATCATACGGTTCCCCGAAATACGGGTGCATACTATAAGAGCCCTCCACAATATTGACCGCGGCCGGAAAAATCAGCTCTTCCTCCCGAAAGCTCCTGACTGCGCAGTCAAAGGGGCGGTAGCAAACCGGAGCTCCGTCAAGAAGGGGCTTTAACACTTCTTCCCGAAAACGCTCATAATCGACATTCCCGCCCGTCTCCGCCAGCCGTTCCTCCGTCCGCTGGCTGTCCTGAAGGAAAAAATCGTCCATATGAAAAAGATTGGCATCAAACCGCCGTTTCAGATAAAACCCGAGCGTTGTTTTTCCACTCCCGCATTTTCCGTCAATCGCTATCAGCAGCGGCTTTCGCCCCTCCTGCTCCATCAGCCGGCCGACCGCCGTAACAGCAGGCTCAAACCGCCTCCTGCACTCATCCTTTAACGGCGGCACACCGGAGGCCAGCGTTTCATCCCTCATAATTTCTTCTTATCCTTTCCATGTCGCTTTGACATAACATAAGCCCATTGTATCATATTTTCCGGATAAAGTTGAAGCTTTTTTATCATACGAAACGGCTGTGCCCGAAGGAGGTTTTTATTGGCACAAAAACGGGACTTGGCGCTGCCAGGCGGCGTCAAATCCCGTTTTTACTATTTATTCTTCATTCTCTCCGTAGACCTGCTGAAAAAAGTCTACCAGCTTCGCCAGTGAATAAATCAGAACCGTCGTCTCCTGCTCCGACAAGGCTCCCTTGACGTGGTCAATCATCCGCCAGTGAAATTCCTCATGGTGCTTATAGGCTCTCTTTCCCTTCTCGGTAAGGTAAACCCAGACGACCCGTTTATCCTGCTTGCTGCGCTCCCGCACGACATATCCTTTATCCGTCAGTCCGTCCATCGCCTTCGTTAAGGTTCCTGTCGTGACGTTCATCAGCTTTGCCACGGCGCTCATGCTTTTGGGCTCCGCCGTGCCAATCGCCTCGATCACGTGAAAATCATTGTAGGTAATGTCCTTAAATTCGTCGGTAATCAGAGACCTTCCCTCAATCTCCATGATATCCTTGAACAATCTTACCAATAATGTATTTAATACTTCATCCGTCGTCATCCGTTATACTCCTATTCATGACAGCTTACGACCCCCGCCGTCTGTCTGTCGGAGTACGCCTGCCCCCTACCAGACCAAAACCGTTGCTCCCCAGGTCAGCCCCGCGCCAAAGCCTGCCAAAACAATTTTATCGCCTTTTTTTATCATACCGCGCTTATTTACACTGTCGAGCAGAATCGGAACACTGGCCGCGGAAATATTGCCGCACTCCTGCAGATTGGTAGGAAACTTTTCCATCGGCTGATGCAGTCTTTTTGCCACAGATTCGATGATGCGCAGGTTTGCCTGATGAAGAATGAACCAATCGATCTCATCCATGGAAAAGCCTGACTGCTCCACGACCTCCCGAATGGCTTCCGGCACAGTCTTAACCGCAAATTTGTAGACCTCCTGCCCGTTCATAAAAACATAGGAAAGCGACGCGTCATTTTTTACGAATGGGTTGTTCACCGGGCGGTTGTTGCAGTTTAAAACCATGCCGCGGGCACCGTCAGAGCCCTGCAGCATACTGATAATCCCGCCTTTTTCCGCACTGCTCTCCTCCGCCGTAACGACCGCCGCCCCCGCGCCGTCGCCAAACAGCACGCAGGTTCTCCTGTCGGTCCAGTCCATAATTTTTGAGAGCGTCTCGGCTCCGATGACAAGCGCATTTCGGTAATTGCCACCCGCAAGATACATCCGGGCGGTATTCAGTGCGAACAGAAATCCCGAGCATGCCGCATTTATGTCAAACGCCACGGCATTGGACGCTCCGAGCGCACTCTGCACCTCGCAGGAGAGATTCGGCAGAAGCTTATCCGCCGTCACGCTCGCCGCTATTATAATGTCCAGTTCCTCCGGTTTCAATCCGGCATTTTCGAGCGCCTGTCCGGCAGCCTCCACCGCAAGCCCCGTCGTCGTCTCCTCGACCGCCAGATGACGCGCCTCAATCCCGGTCCGGGTCCGAATCCACTCGTCCGAGGTATCCATCAGCCTGCTCAAATCATCGTTGGTCACTCTAAGCTTTGGAACCGCGCTTCCGGTTCCCTTTATTTTGATATCCATATAAACCTCCATTCAGGAGCCGCAAACCGGGAATATCATACATACGGCAACTCGCTGCTTCCCGTCTTAAAATGCACGGAAACGCGCATAGCGCTCCGCTGCAAGCTGCTCTCCCGTCTTGCCCTGCTGCCGCTCTAAAAACGCTTTCATATGTCCTTTCATGTATCTGGAAATAGACTCGCACGCCTTTTCGTCGGCAGTTCCGTATTCCGGAATAATCTCCTCTATCACATGAAGCCGGTACAAATCCTGCGCCGTAATTTTCATAACCTCGCTTGCTTCCTTCGCCCGTTTTCCGTCCTTCCAGAGAATTGAGGCAAAGCCCTCGGGGGAAAGCACGGAGTACGTCGCGTTTTCCAGCATCCATACCTCGTTGCCGACCGCCATTGCAAGCGCGCCGCCGCTTCCGCCCTCGCCAATCATCAGGCAGAGCACCGGAACCTTAAGCGCCGACATTTCGTAAAGATTTCTCGCGATAGCCTCGCCCTGTCCGCGCTCCTCCGCTTCCTTTCCGCAGAATGCGCCGGAAGTATTCACAAACGTAATCACGGGCCGGTTGAACTTTTCCGCCTGCTTCATCAGGCGCAGCGCCTTGCGGTAGCCCTCCGGGGACGGCATGCCGTAGTTGTGCTTCATGCAGTCCTTCAGATCCTTGCCCTTATGAATGCCGATTACCGTTACCGGCTGCCCGTCAAGATACGCGATGCCGCCGACAACCGCCGGGTCGTCCGCATACTGCCGGTCTCCGTGCAGCTCCATGAAATCGTCAAAAATATGCTCCATATAATCAACCGATGCACAGCGGTCTACCTTTCGCGCCGCCTTGACCTTTTCCCAGGCGCTAAGCGGGTGCGACTTTGCCGCGCGCTCCTTCATCAGCTCCGTCGGCTCGTAGCAGTCGTCGCTGCGCAGCGGGTCGAAGTTCGCATAGCCCTCCGTCTTATGATGCATTTTCAAAATGCGGTAAAGCGTCATCTTTAAATCCTTCCGCTCTACCACCGCGTCCACGAAACCGTGGGAAAGCTGAAATTCCGCGCGCTGGAAGCCCTCGGGAAGCTTTTCCCCGATGGTCTGCTCAATGACACGGGGACCGGCAAAACCAATGAGCGCGCCCGGCTCTGCCAGAATAATATCTCCAAGCATCGCGAAGCTCGCGGTCACGCCGCCCGTCGTCGGGTCGGTCAGTACCGGCACATACAAAAGACCGGCGTCGGAATGGCGTTTCAATGCCGCGGAGGTCTTTGCCATCTGCATCAGGGAAATAATTCCCTCCTGCATCCTCGCCCCGCCGGAGCAGCAAAACAGAATCACCGGAAGGGAGAGCTCCGTCGCGCGCTCTACAGCAAGCGCGATTTTTTCTCCCACTACATGGCCCATGCTGCTCATCAGAAATCTCGCGTCGCAGATACCGAGCACGGCATCCTCCCCGTATATTTTGCAGCGTCCGACCGTAACCGCCTCGTGAAGCCCGGTTTTTTCCCTTGCCGCCTCAAGTTTTTCGGGATAACCCGGAAAATCGAGCGGATTTTCCTCCGCAAGGTCCTCAAACCACGGCTCGAAGGTTTTTGCGTCCGCAACCATCTTGATCCGGTTCTTGGTACGCACACGGAAGTAGTTTCCGCACTCGTAGCAGACATATTTATGCTTTTCCGCTTCCTTCTTGCTGATTTCCCTGCCGCAGGAGGGACATACGATAGTTTTCGGCGCTTCCTGCTTTTTTTCCGATGCAGCAGAATCTGCAACGGCATTTGCCGTGGCATTTGCCGCAGCATTTTTCGCCGCTTCCTCTTTCGGCGCCGCGCCCTCATGCTCTGCGTTTATTTCCTCACCTTTTCCAAAAGGCGCTTCTTTTGCAGTTTCCTTTTTCCTTTTAAAAAATGCTGCCATTTTGCTCTCCTGTCATCCTCCGATGGCAAAGGTCAGCTCGGCGGCACAGACGACCTTGCCGTCTACCGTCGCTTTCGCGCTTCCCACGCCAATCGGGCCTTTCTGCTTTATGATTTCCGTCTCCAGTATCAATACATCACCCGGGACAACCTTCTGCCTGAATTTTGCGGAATTGATTCCCGCAAAATAAGCGGTTTTCCCCCGGTTTTCCTCCATACCGAGAATCGCGACCGCACCGGTCTGCGCCAGCGCCTCAATAATCAGCACGCCCGGCATTACCGGCTCATTCGGAAAATGCCCGTTAAAAAACGGCTCATTGTAGCTGACGCATTTTTTTGCCACGGCACGCACGCCCGGCGTAAGCTCCTCCACCGTATCAATCAACAGAAACGGCTGGCGGTGCGGAATGATTTCCATAATCTGTTTCGTTGTTAAAACCGACATAGTTTCCCTCCATTCTCAGCCGCTGTATTTCTTCAGCAGTATGCTCGCATTATGTCCGCCAAAGCCCAGGGAATTGCTCAGGGCGTAGGGAATATCCATATGAACCGCCTCTTTACAGTAATCAAGATCCAGCTCCTCATCCGGTGTCGTATAGCCTACGGTCGCATGGATGAAGCCTTCCTCCAGCTCCTTGACGCAGGTTACGAACTCGATTGCGCCTGCCGCTCCCAGCAGATGTCCCACCATGGACTTTGTGGAATTGATTTTCAGTTTGTCCGCGTATTCGCCGAACGCCAGCTTGATTGCCCGCGTCTCAAACAGATCGTTGTGGTGCGTAGCGGTTCCGTGCGCATTGATGTAGGTAACATCCGCCGGAGTTACCCCTGCGTCCTCCATCGCGTTTACCATTGCCCGCGCCGCTCCCGCGCCGTCCTCCGCCGGCGAAGTGATGTGGTATGCGTCCGAGGAATTGCCGTAGCCGACAACCTCTGCATAGATTTTCGCGCCTCTCGCCTTCGCGTGCTCCAGCTCCTCGAGCACAACGATTGCCGCGCCCTCGCCCATGACAAAGCCGCTTCTGTTTTTATCGAACGGAATCGAGCATTTCTTCGGGTCGCTCTCGGAAGAAAGCGCGGTCAAAGCCGCAAATCCGGCAATTCCAATCGGGCAGACCGCCCCTTCCGTACCGCCGGAAACCATCACGTCCGCCTCACCGTACTGGATGCTGCGGAACGCTTCTCCGATGCTGTTGGTTCCCGTCGCACAGGCGGTTACTACGTCGATGCTCTTTCCTTTCAAACCAAACTGAATGGCAATATTGCCCGCCGCCATGTTGGAAATGACCATCGGCACAAACAGTGGGTTGACCCTTCCCGGGCCTTTTTCCATCAGCTTTTTGTGCTCCCGCTCAATTCCCTGAAGGCTTCCGACGCCGCAGCCGATTGAGGTTCCCACACGGTACGCATCCTCTTTTTCCATGTCAAGCCCCGCGTCCTCGATTGCTTCCTTCGATGCCGCTACCGCATACTGGGTGAACAGCTCCATGCGCTTCGCCGCTTTCGCGTCTATATACTGTTTGGGGTCAAAGCCCTTGACCTCAGCCGCCAGATGGCACTTATATTCACTCGCGTCAAAATGGGTGATTTCCGCAAATCCGATTTTTTTCTCTTTGACCGACTGCCAGAATTCTTCCACGCTTAAGCCAATCGGTGTGATTGCTCCCATTCCCGTTACCACAACTCGTCTGCTCATAACCTTTCCTTTCTCTCTATCCAAAAGATACCCCGGCAACAGTGCCAAAGCCTGCTGCCGGGCGATAATTTTTCATGCCCTACATGCTCATTCCGCCGTCCACGGAGATTACCTGCCCCGTGATATAGGACGCGCGCTCCGAAGCCAGGAACGTTACGACACCCGCAACATCCTCCACGCTTCCCGCCCGCATAAGCGGCACCTGCGCCAGCAGGTTTTCTTTTGCCGCCTCCGGCATTTTTTCGGTCATTTCCGTCTCGATAAAGCCGGGCGCCACCGCATTGCAGGTGATTCCCCGGGAGGAAAGCTCCCGCGCCACGCTCTTTGTCAATCCGATGACACCCGCCTTGCTCGCACTGTAATTCGCCTGTCCCGGATTTCCAACGACGCCGGACACGGAAGAAATATTGATAATGCTGCCCGAACGCTGCTTTAACAGATAGCGGGAGAGATGGCGGATGGTGTTGAAGGTTCCCTTGAGGTTCGTGGCAAGCACGCCGTCGAAATCCTCCTCGCTCATCTTCATAAGCAGATTGTCCCGCGTAATTCCCGCGTTGTTCACCAGAATGTCAATATGCCCGTATTCCTTGATGAGCTCCTTTATCATATCGCCGCATGCGTTAAAATCGGAAACGTCGCAGCCATACACCGCCGCATTTCCGCCGGCAGCGGTAATTTCTGCCGCAACTGCCTCCGCGCGCTCCTTTGAGCCGTTATAGTTTACAATCACAAACGCGCCTTCCTTCGCCAGGCTTTTTGCGACGGCGCTTCCGATTCCACGGCTTGCCCCCGTCACAAGCGCTACTTTTCCCGTTAACATAAGCTTTCTCCCTCCTGCAGCGGATGGGTGCCAACGAACGCTTCAAAATCCTCCAGCTTATCGATATTGCACACCTTCACGTCACGGTTGATTTTTTTCATAAAGCCGCTGAGCGTCTTTCCCGGCCCGATTTCCACAAATTCATCGACGCCGTCCGCAATCAGGCGCTCGATGGTCTGCTGCCAGCGGACGGAAGCTGACACCTGCTCCTTAAGCAGTGGCTTTACAGCCTCCGCCTCCGTCACGTAATCGGCGGTCACATTTGCCACATAGGGAATTTCCGGCTTATGCACCGTCACATGCGAGAGCTCCTCGGCAAGCTTTTCTCCTGCCCCTTTTAACATCGCCGAATGGAACGGGCCGCTGACCTTAAGAGGTACAACTCTTTTTGCCCCGGCCTCCTTGCAGGCCTCTCCGGCCTTTGCAACTGCCTGTTCCTCGCCGGTAATGACAATCTGCCCCGGGCAGTTGTAGTTGGCAATGGATACGATGCCCTCCGTCTCCCCGCAGGCCTCCTCAATCGCCGCCGCGTCAAGTCCCAGCACCGCAGCCATCGCACCGCCGGTCGGAACCGCCTCCTGCATATAGATGCCTCTTTTGCGCACCAGCGCAAAAGCGTCCGCGAACGTCAGCGCACCGCAGGCAATCAGCGCACCGTATTCGCCAAGGCTTAAGCCCGCCGCGACATCCGCGCGATAACCTTTCTCCTGCAGCGCCTTAAGGATTGCCGCCTCCGCAGTCAGCATACAAACCTGCGTATACTCCGTGATATTGATTTTCTCATTCTCCTCAAAGCATAAGGCTGCTATATCAAGCCCCGACGCCTTTGATGCAATTTCAAACACCTCTCTGCACGCCGGAATGCTCTCGTAAAACTCTTTTGCCATTCCTATATACTGTGCTCCCTGTCCCGGAAACATAAATGCAGTCTTTCCCATGTCGTCTTCCTTTCCCTCGTTGTATGCGCCCGCCGGTGAAAGCTTACGCCGGGCTGTGGTTTAACAGGGCGTCTGCCTCTGTCATAATTTCCTCTATGATTTCCCGGCAGCTCTGCTCTTTTTTGACCAGTCCCGCGCTCTGTCCGGCCATCAGGCTTCCGTGCACCACGTCGCCGTCGATAACCGCCTTGCGCAGAGAGCCCAGCGTGAGCTGCTCAAGCTCCTCAAAGGAGGCTCCTTCTTTTTCCATTTTGAGGTATTCACGGCTCATCTGGTTGCGCAGCACGCGAATCGGATGTCCGGTACTCATGCCCGTCACCTCGGAATCAATATCACGGGCTTTGATGACGCGCTCCTTATAATTCGGATGCACGATGGATTCCTCTGCCACGACAAAACGTGTACCAAGCTGAACACCTTCTGCACCAAGCATGAAGGCGGCCGCTACGCCCCTGCCGTCGGCGATCCCGCCGGCCGCAATGACCGGAATTTTTACCGCATCCGCAATCTGCGGAACCAGTGTCATGGTTGTCTGCGCGCCGATATGGCCGCCGGATTCCATGCCCTCCGCCACGACCGCGTCCGCGCCGCCGCGCTCCATCATTTTCGCCATGGCGACACTCGCGACAACGGGAATCACCACAACGCCCGCCGCTTTCCAGGCATCCATAAACTTGCCCGGGTTTCCGGCTCCGGTAGTCACGACCTTCACGCCCTCCTCAATGACAATCTGTGCGACCTCGGCCGCATTTGGGTTTAACAGCATGACATTGACGCCAAACGGTTTGTCCGTCAGCTTTTTCGCCTCCCGAATCTGCTCCCGGACTACCTCCGGCGGCGCACTGGCCGCTCCGATGATACCAAGTCCTCCCGCATTGGAGACGGCTGCCGCAAGATGGTACTCAGCCACCCATGCCATGCCGCCCTGAATCACCGGATATTTTGTTCCAAGTAATTCGCTTACCCTCGTATTCATTTATTCGACACCTTTTCCTTTTAAGTATTCGATTACGTCATTTACGGTTGCGATTGACTCTAAATCCTCGGACGGAATCTCTACGCCGAATTCCTCCTCAAGCGCCATAACAAGCTCGAATAAGTCCAAAGAATCTGCTCCAAGGTCCTCTTTGAAGTTGGACTCAGCCTTAATCTCAGACTCCTCTACATTTAACTGCTCTGCGATAATCGGTTTCATTTTCTCTAACATCATTCTACCTCTTTCTCTTTTTCCTTATTTTTCGCTATAATTCTTGTTTGTCCTCCATTTATTTTGACAGTCAAACAATTAGCTTTTCAAAGTATATGACTGTCATGTAATTTTGTCAACGCTAAATTTGTAAACATTTTGTAACAGTTCAGCCATGTCTCATTTGACTGGCAAATCATGCTTGCATGAATTTGACTGGCATGTGAGACATGAGCGGAGCGCCCGATTATGAGCAAAGACAGCTGCGAAGCAGCGGCTTGCCTGTTTCGGCCGCCTGTGCTAACATAAATTCCAGCTTTGAACAATTTGGAGATTCTTATGAAAAACCATCGTTTTTTTACCATATGCTTACTTTTATTTCTGCTTTTATGCTCCGTCTTTCTCGGAATTTTATTTGGGAGCGTAACGGTGCGCCCGTCCGACGTGTTTGCCGCCCTGGCCGGGAAAAATACCGGTTCCACCGCCTGGGTGCTGATTACGACCGTGCGCGTTCCACGCGTGCTCGGCGGGCTGTTCGCGGGAATCGGGCTTGCCTGCGCGGGCGTTATTTTACAGACGGTCATGAATAATTCCCTCGCCAGCCCAAACACCATCGGCGTCAATTCCGGCTCCGGTTTTGCCGTCATGCTCTCGATGCTGTTTTTTCCGGCAAATTCCCCCGCGCTGCCGCTGTTCGCTTTTTTGGGCGCGCTCCTTACGACGCTTGCCATCTATCTGCTCGCCGCCCTCTCCGACAGCTCCCGCACCACCATCATTCTTGCTGGCATTACGGTTTCCAGCTTCCTTAGCGCCGGCATCAATACCGTGAAGCTCCTTGATACGGATATCACCATCAACCTTACCTCGTTTATGATCGGCTCGCTTTCCGGGCTTACCGCGGCTAAGCTGATGCTGCCCTGCGCCGGGATTGCGGCGGCGTTTCTGGTTTCCCTGCTGTTTGCAAAACCGCTCAATATGCTTGGACTCGGTGACGACATTGCGCGCTCCCTCGGCCTGCATGTGGCTCCCACGCGATTTGCGCTTCTTGTTCTCTCAAGTGTCCTTGCGGGGTGCGTGGTCAGCTATGCAGGGCTTTTGAGCTTTATCGGGTTGATTGTACCCCATATCTGCCGCCGTCTGTTTGGGAACGACGCGCGTATTCTGCTGCCCGCCTCGGCGCTGCTCGGGGGGAGCTTTGTCATTTTATGCGACCTTTTGGGCCGGGTACTTTTTTCCCCGTTTGAGCTTCCCGCCGGAATCCTGATGTCCTTTATCGGCGGACCGTTTTTCCTGTATTTGCTTCTGAAAAGGAAAGGAGGACGCAGAGTCAATGCTTGAATTTCGAAATGTATCGGTTTCCTGTCAGCGGACACCAATATTAAACGACATCTCGGTTTCTTTCCGGGCGGGGGAAATCACCGCCGTCATCGGCCCCAACGGCTGCGGCAAAACCTCTCTGCTGCAATGCTTAAACGGTGTATCTAAGGTCACCGCGGGGACCGTTTTGCTGAACGGGCGGAATTATCTTTCGATTCCGCTGCGCGAGCGCGCGAGAAATGTGGCGTTTCTTCCCCAGGTGCGGACGATTATCCCTGCTATCCCCGTCAAAACGCTGGTAGAGCACGGGCGCTTTCCCTATCTCGGTTTCGCCCGGAAAAAGTCAGAGAAGGACGTCGCCATCGTGGAACGCGCGATGGAGCTTGCCCATGTGACGCAATTTGCAAATCAGTCGGTGGACACGCTCTCCGGCGGTATGCGCCAGCGCGTCTTTTTTGCCATGACGCTCGCGCAGGACTGCGATTATATCGTGCTAGACGAGCCGACCACCTATCTGGACTTAAGCGGACAGCGGGATTTTTTTTCGATGATAAGAGAACTAAAACACCGGGGGAAGACTGTGATTCTGGTGCTCCACGATTTGAGCCAGGCAATCCGCATTGCGGACAAGCTGGTGATTATGGACAGGCTCGCCCCCTCCCCCGGCGTTTCCAAAGCCGAAAACGCGGCGCGCGGCTTCGGCAGGATTGCCGGGGTGGGGACGCCCGAAGAATGTTTGAAGCTTCATCTGATTGATGATGTGTTTGATACCTCCTGGAAACGCTTCTCGGACCCGGAGGGCGATTATTACTTTTTTCAATAGTCTGTCAGCTTAAGTCCGGCGGCCGCCCCGACTACGAAAATGGCGGGCGGCGTCATCCCGGACGCTTTTACCCTCTGCGCGATGTCCGAAAGCGTTCCCCGGACACACTCCACATTTCCGTCAAACCCACCGTGCACGGCGGCTGCCGGCGTATCGGCGGGTTTTCCGTATTCTACAAGCTTTTGGGCAAGCTCTCCGATGCGGTGAAAGCCCATCAGAAAAATGAGCGTACCGTTTAGCTTTGCGAGCTCTCCAAGCTGCTCCGGCAGACCGTCTGTGCCCTCCCCGGTGCGGGCCGACACCACATGAAAGCTCCGGGCAAGCCCCCGGTGCGTGACGGGAATCCCCGCCGCGGCCAAAACGGCAATGGCAGAGGTAAGTCCCGGCACCTCGCCCGTCCTTGCGCCTGCCTCCCGCAGCGCAAGCATTTCCTCGCCGCCCCTTCCGAAGACAAACGGATCCCCGCCCTTTAAACGCACGACACGCCTGCCCTCCGCCGCTTTTTCGGTCAGCAGGGCGTTGATTTCCTCCTGTTTTTTACTGTGCCGTCCCATGCGCTTTCCCACGTAAATCTTTTCACAGCTCTCGGCCGCGTGCTCCAGCAGGCGTTCATCCAAAAGATCGTCATAAACCAGAACCTCCGCATTTCGAACCGCCGCAAGCCCGCGCAGCGTGATAAGGTCGTACGGGCCGCAGCCCGCCCCCACCAGCGTAACCTGCCCCGTTTCCTTTTCCGCGCACTCGCCCTCACCTGCATAAAACGCCATACGCGCATCTGTCTCCGCCGCATCCGGAATCCGGTTTTCCGCCATACAAAGCTCCGCCATTTCCCTGAGGAAACGCGCCCGTTTCCCATCCTCCGTGATTCGCTCTTTGGCCGGGCCGCGCAAATCGGCAAGATAATCCATTATTTCCTCCGTCCGCCCGGGAAGCTCCGACGCAATCCTGCTTCGCAGCAGGGCGGCCGTGCGGGGGCTTGCTCCCTCCGTACAGATACCGACTGTCAGTTTTCCTTCCTTTACCAGCGCCGGAAACAGAAAGCCGCAGTCCTCCTTCTCGTCCACGGCGTTGACAAGGATTCCCCTCTCCCGGCAGAGCATACTGACACGGTGGTTTAATTTCCTGTCATCCGACGCCGCGACAACAAAAAAGCACTCCTGCAGATCGCTTTCAAGAAACGCCCGCTCCAGACAGGCAAGCGCCGGATTATCCTTCAATTCCCGCTCGATTTGCGGTGCAACTACGGTAAGCCTCGCCCCAAACGTAGACAGCTTTTCTATTTTATGCGCCGCAATCCTGCCTCCGCCCACAATCAAGCCTTTTTTTCCTGCTATATCAATAAAAAACGGAAAATATCCCATACCCTTCTCCTTTTTCTCTCAGCGCACGGCGCGTCACCCTCACGGATATAAAATATCGGCAAGCTGCCGGTAAGCCTCGCCCCATTTCGCGTTCGGCTTCAGATTAAAGAGACGTTTATCCAGCAGATAATAATTTCCCTCCTTTACCGCCGTAAGGGAAGCCCACGCCGGATTCGAAATGAGTAAATCTTCCACGTTCTGCATTGCAGCCTCGCTGTCGTTCCCCTGTATCGTCACAAAAATATATTCCGGGTCCGCGGCGATGATTGCCTCCATGCTCAAATCGTCCAGCAGGCTTTCGCTGCTGTCCGCGATATTGACACAGCCCAAATCCGCCAGCATTTCGCCGCAGACATTGCCGTCGCTGCCCTTTGCCCTCACGCTGCTTCCGGATGCCCGCAGAAACAATACCGTCGGCGCGCTGCCATCGGCCCGCTGCTTTATCTGCTCGATTTCTCTTTGCACCGCCGCGCCGTTTTGCTCATATAAGTCCTTCCTTCCGGTGATGTCAGTGCAGATATCAAGCATCCGCAGGTAATCGTTAAAATTCGCAACGTCAAAATACGCCACCGTAATGCCCGCCTGTGTTAAGATTTCCTCAAGCGCGACATCCGCGTCGGTATTGGAGCTTGCCAGAACAAAATCCGGCTCTGCCGCGATAAGCTGCTCCACATCCGGCTCTAAAATGCTTCCGAGGTTTACCACATCTTCGCCCAAATCAAGCTCCAGGCTCTCCCACGCGTCGTTTGCGGCCGCGATAAGCTCCCCTCCGGCAAGCTGCCACACATCCGCAAAGCTCCCGATAAGAGCCGCCACGCGCCCGGCCGAGTTCACCGTGACCTCCCGTCCCAAAGCATCCGTGAAGGTCACCTCCGTGCCTGCGGCAGGGCTTTCCGTTTCCTCTGTTACAGCGCTTTCCGTTGCCGCTTGTGCACCGCTCTGCGGTTTGCCGGCATCTGCCGTCCCTGCCGCCGACGTGCCGCAGCCCACCGCGGCAAACCCGCCTGCGACTGGCAGTAACAGCGCCGCCAAAAATATCCTTAAATTCCACTTTATATTTTTCATATTATCTCCATTCCGGAGCGTTCAGCGACGGGGCGACGCAAATCTTCAATTTGCGTCTGCCATCAGAGGGATTTGTGACGCCCCGGCACAAATCCCCGTGTGAAAAATAAGCTATCGAGCTTATTTTTCACGCTGTCTCCATTCCAAAACGTTATATCGAACAGGAATCTCTATTATAGCATGCTAGGTTTTGCAGTCAACCGTTTTCCATATTATTTTGCCTGAGTTTCCACAAACCGCTCCTAATAAATGAATATGTCTGTCCTGATTGCCCATCTGCCGTTTTTTGAAAGACTGAGTATGGCAGTTCTGTGAATAGCGACACTTTAATAAGTCCTACGAGATTCTGAATTTATGAAACATATTCTTATATCTATCTAAATGCCTCTTTGATATTTGGGTATCAACTTCGGTCCAAACTCATGATTTGTGTCTCTTGGTATATCGATGGGGAATTCCCTATGCTGACTTTTTAGTATTTTAGTAGAATAGCCTTTCCTCTTATTTGCAGATACTGTTTCACCCTTTCGATTTTTTCATATCCTAAAGCAACATCTATTTTGCTCACATAAGCTCCTGCAAAATATCTTTGCCCCCTTCTTCCAGATAAACATGCACGTCCGTAACAATTGTGAAATTGTTATCTGCAATAATTCGCCGAATTTGTTCCTTTGTAACAGCCATAAAAATACTCCTTTTCAATAAGAATTGTCATGTCATAATTCTTACCAAAAAGGAGTTACTTATTTCCATAGACACAAAATATTTTATACTGCCGAAAAAAAATTCCTCAATCTCTTTTCCAAAGGGTCGCGTTTTTTACCAATATTAACTTAATAACATTGATCTCATACTCTCGTTTATTATTTCAATTTATCTTTAATACTTTGAAGTAAATCTATAATCTCACCTATTCCAAATGCCAACATTCCAATTGTAAGTGTTCCAACTTCTAGCCCCCAAAACAATCCTGTATTAAATCCATATCCTTGACATGCAATGTAGAAACTCCCATATGAACTTGAAATCATAAATAAAACTGCAAATAATTTTAAAATTGCTGCTGGAATGTTTCTGCTTTGTGCGTTTTCTGTTTTATTTTCTTCCATCCCTTTATTACTCCCTTCATATGTAATATATATCGTCAATTATAGTAGCTTTTCTGGCCATCGTCAAGTATTTTGCGTATTGACATTTCCCCATCAACTTGCTATAGTAGGAACCGTTAAAAATAAATACAGAACGCTAGGGGTGCGGAATGCTGAGAGATGTTTTTCATCGACCCTTATTACTTGAACCGGATAATACCGGCGTAAGGAAGCGGTTTCCATGAAATGTAATCCTCCCTGGCACTTTGTATTTACCAAGGAGGATTTTTATGAATAACTTTTTTGCAACTCCCGAAGGGGCATGGGGCGACGGCTCCGTTCATTTGACCGCAGCAGGAATCGGCATTGTCATCGCCGTGATTGCCATTTTACTGATTGTCGCTGCAATCATGCGCCACCGGAATGAAAGCCGCAAGGCCGCGCTTACTACAAAGCAGCTTGTTTATTCGGCAGCCGCTATCGCAATCGCCGTGGTCTGCTCCATGATTAAACTGTTCGAGATGCCGATGGGCGGCTCCGTGACCCTGCTTTCCATGCTGTTTATCGTGCTGATCGCTTACTGGTACGGCCCTTACGTCGGCATTATGACCGCCGTTGCCTACGGTCTGGTGCAGTTTGTGACAGAACCGATTTTTTATACGATTCCGCAGATGCTGCTGGACTACCCGCTGGCATTTGGCGCGCTGGGTCTTGCAGGATTTTTCCATAAGAAAAAATGGGGATTGCAGATAGGCTATGCGGTGGGTGTCGTAGGACGTTTTATCTTTTCTACGATTTCCGGCGTCGTTTTCTTCGCCTCCTACGCCCCGGAGGGCATGAGCCCGCTGGCCTACTCGATGGGCTATCAGGCTTCCTATCTCCTGCCGGAGGCAATTGTGACGCTTATTATCATCAGCATCCCGCCGGTAGCAAAGGCGCTTGCGCACGTAAAACGAAATGCGGTAGAGGGGTAGGTAAAGGGTATTTTCTTCATCCGCCTCTCCATTATAAAAATTTGCAATAAATAGGTTGAATTTCTCCTATTTCTGCTTATAATAAAAGTAAAGAAAGCAAAGGAGGTTTTCCTATGAACATCAATACAAACAATCTGGTTTCCATCACAGAAGCGAACCAGAACTTTTCTAAAGTTGCTCGCCTTGTTGACGAAAGCGGTGCGGTCGTCATATTAAAGAACAACGTTCCCCGATACCTTGTTGTGGAATTCAGTGCCGCTGAAGAGGAACAGCTTGCTGCCGATGAAGATGTTATGTCTATTTCTAAACGTCTGATTGAAAAGAACCGGCAGGCCTATGAGGTGCTTGCCAAATGATCCGGCTTTCCAAGCCCCAGATACTTCTTATACATGAACAGCTCATAGACGAGATCGGCGGCTCATCTGGTGTACGCGATGAAGGTATGTTGGATTCCGCACTAAACGCTCCGTTCCAGACCTTTGGCGGAGAGGATGTGTATCCATCCCTCCAGCAAAAAGCAGCCCGTCTCTGCTTTGGCCTTGTTAAAAACCATCCCTTCGTGGACGGAAACAAACGGATTGGTGCTCACGCCATGTTGGTATTCCTCGCTCTCAATGGCGTCGAGTTACAGTATTCTCAGACGGAGTTATCCGGTGTTATTATTCAGTTAGCGGCAGGAGAGATCCAATCATCCGATTTACTGAGCTGGATAATCACTCACCAAGTATAAAAGCCATCTCGCTGTGGATGGCTTTTCAGTAGATAATTCATAATCTAATGGCGCAACCGCCCTTCTTTTCAGTTACCGTCTCTATGCTTCCCGAAACTTTTCCGGCACATCTTCCACTTCTTTATACTTTTCCATAGCGTCTTCTAAGCTCATACCATTGGAAATCGCCTCCTTGCGGGCGCCGTTCACTATCTGAATTTCTTTCATCCGGGCGCCGGTGAGGGAATATCCCTTCATGGCAATCAAGGTTGCCACCCATGCCAGCATCGGAACAATGCAGAACAGTATAATGACTACCCCATGCATGCCGTCCGCATACGGCGTATTGCCGTCCGGCAGTGTGTGGATACCGATCATTGCTATCACTCCGCCTACAATCGTGGAGCCAAGCGAGCTTACCAGCTTATCCACCAGGGAGAACAGCGTACCCATGATTCCCGGGATGTAGCGTCCGGAGCGCCAGGTCTCGTAATCGGAACAGTCTGCCACCATCGGAATCGGCATGTCCGCCGTCGCATAATACGCGCCGTACCCCACACCAAAGAAAATAATAAACAAAATCGTATATATATTGATGGGAAACAGGCTCAGGTTAAACGCCGGGTTGCCCTGCTTCCAGAATAGCAGAAGCACCAGCACGCCCACATACATAATCAGCGCCAATGTGGTATAGCGCACCAGAGACGCTTTCTGCCCATGCTTCTGCGAGGTGCGTACCGTCAACAGGAAAAACGGCACGGAAAACACATATCCGATTATCATCATCGGCAGATATAATCCGCCGTAATTTCCCATCATCGCACCGTACAGCATACAGAGCACGGTCATATTCGTTGCAATCGAAAATGCCAGCTTACAGCCTGCACCGGCAACCATCAAACGCTGCAATTCCTTGTTTGCCTTTAAAATCGCCACATATTCCCGGAACGGAACCTTTTCCTGCCGGACGCCCACACCGAAAAACTCCGGGCGGTCCTTCTCGGCAATACCGATTACCGCAAGAAGCGTGAGCACGGCGGACACCACGATTGCAAGCGGAATCATCACGTCAAAGAAGGCCGCGCTGTTGTAACCGCCTAGGTGCTCGCTTAAGATGGGCGCCAGGAACTGAACCAATCCCATTCCGATCAGGCTTGCCACGGTATTAAATACCGTAAACAACGGTCTCTGCTTCGGATCATTGGTCAGACAGGTCTGTCCGGAGCGCGTGCATGCTGTCTGGAAGGTATATCCGATGACATACAACGCGTAAAACAGCACATAGCATACGTAGCGCAGCCACATGACGTCCTCCGGAACGATGCGTATACCAAAATACAGCAGAAGGGACGATATAATCATTATTCCGTTTCCGAGTACCATATACGGACGGAATTTGCCGAACTTCGTAGAGGTCCGGTCAATCAACGCACCGATGATCGGATCGGTCACTGCGTCAAACAGACGCATGACCGTAACCATCGTTGTCGCAAACATGAGAGCCAGGCCCAGAACACCATTTGCATAATAGGCAATAAAGTTCATGGTCACAATGTAATATACATTCGTAGCTCCGTTATTCATCGGGAAAAGCACAAGCTGATACAATTTCGCCCGATTTAAAGATGCTGAATTTCTTTCTTCGCTCATTTTTTGCCTTTCTATCACTTATGCCCGGTTGGAGTCTGCCTTGTAAGCAGCTTTATACTCCTTGAAGCTTACATAGATTTCAGACTTTTTAAATTTTTGTTTCTTAACGATCCACAGCACTGCGGATAAGCAGAAGAGGAAGGTAAATCCGCACGCGAGAATCATACATATCGTAATGACTGTCGGCGTTGTTTCCTGGATGGTTGTATTGGCGCCCACACCGTTCATACCACAGGAGTTCGCGAGAGCATACAGGTTGTGGTGGCAGGCCTCCCTCATTGCCGTTACAACGACAGGATCATTTTCGTACTCCGGAAGCTGATCCGTCACATACGGAAGCATCGCGTCAAAGTAGGAAACTCCCGCAAGAATACCGTCTACGCCATTGACATAAGTCGTAAGTACATTGTCCGTGATGGTCTTGCCCTGGCTTCCCCACTCACCTCTTAAGATTCCGCTCATCAGGTTCTGATTCGCGCCGGACCAGATGCATCCCCAGCGGGTATACGCCGTCATGACGCCGTTTCCGTTCCCCTGCTCAATCGGAGCCTGGAAGGCCTTGAGGTAAATTTCACGGGCTGCCTGTTCACTGATCCACACGCCGAGACCGATACGGTCCTGCTCGCTGTCATTCAGCGCAAAGTGCTTCATCACGACATCCACACCCTTTGCCTGAATCGCCGCAACCTCATACTGGCTCATTTTTTCGGACAAAAATCCGTCCTCGCTGTAATATTCGAAATTTCTTCCGCCGTAAGGTGTTCTGTGTATATTATTGCCAGGTCCGTACAGGCAGGCAATCTCCGCATGCAGACAGTTATTTCCGATGACATTGCCGATTTCCGTCATAAGATCCACGTTAAAGGTTGCCGCCATAACATCCTCGGAGGTAAATGCGGTCGCGTCAAGCTGTGTCGCATTGGAGCCAAGCAGGGATGCTGTCAGACCCTGCGGGCCGTTCTCCTCGCGCGTACCGGGCGCCTCTACGGATTTCACCGGCATAGTCCAATGGAAGGAATCGCCAATCAGGCTTACCATCTCATCAAACGTCAACTGATCCAGTAATTCATCCCACTTCGGGTCGTCATAGGAAAGACCGATCATATCGACAAGCTTCAGGCCGTTGTCCCTGCCCATCGCCGGCATCGTAACCGCCTCATAATCCGCCGGGTCATACTGCACATCCTGTAACTGGCTTATCATCTGCTCTGTCAGCGAAAGCTGTGTAATCTGTGTCGGGAAGGTTCCCGTCCAGTCATTTCTGGTCAGATATGTAACGCCCTGTCCGCCGTTTCCTGAATACAGATTAATATCAGATTCCGAAAGCTGGTTGGTAATCTCCGTTCCGTTTAAGGATTCTGCATAGGTAACCGCATCAAATTCCGGATTGTTCCACAGCCAGGTAAGTTCCGCATTTCCGTCCGCATCCATACGGCCCTCTGTCGACTCTACGGTATAGCCCTTTGCAGCCAATGTGTTGTTTACCGCATTGTGCGCATCCGTCGCAACCGTCAGGTAGTAATCTCCGTCATCGAGGATATAGGTTCCCGCACCATACGCGTCGTAGGAGGCGAGTTCTCTTCTATCCACATAAACAGTGACTGTCTCGGAGGCTCCCGGCGCCAGAATATCCGTCTTTGCAAATCCGCAAAGCGCTACGGAGGCCTTCTCTACACTATTTTCAATGTCATATTCCGTATATGGGGACTGTGCATATACCTGGACGGTCTCTTTTCCGGACCAGGTATCACCCGTATTTGTCACGGTGACCGTTACTTCAAACTGGTCGGTAGAAGCATTATAATTTACGCTCATGTCGCTGTACTCAAAATCCGTATAGCTTAAACCGTAACCGAACGGGAATGCCACATCATCGGAATATGCATACTCGCCGGCGTTGCCGGTTCCCATTACATAATCTTCATAGCGTGTCTCATAGTATTTGTAGCCTACATAGATTCCTTCCTGATAAATCATGTAGGTGCTTGCATTCTCGGGAATAATCCCCTCCTCATAGCCTTCATATGTCGTCGGGACAAAATTTACCATGGCCGGAGAAGAAAAGTTGTCATAAAGATAAGTATCTACCAGGCTTCCCGACGGATTCACCGTGCCCGCCAGAATCTCCGCAACCGCATTGATACCGGAAATGCCGACATCTCCAATCCAGAGGCATGCGTCCACATCATATTCATTATCTTTTAAGAAATCAACCTGCAATGTATTCGCGGAGTTAATCAGCACGATGATTTTATCTACCGTTCCATCGGCTTTCATCGCAGCCACGTTGCTCAGCATTTCCTTTTCATTCTCGTCTAAAGCAAGGTAATTGGTTGTCTGAAAATCTGCGTCTGCTCCCTCGCCGCCGACACGTGAGAGAACAACGATTGCCGCGTCACCGTAGGAAGCGACGGATTCTTTTACCTCATCCGTATAAACATTCCACGGAACTTCCGATACAACCGCACTTGTGGTAGTCACGACGCCGCCGTTTTCACGCGCATAGGGAGCTCCTTCTCCCTCCGCATAAAAATCCCAGAGCGTCTCATTTACCTCAAAGCCGGCTTTCTCCAACGCAGTCTTAAGATTATCCGCTTTCGACGCGTCAATGTTGCCGGAACCCGTACCGCCGTATACTAAATTTACAGATGAATTTGAGAAGCAGCTTACCTTCGCCCCTGCTGCAAGCGGAAGTGCGTCATTTTCATTCATAAGAAGCGCCGCACCTTCCGCCTCCACCGTCTTGCAGAGCTCTATGCCGTAATCGGTCATCTCCTCTACCGTCTCAAAATCAGATTCAAAATATACGGCGCTCTCATCTTCATTCTCAAGCTTCCAGAAGGTTCCGCCTACGAACGCCGCAACCGTGTTGTCAAACATAGACAATATCACGGTCACCGGAATCATAATAATCGCAATCACGGCACTTAAAATCGTAAGTCCCTTCCACGGTCTGATTGCTTTTCTTCTCGCCTTGTGCCAGGCTTTTTTACGCGCTTTGTACTCTTTTTTCTTTTCATCCATAGCTAATTCCCCTGTTTTCGTTTGTGTTTTATTTCCGTTACTGTGCTATACCCAGTTTTGGCTTTTTCCCTTTGTCACCTTATACTCCGGCCGCGCCTGCGCAGTCTTATATACGACTGCCGTATCGGTCAGCGTCCCGCTTTTCGCTTCCAGGTGATTCTCCGCTTCCAAAGTCACTTTAAAGTGAAACGCGTGCTCACCGGTTTTCGTCCCGACCAGCCTGCCGTTGTTATAAAGCGATACCTCGTTCCGGTTTGAGTATACGGTAACCTCTGTCGTCCTGCCGGTACGGTATTCATACCGTTTTCCGCAGAGATGAACGAACGGTTCCTCGCTCCACCACGCTTTGTAGATATAAAAGCTGTCCTTCTTAATCTTCCGGTCAAAGGTGATAAGACCTTTATGGTTCATGCCCGGCTCACCGCCCTGGTCTCTGGCATCCGCCGCGAAATCAAACATATTCCACACGTAGGTGGACCATAAAAACGGATGGCGCCGGAAGCACTCCAGCATGTATTCATGGTATTTTGCCTGATATTCCTCGGTATGGTCCCCGCGTCTCGGGTGCGCGCTGTGAAGATTGGGCATGCCCTCCGCGCCGTATTCCGAATACCCGAGCGCTCTCTTCGGATATTTCCAATGATAGAATTTCATAAACCAGTCGTTTAAGAACAGCCCCGGCACGTACCAGCCGAGATACAAATTCCATGCCACGACATCCGATATTTTGGTCACCGGATGGAACGGATGGCACATCGCATAGCAGGCCAGCGTCGTCGGCCTGGTCGGGTCCAGCTCTTTGCAGAGCTTCTGCAGTGCATGGTGGTTATCCAGCATATCCGCCCGGTGTTTGCCGGAAATCGTAATTTCGTTGGAAATTCCCCAGGTCACAATGCACGGATGATTGTAATTCTGTACGATCAGCTCACGCATCTGGAAAAAGGTATTTTCCCTTCCCTCCGGCATATGCGCGGAGATATAGGGAATCTCTGCCCACACAACCATACCGTATTTATCGCACAAATCATAGAAATGCCCGTCATGCTGATAGTGCGCCAGACGGATGGTATTCGCTCCCACCTCGCGTATAAGCTCCATATCCCGCTCCATGTGCTCATAAGAAATCGCATTTCCGATTCCCTTCCAGTCCTGATGCCTTGACACGCCGCGGAGCGGATAGGATTTTCCGTTCAGGAAAAATCCCTTATCCGGGTCAATAAAGAATGTCCGAATCCCGCACTTACAGCTCACCTCATCCACCGCTTCGTCATTCTTCATCAGAGAAGCCTCTAAAGTATACAGATAGGGATCCTTTATGCCATTCCAGAGATGTGCCTCCGGCACCTCTAAAGCAGCCTCCCCGCCGCCGTTTTTTTCGCAGACGACCTTTCCTTCGTCATCCAGGAGACAAAACCGGATGCTCATCCCCGCTTCCGCGAGATTCTTTACATTGGTGTAAGCGGTCACGTGAACGATTCCCGTGCTGCCCTTTACCTCAGTCGTTACACGTATTCCGTTTCCGCCGTAATAATCCAGATCAAAGTGCTCCTTTGGAACAATCAGGAATTCAACCTCACGGTAAATGCCGCCGTAAAATGTGAAGTCCGCTTTCTGCGGGTAAACCTTCTGATTGACACTGTTATCTGCCTCCACCCGCAGCAGATTCTCATCCTGCAATACATCCGTTACATCCATGCGAAATGTTGCATAGCCGTTGTGATGCGTACAGATTTCTTTTCCGTTCCAAAGCACTCTCGCGCTGGCATTGACGCCGCGGAACTGAAGATACACGCGCTCGTCTGCGCTAAACTGCGGCGCGGCAACCGTTTTCTCATACACGCAGGTTCCGCGGTAATAGTCATTGCCGCCGTCCTGCCCGTCCGCGGCATTCCATGTATGCGGCAAATTGACCTGACATTTTTCGCCGGTCCGGCCGATAAACGTCCAGTTATCCATCAGCTTTTGTGTTCTTCTTATATTGCCCTGCATCTTTACACTCCCGAATACGCCGCAAACGCTCCGTCAACCGGAATGCATACGCCGCTTACGAATCCGCTTGCCTCGGAAGATGCCAGGAACAATAATGCTCCGATTAATTCTTCCGGCTCACCGAAGCGCTCCATCGGCGTTCCCGCCAGAATCTTGCCTGTTCTGGGCGTCGGCGTCCCATCCTCATTGAACAGCAGCGACTGGTTCTGTGCCGTCACAAGAAAGCCCGGCGCGATTGCGTTGCAGCGAATGCCGACCCTGGAGAAATGAACCGCCAGCCACTCTGTAAAGTTTACGATGGCCGCCTTCGCTCCCGAATAAGCAGGAATCTTGGTAAGCGGCGTGTAAGCGTTCATCGACGCGATGTTGATGATATTCGCCCCCGGCTTATTTACCATATCCTCCGCAAACACCTGCGTGGGAAGCAGCGTTCCCATGTAGTTTAAGCTGAATACAAAGGAGACTCCGTCCGGATCAAGGTCAAAGAAGGTCTTCATCTGTCCCATATCTTCCGGCTTGAAGTATTCATCATCCGTGGTCGCTCTCGGGTTATTTCCGCCCGCTCCGTTTACAAGAATATCGCAGGTTCCAAAATCGGCTGCAATGGCGTCTCTCGCCGCCTCAATGCTTGCTTTCTCGAGCACGTTGCATTGATAGCCCTTTGCCGTAAAGCCCTGCGCCGTGATGGCGTCCGCATGCTTTTTCGCCGCCTCCTCGTTTAAGTCAAGCAATGCAACCTTAGCGCCGGATGCGGCAAGCGCTTCCGCCATAACAGAACAAATCACACCGCCTGCTCCCGTCACCACCGCAACTTTTCCTGTTAAGTCTACTTTGATTGGTAATTTCATTTTTATAGTCCGCCTTTCTGCGAAAGGCACCAATGCGTCATGAAACATGTTGGCTAACTTTCGCTTTTCTAATCTATCTTCCTTCTGATATGATTTTTTATAAGACTGACACACTACAGAACACGTTGAGGTGAGTGGCGGGGCTGTATAGCGGCGACCTCGTATCTTTATATGTTGTCGGTCATCCGTTAAGGCATCAATGATTGGCGCATAACGTAGCCCGCAAACTTATCTCTTCCAAAGTCGACTCGATTTTGCCGGATGACCAGTCACTGTCAGTTTTAAACTTACAATCATCAGGAGGTTATTTTATTGTCATTTAAAATTCTCAAAAACAATTGTTGTGGGCTTGATGTCCACAAAACCTGGATCTATGCCTGCATTGGTATTACCGATTCTCACAGCCGTACAGAATATAAGCAAGCTCGCTTTTCTTCCTTTACAAGAGGATTGCAAGAGTTGTGTAACTGGCTTGCAAAATATAACTGTACTGACGTCTGTATGGAATCTACCGGCAAGTTTTGGATCCCTGTATTCAATATCCTGGAAAAGAATAATATTCTCGTCACTCTTTCCCACCCCAAATATACCAAACCGCAGAAGGGAAATAAGACGGACCGCAAAGATGCCAAATGGATCTGTGATCTGTATATGTGCGGTATGGTCAAGCCTTCTTTTATCCCTCCGGCTGATATCCGTCAGCTAAGGGATCTGGTAAGATACCGTTTCAAGCTCACCTGTATGATCACCGGTGAAAAGAATCGTGCTCATAACTGTCTTACCGTCTCCAATTTTAAGTTGGATGAGGTCTTCTCTGATATATTTGGAAAATCTTCCCGTTCCATTACGGAACAGATTTTACAACACCCCGGGGAAACTTTTGATGTGACACCTTTTGTGGATAGTAGATGTAAAACTCCTATCGAAGAAATACAGGCTGCTGTTGACGGTGCCATCTCAGCGGAACAAGCGGTGAAGCTCAGACAATGTCTCGATCACATCGATGAATTAGAAAAGCACAAAGCAGAAATAGAACGGGAAATCTTTCGTCTCAGTGATAAATACGAAGAAGCCCTCAACCTTATACGAACCGTACCAGGATTCGATAAGAACCCATTAACTGCAATCCAGGTGCTTTCTGAAATCGGAGGTGATATGTCTGTCTTCCCCACAGCTAAAAACCTCGTTTCATGGGCAGGATGCTGTCCTCGCAATGATCAAAGCAATCAAAAAATCAAATCAACCAGGATTTCCCGTGCTGGTTCTTATTTTAAACCAGTTCTGGTGCAAGTTGCAAATGCTTTAATCAAATCGAAAAAACATCCTGAAATAACTACCCGTTATCGACGTATAAAAGCACGCCGTGGGCACAAGAAAGCTATCATTGCAATCTGCCGTATGCTCCTGACCGCTATCTGGCACATACTCACAGATTTAAAGCCATATACACCGGAGGGCTTTCTTGAATCACGTCCTGTGAATGAATCAAAAATACTGACTACTTCACAGGCACTTCATTTGCTGAAACAACGAGGATACACCATCAAAGATGATGCTGTTCCGATTACCTGATTAGGTGTTGCGTCTATATTTTATTTTTAGCCACCGAAAGATGGCTTACTTGCTATGCCCTTTATTTCTTGGCTGTCTTTCACTTATTTGTTTCAAACTTATCCTCTCTCTTTTCTTAAAAATCCCTGTGTAATACAAAATATCCGGAATACATGCTAAATAAAAAACATTAAAATCAAATTAAGCCGTTACTATAAAGAATAATATTCCAAATTTTCCCGCAATTCATCCGTAATCTTTCCGCCGGATTTCACGTACTTATCGTAAACTCCCTTAATGCGCTGAACCTTTTTCGCCGTCAGAATATCATAGCGGTGCAGTGCGCTCTGGTACATCGGATTTCCCTTTAAATCTTCCCTGATTTCCTTTGCAAACGGACAGTACGTAAGCAGAATTTCCCGCGACACCTTATTCAGACGAAAACTTCCTTTGGACTCATATTTGATCCAATTCTGGTAATCTTTTACGAAAACTTCCCGGTAATTATTCTTGCCCCGCAGCAGCGCAGTTCTGATTTTCTCCTTGGCATCTGTCGAAAGATCATTGTTCTTCTTGTAGAACTGGATATAATCACAATATTCTGCCGTCAGTGACTTATCCCGGATATCATTCCAATGCACGCCCTGGATTTTCCGGCAGATTTCCCAACGATATCTTCCGGTTGTTTCCACCATCATATCATCCAAATCCACCGCCGTAAAAATCGGGAACATATAACGCGCCGGCGTATCACGCTTTACTCCCGCCGTTTCCTGCCACATCATCGCTCTGGTTCCCGCATTCGGCATCAGAATAATGTTCGGAAGTACCTCTTTCATAATCATTTCGCGGTTGATACCCTTATCCGGGTCTGAAAATACAACCTCACGGTAAAATACGGAGAAATCAATCTTGCGTATCTTATTGATGGCATCATCGAGCCTCTGTGCCGTCACAAGCATCTTATCCACGGTATTAATCAGATCATTTTCGCCGAGAATCGGACAAAACGTCGAAATTCTTCCGTAAGTTATGCGGTTTCCTGACATAAACATATTCTGGATTTCAAACCGTACCTTCATCTCGCGGTTATCCGCATATTGACGCATCTGCTCCATGGTAATCTTGCCCATTTTTTTCTGCTCCGCAAGATACCCCATATAATCCAGGTCAAACTCATTTTTGGACGGCTCATTCTGGCCCGTGTAAATTGTTTTCAGCCATTCAAATATAGTGAAGATATGCTCGGAATTGCACATATCCAGATGCTCCGTCAAATCGTACAAAATATTGGCATTCTCCTCGCCGGCCATCTGCACATCCATAAAACCGAAATTTAAAAACATCTGTACAATCGGAGTCGGTACGTCATCATCCTTCATGACCTTCATAAATACTTTATAATAGGTATCATAAAATATCTGCGACAGGCGTTTACGCAAATTGAAGGCCTCGGCATCCGTAGACAACATATCCGGAAGCTCCCTGTATTTTAAGATCAGGCCTCTCGTCTCTTCAATCTGCTCCTCCTTATATCCTGCATAAGTTAAGATATGCACCAGACAATCCTCGCCTTCCTCGGCACTCTCATCCCATTCGTCCTCGGCCTGACCTTCTTCGTCCATTCCCGGGGTCGCAAATTCGTTGATCGGATACTGCGTGAAATCATGATTCCGATATTCGTCCATACGATAAGCAACCAGCTTTTCATCGTAAATATTCAGCTTTTTTATGACCTCCGCCATCTTATCCATACGTTCCTTTAACGGCTTCACATCATAATTATTCATCTCTGCCTGAATTACCAATTCAAAATAAAGATGAAACATGTCTTTTTCAGATTCTGAAAGCAAAATATCCTGATTATATTTCAGATATTCCACCATCTCGATAATTCCCTGGGTAACACGCCTCGTCTGGTAGCAGGCCTCCATGATCGCTCCGATACAAAGGCTGTCATCCTTCTGCATCAGATGCAGATATTCATCCAAAAAACCCTTTTTCATCAGACTGGTGCTGTTATTTACCTCCCAGTTTTCCGCCTTATGTACCATCTCCAGCGGTTTAAAATTATCCATGCGGTTAAAGCTCTGTCTTTCCAGCCGAAACTGGCTGCAAAACATCGTATAATCATTATATTCCGCCTCAACGAAGGAATGAAACTGGCGTACCAGATTCTGAAAACCCGCATACATTTCCAAAAGCATCTGGCGCTGCTTTAACGCCGCACGAAGCAGCGTTCCGCGCATACTCTCCTGCCCGTTGAGCACCTTTATCAAATCATCCGCTGTATCATACGGAAAAACGGCAAGGACGGAATCCTGTCTCGCAACATAATCGCACAGATATCTGTCATTTTCCGAAATGCCAATTACGCTGTCCTTTTCCAATATCACCCGCGCATAGGAATTCCGCTGCACTACGGAACCCTCCAAAATCAAATACCATGCTTTTACCTTTTCCTTCTGCTTTGCAATGACCTGATTTTTCTGTACTTTCATTGTCTCCATAGTAATTCACCCGTCGCCTTTTCCCGCATTTTATTTCTTTCTTATCGTTAACAGTTCCTCTAACAGGCAGTTTGCAGCCTCCTCCTTGCTCATCAGCGCCAGCTGCCTTTCCCTGTCAGCCGTAATCAAAGTCAGTACGTTGGTATCCACTCCGAATCCGGCCCCCTCCTGCCTTAAATTGTTTGCAGCAATCATATCAAGATTTTTCTGCTTTAGCTTTTTTCTGGAATTTTCCAGCATATGCTCCGTTTCCATCGAGAATCCGCAGAGAATCGTATCGCCCTTATTTTTACCAAGCTCTGCCAAAATGTCCGTCGTTTTCTCCAGCGCAAGACTTGCACGGCCCCCGTCTTTTTTTATTTTCTCCTCCGCAACCTCAGCAGGACGGTAATCTGCAACCGCTGCCGCCTTAATAATCATGTCCTGCTGTTTTGCCCGCGCCATAACCGCCTCATACATTTCGGCGGCCGTCACAACCGGAACCGTCTGCACAAACATGGGCGGTGTAAGAGAAACCGGACCCGTCACAAGTGTCACATCCGCTCCGCGCAGCATAGCCATTTTCGCAACCGCATATCCCATTTTTCCCGTCGAATGATTGGAAATAAAACGTACAGGATCCAGTGCCTCCTGCGTAGGTCCCGCCGTCACAAGAACCTTCAGTCCCGCCATATCCTTATCGAAAGCCAGCTCTCTTATCACATATTCTGTCAAAGTTTCCTCGGAAGGCAGCTTGCCGTCTCCCGTATCTCCGTTTGCAAGCATCCCGCACACCGGGTCTATGATCTCATAGCCGTGCCTCTTTAATTTCTGCAGGTTTTCCTGCACAATGGAATTATGATACATATGATGATTCATCGCCGGAGCCACCAAAATCCGGCAGGTACATGCCATCACCGTCGTCGTGAGCATATCATCCGCAATCCCGTTTGCAATCTTTCCAATCACATTCGCAGTCGCCGGAGCCACCAGAACCAGATCCGCCTGCTTTGCCAGCGCCACATGTTCCACGGAAAACTCAAAATTCCGGTCAAAAGTATCAATCAGGCATTTATTTCCGGTCAACGTCTCAAAGGTTGTCGGCGTAATAAAATTTATGGCATTCTGCGTCATCAGCACGTGTACGTTGCAATGCAGCTTTTTCAGCATCCTCGCTACATTCGGCATCTTATAAGCCGCAATCCCGCCTGTCACACCAAGTAATACTGTTTTTCCCTGCAGCATCAGCCTGCCCTCCCATTACGATATCGAACTGCTCCGTTTAACGCTTTGCACACTGCCGTTGTGAGCACGGCCGCCACAATGGCTTCCGGTATACCGTTTGCCGCTATAATTGCTAAAATCGCTCCGTATACCGCATCCGCAGCAATTGCATTCGCTGCCGCAAACTGCTCGCTGAAGCAAAAATAAATCAAATGCATGACCAGAATTGTATTGGTAAGCGCTCCCGCCACACCTGCCACAGGCAGCGCAAGCCAATCCGTCCCGCGTCTCTCCCGAAACAGCTTTTTCAATCCTATGTACACAAAATAAGGCACTACACCAACCAAAATCCTCGGGACAAAGCAAATGACAAGACTGAAAAAATTCCCGCCGATTTCTCCAACAGAATAAAACGGAGAAAAGGCAAAGGACAACAGACTCGGATTGAACGTGTTGTTGATCAAACTTGTGCATCCGAACACAAAGCCCAAAAATCCGCCCTTCTTAGGCCCGAGCATGATTGAACCGATAATTACCGGCACGTGAATCAGCGTCGCTTTAATCACTACCAAATTAATGTAGCCAAGGTACGGCACGAAGGCCATGATGATGATTATTGCGGTAAAAAGTCCCGTCAATATCATCTGATACGTTTTCTTTCCAGACATAATCTCCTCTTTCTGCTCTCGTTCAAATTACTTTTGATACGATGCTTTTTTATTTTCATTTGTATTCTATACTTTTTTCCCCCATTTCGCAATAGTCTGCTTATCCCATTGCCTTCACATAATGTTTCACCTGTTTGAGCTTGCGGATGAAACGATTGTCAAGCTCATAAAATCCCAGTCCTGCAGGCACAGTCACCAAAATATTGAAGGGCACCGCCACATACCAATCCGCGCTCATAATTCTCCCGCCCAGTTCAAAGTGATAATAAACCATCTGAACAAGAAAAATATGATACGAGGCTTTTCCTATCCAAACCAAAAGCGAACCGAACACTCCCGGAATCCGGGCATGATAAAACTTTCGAAACAATAATACGACAATCGGGAAAATATAAAAGGCAACCGGCATCGCCGTCGTTTTCCAATAATCAAAAATTACAAAATCTTTATTGAAATCAAATACCGCCACGATATAGGCAAATCCCACCAAAAACATAAGAAGCATTTGATACTTTTTCAGCCTGTGCTCCGGATGAAGATAAAGATAACAGCCAAAAGCAATTAAAATCAAATATCTTCCGATACTGAGACGATAATAATATTTATCCATCTCAAATACCTTCACCGCTATCTCAAACAACAGGTTTGCGGCTCCCGCAGCTGCAATTCCAAGCTTGGCATTCTTTTCCACAAGTACATATATAATGGGAAAAATCACCAGAAGCTGCAGCATTACCGGCACATAATAGCTTCCCGGCCCATACGCGCCAAGCAAAAAAATGCGCAGCGGATGAATACTTCTATCCTCTATGTACAACAAAATGATCTCAATGATACAGATTGTAAAAAAAGGAACAAGAAAACGAATCAGCTTAGGCTTTAACACATTCCAGCCATACATTTTCTTTAATTTCCCTTCGGCATTTTTCCGGTTTGACATGGCAAAATTATAGCCGCTGACAATCATAAAAACCGGAACCGCCATATTAATCAGCATCGTAAAAAACGGCGACGTCTTATCGGTCCAGTCATAATGTGTGATAATTACCATAATCACACATACCGCTTTTAAATAATCCAAAAAATCAATTCTCTTTGTCTCACTCATATTAACCCTCTTTTCACATGCATATCCGCATACTGCCTCTTGTACCGCAGTAATTCCTCCCGGTATCCTTTTCACTTTCCGGCTGTCCCCTGCACATCGCCACCTGTCCCCCGCACATCTCCTATAGCGTTAAAAATCCCCGGAACTCTCATTCCGGGGACTTCTCCTACGTGCGCGAGAGGATTCGAACCCCCGACACCTTGGTCCGTAGCCAAGTGCTC
>CALWHT010000009.1 GCA_944380515.1 uncultured Roseburia sp.
TTTTTATATCTTCTAAATCTAACCATCGTCCTATTGTCATGTCCCTTCCCCTGTTGATTTAATATATGTTCGATCAGCAGGGCTTCTTTTTCCCCTTATCCAAAATCGGAATTTCCTATAAAGTAAAAAAGCGCCCTGACTCTACGTCAGAGCGCCCGCTTCCCTGCTTTCTTTCTGTTTCTTGGTCTTTTTCGACGCGTCAAACACATTATATGCGGTAGAAGCGCCCACTACCAGCACCGCTCCAATCACCGCCGTGCTTCCAATCGTTTCCCCGTAAAACAGCGCCACCAGCAGCGGATTTAAAATCGGTTCTATCGTTGAGGTAAGCGAAGCGGTAACCGGCGATACCCGGTCCAATCCCTTCGAGAGAAAAATATACGAAAACCCAAACTGCACAATGCCAAGCAAAACCATACAGCCCCATATGGTAAGGGAATGCTCCGTCTCCGCCGCATAAAACGGCACGCCGATGATCGCAGAGCAGGCGTTTGAAATCAGAAGAGAAGATTCAAAATCCGCCCCCGAAAATCCCTTCATCATCATCACAAGCGCATAGGTGAAGCCGGAAAATACGGCAAGCAGATTTCCGGTCATTGCCCCTCCGGAAAGCGATTCAAAGAAAAAACACAAAATACCCGCGAACACGACGATACACGCCAAAACGGCATCCTTCCCCGGCTTCTTCCGGTAAATCACCCAAAGCAGCAAAATCACAAAAATCGGCTCCGTAAACTGTAAAACAATGGCATTCGCCGCCGTAGTCAGCTTTGTCGCCGCCACAAAGGTGAACGACATCACCATATTGCAGAGCGCGCCGAACAGCACCGTTTTATTGCAGACAAATTTATGCCTGCACGCCGCCATATACAAAGCAATCACAAAAAACGCGAAAATACTGCGGATACCCTGGATGGTCACCGAGCCCCATGGTATCAGCTTGATCAACACTCCGCCGGTGCTGAAACACACCGCGGAAAGCAGCACAAATATAATTCCCTTCACTCTCTCTGCACCGAAACGATTTTCCTGCATCTTCCTCGACCTGTCCTTTTTCAAAAATTTATTCATTTTACATACACACTGCCATAAACGCAAGTACCGCTAAAAAAAGTACGTTTCCTGCCGTAAACCAGGCCAAATAAAGTCCCTTGGTACGATTATAATTGTGCGCATATATTTTATAGGAAATTAAGCTTGCCATAGAAGCAATCAGCGTTCCCAAACCGCCGATATTTACTCCCAGCAGCAATTTTTTTAAATCATCTGCAAAATCCGCCAAAAGCAAGGCGGCAGGCACATTGCTGATAAACTGACTTGCCGCAATTCCAACCCAAATCTCATTTCCGCTTACCAATTCCTGCAACGTGGAACGAAACACAGGTATCCTGCCCAGATTTCCCGTAAAAACAAAAAATGCAATAAATGTAAAAATGAGGCAATAATCAACCTGCCATAAAGTTTTTCTGTCCATCCAAAACACAATACCAACGATCATTACAAGCACCGGTTGATATGGCAGTAATCTTGCCACCACAAAAAGCATGAAAACAAAGAGCACTGTATAAACTACGGTTAATTTTCTGTTTCCGTTTTGCACACTGCGGATATCCCTGATGGTAATAGCTTCTTTCCTCACCGTTAATATCAGAATGATCAAGGCAAGCAAAAATGCAGATGCCCCCGCATAGGGCAGAAGCTCTGATATAAATTCACCCAGGCTCATCTCCATCCGGTTATAAAGATAAAGATTTTGCGGATTTCCAATCGGTGTCAGCATACTCCCGAGATTGGCCGCAATCGTTTGCAGCACAAGTACCGGAATCATAATCCGCTCCTGAGAACACTTTCGGAGCGTAAGCATGGCAAAAGGCACAAAGGTAAGTAAGGCTACATCATTTGTAATAAACATACTGCAAAAATAGCATAAAAAAACCAAAACCCAGCATAGCTGCGCCGTATTTTTGGTATGCTCCAAAAGCATATAGCCTATTCTGTCAAAAATGCCGTTTTGCTGAAATCCGGCCATGATAATCATCAAAGATAACAATATAGCCAAAACTCTCCAATCGATATATTCCATATAGCGTTTGTCCGGCGTGACAAATCCACAGGAAATTACTGCCAGCAGCAAAGCGGCCGTCAATACAGTTTCTTTTTTTATAAACCCAAGTATTCTTTGTCCCATATCTTTCGTCCCTGTTCTTTACTTTACAGTCATACATAAAAAATCTGCAATCCTTATTCTAATTCCTTCCTCCCTCTGTGTAAATACTTTGTTATTTACCAATTTTTTTATTTTTATTTTATCAGCCGCATTAATTTCTGAAAAATTTGCCATACTACCGGTAACACCTAAGGAAAGGAAACAGAGTGAAAAATAAATTTTTCACTCCCAAGTTTGTGTCTGCGCGTTGCTTGACATCAAACTTGTTATGCGATAAAAGCAACGCAGAAATGAGGAAACAATGCAAGAAACAGCAACTCTTCCGGTTACAAATGAATACGGTTACTTTGAAATACGGCTGGAGAGCATCGGGGGACTTGGCGCAAACCTCTGCGGCAAAATGCTCGGCGAGCTGGGCGCGCTTTATCTCTCCCTGAATTCCCTGAGCTTTTCCAGCTATGGTTCCGAAAAAAGGGGCTCGCCGGTCAAGGCATATATCCGCTGGTGCGCCGCGTCACAGCCGCTGCGCATCAACAGCCCGGTGACGCACCCGCATATACTCGGCATTTTTCACGAGGGGCTCATCTCCACCTATCCGGTGCTGGACGGCATCTCCTCCGATACAAAAATCATTATCAATACACCGCTTAAGGCATCGGAGGCAGCACGAAAATACAATATCACGGTTGGAACGCTTTACTGCCTGGACGCGCTTTCCATCGCCATGCAGTCCAAATCCCGCATCAACATGGTCATGCTCGGCGCAATCGCCAAAGCTTCCGGCTTTATCCCCATCGAAACGGTGGAAACGCTCTGCCGGGAGACCATCGGAAAAAAATATCCGGCTTTAATCGAAGCAAACCTGGACGGAGTGCGGCAGGGCTTTCAGATGACGGAAAGCATTTCATTTTCCGAATCTGCCCAGACGCACGACAAACAAAATGCGTCCGCCCACGGAGGCGGGGCGGCCGCGTCACAGCTTGCGAAGGAAAAATACGTCTGGGGCTATGAAAACGCTCCTGTGGGCGGTATTAACACACGTCCCGGCAGCACCGTTTCCAATGACCTCTCCCCTTCCCGGGAGGGTTATATCCCGCTCTTTATACAGGATAAATGTATTAACTGCGGCCTCTGCGACTCCACCTGCCCGGATATGGTATTTCAGTTCGCACCGGGCGTCTACAAAGGAAAACAGGCCATGGTCAATCAGGGACTGGATTATTATCACTGCAAGGGCTGCCTGCGCTGCGTGGATGTCTGTCCGACCAATGCCCTTGTGAAAGCGCTTGAAAAGGATTATCCGAAGAAACCATGGTTTATCCCCAATCAGGACCTGCTGCCGGATTCGATCACTTATCAGGAAACCGGCTCCAATTCCTATATTACCAGTGATTCTTATCTCGATGAAAAACGTATCGACGGAGGTGTCGTATAATGAATGACAACAGCAAAAATCCAAAAAGCGGCGCTGCCGCTTACGCCGCCCAGAAGGTGATGTACGACAGCGGCAACGAGCTTGCAGCCTATGCCGCAAAACAGATTAACTATCACGTCATGGGCTATTACCCCATCACGCCCTCGACACAGATTGCGGAAAATCTCGACGTTATGGGCGCGGAGGGACTTCACGACATCCGCCTGATTGCCGCGGAGGGCGAACACAGCGCCGCCGGCATCTGTTACGGCGCTTCCGCCGGAGGCGGCAGAGTTTTTAACGCCACAAGCGCAAACGGTCTGCTCTACGCCCTAGAGCAGTTCCCGGTGCAGTCCGGGACGAGAATGCCCATGGTGATGAACGTCGCCTGCCGCACGGTCTCCGGTCCCCTCTGCATCAAGGGCGATCACAGCGACATCATGTATATGTTAAATACCGGCTGGATTATCCTCTTTGCGGACGAACCGCAGATGGTCTATGACTTTAACCTGATTGCACTAAAGCTCGCCGAAAAGGTAAGCCTTCCGGTGGCGGTCGCCTTCGACGGCTTTTTTACCAGCCACCAGAAGCAGAAATGCATGGTATTTTCGGACGATGAGACGGTACAGCGGTTTGTAGGCCCAAAGCTCGCCTGCGACAACCCGAATACCTCGGCGTTTGCCAGGGAAGACGCTGCGGGAGAAAACTGTTTTTACAGCGTGCTGGACTTAAACCACCCGATTTCCGTCGGCTCCTACATGAACGAGCCGGACGTCATCAACAACAAGTACCAGCTTTCCCTGGCCATGCAGGAGGCAAAGAAAAAGCTTCCCGGCCTGTTTGAGGAATTTGCCGCGCTCTCCGGCAGAAGCCATTCCTTCTGCCGGGGCTACCGGCACGAAGACGCCGAAGTGCTGTTATTTGTACTCGGCTCCTCCTTCCACACCGCGTCTGTAGCAGTGGATACTCTGCGCGGAGAGGGAATTGCCGCGGGTGTCATTACCTTAAATGTGCTGCGTCCCTTCCCGGCGGAGGAGCTGCGCAGGCTCTGCGCGGGCACGCGCATTATCATCGCGGCCGACTGTCAGGACAGCTACGGCGCGGGCGGCGGCAATATGACGCTGGAGCTTAAGGCCGCCCTGCAGGGCATGGAAGGAAACTCCCGCCCCATCAAGGTGCTTTCCCGCATTTACGGGCTCGGCGGCAAAGATTTCTATGTGGAGGACGCCATGGCCCTGTTTCGGGAAGCGCTTTCCGACTCACCGATGGAATTTGACTACTACGGCATTACCCCCGGCTCGGAGACGGCGGACACCGTAAAAATTGACGCCAACGGCCATGTTTCCCCCTCCTCCTGTGAAAAGCAACCGCAATACTTTGCGCCGCTTACCGAAGAAAAAACACGTCCCGGCGTTACCGCCTGCAGCTATGATTCCGCCCAAAAGAAAATGACCGTCAAGGGCGGTCTGCTGAAAGATGCCACGGCAATGCCAAAGCGGATTGCATCCGGACACGGCGCATGTCCCGGCTGCGGCATCCCGGTGAACTTAAATCTGCTGTTAAAGGGTATCGAGGGAAATGTCGTGCTGCTGTTCCAGACCGGCTGCGGCATGGTAACAACTACCGCTTACCCGAAAACGGCCTTCCGCATCCCCTATCTGCATAACCTGTTCCAGAACGGGGCCGCCACCTTAAGCGGTCTGGTGGAGGTCTTTCACGAACGGCAGAGACGCGGGGAATACCCCGAAGGGGACATTACGTTTATCATGGTCAGCGGAGACGGCGGCATGGATATCGGCATGGGCTCCGCGCTCGGTACCGCACTGCGCGGCCACCATCTGATTCTGTTTGAATACGATAACGGAGGATATATGAACACCGGCTACCAGCTCTCGTATTCCACGCCGTTGGGTGCGAAAAGCTCCACCTCTCATCTCGGGAAAAATCGGTACGGAAAAACCTTTTTCCACAAGGACATGCCGGAAATCATGGCCGCTACCCACCTCCCCTACGTGGCGACCGTGGCGGAATCCAACCCGGCGGACTTTATCAAAAAGGCCGCCAAGGCGGCAGCCTACGCAAAAGACTTCGGCACGGCCTACGTCAAAGCCATCTCCGCCTGTCCGCTAAACTGGAACGACCGCCCCGACACCGAGCGAAAAGTTATTGCCGCCGCTGTGGACTGCTGCTATTTTCCGCTTTATGAAGTGGAGTGCGGCATTACAACACTCAACTACGAGCCGGAAAAACTCAAAAAGAAAATCCCGGTTACAGACTGGCTGGGAATGATGGGACGCACCAAACATCTGACGAAAGAGGAATACCGTCCCGTCGCGGAGGAAATTCAAGCGGAAATCGACCGCCGCTATGCAAGGCTCCTCGCCAGAGCGGAGCATCCGCTTTTATAGCGTTCACGCCTAACGATTATCAAAATAAAAAGGAGAATGATTATGTCAGTAGATTTTAAAAACAGTGTTACAAAAGAAAACTTAATGCGCGCCTTCGCCGGAGAAAGCCAGGCGAGAAACCGCTATACCATCGCCGCGTCTCAGGCAAAAAACCAAAAGCTCCATGTGATTGAAGCGGTCTTTACTTTTACAGCAAATCAGGAGAAAGAGCACGCCGAGATTTTCTACAACCACTTAAGCGAGCTTGCCGGAGAAAATATACACATTGACGGCTCCTACCCGATAGACATCAGCCAGGACGTGGCGCAGCTCCTGCGGTTCGCACAGCACAATGAGTACGAGGAGCACGACGATGTGTACCTGCATTTTGCCGAAAAAGCCAGAGAGGAAGGCTTTGCGCGTGTTGCGGGCTCCTTCCGGATGATCGCACAGATAGAAAAGACACACGGCGACCGCTTCGGCATGTTTGCAGACCTCTTAGAGCAAAACAAGCTTTTTGTGTCTGACGTGGAAACCGCATGGATGTGTTTACAGTGCGGCAATATTTACCGTGGAAAAAGTGTACCCGAGGAATGTCCGGTCTGCCATCACGACAGAGGGTATTTTGTAAGATTGGAGCTCGCGCCCTACACGGGGAAAATCACACCTTAACCGGCTCTCCTTCTCCCTATTTATCATACCCGGCATCCGCCGCAACCTCAGACAGCTTCTCATCAATCCCGGTACTGTTATATTCCAGGAGCGTTACCCTGGCCCCGCTCAGGTAGCGTTCCTGCTCTCCAAGCTGCTCCTGCCCGCCGCTGCCGATTAAAATCTGCGGACGGCTGGCTTCATAGCTATACTCCATTCCCGTGAGAACTCCGTCTGTATCCACCGTATAAGTCAATGTGATATTTTCAAACCGTGTATTCTCATACTGCTCGTAATACAGCTCCAGTCCGTCGTCTGCGCCCTCTTCCTCCCATGCCGACTCGTCAAGCAGCTCATCGCGCTCCCGCTCCAAATGCTCATCCGCCAGAGAAAAAACAATCTTCATTCCATCGTCCGTTTCTATACTTTCCGCCTCGGCGATATCCTCCTCCTCATAGTTGATATCGCTGAAGGTGGTGAAATTCGGGATATCCGTGTCGTCGCTGTACCCGCTCCACGGGCTCCAGATCCCGGCATTGCACGACAGTACCTGATTCCCGTCACAAAACTCCTCTAAAACCGTCATAGAGCCGTCCGCATCAGCGCTGCTGTACTCTGCCGCCCACGTGCCGGTCAAAAGGTTCGCCCATATTTCCTGTGTCTGTGACATGGTCTCATCGTTTTGCGTATGATAAATTTCTACTGTATAATGCAGATTATCCGCTCTCCGGAGACTTCGCATGGCACTCAATACCAATCCCGTTTCCCGGCTGGCAACACCTCCGGCAAACAGGGACTGTAAAAACAGCAGGCCTGTAAAAATCATGACTGTGACCGTCTGAATTGATTTTTTATCCATGCATCTTCCTCCGATACGCCGTCATTACTTCCTATCTATCATGGTAACATCTTCTCCCCGCAATTACAATCGGTTATATCAGGGAAAGCCGCTCGAACGCTTTTAAAATTCCGTCCTCATCTATGTGCTCCGTCACTATATCCGCCAATTCCTTGACCTCATATCTCGCGTTTCCCATGGCCACGCTGATTCCTGCATATTCCATCATCTGGAGGTCATTTGGGCCATCCCCGACGGCAATGCTGTTTTCTCTGGAAATCCCGACATGCCGCAGGTAGCGCTCCATTCCCGTAGCCTTATTAATCCCGTTAATCCCGATTTCTCCCGCATAATCATCCATACCGTCAAGGCTGATTGCGACCGCGTCAAAATACGGCTCCATATCGGTATGCACCTGTTCTACCGGAAACGGCGCTCCATAATAAATGATTTTTTCGTTTTTTTCGTTTTTCCACGGCTCCTCGGTCAAATGCATCCTTCCGATCAGGCGGTTTAACCGCTCCTCACTCATGCCTTTTTCCCGATATACCTCGAGCATGCCGTCACAGCTTCGTTTATTTAAAACAATGCCGTCATCCGCCTGGTAGCAGAATAAAAAGCCATTCCCTTCCAGATAATCATAGCTCCACTTCCGATGCTCCTCGTCGATAAAGGCATGATAAATCTCCCTGCCCTCATCCACGACAAAGGCGCCTGCCCCGCCGACAATTCCCGAAAAGCCGAGTCCCAGAAGCTCATCATAAATCTGAAACCGGCTCCGCCCGGTGCAGACTACCATGCGGTGTCCGTTCGCCTGTGCTTTTTTCACCGCGTATTTTGCCGATTCGGGGATTTTCCCCTCAGAATTGACCATTGTACCGTCCACATCTAAAAATACTACCTTTGATTCCATCTATAAACTCTGCCTTTCTTTCTCTAACAGTAAATCAATGTGCTGCTCCAGCCCAAAAAACAAATCGAGGTAGCCGCCTGCAATGTTTTTACAGTGTGCTTTTATCACCATCTCATCGTAATCATGTGCCAGGTCGTTACGCACCCGAAGCATTTCCATCCAACCGTCATCCGTTATCAGTTCCGCGCGAAATGCCGCTTTTAATACCTCCCGCGGAGAACCGGTTATAAAATTTGTCATGGCATAATATTGCACAAGTACTTCCTTCATCACTTTCCATGCCAGTTCAAACGTGATGCAGAACTTTGCGCCCGCGCCGCTTAATACAAAGGAATCGGACAGATCCCGCTTTCTTACCTCAGCCAGCGCGCGCAGCGATCTTTGATAGCTCTCATATCTTTTCAAAAATTTTGCGTCCATATTCCCTGATATCCTCCAGCAAACATTCATTTTTACAGTTATCCAGATTCACAAGGTCTATCGTGTACAGGGTCGGTATCTCTTCTACCTTTTCTCTCAACGCTTCAAAATCCTCCGCTCCCGCAACCGCAATGTCAATATCACTGGTTCTTAAGGCGGTTCCCTTTGCGCGTGAACCAAACAGATATACCTCTCTGGCCTGCTGCGCCTTGCACAGCCTCAGCACATCATTTATAATTTCATCTACTGTCATTTGCCATCCGTTCCCTTTCAACCCCACATGCCGTCATTATAGCATATCCCCGACGCAAAAAGAAACGGCAGAATGCCGACTTTTTCCGCCGGTATTCAGCCGTTTTTGTTGTTTTTTACTGCCGGATATCAAAATACCCGAGCGCTAATCCCTCATCGGTAAATTCAAAGCCTCCACCCTGTGTATCCACACTTAAGAAAAGATACGGCAGTTCCTCCTCATTGACAAAAAATCCCACATGCACGGTTTTTGTTTCTCCCGCCTTTAACTCTGCAATATAATTTTTCCCGGATTCTCCCTCCTGCACATCATAGTAATCCATCTCACCGCCTGTGTAGGAAACGTCCGCGGCGCGATCCCAGGCAGAGTCCGCTTCGGGCAGCTCGCCGTCAAAAATCACATAGTTCCCGTCCTGCTCCTTAAGCCTTAAGAGTGACGGCGCAAACAGAACATCCTCCATATCCTCACTACCCGTATTCGTATATTCCAGTGTAACATAGACAAGCTTTCTGTCTACCTGTCTGCTGTCTACGATTTCATTGAGCGTATTCACGCCGTCGCCGAATTTTATATACTGTATGGTAGTCGGCAGAAGCTTACCGTTTTCATCCGTGTATTCCGAAACTTCCTCACCGCAGTATGCCGGATTTAATATGTCCGTATGATCGGTTACCGTGACATCCGCAAAGTCATTCAGCTTCTGCTGACGACGGTATTTATCGTTTATTCCTCCGCCGTTTTATCCACACTTGTTATCAGCGAATACAACCGGAAAACCATTTTTGTCATGTTCTCCTATCCGATTGACCGGAAAAAGATTATAACTGCCAAATTACTTATCGTAAGCATGTTTACCATTATTTCCCTGATACTCGGATACCTGGCCTGCACAATATTGGCCGTCCTGCTTGATCATGGCTTTGATGTGATTGACGGAAGCTTTACTCTCCTGACCCTGCGCACCTACCTGCCGGTATGCATCACCAGTATCATAAGCTGCGGCGCATGGGCGCTGCTTCCCTTTTCGGTCGGAATACAAAAAAAATCGGTTGCAGCTACAGTGGCAAGCTCCCTGCTTGTAGTTCTCTTACGGCAAATTATAATTACGCTGAATCCGCTTTATGGCGAAAGCCCCCTCCAATGCGCCGCCATTCTTCTGTCAATCGCCCTTATAACATCATTTTCTTATAAGTGCAGGGCAAACGATCTGGATCATATATAAAAATCGACAGACAAAAAACGGTTGACAAATTTTTCTCCCGCGCCTATAATGACGATAATCAAAGTAAACAAAAGGCTTTGACGGGAAGAAGTAGGATTAAGCGGAATGAACAGAAAGCAGCCGGCTGATGAGAGGCGCGCAGGAACCTTAGTTTGAATACATCCCCGAGCCGCGCACCGAACATGGCGTATCTTTTTCCGATATTTCACCGCAAGAAGCATATTCCAGTAGGCTGCGACGGAGTGGCGCACGTTATCCGCGCCGGAGTGTTGTCGGACACTCGCAGAGATAGACGGCGTGAGCCGTTTATGAACAAAGGTGGTAACACGGGTATATGCCTCGTCCTTTTCACAGGACGGGGCTTTTTTATTGCATGGGAAATACCCTGTTGCACTGACGTATGCGCACATTTTTTATTTTAAGAAGAAAGGAAAGAAAACGATGACCCTGTACGACGAACTGGTTGCCAGAGGCTTAATCGCCCAGGTGACTGACGAAGCAGAAATCAAGGAACTTATCAACAACGGAAAGGCTACCTTCTACATCGGGTTTGACCCGACAGCTGACAGTCTCCATGTCGGTCATTTCATGGCCTTATGCTTAATGAAACGCCTTCAGATGGCGGGCAATAAGCCAATCGCCTTAATCGGCGGCGGAACCGCCATGATTGGAGACCCCTCCGGGCGCACCGATATGCGCCAGATGATGACGCCGGAAACAATACAGCACAACTGCGAATGTTTTAAAAAGCAGATGAGCCGTTTTATTGATTTTTCGGAAGGAAAAGCCCTGATGGTAAACAATGCCGACTGGCTGATGGACTTAAATTACATCGACGTGCTGCGCGAGGTGGGCACCCACTTTTCCGTAAACCGGATGCTGACCGCCGAGTGCTATAAGCAGCGTATGGAAAAAGGATTAAGCTTCCTGGAATTTAACTACATGATCATGCAGAGCTACGACTTCTACATCCTCTACCAGAAATACGGCTGCAACATGGAGTTCGGCGGCGACGACCAGTGGAGCAACATGCTCGGCGGCACGGAATTAATCCGCCGTAAGCTCGGCAAGGACGCCTATGCCATGACCATTAACCTCCTGTTAAATTCCGAGGGCAAAAAAATGGGCAAGACGCAGTCCGGAGCCGTTTGGCTTGACCCGGAGAAAACCTCTCCGTTTGACTTCTTCCAGTACTGGAGAAATGTCTCCGATGCCGATGTATTAAAGTGCATCCGTATGCTGACCTTCCTTCCGCTGGAGGAAATTGACGCCATGGAGAGCTGGGAGGGCTCACAGCTTAACCAGGCAAAAGAAATTCTTGCCTACGAGCTGACAAAACTGGTACACGGCGAGGAAGAAGCCAACAAGGCAAAGGACGCCTCCCACGCGCTGTTCGCAGGCGGAGGGGATTTGGCGCATATGCCGACCGCGGAGCTTTCCGCCGCTGATTTCGAGGGAGGCAGCATGGATATTCTTGCCCTTCTCGTAAAAGCAGGGCTTGCCCCCTCCCGCTCCGACGCAAGACGGGCGGTCGAGCAGGGCGGTGTCTCGGTCGCGGACGAAAAAATCACGGACATCAAAACCATGTATACCGCTGATTCCTTCGGGGAAGAAGGGCTGATTGTAAAACGAGGTAAGAAGAAATTTGTAAAAGTGCTTGTAAAATAACCTGTCCAAAAATACTTTGGCTGTGTCGGCGATAAATGGCAGACACAGCCAAAGGTTCACTAAAAAATAAATTATTCTTGATTCTCGCTCTTTAGCAGTCTGCTCATCTCATCCACCATATCATTGATGGAACCTGCCTGATTCGCTACTTCAACGGTACTATTTGCATTGCTCTCAGCCATAGCATTAATAGAGTTAAACTGTTCATTCTCATTTTTAATACTCTCGGCAATATCCTGATTAATAGTCACCGTCTTTTTGATAACCTCGGATTGTTTGCTATGAGCATTTCCCATCGTATTAATCGCATTCTCCGAAACTTTAAGCAAATCCGTCATAGCCTGCATGCTGCTGAAAACATTATCAAAATATTCATTCTGCGTATTCAGCTTCTGCGAATTTTCTTCAACCTGCAATGTGATTTCCTTCACATTATTTTGTACTCTTACAATTACATCTTCAACTTCTTTCAATGTTTCCTGTGTACTGTTTGCAAGGTTACCGACTTCTGTTGCAACTACGGCAAAGCCTTTACCTGCTTCTCCTGCTCTTGCCGCCTCAATTGATGCATTTAAGGCCAGTAAATTAGTGGAAGATGATATTTCACTGATCAGCTTTAATGTGACACCGATTTCCTGCACTGCTTCCGATAACTTTTGAGCTGCATCTATCGTCGCATGCATAGATTCTGATACTTCACCATTAATAGTATGTAAGCCGCTCAATAATCTTTCATTTTCTTTCGACTTATCAATCAAATCCCTTGAGGTAACTTCAACCTTCTCCACATTATCCGCAACAATGCTCTCCCATTCACTCAGTTCACTGAGATTTGCCATGCTCTCATCTGTCTTGGCACTCAATAAATTACTGCTTTCCACAAGCTGCTGACTTGTAGCAGCCAATTCCTCAGCGGAAGCACTTTCGCTTTCGGAAATCTGTGAAAGTGCCGCACCTGCATCAAATAAATGATTCGATAGTGACTGAACAGCAGATAAAACATTTGTTACCCGTTCCGTATTTCTCTCCATCTCATCTTTTTTTGCGTTTACCAAAAATCTGTTTATGAGATATGTCAATAAAACAATTGTCACCAGCGATAAAGTCACACAAACAACACGATCCAGCATGTTAACCATAAAGTTTACATCTTTTGCCGGTAAATGTACCCCGCCGCTCAAAAACCAGGAAACAACAATTGAAACGGCAATTTCACCTGCCGTGACCGCAACTGTTTTATAATCCAGGAAAAAAGCCATTAATACAACAAAGAAAAAGGCAAAGCCCCAAAAATCAGTGGCAGGTATCATATATACAATAAAATTAAACTGAATCAATAAAATAACCACAAGAAAAATTTTTCCCGCCCGCAATTTGCCTTCTACAACATAACCGTCTCGTATTCCTGTCTTTATAAAAAATATTGCTATTGCAAGATAGAGCAGACAGGTAATATCAAAAATGATTAACGCAATCCAGCTTACCGTCGGAAGCCATCCCATAATTTTTGAAAAAGTATATGAGAGACCGGCGCATTCACAGGCTCCCGGAATCAGCAAAAGGACAATTTTATAGACCTTATTGATATATTCATCCAATGCCGATAAATACTTCTTTTTCTGCGTTTGCTCAATTGTGTTCATAAATGCCCTTCCTTTCAAAATTCATACAACTGAACTATAATAGAATACCCTGCTCCAACTGTACAAATAATCATTTTTTTTCCTTTTTGCGAATATATATCCCATAATCGGTTTAAACATAAAATCGGACAGGTATTTCCTGTATATCCGTATTCCTTACCAACAAAATAGTACTTATTTTCATCCTCTGAGATACCTAATAAACGCAATGTTTCCATATTATATGCATCACTGAGTTGCGAAAAAATATAATAGTCAATATCTTCCGCCGTTAAATCATTTCTCTTTAATATTTGTCTGATAGCCTTTTCCCATTCTTGGGGAATGAAATCCATCGGAAAAGGGTTCCATTCCAATCTTTTTTCATTTGGTAAAATTGCTTTCAGCGGCACCTTTGACATACCGCATTTCGGATACTTGATATAATCATGATAGCTTGCATTCACAGATACAAGCGTATCGATAAACCCTTTTTTTTCAGCATTTTCTTCCATTGTCAGCGCAACACACGCCGCAGCATCCGCAAAAGTGGCATATACCACGGTATCTGACCATAATGCTATGGGGGTTATACAAAAACATCCGACCACCAAGGCTTTTTTTATGTCCGATGTCTGCATATATTTATAAACAACATCCAATCCCTGTATCATTCCTGTACAATTGCTGTTTAAATCAAAGGCAACTTTTACATTTTGCATTTTTTCTTCATACAATCCCGCGATTCTCATTGCATCCGACGGAAAAAGATATTCCGGCGTATCTGTACATACAACCAGCATCTCGTAGTCTTCGAGCTTTAATTGGTTTTTTGAAATGCAGTCATTAATTGCCTCTAAACACATTGTAATTGTATTTTCTTCATCCGAGATAAAATATCGTTTACGTCTTCCCAGATGGCTCATAAGACTGTGGGCACTAAGCCCGCGCTTTTCAAAATGATCGTCCAACTGCTCGTTATACACTTTATTAGACGGGATATATACACCTGTACCCTCAATTAAAACATTCCTCATAAGCATTCCCTCCGATTCCTGAATCATTCAACAATCAAGGCTATGATTTGTTCGAAAACAATTTGTATTTTCGTACCCTGTGTTTCATAGAGGTTGATTTCTCTTGCTTAAAGAAAATTGTTCCGACTTTTCTTACTTATATAGTTTAACCTACTTGTATAATATATCATTATTGTATAATTTTGTCAATTTTTTATTTATTATTTAATTTCTTTTGTATAATTTCACAATTACCAGCCTTATCTGCTTACACCTCTTCGAGCCATTTTTTTGCCAGCATAAGCCAGCTCTGACATTCCTCCTGTACACCGTAGCCCTCCGCATTGGCGGAAAGCATATCACAGGTACTGAGCCCGTGTCCCCCGACGGGGTACATATGAAACTCAGTCGGAATCCGGTATTTTCTGAGTGCCTGAACAAATAAGAGCGAATTTTCCACCGGAACGCTCTCGTCCGTCCAGGTATGCCACAGGAATGCTTTCGGCGTATACTCCGTCACCTGTTTTTCCAAAGATACCCGCTCAAGAAGCTCCGCGGTATTCTGTCCCTTTAACAGCGCGTCAAAGGACCCCCGGTGCGCATATTCCCCGGACGTAATCACCGGATAGCAAAGCAGCATCGCAGCGGGTCTTAACATCTCATTTTTCACGCCAACCTTTTCCGCGAGCCACGGCTCATGCCAGAACACACCCAAGCTCGCCGCCAGATGGCCGCCCGCGGAACAGCCCTGAACCACAATCCTTTCGATATCAACCTTCCACTCATCGGCATATTCATGTATCAGCTTCATTGCCTGCGCCGCCTCCAAAAGCGCGGTCGGATAGACCGCGGGCGCAGTTGAATAGCGCAGCACCGCGGCATGAAAGCCCATGCTTAAAAACTGCATCGCAAGGGGTTCGGCTTCCCGATCCGAGGTCCACTCATACCCGCCGCCCGGACACATGAGGATCAGGGGCCTTTTTTTGATATAAAGCTCGTCCGAGCCGTCCAAAATATAGGTACACAACCTCGCATACGGCTGTGAGCCCTCCGCCTTGATTTCAAAAACTTCTGTCAGCATCACTTTTACCCTTCTTTCTTTTTCTTTTTTTCTATTTTTCTATCATACATGATTATCCGGAAAATGAACAGCAGACTTTTATTGACACATATCATTATGTAAACTATACTGAATGTAACTGATATCCGCATTACTATGCGTTATAAAATGCTTTGAAATGGAGATAAAAATGAATTTTGAGGATTATTTTCCGATTTGGGATAAACTGACAACCGAACAGCAGAACATGCTGACCTCCGCGGCAACGCTGCGGACAGTGCCTAAGGGAACCGTGCTCCACAACGGTTCGGAAAACTGTACCGGCCTTCTTCTCATTTGTTCCGGTCAACTGCGGGCTTACATTCTCTCGGAGGAAGGCAGGGAAATTACCCTTTATCGTCTGTTTGAAATGGATATCTGCCTTTTTTCCGCTTCCTGCATCATGAACAGCATTCAATTTGACATCTGTATTGAAGCGGAAAAGGACTCCGAATTTTGGCTGATCCCCGCGGATGTATATAAAAAAATCATGGAAAACTCTGCCGCGGCTGCCAACTACACCAATGAAATTATGGCGGCCCGCTTCAGCGAGGTTATGTGGCTCATCGAACAGATTATGTGGAAAAGTGTGGATAAACGTCTTGCCTCATTTCTGCTGGAAGAATCGGCTCTGGAGGGAACCGGCAGCCTGAAGCTTACGCATGAGACCATTGCCAACCACCTGGGAACCGCCCGGGAGGTAATCACGAGAATGCTCCATTATTTTCAGAGAGAAGGGATAGTGAAACTGGCACGCGGAACAATAGAAATTACAGACGCAAAAAAGCTTACTCGGCTGCTTGATACATAAAATAAACCCGCCGGATTTCAACACCGGCGGGTTTTGTTATTGATCCATACCGCAGGCAGCGGCCTTCTCAACCAGACAGCGGTCATTCATTACCGCATCGTAAAAGCGGAAACCGCCTGTAAAGTTATAGCAGTCATAGCCATGTCCTGCCAGAATCTGGGCGGCGATATAGCTGCGCAGTCCGCTCTGGCACATCACATACACAGGCTTGCCCAAAGCAAGCTCACCCAGCCGTTCCCTCAAATGATCGACGGGAATATTGATAAAACCGTCAATATGCCCACGGCTGTATTCCTCTGCGGTCCGTACATCCAGCAGAGTTACACTTTCATCCCCGAGAAGCTT
>CALWHT010000010.1 GCA_944380515.1 uncultured Roseburia sp.
ATCCCTATCTGCTTTGTTTTCATGTCTCAAAATCCGGTTATACATATCCACCTCCTGGGAATCCGGTTATATCGGATCTTTACCTCGCTGGAATCAAGCCTGCAAACCTGTTTCGCAATTACCTAACATTCTTCTCTTCTGCCGCAGTGCGCTCCTGCCCGGAGGGCTTTTTATTTCATAGGTAAGTCAATACTTTCATACGTTAATGCAACAAGGTCTTTCCTATGAAATAAAAAATCTCCCGTCCCGGAACCTCCATCTGCTTTCTTTCATCTTAACAAAGCAAATCCTCTTCCGCAACGGGAGATATTTCATTCTTATTTTATTTTTGTCAGTCCTTATACCAGCGCTTTTCCAAGGCTTCTGCACGCTTCAAGCGCTTCGTCGTCCGGTGCCTCATGCGCAATCACACCCTCGCCGTTTACCACCGTCGCGCCCGCGGAGGTCATGCGATCCTCCCAGTCGCGCATCCACTGTCCGTCGCCCCAGCCGTAGGAGCCGAACAGGCCGATCTTTTTCCCTGCCGCAAAAGTCTCCACCTCCGCAACAAAGGGCTCCATCTCGCCTTCCTCCAGCACCTCTGCCCCCATTGCAGGACATCCCAGCGCGAAAGCGTCCGCCGCCTTTAATTCATCCGCCGATACCGCGGATACCGGTACCACATCGGCTTCGCCTCCTGCCGCCTTAATTCCTTCTCCTACTGCGTTTGCCATCGCCTCCGTATTTCCGGTCTGTGACCAGTATGCTACAATAATCTTACCCATATTTCCTCCATTTTTCTTTTATTTTACGCTGTCTGCAGCAGTCTGCCGTACAGCAGCAATTCCGTGATTTCCATTCCCGAGGAAACAAGGCGAATTACATTTTCCCTCGCCTCGCTGTAACGATGGAAGGTCGTCTTTGCCGCTTTCACGTCACCGTACACCTTCCAATAACCGGAATACAGATAATTCCGTCCCTCGTTTTGAATAAATCCGAGAACATCCTCCGCAGGATATCCCAGGAGCAGGCCAAGTTCATGTGGAAAAGACGTCCTATCTTTCATATATTTTTGATAGCGGGCACACAGTTTTTCAAAAATGTCGATAAGGCGTAATGTCTGATATCCAAACAGCCGCATCGCTCCTTTGACTTCTTCTTCGTTCAGATAAGCGAGTAGTTCTGTTTCCCGAAAAAGAAGGAATATCGCACGATGCTTTGTCCGGCAGAGTGTATGTACAGTAATGTCTGTATCCCGGAACAGCTCCTCTACAGCTTCTGCCCTGCCGCGAGCGGCATTCCCGAAGGTAACGGTCAGAAGATTGGATGGCTTGATTCCGGTAAGAAGCGGGGCACATTGCAGTGCCAGTTGAGTCTTTAATTCTTTTTTATCCATCCTCTCCACAATCTCCAACACTTCCCTGCTCATGGTCATCTCCTATTAGCTTTATAGTTAGTCTAACCTAACTCTTATTTAAAAAAGAAAGAGTTGCGAGAACTCATTTCCTTTTCTGATAGTTAGTTTAATCTAACTTTTATAATTTGTCAATACCTGAATTTATATTTTTCTTAAGAAGAAATCTCGCTTTGCGAGATTCTCCGCCTGCGGCGGGCCGCATGGGCGGCATTCTTCTCTTCCGCCGCAGTGCGCTCCTGCCCGTGCTCTTAAAGCTGTATGCCGCAGCCCTTCAGCAGTTCCCTCGCGGTATCGAGCGAATCCACGCCGTGAAGGTTCTTAATCGGCGCAAATTCCCGCTCCCGCACTACCTCATAGGGAATACAGTTATCCATCATGTGTACCATGTCAAGCACCAGCGTTTCAAATTTGTAACCGTTCGGCTGCTCAGGCTTTACAAATGTTCCGTCCGCATCCATATACGGAATCTTTTTCTCCACGACGTGAATCGGCATCTTCGCGTCCGCAATCTGCTCCAGCTTTTTCTCTGAAAACAGATAATTTAAAATCACGCCGAAGCCGTATTTCAAGTCCCCGTTTTCCTTCCGCGCCGTTGCCATTTCCTCGGTCATCTCGTAATATTCGGCAATCGACGGTCTGCCGTCCTCCGTACAAAGCACACCCACGCGCTCGTCCGGTGCGGCCTTGCGCACTACCTTCGCGCCGCTCTCGCAGCCATAGGCAATCGTGGCGCCGATAAACATGGGATCCGCAATCCGCTGCAGACAGTTATCCACCGCAAAAACATTAAGCCACTCAATTCCGCGCGCGCGGATATCGGAGAGAAGCCCCGCAGAAACCATGGAGGAAAACCAGCCGCCGTTTCCATTCGGCGACATCACAGGCTCCGTCGAAGATTCCATCAATACCCTTCCCTCAAAATCACACGCCGGAACCATTTCCTGTACAAAAAACCGGACGTACTCCTTCGGATAGCCGAAATAAGCATGCTCCTCAAAGAAAGCAACGGTATCGTCATGATTGATATTGCTCGTCATAATATAAAACGGAACAAAAACGCCTGCCTCGTCCGTCACCTCCGTCAGATTGCGGATGAGCTGCTCAAACAGGTACAGCTCACGGTCGATCCCGATATTGAGCGTCCCCTTCGGTTTTTCCAGTCCAAGACGCGTTCCCTGACCGCCGGCAAGCAACACAGCACCCACCTTACCGTCCCGGATAGCCTGAAGGCCGATTTTGCGGAATTCCTCTCCGCGCGCCTCGATCTCACCGGTCTCCACCGCGTCAAGCGGCGCAAACACACCGCGCTCATTGACGGTCTCCCTGCGCTTGATATGCTCTAAAATCGACCAGTCAATCGCTGTAAGCCGCTCCTTAAGCGCTTCATTTTCCCCCGCCGTATTTTTTTCCATCATTGCGCGGATATAGCTCTGGTTTGTATCTTCCCAAATATTCATCTGCATTTCCCCCATTTATTTTCTCTCGATTGATACGCCGGTCAAAAGCTCCCCTTCTCCCTTCTCGTATACAATCTGTACTTCATCGCCCACATTTAAAATTGCGGCGATCGGATACTCAGTTCCATTTATTATATAGTATACCGCTTCACCCTGCAACCGGATAAAATAGCAGGTATCTCCATCCATCACGGAGGAACGGATTTCCTCTATGGTTCCCGATGTCTCGGCCTCCCCGGCGCTCTCCTCCTCCTGCACCCCGGCAATTCCGTTCTGCGCCAAAAGCTCCGTATAATTTTTCTGGCACTCCTCTACGGTGCTTGCCGTCGCCACAATCTGATACTGGCTCACATTTACCATCGCATACATTTTGACGAGCTGGGAAGCATCCTTCAACGCCATAAAATAGGTCGGTTCCCCTCCGATATTGAGCAGAATCGGGAAGGTGGACTGATAGCTGTACTGCTGCACCGCCCCCTCTGCCGAATTCATTCCGGCGGACTCGTTCGCCCCGGCACACACATAGTAGCGGGCATCCTTTGTCCTCTGATTTACCAGAATGAACCCGAGATTACTCTCGTCCCCGCCCACGGAGGTAATGCCCGTGTAAACCCACACATCGTCGTCCATGGCAATATAATTATAGCCGCTGGTGGATTTGGTGCAGCCGCTCTGCCCCAGAATGGAGTTCCAAAAACCGCCCTGATACATGCCGTAATAGTCATACTGCTCCATAATCAGACTTGCGCTGCACACACGATCCACCCAGGTCGGAATCTCGGAAATATCATAATACTGCGACTCTCCTGTCACTGCATTCACCAGCACCGCTCCCGTTACATCCGTTCCGCCGAACAGCCCGATGGTTTTTGTTACCGTTGTGGCGCACCAGTATGGCACCCCGTCGTCATCCACCTCGAAATTGACATCATAAAAGATTTTCGTCGGATAACGGAAACGCAGATGACGGTATATATTCCGGTTAAACAGCTCAGACGGAGAATACTTCATCCCCTCATCCAGCCTGTGGACCGTGACCTCCTGCGTCACCATATCAATCAGAAGATATGCCGGGATTCCTTCGCTGCGGTTATTCCACCACTTGATAATACCTCCGTAATTTAAATAGGTGGCCCGCACGGGTCTGTCCTGATAATTAATCTGCGCGGACTCATCGTCCACCTCAAACTGGGATACCAGATCCGACAGCTCCCCAAGCTTCTTATTGGCAAGCGTATTTGCAGAGGTCTCATCGAGCATGGGTATCTGATCCCACGTGATTTCCTCAACCTCCTTCGCAAAATCCCCCTCTTTAATGTCGAGAAGCTTTGCGTAGGATTTGGCCCGGAATAATACGTTTCCGGCAAGCGCACCCACAACGCAGACCACAAACAGCACAGCGGCAATTGCCACAGGCACAGCGCATTTTTTCAAAAGCTGTTTCCAATACTCTCTGGGTGCGCGGGCCCGAAAGCCCGTCACAAACAGCATACACCCCGCATACACGGCACACAGCAGATATGCGAATGTATAAAATTCCGCCGTATGCAGATTCAATGCAGGCATTTTCATATAAAAGTAAATAAAACCGAATACTACGGTAATCAGCAGGCTGATCAGCATGTCTTTTCCTCCCGTTTTTAATTAAAGCCCCGGAAGCCTTTTCCGATAATCTCGCTGCTGTTGGTAATCGCCAGAAAAGCGGAAGGCTGATTTCTCCGGATAAAATTGCGCAGCTCTACGGCCTGGCTTCGCTTCATAATTGTGATGATCACCGTCTTGCTGCTGTGTTCATATGCCCCCTCCGCCCGATATACGGTCGCGCTTCGGCCAAGCTTATGTGTGATAAAGTCGCAAATCGGCTCGGGGTCGTTGCAGATAATCGTAAAATATTTGCACAGGTTAATGCTCTCGATCACATTATCCACCACCAGCGATTTCGCCAGCAGGCCGCACAGTGAGCAAAGTCCTGTCTGCGCGTCAAATACAAAACAGGAGGCAGCCACAATTCCAAGGTCCACAACAAACAGCGCCGCGCCAATATTCATTGTAGTATATTTTTTCAAAATCATCGCGACAATATCCGTACCGCCGCCGGAAGCACCGATATTAAACAGCACCGCCGAGCTGAAGGCCGGAAGGACAATGGCGTACATCAACTCCAGCACAGGCTCATCGGTAAGCGGCCCGTCCATCGGGAACAGCCGCTCCGCCAGACTGAGCGCCACGGACATCAGCACGCTCACGTAAACGGTCTTAATGCCAAACCCCCTGCCCAGAAAAAGAAATCCGATGACTAACAGCAGCATATTGATAATAAACGTAAGGCTTCCGGGCGTTGTCGGAAGGACGGCTCCCAGGACAACCGCCAAACCCGTAACTCCCCCGAAGGAAAAGTTATTCGGAAATTTAAACACATAAACACCGGCAACCAGAATCAGGGTCGCGGCCGTAAGGATTGCGTATTCCTCCACGTTTCTCCTTAGTTTTCCCATATTCTTATACATCCATGTAAATCCTCTTTTGCTGAAATAATTTTTCCTCTTGTATTTTACAATATCTCACGCCAAATGAAAACCTTATCATATACTTTTTTCGCTTCATTCTTTTGCAAATATTTTTGACCACTGGAAAAAATATTCAAATTGTGTTAAGATTTGTTTTTGCGAAAAAAGTACTTATTGACTTTTTTTTCGCAGCTATCATAATAAGGTATAAATTGTAGAATTTGGAGGCTAAAGATTATGAAAAAGTTTTTCGCTCTCTGCGGAAGCATGGCCGCTGTACTTCTCGGCGGCCCCATAACGCTTTTTGCCGCAGAATCAGGCACGGCTGCGGATACTTCGACCATTCCAATCTGGCTTTGTATTCCTTTTGCCGGGCTTCTGCTTTGCATCGCGGTGCTCCCGCTCATAAAATCTGAATGGTGGGAGAAACACCAGCCGCTGGCAGTTGTTGTGTGGTCCCTTTTATTCATCATCCCCTACGCCGTGATGTACGGGGCCGGCGATGCGGCAGAGACCGTGCTGGAATGTGTTTTAAACGACTATCTCACATTCATTGTACTGCTGTTCGGTTTGTTCTGTGTCGCCGGAAACCTGACTCTCGAGGGAGATCTCGCGGGCTCGCCCCGGGTCAACGTGCTGTTTCTGGCAATCGGAACGCTGCTGTCAAGCTGCATCGGCACCACGGGCGCAAGTATGCTTATGGTTCGTCCCGTAATTAAAATGAATTCCTGGCGGAAACGAAAAAGCCATATCATGGTATTTTTTATTTTCCTGATTTCAAACATGGGCGGCTGTCTTACCCCCATCGGCGACCCGCCATTGCTCATGGGCTTTATGCGCGGCGTCCCGTTTTTCTGGAGCTTAAAGCTCCTGCCGGTTTTGCTGTTTAACATGGTGATTCTGCTGACTGCATTTTATCTGCTCGACCGGCACAATTACCGCAAGGACATTGCGGAAGGCCGCAAGCCGGATATCACCAGACCCGGCACGACCTTAAAAATCGACGGACTGCACAATATCATCTACCTGGTGATGATCGTGGCGGCCGTTATTTTAAGCGGAACTCTGCCCGGACTTTCCGCATTCCAGGACGCAGAAGGCAATGTGCTCGGCATCCGCGTATTCCGGGAGGTAATGTTAAGCTTTCCTTCCATTATCGAAATTGTCATTATACTGGCAGCCGCATTTTTGTCCTTCCGCACCACGAAACCGGAAATCCGTACCAGGAACCATTTCACCTGGGGTGCCATCAAGGAGGTTGCCGTACTGTTCATCGGTATTTTTATCACAATGCAGCCCGCACTGATGCTGCTGAAATCCATGGGCCCAAAGCTTGGACTTACCGAACCCTTCCAGATGTTCTGGGCAACGGGAGCGCTTTCCAGCTTCCTTGACAATACGCCGACCTACCTGGTATTTTTGACAACGGCCGGAACGCTCGGCTTTACAGGCGGAATTACCACCACGCTTGGCACCATCCCGGTTCAGATGCTGTCCGCGATTTCCTGCGGCGCCGTATTTATGGGAGCCAATACCTACATCGGAAATGCCCCCAACTTTATGGTGAAGTCCATCTCCGACGAAAACGGTGTGCGTATGCCCTCATTCTTTGGGTACATGCTGTGGTCACTGGCATTCCTGATTCCGGTATTTATCATTGATACCCTGGTATTCTTTTTGTAAAGGGGGACTGAAACGATGGAAAATAATCTTGATTACTGCATGAAACTGGCAAAACGAATTTACGATTTAGACGCGGAGGTATACCGTCTGGTCGGCTCATCCCTGGGACGTACCTTCACGGGGGATGAGGAGACCAGCATTCGCAACCTCGCAACACTTTTACATGTGCGTCCTCACGGACATCTGCTCCGCAGTGAAATCGCGCTGATTGGAAATATGGCGCGCACCATACGCAACAAGGAAGACCGCAGCCGCATGCTGGATAAGTATGAGGCGATTCTCGCAGAAATCGCGGACATACCGGCAAGCTTTGGCTCCGTGGATATTCTGGACGAAACGCTCGCCTCCTTAAATACCTCCAATCTTCACCAGAAATTTTCCGAGGACGACCACTTAATTATCTGTATCGGCCGAACGCACGGAAGCGCCGGAACAGACATCGGTTTTGCCTTAGCCGACGCGCTCAAAATCAATTACTACGACGTTGAAATTTTTAATCAGGTGCTGGAGCGCCTGGATGCGGAAAAGGACTCCGTCTGGGACCGTGAAAGCTGTGCCGCCAATCCGAAAAAGAGCCATAAGCCGTGTACCGGTTTCCGCCGCCATTTCCGGGATTTCAGCCGCTACCACGGGCTTCCCAAAAAAGACGCTGTCTTTTTTAACCAGAGCGATTTGATTGTGGATATGGCAAAAAAGGAAGACTTCATTGTGATGGGACGCTGTGCGGACGTGATTCTGACCAACAACCGCATTCCCCATATCAGCATTTTTATCACCGCGCCGTTTGAGCAGCGCCTGCGGCGTATGATGGAAATGCACAACCTGGATTTAAAGCATGCGGTACGCCTGTTAAAGAAGCTGGATAAACAGCACGAGCACTATTATCAATTTTATACGGGCCGCAAATGGGGCGCCGCCGTCAACTATGATTTGTGTATCAACAGCGCCTGCTACGGTATTGAGGAATCCGTGGAGCTGATTGAGCGTATGATTGACCGCCGTCCGGAAAAAAACTGAATTTTTTGACTATTTAGCGTTCTTATCCACTCTGTCCACAGAGTTATCCACTTTTTTTCTGATATTTTATGATTTCTTTCTCTGTTTTATAATAATACAGCGCCGGCGCACCGGGACATCCCCGGCACACCGGCGCAAACTTTTTTTCTCAGGCTTCCTTCTCAGACAACCCGCTTATTCAGCCATTTTCCATGTATATAGCGAATGACAAACAAAATGGAGCGGAACAGCCAATCCACATACATGCCAATCCAGACGCCAAGTACGCCGAGCCCCAGCGTTCCCGCAAAGAAGTAGCTGCTGAAAACACGAAAGACCCACATGGAAAATACGCTGACCACCATGGTGTATTTCGCGTCCCCGGCGGCGCGCAGCGTATTCGGCAGTGCGAAGCTTAAGGGCCAGATGAGGATGGCACAGACGGCAAAGGTCCTTAAAAGCTGTACGGCAATGCCATGCGCCTCCTCGGAGAGCGAAAAGCAGGATACCAGCGGCTTTACGCCGACAAACACTGCCAGATTGGTCAGAAACATGCCGACATACGCAATTCCCAGAAGCTTTCTGCTATAGTTTCTGGCCTGTTCCTTTTCCCCCGCACCGATACATCTTCCAATCACTGTCACCATCGCAAGTCCGATGGCATTCCCGGGGATATTGGCAAAGCCCGCAATGCTGTTTGCCACGGCGTTCGCCGCAATTGCCGCAGTTCCGAAAGTTGCTGTAAGGCTTGAAACAAGAAGCTTTCCGATTTGAAACATTCCGTTTTCCACGCCGCTTGGTATTCCTATTTTCAAAATTCTTGAAATGACATCCCACTGCGGACGGAGGCAGGCAAGCGAAGCGATACACAGGGGATTATCCTTTTTACATAAAAGCACCGCCATCACCAGGGCGGAAATCGTTCTCGACACAAGCGTGGAAAGCGCCGCCCCCAGCACGCCAAGCCCAAAGCCGAAAATCAGCAGGGCGTTCCCCGCAATATTGATGATATTCATGACAAGACTGGTATACATACTGATTTTGCTGTTTCCCATACTGCGGAACAGCGCCGCACCGGCGTTATACACCCCCAGGAAGGGATAAGAAAGCGCTGTTACCAGAAAATAAACCCTGGCATTTTCCATAACATCCGCTTCAATCTGCCCGAAAATCGTCCGCAGCAGAAATTCGCTGGAGAACAGAACCGCCACCATCACCGTTACGGATACAACAAGCATAATAAACATAAGCTGTCCCGCCGACAGCCTGGCCTTCTCCGGCATCTTCTTTCCCAGATACTGGCTGCAGACCACCGCACCGCCGGTCGCTAAGGCCGATAAAATCTGAATCAGCAAAACACTGATACTGTCCACCAGCGAAACTCCTGAAACAGCAGCCTCCCCGCAGGCGGAAACCATCAGCGTGTCCGACATACCGATACTGATGGCAAGCAGCTGCTCTAAAATCAGCGGTATGATTAACTTTTTTAATTCCTCTCTTGTAAATAATGGTTTATCCATTTGATTGCGACTCCTGAACACAAAAATGCGGCATGGCCTCCCGCCATGCCGCAAATATCACCGTTTCTTTTGAACCCGTTCTTACGCGAGCGCCGCCGTGATAATTGCCATCGAATATACCTCGGAAGCGTTGCATCCGCGGGACAAATCGTTGATCGGCGCGTTTAAGCCAAGCAGAATCGGACCGTAAGCTTCGAAATTACCGAGACGCTGCGCAATTTTGTAACCGATATTTCCCGCATTGATGTCCGGGAAAATAAACGTATTTGCATGACCTGCAACCTCGTTGCCCGGGCATTTGGTACGTGCCACACGCGGAGAAACCGCGGCGTCAAACTGCATCTCGCCCTCAATCGGAAGATTCGGATATTTTGCCTTCGCCTTCGCAGCCGCATTGCGCATTTTATCCACGTCCTCGCCCTTTCCGGAGCCAAGCGTCGAATAGCTTAAAAACGCCACCTTCGGGTCTACGCCGAAAATCTTAGCGCACTCCGCCGCCTCGCCGGCAATCTCCACCAGCTCATCCTCGGTCGGATGGATGTTAATTGCGCAGTCAGCCATCGCAAGCACCTCGTTCTCACCGGTAGCCGCCGGACGCACCATGATAAAGCAGGAGGATACGATACTGTTTCCGGGTTTCGTCTTAATTAACTGCAGCGCAGGACGAACCGTATCTGCGGTTGAATAGGTCGCTCCGCCGAGCAGTGCGTCGGCAATTCCCATTTTTACAAGCATGGTACCGAAATAATTGGCATGGGCAAGCATTTCTCTTGCCTGCTCCGGCGTCACGCCCTTGCTTTTGCGAAGCTCGCAGAACAGCTCTACCATCTCGTCCATTCTGTCAAAATTTGCCGGGCTTAAGATTTCCGCTCCGCGGATATTAAAACCGCTCTCCTCAGCCGCCTCATAAATCTCATCCTCATCGCCGACCAGAATCGGATGAAGGAAGGTTCCTGCCAGCAAACGGGATGCTGCCTCCAAAATGCGTGGGTCTTTCCCCTCAGTAAAAACAATTTTTTTCGGGTTTTTTTTCAGAATGTCAATCAGTTGTCCAAATCCAAACATTTCTCTTCCTCACTTTTTCAGTTATAGTCTCTACACCTCGCTCCGGTGCCTGTTATGCCTTTATTATATAGCAGTTTTCCCGAAATTCAATATTTGTACTCAAATAAATGCAGTTTTATTTGACATATTCTCTCACTTTTGATAGAATAAAGGTATTTTGTGAAAAAATTAACGGGCGTAGACAATATTCCTTTTCTACGCCCGTTTTTATTCCGCAGCAAAGCGCGTCACGCTTCCCCGTCTGTTTTTTCGTTCTCCCGCCGCTCTTCCTCTGTGTCGTCTTGGCTTCCTCCGAACAGCTTCGTGGCGGGATGCTCCCCATGCGGCCTTGTCGCCACCATGAACCTCCGGAAAAAGAACAGAATACCGATGCTGACAATCGAGAGCAGATTCTCAATCACCGTCGTCTTTTCCACAATCATGTGACGCGAAACCAAGAATATCAAAACCTCAATGATATTCTCGGAGCTTGGCTTGCAGAGCATCTTTAAAAACTCAATGCCGATAACGACGCCGAATACCGCGCCGAGAAATTCCGAAAATGCTTCCTCATCCATGCGGTTCTGCCAATAATGCCCAAATTCCGGCACAAGCGAACATACCGCTACCAAAACCGCCAGGATGACGACGACCGCCATCACAAGCTCTATGGTCTCGCCTATGTCATACAATATTTTTCTTGCTTTCCCCCGCACCGTCTTCCTCCCGAAATTTTATCCCGTGTATTTATTTCCCTCTAAAGACAAAAAATGCCAGGCAGTTTCTGTCTTTGCAGGCTGTCTGACAATTTATTCTTTTTATCCGGGCACCGCCCTTCGAATCCAGACCACGGACGTTACCTCCACAGTTAACTCGGCCCAGGCACCCTCACGGCACACAAGAGCTTCTGCTTAGGGCTGCTCCATTCCTGACCTGACCCGGTTCACAGATTCCTGTTGCGTAAGACCCAGGCTTCAACGCCACTTATGAAGGGCAGCTCCGCAATTTAAAGACCCTCTGTTTGGCATCACCCCAGCTATAGCGGATTGCTGGTACAGGGTACCGCTGACACCCCGGCTGCCCGGAGATTTAAGTATAGCCTATGTGCCGCTGTATTGTCAAGCATCCTGCCGCTTCTTTTTTTCCCGCAGTTCCCGAAAAAACGCAGACAGCATCTGTGAGCATTCCTCCTCGAGCACGCCGGTCACAAGCTCTACCTGATGATTGAACTGCGGCATCTGAAGAAGGTTTAACACCGAGCCAGCGCAGCCCGCCTTGGGATTCATGCTGCCGATAACAACCTTCTTCATGCGGCACTGGACGATTGCGCCGGCGCACATCTGGCACGGCTCCAAGGTCACATACATCGTGCAGTCCTCCAGTCTCCAGTCCCCGGTCTTTTTGCTCGCCTTTTTGATTGCGGACAGCTCCGCGTGGGCGAGGGCATTGCCCTCCGTATTTCTGCGGTTGTAGCCTCTGGCAATGATTCTTCCCTCACGCACGATCACGCAGCCGATGGGCGCCTCCTCCAGGGCGTATGCTTTTTTTGCCTGCCGGATTGCCTCCCGCATATATTTTTCTTCCTGATTCATGGACAGTTTCTCCAAATTGTTATACTATAAAGTATTGTAACGTATCTTAACCGATTTGTCGAGGAGGCAGGAAAACAGATGAGACAGAAAACTTCCGTCAATATGGAATATCACACCGAACGTCTTATAATGAAGATTCTCACGCCGGACTATCTGCGGGAGGTTCTGGCGTTCCAGCTCCGGAATAAAGAATTGTTTGAGCGATATGAGCCGACCCGGCCCGAAAATTTCTACACGCTGTCCTACCAGCAGGCAGTTTTAAAATATGAGCTTAAGCTCGCGATGAAGCTGAACACGATCCGCTTCTACGTGTTCCGCAAGGAGGATCCCCAAACCATCATCGGCACTGTCTGCCTGCATGAGGTCAACCGCTCCGCCTATTCCTGCTCGGAGGTGGGCTATAAATTTGACGCGGCCTGGCACCACAGGGGATACGCTCGTGAGGCTCTCATAAAGACTCTCGAAATCGCTTTCGGAACGCTCGGCCTGCACCGTGTCTTTGCCCGCGTGATGCCTGAAAACAAGCCCTCCATGCGGCTGCTGGAGGGTCTCGGCTTTCTGTATGAAGGAATTGAGCACGACTGTATTCTCATACAGGGAAAATGGGAAGACCACCTGCGTTATGCCCTCATCTCCCCATTTTCCCCTCATTCCTGACTCAGTCTTCTATAAAACGGTACCAATAGCCAAATCTGTTTTCCTCCGGCTCCGGCAGAAATTCCGGGAACCCGAAAATAATTGCCATGACCCGTTCCTGATTCTGGTAAATTCCCGGAACGCCGATAAACCATCGGCTTTCTTCTTCCTCTTCTATTTTTCCGATGACAAGATAGTGATAGTTAAAAAAACCGTGCAGCAAAAAGCTGTTATTCCCCAAATACCAGTATCTCTTCGGAAGCTCGCGGATATCCTTCAATTCGATTTTCGCGCAGACGATTCCCCGATCCGAAAACGGCGTGCTGACCGGATGGTTCGCCACAAGCTGTTTCCATATTTCCTCCCAGTCATATCTTGGAAAAATATTCCGCACCGGAAGCTCCGTGACCGTGACGTTTTCTTCCGTCTTCGGGAAATGAATTACGGTGGATGACGCGGTCTGCGCAGGGACATCCTCGGGCTTCCTGCTGTCTGCCGCCTCCGCAGCCTTCTGCACCTGCACTGTTTCTGCCGCAGCCTCTGCGTTTCCGGACGGCTCCGCAACTGTTTCCGCTTTTTCCTTTTCCTCCTCCCACTCGTGAAAGCACTCCGCGCATACCTGAAGCGGCGCGCCTTCCTTCCAGCGGCTCATAAAAATTCTGCCGTCCTCTCCCAGCAGAAAAATGCCCTCAAAGTCATTAAAATGAAACGGCGTGTTCCGGATTTTGGATATTCGAAAAACGACCCCAAAATCTCCCGCCCCGTTTCGAAGCTGCATTTCTCCAAGACTGACGCCTTCTATAGTTCCGTCATCCTCCCGGAACAGATATACCCTGCAGGCCCCCTGCTTCGTATACACTTCGCGCAGATGGATTTCCAGCCTGCACTCATCTCCCCGAATTTCGATTTTCGCGAAGCCTGTATTGCCCGCTTTTTTCTTTTCCTCATAGGAATATATATATGTAACAAATCTTTTCATTCCTGCCATAGGCGCTCCATAGCCGTATATCCTTACTTCTATCTATATTCCTCCGCTCCGATTCTATGCCAGTCCCCGCGTAACTTTCCTGTAACAGTTCAGCCATAAGCTGCAAAGCAGCGGAAAAGCGCCTTGGCGCGGCTTTGCGAATGGCGCGGGCTGAACTGTTACAACCTTCCTGTCATCTTTTTTTATCCGCTATTGACTTTTTCTTCTTTTTCTTTTATCATTATATCAGTAACAGTTCTTAATATTGGAAAGGATGGTAACTATGCTAAAGCACAGTAAACAAAGGGACGCAATTAAGAATTTCCTTGCCGACCGATATGACCACCCCACCGCAGAGACCGTTTATTTGAATATAAAGAAGGAATTTCCGAATATCAGTCTCGGCACAGTGTACCGCAATTTATCGCTGCTCGCCGAAATAGGAGAGATTCAGAAGCTTTCTACCGGGATCGGCCCCGACCGTTTTGACGGCAATACGGCCCCCCACTATCATTTTATCTGCAGCTGTTGCGGAAACGTGCTGGATTTGAATGTGAACGGTTTAGAGCACATCAATGTGCTTGCGGCACAGGATTTCGACGGTGAAATCGAGGGACACGTCACTTACTTTTTCGGCAAATGCCCCTGCTGCAAGGCGAATGGCAGGGCTTCCTGACGGTTTTCTGACAGGCGGCAAAAAAATTTTAAAAAAAGACAAAAAGGTATTGACAAACTACAAATTTTATTTTAAAATCAGTAACAGTTACTGATATTGATTAAGCACACAGTAATCATTCAAATAAAAAAAGAAAAGGAGATAACAATTATGGCAAAGTATGTATGTACAGTATGTGGTTATGTTTATGAAGGCGACGCAGCTCCGGAGGTTTGTCCGGTATGTAAGGCTCCGTCCGATAAGTTCAAATTACAGGAAGGTGAGAAGGTTTGGGCTGCGGAGCACGTAGTAGGCGTTGCTCAGGGTGTCAGCGAGGACATCATCAAAGACCTGAGAATGAACTTTGAAGGCGAGTGCTCCGCGGTTGGTATGTATCTTGCGATGGCACGTGTTGCTCATCGTGAGGGCTATCCGGAAATCGGCCTGTACTATGAGAAGGCTGCTTACGAGGAGGCTGAGCACGCTGCAAAGTTTGCTGAATTACTCGGTGAGGTTGTAACCAACAGCACCAAGAAGAACCTTGAGATGAGAGTGGATGCGGAGAACGGCGCTACCGCTGGTAAGGTTGACCTTGCTAAGAGAGCAAAGGAGCAGAACCTTGACGCAATCCATGACACCGTACATGAGATGGCCCGCGACGAGGCTCGTCACGGAAAAGCTTTCGAGGGTCTGTTAAAGAGATACTTTGGCTAAACCATACAAATATAAAATCGACCGGGAAGACAAAAATGTCTTTCCGGTCGATTTTTGTTTGGAAAAAATGTTTCGTCAGACGAGGCTTAAAATCCCGTTCTGCCTCAGCCTGCCTGTCTTCCGAGCTCGTAGGCCTGCGCCATGGCCGGGGTATGTAAGATTTCCCCCTTTTCCCATGCGCCCACGCCATAGATAATTCCCTTTTCCACCGCGCCGTCCAGGCAGTCCAGGGTGAATCCGCGGAAGCCCTCGATGGTTTTTTCCATATTCGACACCTCCGTGTCCGCCGCCGTCACAATATAATAAAATTCTTTATTCTTCATTTCCGTGTAGCGCGGCACGGTACGGTCAATCAGCGTCTTCATCTGGGCGTCCATCGTGTAAAAATAAACCGGGGTTGCCAGTACGATTACGTCCGCCTCCACCATTTTTTCTATAATTTCCGCCATATCGTCCTTCTGTACGCAGCTCGACGTGCGGTTGCACACGCCGCAGCCGGTACAGTAGCCAATCTTTTTGTCTCTGAGGAAAATTTTTTCCGGCTGATTTTCCGCCTCTTTTGCTCCGCGGATAAACTCATCACAAAGCGTATCGGAATTGCCTCCCTTTCTCGGGCTTGCCGATAACACCAAAATTTTTTTACTCATCGTCTGATACCTCCGCTTTCTCCTTTTCTCTCTCCTGCTTCATGCGCTGCAGCAGCTTCTCTTTGGTCATAAGCCCCTGCTCATAGCGCTCGATTTTGTCGTTCAGACGGTCTAAGGACTCCTGCATTTCCGCCATGCGGTCTACAAGCTGATTCCGCTGTTCGATTAAAAGCTCTTTTCTGGCATCAATCGTCACATCGCCCTTCTGGAACAGCGCAACATATTCAATCAGGGCCTCAATCTGCACGCCTGCCCTGCGCATACACTTCATCAGTTCAATCCATCCGCAGGATTCCTCGTCATAGTCCCGGATGCCGCCGGGGGTTCGCGGCACCGGCGGCATCAGACCGATTCTTTCATAATAACGCAGTGTATCCGCGGAAATATCATATTTTTTCGAAACCTCCGCAATCGTCATAGCTTCTCGTACTCCTCATCCGAAACCGGCTCCAGCCATTCATTGGACGCTCCCTCCGCCGGAACCTCAACAGCAAGATGCGCAAACCAGCTGTCCGCCGCGGCTCCGTGCCAGTGCTTCACCTCGGGCGGAATGTTGACCACATCCCCCTCCTTTAACGCCTGCGCCGGTTTGCCCCACTCCTGATACCAGCCGTTTCCTGCCACACATATCAGAATCTGGCCGCCCTTGTGGTGAATATGCCAGTTATTACGGCATCCCGGCTCGAAAACGACATTTCCAATCGGTACGCGCTCCACCGTCAGCATATTTAAATAAGACTGACCCTTAAAATACTGCGCAAACGCGGTATTCGGCTCCCCGATTCCAAAAACTGATTTCTGCTCCAATTCCTGTTTTGTCATGGTAATCTCCTCCTATATTTTTTCAAATAGCTTTTATTAGCGATAGGATTTCTCATATATCATCCGGCAGTCCTCGTGATTCAGCTCGCACGGATCCGCCGTAAACAGACCTCCCATTGTCTCTCTGGCATTTGCGGCCAGCGTGTCGGCTTCCTCCCTGGCAATGCCGTAATCACTCATCTTAAGCTCAGCAACGCCGCATGCCTCCTGTAACTGCACCAGAGCCGTGACAAAATCCTCAGCCCGCTGCGCGTCCTGCACGCCCATGGCCTTTGCCATGCGGATAAATCGCTCGTCACAGACATGCTTCTCCACAAAGTACCGGTAATACTCTGTCGAAATCATGATGAGCCCCGCGCCGTGCGGCAGTTGCTGATGGTAAGCGCTCATGGCATGCTCCATTGCATGCTCGCTGGTGCAGCTGCTTAGGGTCATGACAACGCCGGAAAGGGTATTGGCGAACGCCACGTGCTCCCTTGCCTCAATGTCATTGCCGTCTTTGACCGCGCGCGCTAAGTATGCCGCGATATTTTTAATCGCCGTCAGCGCGTACATATCGCTCATAAGATTTGCTGCCTTTGAAATATAACATTCCACGGAATGAAACAGCGCGTCAAAGCCCTGATATGCGGTAAATTTCGCGGGTACTGTCTTCATCAGCTCCGCATCCACGATCGCAAGTACGGGGAACAGTTCGTCAATTCCGCCGAAGCCGATTTTTTCGTTTGTCTCGGTCTTGGTAATGACGCCCCACTGGTCTACCTCGGAGCCGGTTCCCGCCGTGGTCGTGATTGCCACAATCGGCAGCGGCCTGTTTGCAATCGGTTTTGCCTTTCCGGTCTTTCCGAATGCATAGTCCCACAAATCGCCTTCGTTCGTTGCCGCAACCGCGATCGCCTTCGAAGCGTCCATCACACTTCCGCCGCCCAGCGCAACGATAAAGTCACAGCCGTTTTCCTTTGCGAACACTCCGCCCTCCTCGACGGTTTCCTTTAACGGATTTGCCTCGATTTTGCTGAATACGGTATACGTGCAGCCCGCTTTTTCAAGCTCTGATGCCACGCGGTCAAAGGCTCCGCTCTCCTTCGCCGATTTGCCGTTTGATGTAAGCAAAAGCGCCTTTTTCCCCGGAAGCTTCTGCTCATGCAGGCTGTTTAACGCGCCTGCCCCAAATAAAATCCTCGTCGGTACATACATCTGAAAATTCATTGCTTTCCACTCCTTTTACTCAGTTTTTTGTTTCTGAGCAAAGTGTAGCACCTGGAGTAAACTCCAGGTCAAGAGGTTTTCGCAAATTTTTTTGCTATTCGTATTCCGCTGTGCTTTTCTCAATTATAGCCATCCGGCAGGCCAGTGTAAAGTCAGGAAAAGCGGGCAGATAAAAACCTGCCCGCTCCGGGTTTAATCCTCACCCGCCTCTTCAAAGCCGAGTACCACCTTAAACAAATCTCCGTCCACATAAAGCCGGAAGCTTCCGCCCATCAAATCCATCAGACTCCCGGCGATGGAAAGCCCGAGACCGCTGCCCTCCGTATTTCTGGAGCTGTCGCCGCGGACAAACCGCTCCATCAGTTCCTCACTGCTGATATTTAACGGATACCTTGACGTATTGCGGAAGGTAATCACAACCTGCGCCTCTTTTACTTCAAGGTTGATGTATACTCTTGTGCCGCTCTGCGCATATTTACAGATATTATTCATCAAATTGTCAATGACGCGCCAGAAGTGTCTGCTGTCCGCCATGATGTAGACCGGCTGCTTGGGCTGGGAAATCATCAGCTCCAACCCTGCAGCCTGTGTTTTTTCCTCAAACTCTCCAACCGTCTGCACAAGGAAGATTCCCGCCTCCAGCCGCTCCAAATGTACCGGAAGATTTCCGGTGGACGCCTTGGACGCCTCGATTAAATCCTCGATCAGCTTTTTCAGCCGGTCGGACTGGCGCTTTAGCACCTCTAAATACTCACACGCCGTCTCATTCTGCAAATCCTCTTTTTCCAGCAAATCCACATAATTAATAATGGAAGTCAGCGGCGTTTTGATGTCATGCGAAACGTTAGTAATGAGCTCTGTCTTAAAGCGTTCGCTTTTCATGCGTTCCTCCACCGCCCGGGTCATTCCCTCGCCGATGTTATTGATATTTTCTCCGTGCCGCCGAAATTCCCCGCTCATCCGCTTCGTATTGATTTTATGGTCCGCCTCGCCGCCGGCGATTTTCTCTGTTCCTTCCTTTAAATAGTACATCTGGATGCTTATCCACAGGATTACAGGATAGAGAATCAGTTTTTCCACAAACCACAGCAACACTGCCCAGCCGTCGTTCACAAATGCCACAAGCCCGAAAAATTCAAGCACCGCCAAAACCCCAAGCACCAGAATGATTTTCCACAAAAATCCGATATTGCTCCAAACCATTCCGCAGAAGTTCCGAACTGCCTTAAAAATCCGCCAGCACACCGTATTCCGCCACCATTTTCCAAGCTTTACCCGCACGGAGAAGCCAAGCAAAAACAGTAGCAGCAGCCAGCCCATGCAAAGCGCAAGCCCCGCGCATATAATCAGCACCGGCGCGACACTCCCTCTGCTTGCGGTATCGGTGAGCCATAAAAGTCCGATAAACAGCAATACCTCTGCCGCTCCAATCACAACCGCGTAAATATCAAGCGGAATCTTATCCACAGCCAGCGGTACGATTTCGTCCGTTCCGCTCCGGTGTCCTGCCGCCGACATCAAATAGACAAAGGCTGCAAGTCCCAGGGCAAAAGAGACAAATATAATCGCAAAAACCGGATAACGCATGCTGTAGCAGAAGGTAAGCCATGTGTTCGCCTGCACAAACATATCCGCGCTGCCCCAGCCGGTTCCCACCGCCTCGGGCAGCAGGGAAACCACATAATAGGTCGTTCTTTCCGAAGCGCTGTTTCCCTCATTGACCCAGAGCGTATAATTGTCATCCAGATAGTAATCCGTCAGCTCCGTAAACTCCCCCGGCTCCATTGCTGTCGAATCGATGAGCTTTACCTGCGACATATCAATCGAGCGGACGTTATCGAGCCAAAGTGTTCCCCAATTCTCATAAGCAAGACTTGTTCCGTCAAACATGGAAAACGTAATATACGGCTCTTGCAGAATTTCTTCCACCGTCCTTTGCTCCGCATTGTCCCCCGTCGTGGTTTCCGTGGTCGTAATGCTCTCATCGGACGCGCCTTCCACCGCCGGCGCCTCGTAGGACTCCCCGGCTGTATCGACCGCCTCTGTCTGTGTAACCTCTGTCCATGTGGAGTTCGTGTACATCTTTTCATCAAAGTCATAGAAGCAGGTGAGCGTTCCGTTTTCCGTTTCAATCTCGACGGTCTGCACCGGATAGTACTGTCCCTCCGCGGAATAGTAGAAAATTCCCTGCGCCGTGTCATAGCAGATACCGTCCGCATACAGACTGCGCCAGTCTCCTTCCCCATGAATAACGTAAGCATAGCCCGTAAGGAAATCGCCTCCGTACATAATCCGGTCCTGCTCGGAGAGCGTCTCCGAATAAACCTGCAAATCCTCAAGCTCTACATGCTCGGTAAAGTTGCGCTCCAGATAAGAGCTGTCATCATTCAAATCGATACCATCGAGACTTTCCGCCTGTATAATACCATAGCGGAACGCTTTATCCGCAAACGTCTCGCTGTTCGTCCCCTGTGCAAGGCCGTCTAACGCCACCAGCGAATAACGTGCGGTCACATCCAAAAACCATTCTTCTCTCGTTTTTTCAATCGTATTTCCGTACATATCGGCGCTCAGCATCAAAAGCATGCCCGCCGCGCTTGCGGCAAAGCAAAGAGCGCACACACTGATTAAAATCCATGCCGTAATTTTTCCGGCTATGGAACCCTTCCATTTTTTCATATAAATCCTCCATTCCGGAGCGTTATGCCTCCATTTTGTAGCCGCGGCCCCAGACTACCTTTAAATAACGCGGCTCTGCCGGATTATACTCCACCTTTTCCCTCAAATGTCGGATATGCACCGCCACGGTATTTTCCGTACCGTAGGGATTATCCTTCCATACCTGTTCATAGATCTGATTCGGCGAAAACACCTTGCCGGGATTCTCCATCAAAAGCTTTAAAATATCATATTCCGTCCGGGTCAGTGATACTCTCTCCCCGTCCAGAGTCACCTCCTTGGTGCGGTCGTCAAGCTCAATTCCGCCGATGACGAGGGTCTCGCTTTTCACGTTTCCTCCCCCGAGGAGCATGTAGCGTCTGAGCTGCGATTTCACGCGCGCCTGCACCTCCACCGGGTTAAACGGCTTCGTGATGTAGTCATCCGCACCCACCGTAAGTCCCAGTATCTTATCGGTATCCTCGCTCTTGGCCGTCAGAAGTATGACCGGAACGTTGCTCACCTCCCGGATTTTTACCATAGCGGAGATTCCATCCAGCTCCGGCATCATAATATCCATGAGTACCAGGTGGATTTCATGCTCGTTCAGCACCTTCAGCGCCTCCCTTCCGTTATAGGCCTCGAAAACCTGATAGCCGTCCGCCGTCAGATATATTTTTAATGCGGATACAATATCCTTCTCATCGTCACATACCAGTATGCTGTACATCTCTAATCTCCATTCCGGAGCGTTTTTTGCGACGGGGGGCGACGCAAATTTCCAATTTGCGTCTGCCATCAGGGCTCATTTGTGACGCTCCGGCACAATATAGCCAACGCAAACAAGTTTGCGTTTGAAAAATAAGCTATCGAGCTTATTTTTCAAACTATCTCCTCCCTCACACCCTCCGCGCGCCCGACCATCCGGCATCGGAGCTGCGCTTCCGTGTTTATGGTTTTATTGTAGCGGAATAATTATGAATTTCCAATCGGTCAAAACATTAAGATTTGATGAAGAAACGGCAGCCGCCTTCCGCAAAAGACGCTGCCGTTTCAAAAATCTTTTTTATTCTATTTCTGGTTCGCAGGCTCCATATTCACGGAGCGGCCCTTGATTTTGGCGTGCTTCATGCCCTCCAAAACCTCTCTGCCGTATTCCCTCGGAACCTCCACAAAGGTGTATTTGTCATACATATCAATGGCTCCGACCAGCTTTCCGGGCATACCGGACTCCCCGGCAACCGCGCCTAAAATGTCTCCCGGTTTTATGCGGTCCTTTTTCCCGATGTTGATAAACAGGCGGACCATGCCTTCCTCCGCCCCGGTATTCTCAAAATCAGGCTCCTCGTCCCTGTCGTTGTCAAGGCTGACCTGCCCGAGCGCCTGCTTTAAAAATGCGGCTGCGATATCCATTGCCGTATAGTCGGATTCATTAATCTGCCTTTCGATGATGTCTATCATATCCCGGATATTTTCTTCATCAATAATTCTGGCGATTTCATCCATCACCTTCTCCGCCTTAATCTGTGCCACGTCGTCCGTGGACGGAATCGGCATCGCAACGATTTTTGTCTTGCAGTAGCGCATGATGTCCTTTAACTTATAGACCTCCTTGCCCTTCACGAAGGTGAAGGCCCGCCCGGTGCGCCCCGCACGGCCGGTACGTCCGATGCGGTGTACATAATACTCATCATCCTGGGGAATATCGTAATTAAATACCGCCTCGACATCATCCACGTCAATTCCACGCGCAGCCACGTCGGTGGCAATCAAAATCTCGGTCTTCCCGGTGCGGAAGCTCTTCATCACACGGTCCCTCTGCGTCTGCTTCATGTCGCCGTGAAGCCCCTCGGCAAAGTAGCCGCGCCCCTGCAGCTCCCCTGTCAGCTCATCAACCATCCGTTTGGTGTTGCAGAACACCAGCGAAAGCTTGGGATTGTAATAATCGAGCAGCCTCGTTAAAACCTCGACCTTATCTTTTCGTTTTACATCATAATAATACTGCTCAATGCTGGGTACGGTCAGTTCTTTTTTTACGACCTTAATCGTGACAGCGTCATGCTGGTATTTTCTGGTAATATCCAGAATGGGCTTTGGCATAGTCGCGGAAAAAAGCACCGTCTGCCGTCCCTCCTCGGGAATATACTGCAAAATCGTCTCGATGTCCTCGCGGAAGCCCATGTTTAACATCTCGTCCGCCTCATCCAAAACAACGGTGTTGACTGCCTCGCAGCGGATGGTTTTTCTCCGCAGATGGTCCATCACACGCCCCGGCGTTCCGATAATAATCTGCGCGCCTCCCTTTAAGGCCTTTATCTGGCGGCCGATTTCCTGCCCTCCGTACACCGGAAGCACCTTGATGCCGTGCATATATTTCCCGAGCCTGCGGATTTCGTCCGCCACCTGGATTGCCAGCTCCCTTGTCGGAGATAAAATAATAACCTGCGTTTTTCTATTGTCCGGATCCACCTTATGGAGAACCGGGATTCCGAAGGAAGCCGTCTTTCCGGTTCCCGTCTGTGCCTGTCCGATAACGTCCACCCCCGACATCACAACGGGGATTGCCTGGCTCTGAATCGGCGTCGCCTCCTCAAAACCCATTTCCTCAATCGCACGCAGCACCTGCGGATATAAATTTAATTGTTCAAATCTAACTGTTTCCATTCTTTCCTTTCTCAAAACGTCCGTCCGATTTTTCCGCGGACGCACGTCTGCGGCGTTTCACCTGGCCCCACAGGGCAAACTAATAGGGGCTGTCATGACAGCCCCTTCATAAGCGCAACAGTCTGAATGATAACACGACACTTCGCTTTTGTCAAGAAAAAACTGCTCTGTCAATAACGATTATGTAACCCAAAACCTGAAACGCACTCAGGCTCCGGGCAGGTTCATATAAAAAGCAATCGACAGAAACGTATTTCACCCATACCGTAGCTTTTTTCTTTCCGCTCCCCCGTAAAAATGTAATATTTCGATTGCGGGTTTTCCTACATAATGTATTCTATGCGGAAACAATCGAAACGTTCCGTCTAAATATGCTCTTTCTCGTCCGGTCCGTCCAAATGACCTATTGCAATGCCATTCCTGTTCTTTTCCTTCACCTGGTAGAGCATTCTGTCCGCGGTGTGCAGAAAATCCCAGCTTTTCGTCTCATCGCCGGGCACGTCGCAGCAAATTCCCTGCGAAATGGTTATCTGATCAAGCCCCTCGGAATAATCATGCTTTAGCTTAAGACCCATGATGCGCTCACGAAGCCGTTCCGCCTCCCCGTAAACTTCCGCCTCAGTCATATCCTCATAGATAATGATAAATTCGTCCCCGCCGTAGCGCGCACAGAAAATCCGGTCATTCTGCATGGCCGCAAGCTGTCCCGCGATTGCGGTGATACATGCGTCACCTGCCTGATGACCGTAATGGTCGTTGTACTGCTTAAAATAATCAATATCGAGAATTTCCACCGCCAGCAGCTTTTGACCCCTTTTCGCCCGCTCAAACGCCGTCTCGGAATATTCGTTCAGCCGGAAGCGGTTCGGCAGTTGTGTCAGCGCATCTGTCTCCGATTTTTCCTGAAGTCTGATATTGTCCGCTTCCACCTCCCTGCGTTTCTCATTGGCCCGCTCTAAGGAGCTTCGAAGGCCGAGCATATTCGCGATGATATATCGATTTTCACGCTCCATCATTTCGGACAGCTCATAATAAACTCCCGCCGCCTTAAAATAAGCGTCATGATCCCTGTTTTTCCGGTAATATCTGATTTGCAGAGAAACCATTTTTTTTTGCAGATTTACCATTTTCGCCTGTTTCACAAGCTGCTCCAGTATGCCGGACACCTTTAAAAAGCCTTCGTCGCAGCCGATTTCCAATAGCAGCCCGCAAAGCCGGTAAAAGTCGTCAAATACGTCCATTACCGCCATATCCGCATTGATTTCCCTGCAAACGGTGCAGATACACGCGTCTCGCTGTTCTATCTGCCCCATGCGGTGATAAAGCTGTGCCTGAAAGCACAGTGCGTAAAGCTGTTCTGTCTTCCCGATATGCGAGAGACATTCCTCCTGTAACCGCCTGACATAGCTCTGCGCCCTTTCCGTCATGCCGCGCAGCATATAGCTGCTGCCGAGGCTGACATAAATGCAGGTCAAAATTGCATAGTAGTCCTCCGTCTGCCCTGACCGGCGCAGGCAGCCGAGGCTCCCCTCAAAATACTTCTGCGCCTCGACATATTGCCCGTTCGAGAGGTAGAGATTTCCCAGGTTTAAACGGATCATATTTTCTATCTCATATAATTCGTACTTTTTACACACGCTAAGCCCCATCAGATAATAATCCATTGCAATCGGTTCGTTTCCCCGATTCACGGAAGCAATCGCGAGAATATTGTACGCGCGGGCAAGCAGCTCCCACTGCTTCGAACGCTCCAGGCAGGAAACTGCCTTTGTAATGGATTGAAAAAAATGCTCTCCGTCGTTTAACAGATAATAGGTTTCTCCCGCATAGTAGGACGCGAAGCCAAGCAGCCCCGCGTCGTCATGTTCCCCGGCAAACCGCGCAAGCCTGCCGCAGTATTTTAACGTCCGCTCCGCATCGCTCCCGCGACACGCAAGCACCTCTTTCACGCAGTCATCCACTGTGCCGCCATATCCGAAAGACCCCATAGACAGCGCTCCCTTCTCTTGATCAGCTACTCCCCGACACTTTCATATTATAGGATAGCATACTGACTTATTCAAGGAAAGTCTATTCAAAGAAATCAATCGGGTCGATGGGCGTCCCGTCCTTCTGCAATTCGAAATACAGATTGCTTCCCTCCACGGAAAAATATTTTGTCGGTTCTCCGATATATCCCAGTACATGTCCCGCCTCAACATAGTCTCCTTCCGCGAAGTTGAGCTCTTTCAGCTGTCCGTATATGGCACTGTAGCCGTCACCCAAATCCACGGTCACCGTGCAGCCGGTTACCTCGTCATTTTCAATCCCTGTCACCTGCCCCTTTGCCACACAGTAAACCTTATCATTGACATCTCCCTCGATGATAATTGCCGGGTTGTATTTATACTGGTCAAGAGTCGGAAAATACACAGTAGAATCCATACTGTAATTGATGGTGACATTTCCCTCCATCGGCCACATCAGCCCGTCTTCCGCCGAAAAATGAAGTGCCTGTCCCGTACCTGCTGTTTCCTCCACCGTCTGGGCGTCCTCGGCCGCAGTTTCGGTATTTTCCGTCATTTCAGTCGTCTCCGTCTCTTGTGCGACTTCGGCGGTCTGCGTGCTGTCCTCCTCCGTCTCCTTCGGCGGTATTACTGCCGACGCCTCAGCCGACTGCTCCGTGTCCTCGACCGCCGCCAATTCCTCCGGATCCGACTGCTGGTTCATTTCCTCGGCAAGCTCCGCCTCCAGCTGCTCCCGCTCTTTTTCCTGTTTATTGCTGTAAAGGACCGTCGTCCCTATTGCCGCAATGATTACGAGAGTTCCCGCAATCACATATTGCTTTTGCCGTAAAAATCCTTTCTTTTTCATATCCTTCACCATCCATTGTTTATTTTTAACTATATTGTTACCTGTTTTGGATGGTTTATACGAATATTACTGAATTTTTTGCGCTTTGGTGATTTCCGCGCCGGGATAAAAATATTCCAGAATTTCCCTGTAGCTTTTTCCTTCCTCCGCCATGGTTTCCGCCGTGTGCTGGCTGAGTCCGAATCCGTGTCCGACTCCCTTCGTCACAATCCGCACTTTATCGTCGATTTTCGTCACCGTAAAGCAGGCGGACGGCAGCTCAAAGGCCGTACGAAATTCCTCACCCGTACATTCAGTGTCTCCGACCTTCATTTTTAAAACATAATCTGAAGCGTCGCGCCCTTCTATTTGAATTTTTTCTGCGGAATCCAGTTCTTTGGTCCCGAATGTCTCCCGGCACTGCGACAAAAAGTCCTCCTCCTCAAAATAATATACCGACAGATAGCCCTTTGCGCTCGTATCCCCATGACATTCCTTTTCCATCAGGTACGGCATATCAGCATCCCCGTACAAATCCGACATGTTTCTGGTTCTGCCGCTGCTGATGGCATGGTACGCAGCGTAAATATAGCTGCCGTCCCAGGTGAGAACTTCATCCGCGGTTTTCCCGGCACACTCCGAAAATTTCTGATAAATGCGGTTAAAGTCCTCTCCCCAAAGCGTCTGCATTTCCTCCATGGAAAGACCCTGCGGCTCCGCGGTTTGATTTTTGGCGGCATCATAGAGGTTTGTCCTCGCTATGACGCACTGCGCCATAATCGCGGCGTCCTCATAATCCGCCCCGATTTCCTTTGCCGCCACAAAAAGAACCTTCTGCTCAAGCTCCCTGTTTTGCTCCGTTTCCTCGGTCTCCCCCGAGCCGCCCCAAAGCAGGCTCCCTTCCCCGGACTCATATACCGCTTCGGTCGCTGATTCCACGTAAACGCTCTGGCCGCTGATCAATTTTTCCAGCTTCATGCTCTGCATGACCGTAGTCACAAGCAGCGGCAGCAATATCACAATCATCAACGAGGAAAAAAACTGATTTCCTCTTTTTTTCCGTCTTTTTCTCATAAAAAAATCTCCTTGTCCATTTAATATATGAAACAAGGAGATTTCTCATTCGAATCAGCAGAAGATTTAATAATAATAAAACATACCCATAATCATCCGGAAGGTCTCCATAAAGGTATAAACCATACTGCCCAATACCAGCAGGGAATACAGCACGGTGTAAATCACCGGCACCGTCTTTTTCCGATGAAGGATATGAGCGCGCCAGATATAGTAACCCGGATTTAAAAAGATAGCAAACAATATCAGTCCGGTTATTTTATAATGCTGCTTATAAATTTTGACGATGTCAAGCACGACAAACACAATAAACGCTGCCATCAGCAGATAGCTGAGAATGGTAAGCAGCATGTAGGAGCCGTTTAAAAGCCCATTCATATAGGTTCCGTTCATGATACTGTCATAGCTGAAATCCATCGAACGAAACATGGAGGATGTGGTGACGATGCTTAAAATCTGCCGCAGCGGCATGATCACCAGGAGAATATAACAGAAAACATCCGTCACCGGCCCATGCTGCTGCTCCGGACGCACAAAGCTCCCGTTATTGTAATATACCGGCGGATTGTTGTATCCCGACGGATTGCCGTATCCCGGCTGCCCGCCGTAGGATTGCTGATCCCCGTAGGTTTGCCGGTCACCGTATGTCTGATTCTGATTCCCGTAAGTCTGACGTTCATTTTCATTGCGATTTTCTTCCATTATAATCCTTCCTTTCTGCCAGGCGTTTTCCAACGATATTGGATAATTCGGCAAACTGCGCCAGTGTCAGAGCCTCTCCGCGTACAGTGAGCGGCAGGCCCATCTGTTCGATACACTCCTGTATGGCTTCCTTCGGCAGAGGAATACCCGGCGCGCTGCCAAGTCCGTTTGCCAGCGTTTTTCTCCGCTGATTAAACGACGCCCGTATTATGTCAAATAATAATTTTTCATTGTCCACCTGCACAACTGCCTTCTCATGCTTCGTGAGCCGGATCACCGCACTGCCGACCTTCGGGCGCGGCATAAAGCAGTTCGGCGGCACATTCGCAATCACCGCCGGCCTGGCATAATACTGCACAGCCAGGGAGAGCGCGCCGTAATCCTTGGTGCCGGGGCCTGCCTGCATCCGGTCGGCGACCTCTTTCTGCACCATCACCGTAATGCTGTCGATCGGCACATGGCTTTCAAACAAACCCATAATAATCGGCGTCGTAATATAGTAAGGCAGGTTGGCAACCACCCTGATAGGCCTGCCGCCGTTTTGCTCCTGTACTAAACGCGCGATATCCAGCTTTAAAATGTCCTCATTGATTACCGTAACATTATCATATGCTCCCAGCGTCTCTTCAAGAATCGGAATCAGATTTTTATCAATCTCGACCGCCGCAACCTCCCTGGCACTCTCGCAGAGATACTGCGTCATGGTACCGATTCCCGGCCCGATTTCCAGTACGAAGTCCTCCTTTGTCACGCCGGAGGCCGCAATAATTTTTTCCAAAACATGCGTGTCGATCAAAAAATTCTGCCCGAATTTTTTCTGAAAATTAAACTGATACTTTTGCAGCACCGCAATGGTGTTCTGCGGGATTCCCAGTGTTGCCATCGTATTCCTCTCATTTCTGTCTGCGGCAGCCCGCAGCTTTTATTTGCTCAGCACCTCATCAAACAGCCTGTCTAAGAACTCTGCGTAAAGCTGCGCAAAGGTGTCGTGGAAAGTCTGGGCAATGGCGGCATCCCCGCGCCCGGTCATCTGCGCTTCCTCGTACAGCGCGAACGCCGTCTCATAAAGCTCGGGATTTTTCTCATAAAAGACCTCCGTCAGACCGTCCTGAAACGTAAACTGCGCCTCCTGGGAGAGGTTTTCCTTAAAATCCTGCCTGGAAACGCAGCCCTTTTCCTCGTAATCGGAGAGGTAAATATGTCCTCCCGCCGACCTGACATAATTCTCAAACGCGGCTTTCACATCGTCATAGGTCACTGTTACATAATGACGGTTCCAATATTCATCAAACGCTTCCCTGTTCGGGAACTGCTCAAAAATATCAATCTCCATAGGTTCCCCCTTTATCTGTGGCATTTTGTTTTTACTATTATATACAAAAACAGTAGGAAAGGCAAAATGTTTCTGTATTTTTTAATTGTGAATGGATTTGCCTGCTTCAATCGTGTTAATATTGAAACAAAAAAATTTATGATAAAATAAGGAGGACGAGCATATGAAAAAATTATTAGCCGCTGTCTTAATGTCAGCTCTGTTACTGAATGTCGGTACAATCAGTTCTTTTGCGTCAGGAACCGGACACCATCGCAATCCGGCAAAAACCTGCAGGAACAATACGTACACTTGTATACAGAACGATTGCTCATTCACAGATGCCGACGGCGACGGAATCTGCGACAACTGCGGTACACAAAACTGCAAAAACGCCTGTGAGGCATATACCTCAGATAACTGCACAAAAAACACCCGTTCAAATTACTATACCGGCTCAGGCACTCACCATGGTAACGGGCACAGCAGCTGCAGAAGATAACTCCGGTAAATAATGAGGTCTTAGGATGAGGGACGAACAAGAGGTAAACAGAGCCATTGAACGGTATTCCGATACCATTCAGCGGCTTTGCATGATACATTTAAAAAATCGTGCTGATACCGAAGACATATTTCAAACTGTTTTTCTGAAATATGCTCTTAGTTCCGTTGTGTTTGAAAACGATGAACATGAAAAGGCATGGTTTATACGGGTAACAATCAATGCCTGCAAGGATCTTCTGAAAAGCTTTTTCCGTACCCGTATGGTATCACTGGAAGAAATCTTAGAGTTGCCGGCGGCCCTGCCGCCGGACAACCGCGATATTTTAGAGGCTGTGCTTTCACTCCCGCAAAAATACAGGGAAGTGATCTATCTGCATTACTATGAAGATTACACTGCCCCGGAAATCAGCTGCATTTTGGGCAAAAATGTAAATACGATATATACGCTTCTGACCCGTTCCAGGCAAATGCTTCGGGAAAAGCTGGGAGGTGACGGATATGAAGGATAAGCTGAAGGAAACTTTTCATTGGATTCGGGCAGACGAAGTATTGAAAGACAGCACCAGAGTCTTTCTCGCCCGGAAGACAAAGGGATACACAAGAGCGAATATCGTAAATTATAAATATTTTGTCTCCGCCGCGGCATGCCTGATATTCCTGCTCTTTGGCGGTCACTGGCTTTATTTTACACCCACGGCGCAAATAAGCATTGACATTAACCCTTCGCTTGAGCTGGGCGTCAACCGATTTGACAGAGTAATTTCTGTTACCGGCTACAACGATGACGGATTGGATCTGGCAGATACTCTCGATATAAAATTCACAGGCTATACGGAAGCCGTCAATCAGATATTAGAAAGCAAAACAGTTGCAGCGTTACTGTCAGATGACGAACTCGTAACCATTACCGTTATCGGAACGGACGGAGCGCAATCTTCAAAAATACTTTCCGATATGAAAAGCTGCACGGAGCACCATCAAAATGCTCACTGCTATTTCGCATATTCGGATGAGGTTGCGGAGGCTCACGAAACAGGCCTTTCTTACGGCAAGTACAAGGCCCTTTTGAAAATACAGGAGCTCGACCCCTCCGTTACTTCCGATGAAATACGGGACATGACCATGAAAGAGATCCAGGATTTGATTGATTCTCTGTTACCCGATGATAAAAATGAAACACAGCAGAATACGGACGATGTGCAGGGACATCACCACAAAGGCCACGGTTATCGGCATGACTGAGGAAAATAACAATATTTCGAACAAACATTCGTTTTTTCTATTGCATTTTCTGTTTTCCTGTGCTATAGTCATCTTATCGAACATTAGTTCTTTTCGAAAGAAGGTGACTCCACGTGAATATCCAGATGAATATGTCTTTGGCGGAAAAGCTTGCCATACTTTCGGATGCCGCAAAGTATGATGTCGCCTGCACCTCCAGCGGCGTGGACCGCAGAGGGAACGGCGCGGGAATGGGCAACTCCGTCGCCGCCGGAATCTGCCATACTTTTTCCGCCGACGGGCGCTGCGTGTCTTTGCTCAAAATCCTTTTCACCAACGAGTGCATTTTTAATTGTGCCTACTGCCAGAACAACTGCAATTCCGACGTTCCCCGCGCTTCCTTCACGCCGGATGAGGTCTGCGAGCTCACGATGGAGTTTTACCGGAGGAATTATATTGAAGGACTTTTTTTAAGCTCCGGCATTATGGTCAGCCCCAACTACACCATGGGTCTCATTTATCAGACGCTCTATCAGCTCCGCAGGGTTCATCAGTTCAACGGCTATATCCATGTAAAGGCCATCCCGGGCGCCGACCCCGTTCTGGTCGAAAAAACCGGTTTTCTGGCTGACCGCATGAGCATTAATCTGGAGCTTCCCACCGCAGAGGGCTTAAAAAAACTTGCCCCCTACAAATCCCGGCATACCATTTTAAAGCCCATGCGGCAAATTCAGAACCGCATTACCGAAAACAAGAACGAAGTTGCCCTGTACCGCAAAGCCCCCCGCTTTGTACCGGCAGGCCAGAGCACACAGATGATTATCGGCGCAACCCCCGAGCACGATTATGAGATTATGCGTGTCGCCGAATCGCTCTATCAGAAATTTGACTTAAAACGTGTTTTTTATTCCGCCTTTGTAAATGTCAATCAGGACGCCAATCTTCCCGTCCTCCCCGGCGGGCCGCCCCTGCTGCGGGAGCACCGACTCTATCAGGCGGACTGGCTGCTGCGCTACTATGATTTCACGGTGGATGAACTGCTCTCGGAGGAGCGCCCCGACTTTAATATTTATCTCGACCCCAAGTGCGACTGGGCGCTGCGCCACCTTGAATGCTTCCCCATCGAAATCAACCGCGCAGACTACCGCACGCTGCTGCGGGTGCCGGGAATCGGAGCAAAATCGGCACAGCGCATTGTAAAGGCACGGCGCACCGCCGCCCTCGGTTTCTCCGACCTGAAAAAAATCGGTGTGGTTTTAAAGCGCGCGCTCTATTTTATCACCTGCTCCGGAAAAATGATGTACCGCACAAAGCTGGACGAGGATTATATCTGCCGGAATCTGATCGGCGACCGGACACAGATTCCGCGCGAAATTCGGGAAGCGGGTTATAAACAGCTCAGCCTGTTTGATATCGGCATGGAGCCATGACACAGCAAAGGCTCCGGAATGGAGATTATCATGTATACCTTTATCTGTGAAGACAGTCCGAACGGAATTTTCAGCGGCGTCTATGACGCCTGGGCTTTTAAAATACAACAGAATAAGCAGATGCCCGACGGCGGCGGACAGTCTGGTTCCCGGGCAGCCGGGCAGACCCGGTGTACCCATGACGACATCCGGCTTACCAGCCGGGAACCGGACAATTATGAACTGTTTTCTCAATATTTCCCGGTGACTCCCTCTGCGGAAAAATCCGACAAGGTTGCCCGGACGCTGTGCGCTCGTCTGGGAACGGAATTTTATGAAACCGTTATGAACGCTCTGCTGGCCGTCATCCCTGAGCGCAAGGGCGAAATTGATAAGGCGGACGCCATTTACCATACGGTCGTTTTAGCGCTCTCCTCCCCGGCAGGCGCAAATACGCTGCACCGCCTGAATCATCCGCACGTGCACCGCGTCTTTACGCTTTCCCGCGCAACCGCCAATGAGGCACATCATCTGTTGGGATTTCTGCGTTTCCGTGAGCTGGAAAACGGCGTACTTTTTTCCACAATCCACCCAAAAAATAACGCCCTGCCGATTCTGGCAGAGCATTTTACCGACCGTCTCCCGCAGGAAAATTTTATCATTTACGATGAAAACCGCCGCCAGGCCGCAGTACACGCCGCCGGAAAGAATTTCATGCTGGCGGACGCCTCCGATTTGGATGAAGCGATGATAAAGCGGGAGTCCTGCCGTGAAGCAGAATATCAGAGTCTCTGGCTCGCCTTCTTTGAAAACATCGCCATCCGGGCAAGAGTAAACCCCAAGCTGCAGGCGCAGAATATTCCGAAACGCTTCTGGCGCGACACTATCGAACTTTCACGAACAGGCGGCGGGCATTTTCCTCCGTCACACGCTCCACTTCCTCCGGAGTGATGCTTATTTGCCGAATAAATCGCTGTGTGTTCCGGTACGGGTCAACGTCAATACCAGAACTTCATCTTCTATGCGGTAGACGAGCAACCAGTCCGGAAGGATATGACATTCCCGATGACCAGTCCAAGCAGTAATCTTTTCGGAATTGGGTGGTTGTTTTTACAATATACTTTGTCTTTCTCATTTTTTTAAATCAGCGAATAACTCATCAAGGTCATTATAACCTTTTACAGATGGATCCTTCGCAATCCTTTCCGCCTCCAACAAAGCGGCAATGGTCTCCCTATTGGGCTGTTCCAGCTTGATGTCAAAGGGTATGCCGCCCTCGCGAAGCGACTGACGCACAAAAATGTTAAATGCCGTAGTCAAATTCATACCAAGCTCTCCAAACAAAGCCTCAGCCTGTGCTTTTAAATCCGAATCCATTCGTATACTAATGTTTGTAGTCTTTCCGGCCATATGCTCAACCCCCTTCTATTTGTGATTATATTATATGCCATTTGCACGAAGGAAACAATATTTTGCACGAAAATATAACAAAATAAGTCTTACAATCGCTTTCTGGCACGACACTATCGAACTTTCACGAACAGACGGCGGGCATTTTCCTCCGTCGCGCGCTCCACTTCCTCCGGAGTGATACCGCGAAGCTCGGCAATCGCCGCCAGCACCAGCGGAAGATAGGAGGAATCGTTGCGTTTCCCGCGGTACGGCTCCGGCGCCATGTAAGGACAGTCTGTTTCCAGCAGAATCCTCTCAAGCGGAATTGCCTGCACTGTCTCCTTCAGCTTCTTTGCGTTTTTAAAGGTGACAACGCCGCCGACTCCGATATAATATCCCATTTTTATAAATTCCTCCGCCATCTCCCTCGAATAGGAATAGCAATGTATGACACCCGGGATTTGCTCTGCATGGACGCTCTTTAATACCTTAAGCGTATCCGCCGCCGCTTCCCTGGAATGGATAATCACCGGAAGAGAAGCCTCCCGCGCCAGCTCCATCTGTCTTGCAAACCAGTATCTTTGCCGCTCCTGCACTGCCGCATCCTTTTCCCAGTAATAATCAAGCCCGATTTCTCCGACGGCTGCCACCTTCCTGCCGGCAGTCTGCTCACGAAGCCAGGCAAAGCTTTCTTCATTCAGGCCGTCAATGTCACTTGGATGCACGCCCACTGCCGCGTATACAAAATCATACGCGTCCGCAAGTGCAAGCGTGGTTTTGGTGGATTCTATGGATGCGCCGACATTAATTACCCGCTCGATTCCCTGCTTTTGCAGGGAAGAAAGCAGAGCGTCCCTGTCCTTTTCAAATCTGTCATCGTCATAATGCGCATGTGTCTCAAATATCATAATAATCTCCATTCCGGAGCGTTTTACGCGACAGGGCGACGCAAATCTTCAATTTGCGTCTGCCATCAGGGGGATTGGTGACGCCCCGGCACAAATCCCCGTGTGAAAAATAAGCTATCGAGCTTATTTTTCACACTATCTCCATTCATTTCTTTTTCGTGTCCGGCAATATCATTTATTGACTGTGCTTATAGTAAAAAACGGCAAGCTGCGTACGGTCACGCAGCGCAAGCTTATCCAACACCGCACTGATGTAATTGCGTACGGTGCCCTCGCTCAAAAATAACTGTCCCGCAATTTCCCGATTGCTTTTCCCCTCTGCGACAAGCCGGATCATTTCCTGCTCCTTTTGAGTAATGTCGTACCTGCGGTAGTCAAATTCTTCCTTTGCCCGCATCAGTACAGGAATTTTCCCCGCAATCTCACCGCCGAATACGCTCTGTCCTCCGTGCACCGCTTTCAGCGCCGGGACAATCCCTTCAAAATCCTGCTTTAAAATATAACCCTTTACTCCCAGCTTCAGCGCCTTTATGATATATTCGTCATCCGAAAATGTAGTCAGCAGTAAGATTCTTGCGTCCGGATGACTTCCTAAGATGTGCTCCGCCGCCTCCAGACCGTTCATGCCCTGCATCCGAATATCCATCAGCAGAACGTCAGGCCTCTCGCTCTCATACAGGCGGATGGCTTCGTTTCCGTCATATCCCATGCAGGATACCTGAATTTTCTCATCCGCCTCCAAAATGGTTTTTAAGGACAATGCAACCAGTTTATCATCATCCACCACCAATACCTTCACCGCCTCATACCTCCGTCTCCTTCTTTTTTATCGAAATAAATATCTGAAAGCCGTTTTCTTCCGTGACCCGGAAGGTTCCGCCGAGCGCCTCAACCCGGTTTCGCATATTGAGAAGCCCGATTCCCTCCGGCTTTTCCGACTGAGCCTTCCGTTGGTTTCCTGTACCGTTGTCCCGGATTTTCAACTGGTAAAATACCGGGTGCTCACGCAGGGTAATCTCAATCCGGGTTGCATCAGAATGTTTTATGACGTTCGACATCGCCTCTTTGACCGCCCCCAGAAAGCAGTATTTTACCGCCCTCGGGACAGCCTTCGTCATATCATAATCCAACTGCACTGTATATTTCTGACGCATGGGCTTTAAAATCTCCCCCACCGACAATCTTAAATCCACCGAATCATCATGTAAATCATGCACGCTCTCCCGGATGCTCGTCATCGCCTGCCCCAGCGTGTCGTTGACACTGGAAAGCTGCCCGTGAAGCGGTTCCTCCCTGTGGCTGACCAAAAGCGCTCCCATCTGGAGAATACTCCGGGAAAGCATATGACCGACATTGTCGTGTATTTCCCGGGCAATCCGGTTGCGCTCCTTTAAGGTCGCCAGATAAATCTCGTTATCCTGCTTTTCCAGCAGATTTCTGTTCTTCTCTTTCAGGGCCATATTCAGCTCCGTACTGGTATCCCGCAGCCGTATCAGTTCTCCCTCCAGCCTTGCGTTCCTGCCTGTCCGCGCCGCCAGCAAAAGTGCCGTGACTGACACGAGCACCCACAAAACCGCCTGCCACGGCTCACCCGCCTCCCCACGGTACAACAAAAGCAGAAAAGGCCAAACGCCCGCCGCGCCCCAGTAAAAACGCTCCGCCGCACAGTCATAAAAAACGGCCGGCAGAAAAAAACACAGCTCCGGCAGCAGAAAGCACAGCAGGAAAAATGTGCAGAAAACCAGAGCCTTTTCCCTGGGGTCTGTCAGATACATCCCCAGCGCTGCGGCGACAACCCCAATCAACATCGCCACAACTGGCAAAAGCTCACCGCCCCGCATTGCCGCAAGAAAAATGCCAAAGACAAGCAATATGCCCTTGTCCGCCATTTGCTTCACCGCGCTTCCTCCCTCCGCCGTTTTTTCCTTATTAAACATACCATTATTTTCACGCTTCTGCCATCCCCTTTTCTTTTTTCGTGACATTTGTCACCCCCTGCTTTTGACGCAGCTCACTGTTGCATGCCGAAAAAATATTTTATACTTTAACCGAAACATTCATAAAACAGGAGAATGGAGGTTCCTATGGCAGCACCCGTTGTAAAAGTAGAAAATCTTGTAAAGCGTTACCGTGAGCTTGTAGCGTTGGATCACTTTCAGCTTGAGATAGAAAAAGGAGAAATTTTCGGTCTTCTCGGCCCCAACGGCTCCGGGAAAACCACCGCTATCAACTGTATTTTGTCTTTGCTCTCCTATGACAAGGGAAGTATCGAGGTATTCGGAAAGGAAATGCGCCCGGACAGCTATGACAGTAAGCGCAGAATCGGCGTCGTCACACAAAATGTCGCCGTATTCGATGAGCTGACCGTATACGAAAACATCGACTATTTCTGCGGTCTTTACATGACAGACAAAAAACAGCGGAAGCCCTGCGTGGATGAGGCCATTGAGTTTGTCGGGCTCTCCGATTTTTGCAAATTTTACCCGAAAAAGCTCTCAGGCGGTCTTCTGCGGCGTCTTAACATTGCCTGCGGTATCGCACACAAGCCCGATTTAATTATTATGGATGAACCGACCGTGGCGGTTGACCCGCAGAGCCGGAATAAAATTTTGGAGGGGATTCAAACGCTCAACCGCGGGGGCGCGACCATAATATACACCTCCCATTATATGGAGGAGGTAGAACAGCTTTGTACCCGTATTGCTATCATGGATAAGGGAAAAAATCTTGCTATCGGCACAAAAGAAGAATTGAAGCGGATGATTAAAAAAAGTGAAATTATTTCGATTGACATTTTAGACCTTGCCACAGAGCATCTGGACGCAATCAGGAGCCTTGAGCATGTCTATGAGGTCTCCTTTGAAAACCAATGCCTGCAGGTACTTTGCAGCGGCGGGAAACACAACCTGACACATGTATTGGATTATTTACAGACACACGATATTTCCTTCGGACGCGTTTACTCGGAGCTTCCCACGTTAAACGATGTCTTTTTGGAAATCACCGGAAAAGCATTGAGAGATTAGGAGGCGTCTATGTATTTTCATTCCCTGTATTATTCCTTAAAGGTTTTGATACGCGACCGTGCCATGGTTTTCTGGTGCCTGGCTTTTCCCATCATACTGGGCACAATGTTTTACTTTGCCTTCGGAGGACTCTCCGAGGCGGAAAGCTTTTCCGCTATCCCTGTCGCAGTCGTACAGGAGGAAACGGAAAGCGATGTCTCCCTCGGCGAATGGCTGGAGGTTCTTGAAAAACCGGGAGAAAATCAGCTTTTAGAGATTACCTATACCTCGGAGGCGGAAGCGCTCTCTTTGCTGGAAGAAAAAAAGGTTGTAGGAATCCTTACTGCCAAAAACCCTCTTGCTTTGACGGTTTCCCGGGAAATGACGGGTTCCCGGCTGGAGCAGAGCATTCTTTCTTCCTTAGTGTCACAATTTAATATGAACTATGAGGCCCTGAAACGCATAGCCGCGGAACACCCCGGGCAGCTTGCCGACGCGTTGGCAGCGCTCACGGAGAAGGTCGATTACCTGAACGACACCTCCTTTTCCGAGGGAAATACCAGTGAAGCCCTGGTCTACTTTTTTAATCTTGTCGCCATGAACTGCCTTTACGCCGCCCTGGCCGGAAATTCTGTGGCGGTCAGCCATCAGGCCAACCTTTCCGCACTCGGCGCAAGAAAAAATATTTCTCCGGTACACAAGCTGATTTCAATTTTCGGAGGCTTAACCGCAGCGTTCCTCTTTCAGTTTGCCAGCGTTTTTATCGGTCTTTGCTATATGCACTTTGCCCTTTCCGTTGATTTCGGAGGTCAGGGCGGCTATGTCGTACTCGCCGCCTTTGCCGGCTGCCTGTGCGGTGTCAGTCTCGGATTTTTTGTCGGAAGCTTCGGTCATGGAACTGTAGCTTCTAAAATCGGCATTTTAATCTCTGTCATTATTGTTTGCTGCCTGCTCAGCGGCCTGATGATCGGAAATATGCGGATGCAGGTCGAAAAGCTTTGTCCGGCGCTCAACCGGATCAATCCCGCAGCCTTAATTTCCGATGCCCTTTACGCGCTTGTGGTTTATCCCTCGCATGAACGCTATTTTACGAACATCGTCACACTCATCATCCTTTCGGCTCTGTTTTGCCTGGGCGGATTTTTCCTGGTAAGGAGGAAGAAATATGCAAGTCTTTCAAACTTTTTTTAAGATTGCGTCCAAAAGAATCGGCGCCATCAGTACTTATTTTATCATCTATATATTTGTTACCTTTGCGCTGAGTTTTTCCACCGCAGATACGGCAGAAACGCAATTTCAGACTTCTTCTCTCACAATCAGCATACTGGACGAGGACAGCTCAGCAGCAAGCCGGGCGCTTACCGCCTTTCTCTCCTCGCTTCATGAGACAGACGTTTCGGAAACAGACACGGAAGCCCTTGCAGACCGCATGTACTACCGCACCTTAGACTACGTTCTCATCATCCCGAACGGCTTTGAAGAGAAACTGCTGTCAGGAGACACGGAAGCGCTTCTTTCCGATGTAAAAATTCCCGGCAGCACCAACGGTTACTTTGTGGATCAGCAAATCACACAATATATCGAAACACTACAGCTTTATCTTGCCGGAGGCTGTACGCTTTCGGAAGCGATTGCATACACGGACGCTTCCGCTGCGGACAGTGCGTCCGTGACAGCCGTTTCCTTTTCTTCGCAAGGTGTAAAGGCAGACAGCCGTTTATTTTATTTTTATCAGTATCTACCGTATATATTTATCTGTATTCAGTTTATGGGGCTTGCCCCCATCCTGGTAACGGAAAACAGTCCGGGCATTCGAGAGCGCACCGCCTGCTCCTCACTGTCCTTTTCCAGACGGAATTTGCAGCTTGCCGCAGCCTGTACCGTATACAGTGTCGGCGTCTGGCTTATCTTTATGCTGTTTGCTTTTCTCTGTTTTGGCAGAACACTGTTTTTTACCTTCCCGCTGCTTGGAATGCTCAACAGCTTTGTATTTCTGCTGTTCACCACAGCGCTTGCACTGTTTATCAGTCTTTTTTCGCCAGGCAGCAATGTACTCAACATGATTGCCAATATTGTCGGGCTCTCCATGGCTTTTTTCTGCGGTGTATTTATTTCACAGGAAATGCTGCCCGACTCGGTGCTTTCCGCAGGACGCTTTCTTCCCGCTTACTGGTACATCAAGGCCAACAATATGCTCGGCGGTTTTTCCAATGAGGTGTTTGATATGAACGTTTATCTCCAATGTCTGGGAATTGAGCTGCTGTTTGCCGCCGCCGTCATTGCGGTTATGCTCGCCTGTTTACGTGCGAAGGATATGTCTGCAGGCGGCACACCACGGAAAATGCTCCGCCGCCCTTAGGCAGCGCCGTTTTTACAGTTTAAATGTAGCAATCGCTTCCTGAAGCCTTCCCATATTTTCCTGCATCTTCGCTGTCTCGTCCTTTAATGTCTCCGCTGTTTCCAGCTGTTGCTTCAGGAAGCGGTTCACCTGCTCGGTAGACCTTACCGTGTTTTCCGAAAGTTCCTCAACGGCTCGGATTTCCTTTAACACCTCGTGACGGTTTCCGTTCATATCCGTCACTTCACCGGAAACCCTTTCCATATTTTTCAAAAGCTTCTCCATGACCTTTTCCATTTTTTCAAAGGCGTCAATCGTAAGATTCGCGCTCTCTACCTGTGTTTTGGAAAGACCTGCCGCGTCCTCCACCTTATCCGCCGCATTTTGCGAATAAACGCCAACCTCGTCTATGACCTCCTGAATTTCCGAGGCTGTTTTTCCCGAGCTGTCCGCCAGCTTCCGTATTTCCTCCGCCACAATCGAAAAGCCCCGTCCGTGTTCTCCGGCACGCGCTGCTTCAATCGAAGCATTCAGGGAAAGTAAATTTGTCTGGGACGCAATTTCCTGAATATTCGCAACAAAATCGGATACCTGCATCAGCTTTTCCTTTAGGCTGGTTACCTGACGCTCTACCTCTGCCATTGCCGTCTGTGTATCCTCAGACTGGCGTACCATTTTTAAGACAGTCTGCATTCCACCTTCAATCTGGAGCATGGAATGTTCCACCTCCGTTATAGTATCCTCCACACTGCCGTTCACCGTCTTTATCTGCCCGGACAGCTGCTCCATTCTTTCATTGCAGTTTAAAATCTGACTGTTCTGCCGCCCCACAATTCCGTCAATTTCCTGCATCTGCCCGCTGACATTCTCAATCATTCCGTTTAACGCTCCGCTGCTCTCCATGACACGCGTGCCCGATTGCAGAACGCCGTCCTTTGTCCGGGCAACGGTCTGAATCAGTTCCCGCATTTTATGTACGGTATTTCCGATTGCTCCATAAAGCCTTCCGAACTCATTGCGCACCTTCCGGCCGTCACTTTCGGTCTCTGTAAGCTCTCCCTCCGCTACTCTGTCAAGGCGTTTGACGCTTGTCTGAATATTTTGACTGATACCCGCGGTGATGGTCACACCCACAATCACTGCCGCAAAACAGGCTGCCGTTATCAGAAGAACGGAAAGATTTCTGATGTCCCTTGTCCCTGCCGTAATATACGCTCTCGGTACCAACACCACAAGCTTTCCGCCGGTTGCCTCGCTTTCCGCACTCATGTAAAAATAAGAAACGCCGTCCACTTCAATATAACTGCCGTTTTCCGCTCCATCGAGCACTTCGGCAGCTATCTCTCCGCCGGTTCCGATGCTTCTCCCCTGAGCCGTGATAAAGGATGCATAGCTGCCCGCTCCAAAATCCAGCCCCTGCAGCAGCCCGGCAACCGATTCGCTGCTTACATCGACAATGACAACTCCCCGCTTGTTTCCGCTCGCAAAGGACTGGCTGCAATGCAGAATATAGCTGTCGGACGAAATTCCCATCTGTTCATCCACAAACGGATGGCTGCTCCCCCAGTGCGGAAAATTATCAGCGAGCATCCACGCATCCTCCGACGCCTCCATACCCGAAAGAAAGCTTTCCAGCTCATTCGTATCAAGCCTCTGCGTCGTAATGACGGAAAGCCCGCTCTCCGGTATGATATGAATGCCTGAAATCATTTTTCCGGAGGTTTCCTTTACATTCATATTATTGCGGATTGTGGTTTTTGCCTGCTCCTCCTTTGAAATATCCGAATCATAGCCGCCAAGGGCATAGGCGTTGACGGTTTTATCCTGCGCAAGCTCCATCGTAATCGACTGAATTGTCTCCATGGACGCATCCAGCGAATTTGCCGTCATTTCCACAGCCGTAGCGGCTGACGTCTCATAATTATCCGTCAGGCTGTCATATGCTTTCCGGTACGACACATAGCCGATCAGGATAAGAAATACCACCGGTATGAGAAATCCTGTGATAAGCTGCGCGCGGATGGAAATCCCAGGCAAACCAGCCGCCCTTTTTCTTTTTTTCGCTTTCGTTTTTGGCATAAAAAAGACCTCCCGATTTTTCTATTCTTATCATAGAAATTCGGAAGGTCAATAAAAATATCCCATATTTTAATTTAGTATCTTTTTTTTAGGTAACAGTTCCGCTGTCTGTACTACACGGTAAAATTCAATACCGCCCCGGCAGCCCCCTCCTGCGGAGAGGCCGCTCCCATATATGCCGCACCCGGCGCAGACGCATCCGGAATGACCGCCGTTTCATCCAGCCCGGCCCCGGCTTCCTGCTCGACCTGCACTTTGATTTGTACTTCGCGCAGATATGCCGCCTCTGCCGATAAATTTAAAATCACATTGGCCTGTGCCATGCCAGCGCCGTTATAGCCGTTATTCTTCATTTGCCGCTTTAAGTACTTCATATCCGCGTCGTTTATTTTCGCCTGCTCCTCACGCCGATGTCTGGAACGTTTTCTGTACAGCTCCTTCCATCGCTCCTTTTCCCCGCAGGTCTTCGGAAGCCTTTGAGCAGCCGCTTCCTCCTTGAGGTGATTCAGCTTCAGCCTGGCACATTCAACCATTTTTCTGGCATGGGCAGTGGCATTTGCCAGCTCCCTGCTGTCATAATCCCCGCTTGCCGCGCTTCTTAACAGCGAACTGAGCTTTTGTCTCGCCCGGGTCAAAGCATTGGCCGCTCCCTGCACCTTTTTCGCCCGCAAAAGCTGGCTTGAAACCTCACGATAGTTATAATTCAGGCGTTTTTTGGTGCCTGTACTTTTCTGTCCGCTCCGCACAAACACAGACGCTGTCTGCATACTCCGGTTTGCATCGAAAATGGAGACTCCCCCCGGCGCTGCCCGGTATGCGCTTCCGGTACCACCCGCATTCACCGCTATATTTCCCATTACTCATCTTCCTCCCCAAAGACTACAGCACAAATGTTTTACACTGGTTCTTATCTTCTACATCGGCAGGAATACTTCATTTGATAATACAAACTTTACATTATATGGCACATCCAGAGCACTTCGGCAACATTGACAAGCACGAACAGTTTGCTGTTTTCTAGCAGATTTCCGCTCCGGAGGGCATCACGCGCTCCGGTGTCATCAGCGCAAGATTGCCGTCCGCGTCCTCCGCGCAGAGCAGCATTCCTTCCGAGAGCACACCGGCCAGCTTCGCGGGCTTTAAGTTTACAAGCACCATCACCTTTTTGCCGACCATCTCCTCCGGCGTGTAATTTTTGCGGATACCGGATACAATCTGCTTCACCTGGCTTCCGATTTTTACCTGGGAGCAGAGCAGTTTTTTCGACTTCGGCACCGCCTCGCAGGAAATAATCTCGCCTACCTGGAACTGCATTTTCATAAAATCATCGTAAGTGATTTCCGGCTTTGCCTCGATGTCAATCACGGGCTCGCTCTCGTTTTCCTCCGGCAGCTCCCCGAGCGCACGCTGCTCCGCCTCAAACTCCGCTCGCTGCGCCTCACGGATTGCCTCTACCTTCGGCATAATCTCCTTTGCGTCCAGCCTTGCAAACAAAATCTCCGGCTTTTCCGTCACCTTCGTTCCGCTCTCGTAAAGTCCGAACTGATTCAATACATCAAACGCGCGGGCGGACGTATTTAACTGGGCAAAAATCTTTTCCGCCGTGTCGGGAAGAAAGCTCTGCAGCAGACTTGCCCCAATGGTAATGGACTCGGTCAGATTATAAAGCACCTCCGCCAGACGGTCGCTTTTTGCCTCGTCCTTTGCCAGCACCCAGGGAGCCGTCTCGTCGATATATTTATTGCAGCGGCGGAATACGTTAAATACCTCGGTGATCGCATCCGCCACGCGCAGCTTATCCATTTTTTCCGTCACCTTATCTCTTGCGGCCGTCACCACTGCCTTTAAATCCTCATCTACCGCTTCCGCCGCTCCGGTGCGCTTCACCTCGCCGCCAAAGTATTTATTGCTCATGGAAACGGTGCGGTTCACCAGATTGCCGAGAATATTCGCAAGGTCGGAGTTGAACCGCTCAATCACCAGCTCCCAGGTGATAATACCGTCATTTTCAAACGGCATCTCATGCAGCACGAAATAGCGGGTCGCATCCACACCGAACAGCTCCGCCATGTCGTCCGCGTAAATCACGTTGCCCTTGGACTTGCTCATCTTTTCTCCCCCCTGCAAAAGCCACGGGTGGCCGAATACCTGCTTCGGCAGCGGCAAATCAAGCGCCATCAAAAAAATGGGCCAGTAAATCGTATGGAAACGGATAATGTCCTTGCCGATTAAGTGTAAATCCGCCGGCCAGTTTTTGCGGAACAGCTCGCTGGAATCTCCGTCCGCGTCATAGCCGATTTTCGTAATATAGTTCGTGAGGGCGTCGAGCCACACGTAGACCACGTGCTTTGCGTCAAAATCCACCGGAATCCCCCAGGAAAATGAGGTTCTCGACACACATAAATCCTGTAGTCCCGGAATCAGGAAATTGTTCATCATTTCATTTTTTCTCGAAACCGGCTGAATAAACTCCGGATGCTCGTTGATATACGCAATCAGCCTGTCCGCGTATTTACTCATTTTAAAGAAATACGCCTCCTCCTTCGCCGGCTTTACCTCCCTGCCGCAGTCCGGGCACTTCCCGTCCACAAGCTGGGATTCCGTCCAAAAGGATTCGCACGGAGTACAGTAAAGTCCCTCATAAGAGCCCTTGTAAATATCTCCTTTGTCGTAAAGCTTTTTGAAAATCTTCTGAACCTGCTTTTCATGGTCGCTGTCCGTCGTGCGCACAAAGCTGTCATAGGAGGTGTTCATCAAATCCCAGATGCGCTTTACCTCGCCGGCCACCTGATCGACGTATTCCTTCGGCGACACACCTGCCTTTTCGGCCTTTTCCTCAATCTTCTGTCCGTGCTCGTCTGTACCGGTCTGGAAGTATACGTCGTACCCTTCCTGTCTGCGGTATCTCGCGATTGCGTCCGCAAGCACGATTTCATACGTGTTTCCGATATGCGGCTTGCCCGATGTATAGGCAATCGCCGTTGTCATATAAAACTTTCCTTTTTCTGCCATAGCTATTCCCTCTTTTCCACATTTTTTGAAAAACAGTCCGCGTGGCGGCGGGACTTCTTTGCCATACAGGAAACTCAGTGAAATTTCCCAACACAAAAAAAGTCCCGTCTTCCGCTTGGGAAGACGAGACAAACTATCCCGTGGTACCACTTCCATTCGTCCGACGGACATGATCCGAACAGACCTCTGACAGACATCGCATATCGCTTACGGCACAGCACCCTTTGCTCCATGCAATATCCCCCGCTGTAACAGGCGGTCCTGTCAGGACTTATCCGCAAAGCGGTTCATTCCTGCCACTCCAAAGCCATCTTCGGTTTATCCTTCCCCATTTCCTCACAGCAAATCACATTTGAAAGTTTCTTTTTCACACGATGTGACTGGAAAATTCTCTGCGGGTTCCGACAAACGTACTCTCTTTTTCCACGTGTTTGTTAATTGTTTAAAGACTACCATCAAAAGGCGCAAAAGTCAACTGCTTTTCCTCATTTTCCTCACGGTACTCCGCCCGTATCCGATAAATTTCAATCATGCCGACCACCGCCGCCAGAACGCCGCTCGCGATATTGCTGACGGCCATCACAATCCCCGCCGAGACGCTTCCCAAATCCGTAAACTGCTGTAATGCCCAGAGCACGGGAACGCGGAATAAAAATACCCGGCAGAAATTCATAAACAGCGTTATTTTGGTTTTTCCGAAGCCGTAAAGCAGCGCCAAAACCGCCGCATTGACGCCGAGCGGGATTGCCCCCATAGCCTCAAAGCGATAGATTCCCTCTATCATCCCGGCAAACTCCGTATCATCCCCGGCAAACAGCACGGAAAGCTCGTCTAAGAAAATCAGGGACAATGTCATAAGCACCGCACCGATAATGACGTTGAACAACAGCGTCCACCAGAATGCCGAAAGCGCCCGCTTTACCTTTCCGGCCCCGAGGTTTTGTCCGATAATGGACGAGCCGCCCTGCTGAAATCCGTTCTGCGGGTTTGTCGTGATACCTCCGATATTATTGGAGATTCCAAGCGCTCCGACCGTCAGAGAGCCGTACACGGTACTCATGGAATTTACGATTACCTTTCCCATGGAAAAGGCTATTTTTTCCACGATTACCGGAAAGGAGAGCAGCAGCATCGGAGCCGTAACATCTTTTTTCATGGAAATTGCCTTAAGCGAAAAGCCGAAGGCGTTTCCCTTCTGGTTCATATTTACGACCGCTGCCCCAAGCAGAAGCAGCTGGGAAATGATGGTCGCGACGGAGATAAGGTTGATGCCTCCTCCGAGGCCGTAAACAAACCAGGCGGTGAGCCCGAGCTTTACCGCAATCACACCGAGGTTCAGCTTTAAAATACGGTTGGAATTGCCCCTTGCCCGTTCAATCGCAATATAAACATTATTGAAAAAGGTAATTACCATGCCCACGAGCTCCAGGCGGAAATAGGTGCTCCCTTCCGCGATAAATTCTTCCGGCGTATTCATCAGTCCTAAAAACTGCGGCGTAAACGGTATCAGTATCACCAGTATCGCCGCACCGAGGACGGCGCACAGGGCAAACATGGTGCTGACCCTCTTTTTTACCATTTCGAATTGACCGGCCCCGTAGGCCTGGCTTACCTTAATGCTGGCTCCCACCGCCAGACCGCCTCCCAGAGCCGAAAGCATCATATTAATCTGGGACAGATAAGCCACCGCCGAAACTGCGGAGGCTCCGATATGGGATGCCATCATGGTATCCAGAATTTTAAACAGCTGGTTTAAGCTCTCATAGAGCGCCAGCGGACCGCCGACGTAGAGCACGACCTTCCACATGGGCCCGTTTAAGGAAAAATCACGGAATTTTTCGTCTTTTTTAGATAATGCAACGTTCATGTGAAACCTCACTTTACTTTTGCTTTACATTTCATATGTTTTATGTTACAACAAAATTAAATGTAAAAATACGAATTTTCTATGATTTTTCTCTCAAAATTACTGATTTTTTATTTTCAGGAGGTTGCCCTTGAAGTACTTGCTCTACAATAAAATAAACGATTTTCAGATTGACCGGCTGCTGCGCGACGCGCACTTTCAGATGAGCGAGGCGCACTATCACCCCTATTATGAGCTTTATTATCTGCTTTCCGGGCAGTGCCGGATGTTTGTCGGCCACACGATTTATTATGTTTTTCCCGGAGACTTTATCCTGCTGCCGCCGAAGGTGCTGCACAAAACGCTCTACGAAACACACCGTCCCGCCGAGCGCTTCACCGTCTGCTTCACTCCGGAATATGTAAAGGAATATCGGCAAGATTGCGGCAGCGCTGCCTGGGAACACATTTTCTCAAGGACGAAGCTGACGGTTCCATCCACCCGGCAGGAAGAATTTTTATCGCTGTTAAGCCGCATACAAAAGGAGTCCGCCTGCGCGGACCCCTATTCCTCCATTCAAAAAAAGGTTTATCTCTATGAACTTTTTACGCTGCTCGGGCGCTGCCAGAACCTAAAGCAGGAACCGCAAATGCTCGACCACGCCGAAGCCGCAATCCAAACGGCTGCCCGCTATATTTATGAGCATTATCAGGATAACCTGACCCTGGAAAACGCCGCCGAAGCCGCTCACATGAGCCCGACTTATTTTTCCCGCAAATTCAAGGAATCCACCGGCTTTGGTTTTAAGGAATACTTAAACCACATCCGGCTGGAGGAAGCGGCGCACCTTCTCTCCACAACCAATGCATCCGTCACCGAAATCGCCGGTATCTGCGGATTTTCCGACGGAAACTATTTCGGAGACGCCTTTAAAAAAGTGTTTCATGTCTCTCCGCTCCAATACCGCAAATCCGGGCGGCAGGAGACATAAGTATCCACCCGCGTTATTTTTCTCCCCTGTGCCGCCTGGAGAAAATAGAATGTTTTTCAGGCTTTTGCAAGACAGCGTCCTCCTGCTGCGTCTCTTCCTTCCAGTGAAAATATTCCGCATCCAGATTGACGTTGACCTTCACCTCCGCCGGAGCCTGCGGCTCAGATGGTTCCGTTTCCTCGCCCGGCTCCTCCACGTCAAGCGGGATGCCCGCCCGCTCAAAGTATTCCTGGTTAATCTTAATCTCCGGCTTTACCGACGCATAGGCAGACGGCTCTTTTTTGGCTTTCTCCTTTGCCTTTTCCCGCTCCAGCTCCCGATTGCGGTCATCAATCAGGTTCAGGTACTTCTCCGTATCCGTCAGATTCTGCAAATGGCTTTTTAAATCCGACTGGTCGCGGCGCACGGTGTCCCACTCCTGCTTCAGTTCCGCATTCATCCGGTCATAAATCTCTTTGATGGAATCCCCGGCCCTGCGCATAATATTCTGCACATGGCAGAGCGCTTCGTCCGTGTACATCACGGACGCCGCGTATACATCCTCCGCCTTTTGACTTGCGTCGCGGATGATTTCTTCCCCGACCTTTCTGGCCTCACGCTCCGCTCTGTCACGCCCCTGCTCCGTCAGCCCGTATTCGTCCATCATATCGTAAATACCGGTGTTCAGCCGGCTTAACAGCTCGAGCATTTCTTTTTTATCTATGATAATTTTGTTCGTTTCTTTATCGTACAACTCACTGTTGGCAAGTAAAATATGAATATCCCGTAAAACCTGCTCCGTCCTGTCCTGCGCGCTCATAATCTCTCCATCTGCCGCCTTATCCCCGTCTCTTTCCGGTACGGCGTTTTACCAATTTTACCACGAATACGATAAGGACCGCAACCAGTAAAATGACAGCGGCAGCGACCGCCGTAATGATTACGGCATACTTATTCGGATTTTTGATCAAATCCAGAAGATTGGTGCTGTCCTCAACCACCTTTCTTCCCTGCTCTTCCTCGTAATACGCCGGTACATTGGCTGTCCCGTCCCCGTCCGTGTCAGGGAAGGACTCCATATAGCCCGCAATGGCCTCCCAGGCCTTTAACTCCTTACCGTTTTCCATGACAATGGCGTCTTCAAGGTCTTCGATTACCGTTCCGTCCTCATATTTGGGCACCACCGAGAGAATGCCGTAGGACATATCCGTCACAGCGCCGAGCATCTGCCCGCTGTATAAGTCCGCTACCACGCGGTAAAGCCTGTCATCGTCGATTTCCTCCCGCTGTCCGTCATCCCCCAGCAGATAGACGTCGGTAACTTTATTTAAAATCATGCGGTTCGGGTTATACGAAAATTGCAGTCCGCTCATATAAAGCCGCGCCGTCGTCATATAATCCGAAATCGACGCGTCGATTTCCGCCACGGTCTTAAGCTCGCTGCCCGTCAGGTAAACGCTCACCAGCGGATAGCCCGGCACTCCGTCCGGACCAATTCCGAGCGAAAAGGAGTTAAACACATCCTCCACGGTAATATCGCCGGGCGTATAGGTATCACGCACCGTTCCGCTTGGTACGACCGCCACATCCACCGGTTTTCCGTCAAAATCCCCGGCGTTTGTGACTGCATACATGTAGGCGTCCGCAATAATGCTGCCCAGATTCTGCTCCGTATGCTCCGTCTCCAGCTCTTTCAAATCGGAAAATTCCACGTCATTCTGCGCCAGCACCTGTTCCCTGGTATAGCCAAAGTCGGAAAGGTATCCCGTGTCTACGGCCGAAAGAAAAGAATCCGCTTTCTCCTGCACCTTCTGCTCCGGCTCAATATCCGACGTAACCGTAATCAGTTCATAGCTCTCCATGCTCCATCTTCCGTCCTCGTTCTGCTCCATATGCAGAGAACCGAGACGCTTTCCGTATTCCCCTGCCGACACAATATAGGTATTGCCGTGTACAATCGGCTCGGAGAGCTCCGTATGGGTATGTCCGCTGATAATCAAATCAAGCTCCGGCACACTCTTTGCCAGAATTTCATCCTCGGATTTGTCTTCATCCTCCCAGGTTCCGCTGTGGGAAACGCAGACAATCATATCCGCGTCCTCTTTTTCCTTAATTTCCGCCACGGTTTCTTTTACCGCCTCGACCGGGTCCCGGAACAAAAGCTCACAGGTGGGCGCGCAGGCGAGCGAATCGTTTCCGAATACGCCGATGACCGCAACCGACACGTCGCCCTTTTGCAGCATTACATAGTCCTTTACGCCGTATGCCTCAAAGCCGTCTTTGATTGCCTGCTGCCCTTCGTTTAAGCCCTGGCTCTCCATCGCCTCCCAATCCACATTGCAGACGACAAGCTCAGGCAGCGTATCCCCGCTGGCCGCAGCGGTCTTAAGCATATTGGAAAGTCCCTCGGAGCGATAATCAAATTCATGGTTGCCAAGCGTCGTGACCTCGCAGCCGATTTCTCCAAGCATCCTAAGCTCCGCCGCCTGACTTTCATAAACCGTCTGCACCAGTGTTCCCATGGAAAAATCCCCGCCGTCTAAAATAAGCGTATCCGGATTTTTCTCCTTCTGCGCGTCTATAAGGGTTTTGATTCTCGCAAACCCTCCGACCTCCGCTTCCTCGCCGTCCACAAGCGTGGTAAAACTATTCAAATGCGAATGGGTATCGTGGGTAAACATGACATCTATCTGTTTTGCCTGTGTCTTTCCCTCCACGTATTGTGTGTCTGCCATACCTGCCGCTCCCAAAGTCAACAACAGCGCAGAAAATGCCGCCAGCAGCATTCTGCCTTTTTTTCTTTTTCCCATCAAAAGAGCAATCCCCCTATCCCGAAGACCGCGCATAGAAACGCGCGTCGCTTTACATATTTTTTACATAAAATATACTTTCATTTTACTTTAGATTTTGCTGTATGTAAACCGGGATTTGCTCTTTGATGACTCGTACACCCGAAATGTTTTTGAAGCTTTACGGGCGCAGCACGTTATTTTTTACCAGCCCGACCGATATATATCGCTCAAGCACGGCCCGGATATCAGTTCCCTCCTCCGCCGTCCGTGCCGGAATGCCGTCCGCCTCCATGGTAAAGCTCCCGTCCTCATGCTCCTTCTTCCGGTAATGATCCAGATAATACTGCTGCTGCGACGGGACGCGCTCCCATAAAATTCCTCTGCATTCCTCCGCGGCGCAGCCCGGAAAGTTCACATTCCAAAGCGCGTTTGCGGGAGGTCTTTTCTCTGTCAACTGTTTTGCGATTTCCGGAAGATACCGCTCCGCCGCACCGTAGATGCCGTTGGATTCGTTGGAAAAGGCAATCGCGGGTATTCCGTGCAAAAGCGCCTCCATCGCCGCGCCGACCGTACCGGAATAAAGGATGTCAAAGCCTGTGTTATAGCCAAAATTAATTCCCGAAAATACAATATCAGGCTTTTCCGGCATCAGATATAAAAGCGCGGCCTTCACACAGTCCGCCGGCGTTCCGTCCACCTGATATGCCGTCACCCCCTCCACCGGAAAATCGGCACTGCGCACCGTGACTTGGGAATGTACGGTTATCCGGTGCGACATGGCGCTGCACTGGTTTGCGGGAGCCACCACCCATACCTCGCCAAGCTCTGCCGCCAGCTTCGCCAGCCGGCAAATCCCCTCCGCCTGTATTCCGTCATCGTTTACCACTAAAATTCTCATATTATTTTTCAACCTGTTCCCTTTCATTGTTGCCTTTCTGTAAAACCGTAATGCACATACAGCGCATTATACCTTATCCCTCTCGTGCCGCTCAATCTTTTTTTTGTAAAAACTTTGTGATTTTTTATGAAATCTATTGGCTTTGACGCAGCAAGAAGGAAACCTGTATTTTCCTTTTCCATGTCCGGATACCGGCTCAATAATTCCTGCCTGTACCAGTTTTCCAATCAGTTTCGATGCGCTTGAGTTCTGGAGTCCCAAAAGCTCGCAGACAGCACCCCTTCCAAATATATCCTCACTTCCAAACGCTTCAAACATCTTCTGGATATGAGCGACCGTCTTATTCGAAAAACCTTTTATTTGTTCTGAAAAGACTGTTTCAATATCTACTTTTTCCTTTTGAATGTCTACTTTTCCCTCGTCAATATCTCCTTTTTGTGCTTTCAAGAGGCCACTGATGTGCATATCCCGATTATGCAGTTCATTTTTCTCATTCAGAAGCAGGTTTCTTAAGAATACTTCAAGAAACTCCGTCGTTTCGTGGATACCTTTTTGCAGGTTCATATAATTTGCGCGGACAAGCGCATTTCTGAAATACCACGCATTATCTGCAAAAATATCGTTGGTCGCTGAAAATCCAAGCATCCTCAGATACTTGATTAAAAAGACCGCCGTCGTCCTCGTGTTCCCCTCCCCGAAAATATGGATTTGCCACAGTCTTGAAATAAATAGCGCAATATGATGGATAATCTCATCCATCGAAAGTCCTTTGTAACTGAAATTCCTTTCCTGTGAAAAATCATATTCGAGAGTGTCTCTTAACTCGGAAGCGCTTCCATATAAAACAGTTGCTCCGTCCAAAACCCACTCTTTTTTCGTTATATTGTAGTCTCTTATTTTCCCGGCATGTTTGTATATGCCCTGAAACAGTTTGCGGTGGATGGAAATATATTCATTCGGCGAAAAGGAAAATGCATGCTCCGACAGGATTTCCGCAATCCGGGCCGACACCTTATCTGCTTCTTCGGTACGCTCACCGTCTGACAGCTCCGGTCTCTCCTCATAATAACTGTCAATAAGTTCCTTCGCTTCTTTCAGTGTAATATTGCCTTCTATATTTTGAATTGCAGTATCAATCAGATACTTCGAAGGCTTTAATCCATCTACTGCCTGCAATCCGATTGCTGTACTCCATGCGTAGCTTTTGCCGGCCTTATCAGGTTCGGACTCCTTCAGGTATTCCTTAAACGGGTCTTTGTCCATATCACTACCTCATTTCCTAATATCGTTTATTCCTCTGAACGCTTTCCAAAACGTCTTTCCACCAGATGCTGATATTCCGACAGTTCAAATTATATTTATTATGCACTAAAATTTTTGCTCCTTCAATAATCTTGTAAGTATTATTCCATAACCAGTATATCCCTCTCGTTTCAATATGAGTAGGTAAAATGGCATACACAACACACCTGGCTCATTGCTGTACGCAAAAAGGACACTTCCCTAAAATTCCTTTAGAGAAATGTCCTTAAAGGTACAAATTATTTGATTGGTTGTTCTTATTTCTCAGGCGCTTTCCCGCTCGTTTAAAAGCATGCCTGCCGATTGCTCAAGCGCCTCCTTTGCCTTCCGAAGCTCAAGCGCCTGTTCCTCGGTGACATTTCCGGGTTTTGTCCGGGAAACCAGCTTTTTCAGATAGGACAAATCCGCCTTTATCTGCTTCTTTACAGATTTATCGAGCGTCTTTTTCTCCTTTGCCAGCCCGGCCTCTACCCGCCGCACCAGCGTGTCCGCCTCATTCCTCACATCGATGTAAGCGCGGCGCGCCCCGTCGGACGCCTCATATTCCGCCGCTTCCCGGATTGCACGCTCAATTTCATCCTCCGACATGTTGCTGCTGGAGGTAATCGTAATCTGCTGCTGTTTTCCGGTACCGAGATCCTTCGCCGAGACCTGCACGATTCCGTTCGCATCAATGTCAAAGGTGACCTCAATCTGGGGCACACCCGCCATCGCAGCCTTTATGCCGCTAAGCCGGAAGTTTCCCAAAAGCTTGTTGTCTCTGGCAAACTGCCGCTCCCCCTGCAGCACCTTGATTTCCACCGAGGTCTGGAAATTGGCGGCGGTGGAGAAAATCTTACTGTGTCTGGTCGGTATCGGCGTGTTGCGCTCAATCAGCCTGGTCGCAACGCCTCCCACCGTCTCAATGGAAAGAGACAACGGCGTGACGTCCATCAAAATAATCTCCGCGGCTGCGGAGCCAACCGCCACCTGCCCGCCGAGCTTTCCGCCCTGAACCGCCGCTCCAAGCGCCACGCACTCGTCCGGGTTTAAATTCTTTGACGGCTCTCTCCCCGTAAGCTGTCTTACCTTTTCCACGACAGCCGGCATTCTCGTAGAGCCGCCTACCAGCAATACCATGCCAAGCTCGGACGTAGAGACACCGGCATCGGAAAGCGCCTGCGTCACCGGCCCTGCCGTGCGCTCCAGCAGGTCATAGGTCAATTCCTCAAACTGCGCCCTTGTGATATTCATATCAAGATGCTTTGCCTCGCCCCGAACCGTCGTGATAAAGGGCAGATTAATATTGGTAGTCACTGCCGAGGACAACGCCTTTTTGGCTTTTTCCACTTCCTCGCGGACGCGTTGCATCGCCGCCGTGTCTTTCGACAAATCGACTTTTTCCTGTTTTTTATATTCCGAAACAATGTAATCAGCGAGCCGGGCATCAAAATCGTCCCCGCCGAGATGATTGTCCCCCGCCGTCGCCAGCACCTCAATCAGATTGTCCCCAATCTCGATCACCGACACGTCAAAGGTTCCGCCTCCGAGGTCATATACCAGAATCTTCTGCGGCGCGCCGTGATCCAGTCCGTACGCCAGCGCTGCCGAGGTCGGCTCATTGATGATGCGCAGCACATTTAATCCCGCAATTCTCCCGGCGTCCTTTGTGGCCTGACGCTGGGCGTCATTAAAATATGCCGGAACGGTGATGACAGCCTCGCTCACACTCTCTCCCAGATAACTCTCCGCATCCTTTTTCAGCTTCCTTAAAATCATGGCGGAAATCTCCTGCGGCGTATAGTACTTGCCGTCCACCTTCGCCCGATAGCTTCCGCCCATCTCTCTTTTTATGGAAAAAAAGGTTCTTTCCGCATTGACCGCCGCCTGGCGTCTTGCTAAATCGCCGACGAGGCGCTCCCCGTTTTTCGAAAACGCAACCACGGATGGCGTCGTCCGCGCTCCCTCCGCGTTTGTAATGACGACGGGGTTTCCGTTCTCCAGCACCGCCACGCAGCTATTTGTTGTTCCCAAATCAATTCCGATTACCTTTCCCATGTGATTCTCCATTCTGGAGCGTTTTACGTGCGCAGACGACTTAAACATCAGATTTACGTCCGCCGCCACGGCTTATTTGTGACGCTCCGGCACAAATTAAATGAGCATTAACTTAACTTTATGTCTCCCAATTTATAAAGTCAAGCCGGAGCGAAAGAATTTAAGGGATTGTTTAGAAAGTTCGCACACAGTTTAGAATTGATGTCTCCTACCCGCGGTACACGATTTCTCCGTCAATAATGGTATACAAAATATGGGTGTCGATTGCAAAGGGGGTGTCCCGTGTCAGCACAAAATCGGCGTCCTTTCCCTCCTCAATGCTTCCGACCCTGTCCTCTGCCCCGATGTGCTTCGCCGCATGGATGGTAATTGCCTGAAGCGCCTGAAATTCCGAAAGCCCGCAATAGACGGCGCGGCCGGCGCAGAGCGCAAGATAACGCTCTTCAATGACCGGCGAGTCCGTAATAATCGAAATCCGGCATCCCGCCGCCGCCAAAATCGCCGGCGTTTGAAAGCCTTTATTTTTTAATTCGGCCTTTGTGGCATGGCCAAACGAAGGTCCTACCGCCACCGGAACTCCCTCCTTCGCAAGCTCCTCTGCAATCAACGCCCCGTCCGTGGCGTGGTCTATGCGCAAATCCAGGTGATATTCCTTTGCAATCCGAATCGCGGTAAAAATATCGTCGGCGCGATGTACATGCGCTTTTACGGGAAGCTCCCCGCGAACCACCGGCAGCATTGCCTCAAGCTTTGCGTCATACGCCGGAAGCTTCAGATAATCGGTATCATCCGGCCATCCCGCCGCCTGCTTCTGTTTTCCGTAAAGGATTGCCTGTTCAAGCGTTTCCCGCAGCTTTGCCGCCACCGACATGCGGGAATATACTCCCTTGTCTTTATAACAGGCCTTTGGGTTTTCCCCGAATGCGATTTTCATTGCCGCCTTTTCCTTCACGATCATATCGTCCACCCGCGTACCCCTGGTTTTGAGCACACAAAAGGTACCGCCGATTACATTAGAACTGCCCGGGCCGGTACACACGCAGGTAACACCTCCCTCACGCGCCATCCGAAAGGTCTCATCCTGCGGATTGACGGCGTCCACTGCGGAAAGCTGCGGCGTTACGGGGTCTGAAAGCTCGTTGACATCCTGCCCCACTGTTCCGGTGGCGTAACCGTCCAGTCCGAGATGACAGTGCGCGTCCACAAATCCCGGATATACGTTCATTCCGGTCGCGTCAATCACCTCCGCCTCATTTACGATTTTTCCCTCCAAAACCGGAGCGATTTTTTTTATCTTCCCGTTTTCCACGAGAATATCCGCTGCGAAGGCTTCCTCCTGCACCGCATTGTGGATATTTCCCTGCTTAATCAACAAATATCTGCTCATATGATTTCTCCTGTTCCTGTTCTGCTTTCCATTATATTCCCCAAATCATTTTTTCCGTATACCCAGGGGGTGAATTTCGAGACTTCCATCATCCCCTTTCAAATGGCTTCGCTTCAAATAAGCTCCAGTCAGGCTTTCAACACAGTCACAGAGTTCTTTCGGCGTGCCGCAGGCCACAATCCGGCCTCCTTGAACACCACCTCCCGGCCCCATGTCAATCACATAGTCGGCACTGCAAATGACATCCTGGTCATGCTCGATAAGAATCACTGTAGCACCGTTTTCCATGAGGCGGCGGAAAACTCCCAACAGAGTTCGCACATCCAGAGGATGAAGTCCGATGGTGGGCTCGTCAAACACAAATACAGAGTCTGCCTGTCCCCGCCCCATTTCACTGGCCAACTTCAGCCGCTGAGCCTCGCCTCCGGAAAGACTGGGTGTCTCCTCCCCCAAGGTCAAGTAACCAAGTCCCAGATCACTGAGCACCTGCAGCCGGCGGGCTACCACCGGCAGATCCTTACAAGCGTCCAATGCTTCATCCACGCTCATAGCCATCAGTTCAGGAAGAGAATACGCCGAACCGCCGTTTTTGGGTACACGCTTTACAAGCTCCGCTTGCCTGGAATACCGGGAACCACGGCAGTCCGGACAGGGAATGTCCACATCCGGTAAAAACTGCACATCCAAGCTGATGCTGCCGGTTCCTTCACAGGTAGGACAACGCAGAACGCCAGTGTTATAAGAAAAATCCCCCGCCTTAAAGCCTCTGCTCTTTGCCTCTGGCGTTCTGGCATAAACCTTGCGAAGCTCATCATGCACATTTGCATAAGTGGCCACCGTAGAACGTACATTGATGCCGATAGGTGTGGCATCAATCAGTTTGACTTGCCGGATTCCCTCTGCGGAAATTTTTTGCACATGAGGCGGCAGGGACTCACCTTTGATAGCAGCCTCCAGAGCCGGGATCAGACTCTCCAAAATCAGGGTTGTCTTACCCGAACCCGATACGCCTGTCACGGCAATCATCCGCCCTTTCGGGAAATCCACTTCCAGGGGTTTTACTGTATGGATTTTTGTCGTAGATAGATGAATGGTCCCAAATTGGAACATCTCATCTGCTGGTATAGGACGGCTTTCGGCAACAACCTCTTTTCCGCTGAGAAAACCGCCGATTTTTGATCGGGGATTCTCCTCAATTTCAGAGATTGTACCCTGGGCTATAACGGTTCCGCCCTTAGCTCCCGCCTGCGGGCCTAATTCAATCAGCCAGTCAGCTTCTTTCAACACATTTGTGTCATGGTCCACCAAAATAACAGAATTGCCATCGGACAGCAAATCCCGCATTACGCCGATAAGTCCTTCCATATTGGCCGGGTGTAACCCAATGGAAGGTTCGTCCAGCACATACATAACGCCCGTAGTGCGGTTCCGCACCGCCCTTGCCAACTGCATCCGCTGCCGCTCTCCGGTAGAGAGGGTGGATGCTGCTCGATCCAACGTCAGGTAGGAAAGCCCCAAATCAAGTAAACGATGGGCCGCACTTTGAAAAGAATCGCATATGCTCTCCGCCATGGGGCGCATCACCTCTGGAAGACTGGCAGGAACACCACGAACCCACTCCACAAGGTCAGAAAGCGTCATCTGGCACGCCTGATCCAGAGAAATCCCTCGAAGCTTCGGCTCGCGGGCCGCGCTGCTCAATCTGGTTCCGTTGCAGTCAGGGCAGGTTTCCTGTTTCAGAAATTTTTCAACCCGCTTCATGCCCTTCTCGTCCTTGACTTTAGACAGGGCATTTTCCACCGTACGAATGGCATTAAAATAGGTAAAATCCATATTTACCGGCACACCGCCGGCTTTATTCTGGTAGGTAATATTCCTCTTAACGGCAGGGCCGTGAAATACAATGTCCCGTTCCTCTTTGGTAAGCTCCCGGAAAGGCACATCTGTCCGCACCCCCATCTCACGGGCAAGCTCCTTCATCAGCGACCACATCAGTGTCTGCCAGGGGGCTACCGCCCCTTCTTCAATGGACAGAGACTCATCTGGCACCAGAGCAGCTTCATCCACCATCCGCACAACGCCAGTACCGTCACACCGCTTGCAGGCACCCTGACTGTTAAACGCCAGTTCCTCGGCACCGGGAGCAAAAAAATGCTCGCCACATTCCGGACAGACTAATTCCTGCCCGGCAGCCACGCGCAGAGAGGGTTCCAAATAATGACCATTGGGGCAGCGATGGCTGGCAAGCCGGGAATACATCAAACGCAGACTGTTCAGCAATTCCGTACCCGTTCCAAATGTACTTCGGATACCCGGCATACCGGGCCGCTGGCGCAAAGCCAGCGCAGCGGGAATATAACGAACTTCGTCTACCTGCGCCTTTTCAGCCTGGGTCATACGCCGTCTGGTATACGTAGACAAAGATTCCAGATAGCGTCGGGAACCCTCTGCATACAGGATGCCCAAAGAAAGGGAGGACTTGCCGGAGCCGGAAACTCCCGCGATCGCCACGATCTTGTTCAAGGGGATATCTACGTCTATGTTTTTTAAATTATGTACTCGCGCACCCCTCACCTCAATCTGTGCAGGGGCCTGCTGTTGTTGTTTCATTTTTTCACCTTTCCTGAACTCTGCCCTCTTTTTGCTGAAGTAATACTTCCATTGCATATTGTTCACTGTCTGTTCCTCTTTTCAGCTTTCTTTCCGAATGAGTCAGTGCTGCCCATTCTTATTCAATGTAGACGATACCGTCTATTTCTTGAATATTATAACACATACAGACGGATTCGCTTGACAAAAAGACGGGCAAAAGGCAGCTGCCTCTCGCCCGTCTTTCTCTTTATTTTGCTGACAAATCCGTATTCCGAATCTTATCCCGCACCCTTAAAATCATGGACGGGGAAACGGAAAGCTCGTCAAAGCCCATTCGAAGGAATGTTTCAGTCAGGCTTGTATCCGCGCCAAGCTCCCCGCAGATACCTACCCAGCAGCCCTCCTTATGTCCGTTATCCACAACCATCTGGAGCATCCGCAGGATTGCCTCGTGGTGAGAATCATAAATATTGTCCAGCTTCGGATTCTGCCGGTCAATCGCGAGCGTATACTGGGTCAGGTCATTGGTTCCGATGGAGAAGAAGTCCACTTCCTTCGCCAGCAAATCGCTGATCATAACCGCCGCCGGAGTCTCTATCATAATTCCAAGCTCGACATCCTTGTAGGGGATGCCGTCCGCATCCAGCTCCGCGCGCACCTCAGCCGCGATTTCCTTAATCTGCTTTACCTCCGAAACAGAGATAATCATCGGAAACATAATGGAAATCGTACCGTAATAGCTTGCGCGGTAAAGTGCGCGCAGCTGTGTCTTGAAAATATCCTTTCGGTCCAGGCAAATCCTTATTGCGCGGTAGCCCATCGCGGGGTTTTCCTCTTTTTCCAGCCCGAAGTAGCCTACCTGCTTATCGGCCCCGATGTCTAACGTACGGATAATTACCTTTTTGCCTGCCATATTCTCCGCTACGGTCTTATACGCCATAAACTGCGCTTCCTCCGTAGGATAATCGTCCGATTCCAGATAAAGAAATTCACTTCGGAACAGTCCGATTCCCCCGGCGTCATTGGCGAGAGCGTTTGCCACATCCGAAACGCCGCCGATATTGGCGTAAAGATTGATTTTCTTTCCGTCAAGCGTGACATTTTCTTTTCCCTTAAGCTCCAGGAGCAGACGCTTTTTCTGGTCGTCTTCGTCTTTTTTCCGGCGGTACTTTTCCAGGGTCTCCTCGTCCGGTTCCAGATAGAACAGTCCCTGATAGCCGTCCACAATTCCCAGCTTCCCGTCCGCGTCCTCCGGGAAATCCACTCCGATTAAGGCCGGGATATTCATGGTGCGGGCAAGGATTGCCGTATGCGAATTGGTCGAACCGTGCCTTGTCACAAAGGAGAGCACCTTTGATTTATCAAGCTGCACCGTCTCGCTGGGCGCAAGGTCATCCGCAAGAAGAATCACCGGCTCATCCCCTGTCATCACGCCTTCCCCGGCGCCCTGTAAAATGGAAATCACACGGTTGGAAATATCTTTCACATCTGCCGCGCGCGCTTTCATATAATCGTCATCCATCGACGCAAACATCTGCGAAAAATTATCTCCGGTGGAGGCCACCGCAAATTCGGCGTTGACCTCCTGCGTCTCAATGATATTTGTGATGGACTCCACGTAATCCAAATCGTCCAGCATCATCTGATGAGTCTCGAAAATGGCTGCATTGACCTCTCCGACCTCCTTGAGCGCCTTTTCATAAAAAACGCCAAGCTGCCGTTTTGCCTCTTCCTTCGCATCCTCAAAACGCTTTTTCTCGGCCTCCACGTCCGAAATTTTTACTCTCTTTACCGCACTGTCCCTTTTATGATATACGGACAGTCTGCCAATCGCAATCCCTCCAAATACGCTTTTACCTTCCATCTGCATAATGTTTACCCCCTGTTACGAATATCCTTTTTTAATATTCCGAGAAGCACGCATGCCACTACAGAACCGACAATCAGGGAGACCAGATACCACAGCGGATGCCCTACCGTTAAGAATACGAAAATTCCACCGTGGGGTGCCATCAGCGTGCATCCAAACGCCATCGACATCGCGCCTGCCACCGCAGAGCCGATCACACAGGACGGCAATACGCGCAGCGGGTCGGAAGCCGCAAACGGAATCGCACCCTCCGTGATAAAGGAAAGCCCCATAATAAAGTTGGTCGGGCCTGCCTTCCGTTCTTCCGCCGTAAACTTATTTTTGAAAATCAGTGTTGCCAGCGCGATTGCGATGGGCGGTACCATTCCGCCAATCATAACCGCCGCCATGATGTTATAATTTTCTGCCGCAATCGATGCCGTACCGAATACATACGCCGCCTTGTTGACAGGTCCTCCCATGTCTACTGACATCATACCACCAAGAAGCGCTCCAAGCAATACCGCACTTGCTCCGTTTAAACCATTCAGGCCGTTGTTGATTAAGGTATTAAGTGCTCCAATCGGCGGCTCCACCACATAGGTCATAATCACGCCGACCAGGAAAATGCCGAGAAGCGGATATAAAAGCACCGGCTTGATTCCCTCCAGACTGTCCGGAAGCTTTTCAAATATTTTCTTTAACAGCAGAACCAGATAACCCGCGAGAAATCCCGCAACCAGCGCCCCGAGGAAGCCGGAGGTTCCGTTTGCCGCAATCGCGCCGCCGACAATACCGACTGCAAGACCCGGCCGGTCCGCAATACTCATGGCAATAAAGCCTGCCAAAATCGGGAGCATAAATCCGAACGCCGTATCTCCGATTCCTTTAAACACAGCCGCAAGCGGTGTGATCGTACCGAAATTGGAACGCTCCTCTAAGGGCAGGGAATTTAAGTCAACGCTAAGACCGTCAATCAAAAACGCAATCGCGATCAGGATTCCGCCGCCGACTACAAACGGCAGCATGTGGGAAACACCGTTCATCAGATGCTTGTAAATCTGATGGCCGATACTGTCCTTACCCTCATCCTCGCTCTGTGCCTCTGCCTTCGCGTCCGCCTGATAAACAGCCACATGTCCGCTCATAGCCTTTGTGAGCAATTCCTCCGCCTTGCTGATTCCGTCCGCAACCTTACACTGGATCACCGGCTTTCCGGCAAAACGTTCCATGGGAACCTGGGTGTCCGCGGCAACGATGATACAATCGGCCTCCGCGATATCCGCCTTTGTCAGCACATTCTTTGCGCCGCCCGAGCCTCTTGTCTCGACCTTGATGCGGCAGCCAAGCTCCTTCGCTTTCTTCTCAAGACTCTCCGCCGCCATATAAGTATGCGCGATGCCGGTCGGGCATCCGGTTACCGCAAGGATATATTTACCGCCATCCGGTGCTCCGCTTTCCGCCGAAGCGCTTTCCGACGCTTTCGTTTCTTCGTCCTTTTCCGCTTCCGCCCTGTCAATAACGCCCAAAAACTCCTCCACGGTTTTTGCGCTGCGCAGGCCCTGCGTGAAGCTCTCGTCCATCAAAAGCGTTGACAGCTTACTCAATACATCCAAATGTACATTGTCTTCGGTGTTCGGCGCAGCAATCAGGAAAATCAAATCCACCTTTTCGCCGTCTAAGGCATCGAAATCCACGCCGTCCCGGACGACCATCGCGGCAAGTCCCGGACGCTCCACCGCGTCGGACTTGCAGTGCGGAATTGCGATTCCCTCTCCGATTCCGGTCGTGCCTTCCTCCTCCCGCGCATAGACACCCTTACGGTAGGTCTCGATATCTTTAATTTTCCCGCTTTTTTCCATCAATGCGACCATCGCATCGAGGGTCTCCTGTTTTCCCGTTACTCTGCCGTTTAAGTCAATGCTCTCAACGGCAAGCAGGTCTCTGATTTTCATATCGCTTCCTCCTTCTTTTATAAAAAATCATGCCGCACATTTCCGGCGTTAAAACAAATTTTGATTTGCCATCAGCAATTCCATGACTTCGGCCCGAGTTGCCAGTTCCTCGGAAAAGGCGGATGCGCTTCCGGTGCAGACACCCATCTGAAATGCCTTTTCGTAGCTTCCCTCCTTTAAGTAGCCCGTCAAAAAGCCCGCCACCATGGAATCTCCCGCACCCACGGAATTTACAACCCTGCCTTTCGGCGCCTTGGCCTGGAATACGCTTCCGTCATCGGCGACAAGCACCGCGCCCGCTCCTGCCATGGATACCAGTACATTTCGGGCTCCCTTTTCCTGAAGCTTCCTGGCATAGGCAACGACCTTGGCTTTGTCCTCTATGGTCACGCCGAAAATCTCTCCAAGCTCATGGTTATTCGGCTTAATTAAAAACGGATGATAGGGAAGCACATTTACAAGCAAATCCCTTGTGGCGTCCACAACAATTTTCAGATTTTTACCGGCAAGACGTTTCATAATATCCATGTAAATGGTCTGCGGCATCACATCGGGAATACTGCCCGCCATCACCAGAATATCACCTTCCTTTAAGCGCTCCAGCTTTGCATAAAGGGCATCGATATCCTCTGCCGCAATCGCCGGGCCCTGCCCGTTGATTTCACTTTCCTGCTCGGAACGCAGCTTGACATTGATTCGTGTCATGCCCTCCCGCACCGGAATAAAATCCTCGCAAATTCCTTTTTCCTCCACAAGCCGTTTTAATTCCTCCCCGGTAAAACCGGCATAAAACCCAAGCGCCGTATTTTCCAGTCCGAGATTTTTCAGCACCATGGAAACGTTGATTCCCTTGCCGCCCGGAAAGATTTTTTCCTCCGTCGTGCGGTTCACTCTCCCGCAGACAAACTGCGGTACCGTCACAATATAATCCAGCGACGGATTAAATGTTACCGTATAAATCATGCCTTTCCCTCTCCCTTCTTTATATTTGAATTACATTTTTGCATTTTTTAAACGCCGTTTGACCAAGTCCTGTCGTAATGATTTGGGCGCTCTCAAACGGAGCAAAGGTCACGCTGGAAATCTGATTGAACTTACTTGTGTCGGCAAGCACATAACGCTGTTTGCAATTCTGCATGGACTTTTGCTTCACCATCGCTTCCTTGACCTCCGGAGTGGAAAATCCTCTTTCTCTGGTGATTCCGTTCGTCCCCCAAAAGCCTTTGGTAAAATTATATTTTTCCAGCGACGCCACAGCTTCCTCGCCGACGATCGCCTCCGTCACCGCCTTAAACTCTCCTCCGAGAATATAAACGGTAAAGCCCCTGCCCGCGAGCTTTTTCGCATGGGTAACGGCATTTGTAACAAATACCGCATTCTTATCGGTAATATAGTCAATCATCAAATCCGTGGTGGTACCGGCGTCGATATAAACAAAATCTCCCGCCGTGATCAGTCCCGCCGCATACCTGGCAATGGTCATCTTCGCCTCGCGGTTTCGCTCCCTGCGGTGCAGCACCTCATCATCCGTTGTGCCGTAGGCTGCATTTTTCAAAATAGCGCCTCCATGCACCTTCGTGAGCTGACCGTCCGCGGCCAAAGCGTTTAAATCCCTGCGAATGGTAGACTCTGAGGCATCCAGCTCCGTCATAAGCTGCTGGACGGTCACGCTCCCCATACTTTCCAGTATGGACAAAATTCTTGCAAATCTTTCCTCCGTCAGTATAACTCTCACCTCCACTTTCATTCACATCCGTTCAAAACCGTTCATCTTTGATAGCTTTATTATATGTTCAAAATCATTCATAGTCAACCAAAATCCGTCAAAATCATTCACAAAAAAGCAGTTCCCAAATTGTGGAAACTGCACAGTAAAAAGAGCAGAATCTTACATTCTGCTCTTAATCATTTTATTATTCACCTTTTTTAAAGCGCCTGATTGCTGCCCGGATATCCTCCGCCCCGGCCTCCACGATCTGCGCGTTCTTTGTCCGAAACCGCTTCGCCATTTCCTCAAACGGGAGACCGGCAAGATAACAGCGCAGAGCCATCAAAACGGCGCTGTGCGTCACCACAAGCACATCCCTGCTTTCTCTCTCCAGAATATCGGAAAGCGCCAGAAACGTCCGCGCAAGCACTTCATTATAAGACTCGCCGTGAGGCGTATGCGTATACCGCCTGTGAGTATTCCAATAATGATATACCTCAGGCTGCTGTTCCTCTATCACTTCCCAATTAGAGCCCTCCCAGTCGCCGAGGTTCATCTCGCGCAGTCCGTCCTCCATCATACAGGGAATATCCAACGCTTCCGCTGCCGCCTGCGCTGTCTGAACCGCTCTTTTCTGCGGCGATGTATAGACGCACACCGCGTCAAGCAGGCCCGCCTGTTTTCGTTTTAACAGTGCCTCCGCCAGCTCCGCCGCCTGCCGAAGCCCGTTTTCATTCAGCGGAATATCCGTGCTTCCCTGAATCTTCTTCTTTACATTCCAATCCGTCTCTCCGTGCCGTACAAAATAAAATGTCATCCGCTCTCTCTGTTCCGTCCTTTCCTCTTTTCAGTATAGACATTCCCCGGCAGTTTGTCTATTCCCAAATAGATACGCACACCGTAATGAGAGCCTGCCGTCAAAATAAATATTTTTACAATATTTAGTAACATAGTAATTGAAAATAGTAATTATTTTTATTATAATAATAATACAATACCAATAAAAACATAAATGGAGAAAAGGAGTGAGTTGCCTATGAAAAATCACAAAAAACTATTGACCGTTTTTCTGGCCTTATGTATGTTCGTCATAATAATGCCACAGACAGCCTTTGCCGACTCCGTCCGGATAACAGCGACTGCAAAAACCTCCGGAACAGGCAATAAAATTAATGTTTCCCGTGTCTCCTACGATACAGATTGGAATAACCGAACCGGAAAGTATACCGGAGAATTTGATGTAAAATTCCGAACTCTGGTACAATGGAAATACAATGCAAAAGTTTCTTCCGTCAAGGACAATAAAGGAGTTTCTTACAAAGGCTACCTGACCGATCGTGACAGTAATGACTGTGAGATTTCCGTACCGAATATCAAGGCCGGACGTACTTATACGATTGTGATTAACGGCATTAAAAAGATGGATACCAAAAGTTATCGGAAGCTGACCCTGACCTTAAAGGTTCCTTCCGAGCAAAAAAACTCCAAGATATCACTGAAAAAAGTTGTTGTTGATGACGACAATGACGACTTTGACCAGTATCATACCGAGATAGATGTAAAATTTGCTTCCCGGGTTTCATGGAAGCGCAATGCAAAGGTTTCCTCCGTCAAGGACAATAAAGGAAACTCCTACAAGGGTTATCTGACCGACCGCGATGATGACGAATGCGAAATTTATATCAGGAACCTGAAATATAACCGGACCTACACGATTAAGCTTTCGGGAATTAAAGCCAGAGGGGCTTCCTCTTACGGAACCTTCACCTTTACGGTAAAAGTACCCGCAAAAAGCAATAACATCTCCGTGAAAAATATCGAATATGATTATGACGGTTATTATGATGACGATTACGACGACGATTACGACGATTATTATGACGATGATAAATACCAGCTTTCATTCGATTTTAATAAAGATATCGTTTATAAACGAAGCAGCTATATTATCATCCGGGATTCGGCTGGAAAAGCTTATTCCTCGAAGTCATCCTACATTGACTGGGACGACGACGGCTGTGAACTTAATCTGAACAAACCTCTTAAAAAAGGAAAAACCTATACCTACGAAATTGTAAATATCAAAACACGGGGTTCTGGTTCCTACACTACCTTAAAAGGCAGTTTTATTGCATAATTATCAACCGATAGAGGCTTATGGAAACAACATAAAGCATCTGAAAGAATCTAAAACGGCAGAGAGAAATCTCTGCCGTTTTTATTGTTTATTCTGACCACTTATTATCTGGCAATATCAATCCGTACCAACGCTTTGCGAAGCGCAAATTCCGCGCGCATCACATCAATTTCCTCCGTCCTGTTTGCCAGGCGATCCCGGGCGCGTTTCATCGCCGCTTCAGCACGGGATTTGTCAATTTCGTGCGGCCACTCCGCAATTTCCGCAAGCAGTGTGACCTTCTCAGGCAGAATCTCCGCAAAACCGGAATGTACGGCCGCAATCACATCCTCTTCTCCCTGCCTGTGAATCGTCACGATTCCCGGAGACAGAACGGTTGTCAGAGGTATATGATTCTTATATACGCCAATCTGACCGGACGCAGTGGTAAATTCTATCATATCACCCTCCCCCGTATAAAAAATACGGTCCGGCGTAATAATCTCCACCTCAAAAAGTCTGCTTTCCTCTGCCATATCATCCTCCTTAATGAATAAGCGCCAACGGCTTGCTATTTTTCCGAAGTTTGCTGTTTTTGCAAACTTCTAATGAATAAGCGCCAACGGCGCTTATTCTATTTCATCAATGGTTCCGACATTCAGGAAGCGGCTCTCCGGCACATCGTCGTGCTTTCCTTCCAATATCTCCTTAAATCCACGGATTGTCTCCGCAATCGGAACATATTTTCCTGCCAGTCCGGTAAACTGCGTCGCCACAAAGAACGGCTGGGACAAAAATCTCTGTATCTTTCTCGCACGGCTCACGACAAGCTTATCATCCTCGGAAAGCTCATCCATACCGAGAATTGCGATAATGTCCTGAAGCTCCTTGTATTTCTGTAAAATTTCCTGCACGCCGCGCGCCACCTCAAAATGCTCCTGCCCCACAATGCGCGGGTCAAGAATACGCGAGGTTGAGCCCAGCGGATCCACTGCCGGGTAAATGCCAAGCTCCGCAATCGAACGCTCCAGTACGGTCGTCGCATCCAGATGGGCGAAGGTTGTCGCCGGAGCCGGGTCCGTCAGGTCATCGGCAGGCACATAAACCGCCTGTACGGACGTGATGGAGCCGTTCTTCGTGGAGGTAATGCGCTCCTGAAGCGCTCCCATCTCCGTTTGCAGGGTCGGCTGATATCCTACTGCGGAGGGCATACGCCCAAGCAGAGCGGACACCTCGGAGCCTGCCTGTGTAAAACGGAAAATGTTGTCGATAAAAAGAAGTACATCCTTTCCGCCCTTATCACGGAAATACTCCGCCATCGTAAGACCGGTTAAGGCGACACGCATACGCGCTCCGGGCGGCTCGTTCATCTGCCCGAACACCATCGTCGTCTTGTCGATAACGCCGGATTCCTTCATCTCATAATACAGGTCATTTCCCTCACGGGTACGCTCCCCCACTCCGGTGAACACGGAATATCCGCCGTGCTCCGTGGCGATGTTGTGAATCAGCTCCTGGATCAGCACCGTCTTTCCTACGCCGGCTCCTCCGAACAGTCCGATTTTTCCGCCCTTCTGATAGGGACAAAGCAGGTCTACGACCTTAATGCCCGTCTCTAACATTTCCTGTGAGGTTGCCTGTTCCTCAAACGCCGGAGCGGGTCTGTGAATCGGCCAGTTCTCTACCCCCTCAGGTGGCTTTTGCTCGTCGATGGGATTCCCCAATACGTTGAACATTCTGCCCAGCGTGTTTTCTCCGACAGGCACACGGATCGGTCCGCCGGTGGCAATCGCATCCATTCCGCGCACAAGCCCGTCGGTCGAACCCATTGCAATACATCTGACCGTATCATCCCCGAGATGCTGAGAAACCTCAACGACAAGCTCTCCAGTACTGTTTTTCAACGGTATACGGATTGCGTCGTTAATCTCCGGCAGATTGCCTTCCGTGAATTTAATATCCAGAACGGCGCCAATAATCTGGGTAATCTTACCGATATTATTTGCCATCGCTTATTTCTCCTTAATTATTTGTTATTTTTCTCACCCGGAACAATTATGCCTCTTATCCGGATATCGCGGACGCACCGGCAATAATCTCCGTCAGCTCCTGCGTGATGGAGCCCTGGCGCGCCCTGTTATATTTCAGCGTCAAATCACTGATCATTTCCTCTGCGTTGCTGGTGGCAGAATCCATTGCCTGCATTCTCGCACCGTTCTCGCTGGCAGCCGCCTCCACAAGCGCCCCGTAAAACAGGCTGGTGATATATTTCGGAATGATCATATCCAGTGCTTCTTCCTCGCTCGGCTCGTAATTCATCAGCACGCCCGGCTCCGCCGCACTGCCGTCATTTTCCTCAAGCTCCACCGGCAGCAGCTTCATCAGCTTCGGCTCATGAACCACGGTATTTTTAAAATGCGTATAAGCCAGATAGATTTCTCCGATTTCCCCTGCCGTGTAAGCCGCAAGCACCCGCGCACAAAGCGCGGCGGCATCGGCATAGGACGGAGACTCGATAATATGGGAATTATCCTCCTTAATACGATAGCCCCGGCGTTCGAGAGCTTCCTTTCCCTTGCCCCCGACCGCATAAACCCAGACCTCCTCCTTTGGAAGCCGGCTGTCCGTCAAAAGCTTGATAACATTGGCGTTATACCCTCCGGCAAGTCCCCGGTTGGAGGTAATCACCACAACCGCTTTTGCCCCGGACCTTCCTGCCTTTAAATAGGGATGGTCAATATTGCCGGATTTTGCAAGCATCGACGACACCGTCTGATACATATACGAGGAATACGGATTGGTCTGTTCCGCCCTGCTCCTTGCTTTCTGGAGCTTTACCGTAGAAACAAGCTTCATGGCTTTTGTGATTTGCTGCGTACTCTGTATGCTGCCTTTTCTTCTTTTAATATCTCTCATCGAGGCCATAACAGCATCCTCCTTCCCACTCTGCTTATTTCAAAAACTGCACTTTACATTCCTCAATCGCTTTGACGAGCTTCGCTTCGATTTCCCCGCTCATCTCCTTCTCCGTACGGATTGCCTCCGGAATTTCGGGATATCTGGTATCTACATACTCAAATAATGCTTTTTCAAAGGGAAGAATATCCTCCACCGCAATATCCAGCAGATATTTTTTTGTCGCCGCATAGATGATCATAACCTGATTTTCCACCGCCATCGGCTGGTACTGGGGCTGCTTTAACATTTCGCGGATTCTCTCACCCTGTGCAAGCTTTTCGGTGGTGTCCGCATCCAGCTCGGAGCCAAACTGCGCAAACGCCGCAAGCTCACGGTACTGTGCAAGCTCGACACGAATCGGCGCCGCAATCTTTTTCATCGCCTTAATCTGTGCGGAACCGCCTACACGGGACACGGAAAGACCCGCGTTGATTGCCGGGCGGAAGCCGGAATTAAACATTTCCGTCTCCAGATAAATCTGTCCGTCCGTGATGGAGATCACGTTCGTCGGAATATACGCGGAGACATCTCCCGCCTGCGTCTCAATAATCGGCAGCGCCGTCAGGGAACCGCCGCCCAGCTTGTCGGAAAGCCTTGCCGCACGCTCAAGCAGCCTGGAATGTAAATAAAATACATCCCCGGGATAAGCCTCGCGTCCGGGCGGTCTTTTCAGAAGCAGCGAGAGGGTACGGTACGCAGCCGCGTGCTTACTCAAATCGTCATAGACAATCAGCACGTCCTCTCCGTTTTCCATCCACTCCTCGCCAATCGCGCAGCCCGCGTAGGGAGCGATATACTGTAACGGCGCAAGCTCGCTTGCGGTGGATGCAACCACCGTGGTGTAGGACATCGCGCCGAATTCCTCAAGTGTTTTCACCAGTGACGCGACAGTCGAGGCCTTTTGCCCGATCGCAACGTAAATACACTTTACCCCCTGTCCCTTCTGGTTAATGATGGTATCAATAGCAATCGCTGTCTTTCCTGTCTGCCTGTCGCCGATGATAAGCTCACGCTGTCCGCGTCCAATCGGAATCATGGAGTCGATTGCCTTTATCCCCGTCTGGAGCGGCGTATCAACGGATTTTCTGGCGATAACGCCGGAGGCAACACGCTCAATCTGGCGGTATTTGTCCGTCTCAATCGGTCCCTTGCCGTCAATGGGCTGTCCCAGAGCGTTTACAACCCTGCCCAGCATCGCGTCCCCGACCGGAACCTCCACAACGCGTCCCGTTGTCTTTACGGTATCACCTTCGCTGATATTCTTCTGAGAGCCCAAGAGCACGGCGCCCACATTATCCTCCTCAAGGTTCAATACCATTCCGTACACTTCACCGGGAAATTCCAAAAGCTCTCCCTGCATTGCGTTGTCAAGACCGTGAATACGTGCAATGCCGTCCGCCACCTGGATTACGGTACCAACGTCAGCCACTTCCAGCTTTGCTGCATATCTTTGAATCTGTTCTTTGATCACTGAGCTGATTTCTTCTGGTTTTAAATTCATGGAGCGCACTCACCTGCTTTCAACTGTATTTTCGATAACTCACGTGTCAGGTCGCAGAGCTTTGTCCTGACGCTGGAATCGACGACCCTGTCGCCGATACGAATCACCATTCCGCCAATCAGGGCGGCATCTACCTCATAATGCATTTCAAATTTCACATATTTTGTAGTCTCTAACAGCCGTTTTTCCACCGCGTCCTTCTGGGCATCCGACAGCTCCATCGCCGACGTCACATAGGCGGTTCCGATATTCCGGTGCTCCCTGACGCGTTCCAGGAAATAATCGAGCACGGCATCCACCTGTGCAAAGTGGTCTTTTTCTACAAGCATACGGAGCAGTCCCACCAACTCCCCGGAAATCCTTCCTGCAAAAATGTCCTCGATGATTTTCATTTTTTCTTCTTTTACAATTTTCGGATGACTCATTAATTTGAAAAGTCCGGGATTCTCACCGATTGCAGCCTTCACTGCCTGCACCTCGTCCCAGTAATCGGAAAGCTTCCCGCTTTCGATGGCGACCTCAAACAATGCATCACCGTATGTTTTTGATACTAGCTTTGCCATGTCGATTCACCCATCTCTCTCAATGTTTCCTCCACGAGCGTATCCTGCACTGCCGCATCAATCTGCGCGGCAACCACCTTGGCCGCCATCATGGACGCAACGGTAATCATCTCCTGTTTCACTTCATCCATCGCGCGCTTCTTTGAAAGCTCTGCCTCTTCATTGGCCCTCTGGATAATACGGGCAGCCTCATCCCTGGCTTCGCCCTCAATGCGTGCCGCATTCTTCTGTGCTTTCTGGCGGGCTTCGCTTAAGATTTGTTCCGCTTCTTTATCAATCTCTTTCAGCTTCGCCTCATACTCGGCCTTTAACGCCGCAGCAGCTTTTTTATCGCCCGCAGCGTCCGCAAGCTCGCCTGCAATCTTTTCCTTTCTGTCCGTAAGCATCTTACGCACGGGATTGAAAAGCATTTTTGACATAAACAAAAATAAGAAAAAGACTGCGATCGCCAAAAGCACGGTGTCATGCAAAAGCTGAAAGTCAAGATTAAAGAGTCTTGTCATCTCCTCCAAGGTTTGGCCTCCTTTCCGTTTTTATTATATTTGGGATGCCGAAACAAAGCTCTTTAGGTCAGCGGTTTTACGAAAAGCAGAATCATGCCGATCAACAAGCCGTAAAGACCGGTTGTCTCCGCAACTGCCTGACCAAGAAGCATGGTAGAGGTAATATCGCTTTTTGCGCCCGGATTTCTTCCCACCGCGGCCGCCGCGTGACCTGCTGCGATACCCTGGCCGATACCGGGTCCGATACCTGCGATAAGCGCCAAACCTGCGCCGATTGCGGAACATGCCAAAATTAAATCTTCACCTGTAATATTCATAGAATAATCCTCCATTTCTTAGTATTATTTCACTGTTTCCAAGCCGGTTACTCCGACTCGTAGTTTTGACTGATGTACGTCATCGTGAGCATACAGAATACAAATGTCTGGATTGCTCCCGAAAATAAATCAAAATACACGTGCAGCACTGCGGGCCATATAATCGCGATTTTCCCCAGCAGCCCATAAACCAGGGCCATCATAACCGTTCCCGATAAAATATTCGCAAACAGACGCAGCGACAGAGAAATCGGTACCGCGATATTGCCAATCAGATTAATCGGCAGCCAAACCGGCAGCCATGGTGGCAGCGGTGAACACATATCCGCCCAGATTTGCTTCGGCGGCAGATTTTTAAATTCCGTCACGTGAATCAGGGTAAAAGAAATTAATCCCAATGCAAGCGTCGTTCCGTAATCGGCGGTCGGCGGTCGTAAGCCCACCAGCCCGGAAATATTACTTACAAAAATAAATACAAAGATGGTACAGAAGTAGTTTGCGAATTTCGGCGCCGCTACTTTTCCCATGGTTGCATAGATGACGCCGTCAAGCTTTTCCACCAGAAGCTCCAATACATTCTGAAATCCCTCCGGCGTCTCCGTCGCGCGCTTCATTCTGCGGTTTGCCGCAATCGATAAACCGACCAGCACCAGCATCACAAGCAGTATACATACGTGCGACGTGGTAATCCACACCGTATGCCCGAAAATCTCATAGGAAATAATCCCATGTATCATAAAATCAACATTATCGGCTGCGGATGACATCAAAATTGCATGATTCACAATTTCACCTCCTTATATAGGCTCACTGTTTTTCCCGTCTGAATCCTCATCACCTCTCCCTTTCAGTTTTTGTATAGCTTTATGTGTAAAAGGCTGTAAGTAAGCAGATACCTTTAAGCCCAATACTCCGATAAAAGCGGTAAAAAGATTTCCCAGTTCAAAGTTCATCATGATTAAAAATACGATGAGAACAATGAGATAACGCAAAACGGACTTTGCCACAATCCTTCTCTGAGCGTGCGCCTCTCCGTAGATCTCCACCGCATCCCGCAGCACGGAGGCAATATTGATAGCCATCCCACAGGCAAGCGCAATCCCGATAAGCAGTCCCGTCGTGTAGCGGAGCTTGTCCTCCACAAACCAGACACCCGCAAGTTCTACCACAATCCCATATACAATAATTCCCAGAACGAGTTCCGGTAATACATCATTGAGTCTTTTTAACATTGTTTTTGTCCCTGTCACCGTCCTGTCCGTATATCTTTTTTGCCATTTTAAATATATTTGTAAATCCTGCCAGCGCACCGATGACAAAGAGGGGAACGGCTATCCATTCGACGCCGCATTTCCTCCCGATCCACACGCCAAACAGCGTACACATAACGATCGGCACAATCATATTCAGTCCAAATTGCAGAATCAGGGTCAGACACTGAAAAACCTTTCTGTTATATTTCAAAAAATCCCATCCTCCATTCCGCACCGGCAGCTCTACAGGGTCAGGCGTACCTCGCGGTTCGTCCGCTCATATTTCTCCAGCTTTACGCCCGCCGCCGCCAGCATCCGCTTGGACGCCACCACCGCCGGCGTGTTGTCGTATTTATCACTGTCGTACACAATCCTGCGGATTCCCGACTGTATGATCGCTTTCGCGCACTCGTTGCACGGAAACAGCGTCACGTAAATCGTGGCTCCCTCAAGGCTTCCTCCACGGTAATTTAAAATCGCGTTCAGCTCGCTGTGGGTCGTATAAAAATACTTATTTTCCAGCGGTTCTCCCTCGCGCTCCCACGGAAATTCGTCATCCGAGCATCCCACCGGAAACCCGTTATAGCCCATGGATAATATCTTATGGTCCGGGCTGACAATACATGCCCCCACCTGGGTATTGGGGTCCTTGGAGCGCATGCCGGATAAAATGGCAACTCCCATAAAATATTCGTCCCAACTGATATAATCCTCCCGTTTGCCGCTCATTCTCGCTCTGCCTCCTGCAAAAACTCTCTTTCATTTTGTTCCGAAAATACGGTCTCCTGCATCCCCGAGTCCCGGCACAATATAGCCATGCTCATTCAGATGATCGTCCAGTGCTCCGATGTAGACATCCACGTCGGGATGAGCCTCCTGCATTTTCTTTACGCCCTCCGGCGCCGCGATAATGCACATCAGCCGAATGTTTCTGACTCCCTTATCCTTAAGCAATTGAATTGCCGCCGCGGAGGAGCCTCCCGTCGCAAGCATCGGATCCACCACAAACACTTCCCGGTTGGCACAGTCCGCCGGAAGCTTACAGTAATACTCCACCGGCTCTAAGGTTTCGGGGTCGCGGTAAAGTCCGATATGCCCGACCTTTGCCGCCGGAATCATCGTCAGCATGCCGTCCACCATTCCAAGTCCCGCCCTCAGAATCGGAACGACCGCCAGCTTCTTACCCTTTAATTCCTTAACGGTTGTTTTGCAAATCGGCGTCGTAATCTCCACATCCGCAAGCTTTAAATCTCTTGTCGCTTCATAACACATCAGCATCGCTATCTCGCTGACGAGTGCGCGGAAATCCCGGGAGCCCGTCTCCTGCCTCCTGATAATACCGATTTTGTGCTGAATTAACGGATGATCCATCACCACTATCTTTGACATGCTGCGCACCATTCCTTTCCGTGTATTTTCCGCTTTGCCCTATTCTTCCTCATTCAAAAGATTCACCAGCTTTTTGATGGTCTTTCTCATCGTCTCATAACACAGCCCGTATGCCTGAAGCGTGCCGCCGTACGGGTCTATAATCTCCAGCTCCTCACCCACAAGCTCGGTCAGGACGTGTACATTCTCGGGGTTCGCGTTTTCATATTTTTCCAGGACTTTTTCCAGCTGGGCATGCTCCATCACTATGACCAGCGTATCCTCGGTAAAATCTTCCCCGGTAAGCTGTGTGGACATAAAGCCCTCCATGCTGATGCCGTTACTGATCATAACGGCCTCCGCTTTCTGATTCAAAGGCTCCGGGAAAAGGACGACCAGCCCTCTTGCCTCTATTTTTACCGGATGTTTCAGCGTATATTCCCCCAATATGCCCATCGCCATGGGCGCCCTCGACGTCCCGCTCTCGGCCACAAACAAAATCCTGTTATATTGTTTCATGTGCTATCTTCCCTCTCCCAATTAAACGTTTATCACCTGATGTCCCGCGGCCTTCATCAGACGGTTCATAATGGCCTGTCCAATCCGCGGAGTGGAAAAGCTCTCCGAATAAATAGCGTCCACCTTCCACTCGTCAAACTCGCGCAGTATTTTATACAGGTGCTTCGCTATGGCATCCTCGTCGCTTCTTGCCCCAACCGTCACAACATAGTCTGCCCGATAAAAGGACTTCGTCTCGTCCGTCGCGATCACCCCGACCTTAAGTCCCTCTGCCTGCTTTTCGCGCACAAGCCTGTTGATTGCCTCTATCACAGCACCCGCCTCTCCCTCGACCAGCGCCAGATCCGCTTTCGGTGCATAGTGTCTGTATTTCATGCCTGGCGCCTTCGGCTTTTTTGCGGAATCTGCCGCAATAATTCCGGGATCCGTCACTACCTCCGTTCCCAGCACCTCTCTTAACATTGCCTGCGTAATATAACCGGGGCGCAGAATCATCGGCGTCTTCTCGGTCAGATCGATAATCGTGGATTCCAACCCGATTCCAACCGGTCCCCCATCCAGTATGATCGGGATTCTTCCATCCATATCCTCCGCCACATGCTCCGCCTCCGTGGGGCTTGGCCTGCCGGAGAGATTCGCGCTCGGTGCCGCAATCAGACAGCCGCTTTGCTCTATCAGTTTTAATGCCGCGGGATGCCCCGGCATACGGACCGCTACCGTATCCATTCCTCCGGTCGTCTCATATGGCACTTTTTCGTTTTTCCATACAATCATTGTCAGCGGGCCCGGCCAAAACGCTTCTGCAAGCTTTTTTGCCTCCGGGGGCACCTCCCTCGCAATCAACCCCAGCTGCTCAAATTTACAGATATGAATAATCAGGGGATTATCCGAGGGTCTGCCCTTGGCCGCATAAATTTTTCTGGCAGCTTCCGGACGCAGCGCGTCGGCCCCGAGCCCGTAAACAGTCTCCGTAGGAAACGCCACCAGTTCTCCCGCACGCAGCGCCTCTGCGGCCTCGCGCATGGCAGAGCCATCGTCCAGATGATCGTTATCTATTTTTAATATTTTTGTCTGCATGTAATGAAAACCTCAATATGCATAAACTTTTTGTTTCTATTTTGTGACTGCTTATTGCTTACCGAAACATTATCGCACAATTTGCAAAAATAGGCAACAGACTTGCCATGTTTTTATAAATGTGGCATAATCCCATCTTTGACAGTTGAAAAGAAAAATGAGTGCCACAATCCTTGAAAATACTGGGGTTGTGGCACTTCGCACTCCATACTCGAAATATAGTAATGTTTTATCTTTGCTTACTTTTTTTCTGTATCTCTTTCATTTTACGTTTTGTTATAAATTGATAGTCTGTACGGAAACCACATGCATCATGAAGTTCATCCGTGATCCTTTGACGTTCATATACCGGCATAAAGCCTTGTTCTTCTATATCGGCAAACTTCACGCTACGCA
>CALWHT010000011.1 GCA_944380515.1 uncultured Roseburia sp.
CCAATTTGATTCACCAAAGCTTTCAATAAAAAATATAGAATAATCGCAGTAGATAATTATAAATGGACATAAGTATCACGTCAAGGATGTAACGGTCTTGAGTTTCCGCAGGAAAGATTATATAATAAAACAAAATTTGTTTTTGTATGTATAATGGATAGCAGCATAAGAAATAGAAAGTACGGTGAGTTATGTCATTTACACATCTTCACGTCCACACGGAATACAGTCTGCTGGACGGTTCCAATAAAATCAAAGAATATGTCGCGCGGGTCAAGGAGCTTGGCATGGACAGTGCGGCCATCACTGATCACGGCGTAATGTACGGCGTCATCGACTTCTACAAGGAGGCGAAGGCGGCGGGCATCAATCCGGTGCTGGGCTGCGAGGTATATGTGGCGTCGAATTCCCGGTTTGACAGGGAAGCCTCCCACGGGGATGACCGTTATTACCATCTGGTGCTTCTGGCAGAAAATAATCAGGGCTATCAGAATCTGATGAAGATTGTCTCCAAGGGCTTTGTGGAAGGCTACTATTATAAGCCGCGCGTTGATATGGAGGTTCTGGTGGAATATCACGAGGGAATCATTGCCTTAAGCGCCTGCCTTGCCGGGGAGGTACAGCGCTACCTGGTGCGTGGGCTGTACGAGGAGGCAAAAAAGACCGCATGCAAATATCAGGAATGCTTTGGAAAGGGCAATTTCTTTCTGGAGCTTCAGGACCATGGGATTCCCGAGCAGAAAATGGTCAATACGCAGCTTCTGCGCCTGAGCCAGGAAACCGGCATTGAACTTGTGGCTACCAACGATGTACATTATACCTACGCCGAGGACGCGGAGCCGCATGACATCCTGCTCTGCCTCCAGACCGGGAAAAAATTATCTGATGAAAACCGGATGCGCTATGAGGGAGGCCAGTATTTCGTAAAATCGGAGGAGGAAATGCGCGCCCTGTTTCCCTATGCGGCGCAGGCAATCGACAACACCCAGAAAATCGCGGATCGCTGTCATGTGGAGATTGAGTTCGGCGTGACAAAGCTCCCGCACTTTGACGTGCCGGAGGGCTATGATTCCTGGAGCTATCTGAACAAGCTCTGTCATGAGGGGCTGGTGAGGCGTTACCCGGACAGCCACGAGGAACTTTTGCCGAAGCTCGATTACGAGCTTTCCGTCATCCGCAAGATGGGCTATGTCGATTATTTCCTCATCGTGTGGGACTTCATCAACTACGCCAGGACGCACGGAATCCCGGTAGGACCGGGGCGCGGAAGCGCGGCGGGAAGTCTGGTATCCTATACGACGGGAATTACCAACATCGATCCCATACGCTACAACCTGCTGTTTGAGCGTTTCCTGAATCCGGAGCGCGTCACCATGCCCGATATAGACATCGATTTCTGCTATGAGCGCAGAGGCGAGGTGATTGATTATGTCGTGGAGAAATACGGTAAGGATTGTGTGACGCAGATTATTACCTTTGGTACGCTTGCCGCCCGGGGCGTCATCCGCGATGTCGGCCGTGTGATGGATTTGCCATACAGCTTCTGCGATACGATTGCGAAAAATATTCCCAATGAGCTGAATATCACGATTGACAAGGCACTCATCATGAACCCGGAGCTGCGTGCAATGTACGAAAGTGATGAGACGGTCAAAAATCTGATCGACATGGCAAAGCGCTTGGAGGGGCTGCCCCGCCACACCTCCATGCATGCGGCGGGCGTCGTGATTTCCCAAAAGGCGATGGACGAATATGTGCCGCTGTCAAGGGCTTCGGACGGCACGATTACCACACAGTTTGTCATGACCACGATTGAGGAATTGGGACTTTTGAAAATGGACTTCCTCGGGCTTCGGACCCTCACGGTCATCCATGACGCGGTAGAGCTGGCGGAGCGCAATCACGGAGTTTCCATCGACATTGATAAAATCGATTATGATGATAAAAAGGTTTTGGAATCGATTGGCACCGGAAAATGCGACGGTATCTTCCAGCTGGAAAGTGCGGGCATGAAAAACTTCATGAAAGAGTTAAAGCCCGACAGCCTGGAGGACATTATCGCGGGAATCTCCCTCTATCGTCCGGGGCCGATGGATTTTATTCCGAAGTACATCAAAGGGAAAAATGAGCCGGGGAGCGTCACCTATGTCTGCAAAGAGCTCGAGCCGATTCTGGAGCCGACCTACGGCTGCATCGTCTATCAGGAGCAGGTCATGCAGATCGTACAGAACCTTGCGGGCTATACGATGGGACAGGCGGATAATATCCGGCGCGCCATGAGCAAGAAAAAGCAGTACATCATCGACGCGGAGCGGCAGAATTTTGTGTACGGAAATAAAGAGCAGGGAATCAGGGGCTGTATCGCGAACGGAATCAGCGAGCGGGCGGCAAATGAGATTTACGACTCCATGGTCGATTTCGCAAAATACGCGTTCAACAAATCCCATGCCGCGGCTTACGCTGTGGTCGCCTATCAGACGGCATACCTCAAATATTATTATCCCGTGGAGTTTATGGCGGCGCTTATGACCTCCGTAATTGATAACCCGAGAAAGGTTGCGGAGTATATCTATACCTGCCGGCAGATGGGAATCCGCGTGCTTTCCCCGGATATCAATGAGGGAGAGGGCGCTTTTCTGGCAACGTCCGAGGGTATCCGCTACGGCTTATACGCCATCAAAAGCATCGGGCGTCCCGTCGTGGATTTGATATTGGAGGAGCGTAAGGCAAACGGCAGATTTATGACGCTGCAAAGCTTTTTGGAGCGTGTTTTTTGTCGCGAGGTGAATAAACGTACTGTCGAAAATCTTATCAAATCAGGCGCTTGCGACGGGCTGGACGGCAACAGGCAGCAAATGCTTTTGACCTACGGTACATTGCTTGACAATCTCAACCAGGAAAAGAAGCATTCCCTCGCGGGACAGATGAGCCTTTTTGATTTGGTATCCGAGGAAGAAAAAAGGGCATATGAGGTGCGCTATCCGGATGTTCCGGAGTACAGCAAGGAGGTAAAGCTGGGGTTTGAAAAAGAGGTGCTCGGCATCTACTTAAGCGGTCATCCGCTGGAGGAATATGAGGAGAAATGGCGGAAGCATATAAGCGCCGTGACAACCGATTTTTTGTTGGATGAGGAAACGAACCAGGTCAAGGTAAAGGATAATCAGGCGGTTACCGTGGGCGGCATGATCACGGAAAAAACGATTAAATACACCAAGAACAATAAGACGATGGCGTTCCTTACGCTTGAGGATTTGTTCGGCACCGTGGAGGTCATTGTTTTTCCCAGAGATTACGAGAGGTACAGCCGTTATCTGAATGAGGACGAAAAGGTCTTTATCAGCGGACATGCCAATGTAGAGGAGGACAAAAACGGCAAGCTCATCTGTGAGAGAATCTATGGATTTGACGAGACAAAGCGCGAGCTATGGCTGCAATTTCCGACGAAGGAAAAGTTTACGGAGAATGAGCAGACACTCTATGACATGCTCCGTGATTCGGACGGAAATGATGAGGTTGTCATCTATGTCGCATCGCCCAGAGCCGTGAAAAGACTCGGAAAAAACTTCAATATTCGGATAGAGCCGGGGCTTGTGAACAATTTAACTAACTTTTTGGGCGAAAATAATCTAAAAGTTGTAGAAAAGAGCATTGAAAAGAAAGCCTAAAGATATTAAAATAGTAGAGATTAGATAAATGGGTAAATTATGGTAGGAGGAATTAATAAATGGCAAAAGAGATTAATACAATCGGCGTACTGACCAGCGGCGGCGATGCTCCGGGAATGAATGCTGCCATCCGCGCGGTGGTAAGGGAAGCAATCGCGAAGGGAAAAAAGGTCAAGGGAATTAAGAGAGGCTACGCAGGTCTGCTTCAGGAAGAAATCATCGATATGGAAGCAAAGGACGTATCCGACATTATCCAGAGGGGCGGTACGATTTTACAGACCGCGCGCTGCATGGAGTTTACAACGCCGGAGGGACAGCAGAAGGGCGCTGAAATCTGCCGCAAGCACGGCATTGACGGCGTGATTGTCATCGGCGGTGACGGTTCCTTTAAGGGAGCGCAGAAGCTTGCCGGCCTCGGAATCAATACGATCGGGCTTCCGGGAACCATTGACCTTGATATCGCGTGCACCGAGTATACAATCGGATTTGATACGGCGGTCAACACGGCGATGGAGGCGATTGACAAGGTGCGCGATACCTCGACTTCCCATGAGCGCTGCAGCATCATTGAGGTAATGGGACGCGGCGCCGGCTACATCGCACTGTGGTGCGGGATCGCAAACGGCGCGGAGGATATCCTTCTGCCGGAGAAATATGATTATGATGAGCAGAAGCTCGTAAACCATATCATCGAGAACCGTAAGAAAGGCAAGCAGCACCATATCATCGTGAACGCGGAGGGTATCGGACATTCCGCAAGCATGGCAAAGAGAATCGAGGCGGCAACAGGTGTGGAGACGCGCGCGACGATTTTAGGACATATGCAGCGCGGCGGCAATCCGACCTGTAAGGATCGTGTGTACGCTTCTACGATGGGTGCGATGGCAGTGGACTTGCTGTGTGAGGGCAAGAGCAACCGCGTAGTGGGCTACCGTCACGGCGATTTTGTTGATTTTGACATCGACGAGGCGTTGGCAATGACGAAAGAGATTCCGGAGTATCAGTACGAGATTAGCAAGAACCTTTCATTATAAAAGAAAAAGGAGTGTTTGACGCTCTGTAGACAGAATGATAAAATAGGCGGTAGCGAAAAGGTATCGCCTATTTTTTTTGACAGGAGAAGTTCCGCTGCCGTAAAGCGGCGGGACTTGCGGTGGAAAAGCTATGATTACAAGTACGTCAAATCAGCAGATGAAGCAAATCGCCCAGCTTATGAAAAAGGCAAAGGCAAGAAATGAGCAGGGGGTTTTTGTGGCCGAAGGAAAAAAAATGTTTTTGGAAGCGCCGGAGGAATTATTGCGGCAGGTCTACATTTCAGAGACGTGTTACCGCAGCCTCACGCAGGGCGGGCAGGGAGAACGGGAACAAAAGCTGCGGGAGCGTTTAGAGCAAACAGGGTATGAAGTTGTTTCGGACGCGGTATTTCGGAGCGTGGCGGATACGCAGACGCCGCAGGGAGTGTTGTGTATCGTACAAAAGCCTGTCTATGAGCTTTCGGATTTGCTGCGCGGGGAGCACTCTCATCTGCTGGTGTTAGAGAGTATTCAGGACCCCGGCAATCTGGGAACGATGATAAGGACCGGCGAGGGCGCGGGACTCACCGGCGTGGTGATGAACGGCACCACGGTCGATTTGTTTAATCCGAAGACGATACGCTCCACGATGGGCAGTGTTTACCGTGTCCCGTTTCTGGTTGCGGAGAATTTGGCCGAAACCGTCATGGAACTAAGGGAACACGGAATCCACATTTTCGCGGCGCATTTAAAAGGGCAAAAAGCGTACGATGAACCGGATTACCGCGGGGCGACGGCGTTTTTGATCGGGAACGAGGGAAACGGTTTGTCGGAGGAAATCGCGGCGCTTTCGGATACTTATATCAAAATCCCGATGGAGGGAAGGGTAGAGTCGTTAAACGCGGCCGTTTCGGCGGCGCTTTTGATGTATGAGGCAAACCGCCAGCGGAGGAAAAGAGAGGAAGCATGAAAATCTGGTTTAAAATCATAAAAGGCACGCATCTGCTTTCGGACATAACGGTTGCGGATGAATCTGAGGATACGAGAACACATAAAATCTTCCGGGCGCTCGAGCAGGCATGCTATGAATTTGATTTGGGAAAGCCGATTTGGCTGGATGCCAATGTGGAGGAATTTAAGCGTCATGCAAAGACGCGGTTTACACAGGATTGCTTCATCGAGGCCGTTGATTTTGATTTTCTCGAGCTTCAGGTGCTCGAGGAGGATTAAAAAGCTTAGCGGAAAAACTTTTGAAATAACTCCCCATAAATGCCTAAAGTGTGCTATACTGATAGTGGCATGGGAAAAGCATGCCGTTTCAGGGGAATTTTTTATTGGAGGGGTAAGAAGCGTATGGATAAGCCATTTACACTGAGTGAGGGGGTAGACAGTTGGAATACGATCATATTCCTGTACAATTCAGCATTAAAGGAAGTCCGTACCAAGGTTGAGATATTAAATGATGAGTTTCAGCAGATACACCGCTATAATCCCATCGAATATATCAAGTCAAGAATCAAGACGCCGGAGAGCATTGTCAAAAAGCTAAAGCGTTACGGATATGAGTCGTCGATTGACAATATGGTCAATTATGTGAATGACATCGCGGGAATCCGTATTGTCTGCTCGTTTACCTCTGACATCTATAAGCTGGCCGAGATGATAGGAAAGCAGAATGACCTTACTGTTATTTCCGTGAAGGACTATATCCGCCATCCGAAGGAGAGCGGCTATAAGAGCTATCATATGCTTGTGACGGTGCCTATTTTTTTGTCCGACGGGGTGATCGACACGAAGGTTGAGATTCAGATACGAACGATGGCCATGGATTTTTGGGCGAGCCTTGAGCATAAGATTTATTACAAATTTGAGGGCAATGCACCGGAATATATCAGCAGGGATTTAAGGGAGTGCTCCGGTATTGTCTCAATGCTTGATGCAAAAATGCTCCAGCTCAACGAGGCGATCATAGAGGCGAAAGAGGAGCAGGAGGATAAGACGGGTGCAGTATAACTATGATTTTGAAATCGCATCGCTGGTAATTTTTGCGGTTCTTTTGGGACATTTTATTTTGATACGTCAGTTTCCCACAGAGCAGACAAGGGCGTTTCGCAGGCTTCTTGTCGTATCTGCGTGCGAATGTATGGTAAATATTATCTCATGTGTCGGACTGGCAAATGCGGCAGTCGTTCCGGTGCTCTGGAACGAAGTGTTCGTGTTTGCCTTTTTTGTGCTTGAGGGATTGGCCTCCTTCCTGCTGTTCCGTTATATGGAGGTGATATGCGCTTTTCGGGGCCGGGAAAAGCGCGTCATAAAACTGGCTGGGATTCTGCCGTTTGCGGCATTTGAGGCGATGGTGCTGACAACGCCGTTTACCGGATTTTTCTACTATTTTGAGGAGGGCGCTTATCGCCAGGGCTTTGGGGCAGACTGGGGATATCTGTATGTCTGCTACTATTTTTTGCTGAACTTCGTCATGATATTTTTATGCCGGAAAACGATTGCCACGCGGATTAAGGTGATTGTTTTCGTTTACAGCGCCGCCGCTGTCCTTGCGGTGCTGGCGCAGTATCGGTGGCGGGACATTTTGCTTACGAGTACCGGCAATATGCTCATTCTTTTGATGCTTTATATGGCAATGCAGAACAGGGAGCAGCTTATCGACAGTGTATCGGGCGTGGCAAATGAGAAAGCGTTTGAAAACCAGATGGAAAATCTGCTGGCGCACCCGCAGGAGCGCGTGCTGCTGATGATCTATCTGCGGCAGTTTGGGCATATCGGAACGGTTTTGGGGGAGGAGAGCAGCAGGCAGATCTTGGCAATGGTCGGCGCGTATCTGCTGCAATTGTGCGGGAAATATCATGTGTTCCGCAATTCCGGGGCTGCCTTTACCGTGATTGCCGATTCGGCGGAGGACGCGCAGAGATTTACGGAGGAAATAAAAAAACGTTTTGCGGCAGACTGGCAGGTGTCTCACAATGACGTGTCGGTGAATGCCGCGATTCTCATACAGCGCTATCCGCAGGATTTTCATACGCTTCCCGACTATCGGGGGATGTGCGGGTATTTAAAGGAGCGAGCCAAAAGCGCCGGAAACCAGACGGTTTTTCGGACCGATGAGGCGCTTATTAAAAAGTATCGCCGCAGAATCCAGGTGGAGCTTGCAGTCGGGCAGGCAATCCGCCGGAAAAGCTTTGAGGTTTGGTATCAGCCGATTTATTCCCTGCGCCAGGGAAGGATTGTATCGCTGGAGGCGCTGGTGCGCTTAAAGGATGAAAAGCTCGGATTTATTTCCCCCGACGAGTTTATTCCGCTTGCGGAAAGAGACGGGAACATTATCTATATCGGGGAGTTCGTGCTTGAGGAGGTTTGCCGGTTTCTGGCGAAGCATGTGCTGCCGAACCCGTCGCTTGGCATTATGACGGTCCATGTCAATGTTTCCATGGCGCAGTGTCTGAGGAAGAATTTAAAAGAGAGTATCATGCCGATACTGGAAAAATACCATATTCCGGCGTCGATGATTACGCTGGAAATTACGGAGCGGATTGCCATCGAGGCGCCGAAGCTCATGCAGCGGCATATGCGGGAGCTCGGGAAGCTTGGGATGGCGTTTGCGATTGACGATTACGGCAGCGGCAATTCCAACTGCTCTTATCTGATTCAGTTTCCGTTCCGGGAGGTCAAAATCGACAAGGATATTACGACGGCATATTTTCAGAGCAGTACGGCCAGAATCGTATTGGAGAACGAAATCAGGACCATACAGAAGCTGGGGCTTCCGGTGATTGTCGAGGGGATTGAGAACTCTGAACAGAGTGAGGCCATGGAGCGGCTGGATGTCGATTTTATTCAGGGCTATTACTATGGCAGGCCGATGCCGGGAGCGGAATGCCTGAAATATATCAGAAAGTTTCATTCTGCACCGGAGGAATACGGAAAAGAAGATTAAGCGAGGAAGAACATGAATATTATCAACGTAGAAAATATTACGAAGGTGTACACCGAAAGGAAGCTTTTTGAGGAAGCTTCCTTTTATGTGCAGGAGGGGGAAAAAATAGGGGTTATCGGCATTAACGGCACGGGAAAGTCAACGCTGCTTAAGATTTTGGCGGGACTTGAGGAGGCGGATTCCGGAACCGTGACAAGGGCGAAGCATATCGTAGTCCGGTATTTGCCGCAAAATCCGGTTTTTGACTCTGAGTTGTCAGTTCTGGAGGGGGTGCTTGCCTGCTGTAATCAGAATTCCGGCTCACAACATTCATCTGTCACGGAAAATGCAGGAAATCATGCAGATATATATGACCAGACACAATTCTGGAATCTTGAGAGCGATGCGAAGGCGATGTTAACGCGTCTGGGTGTCACAGATTTTTCCGCCAGGGTGGGAGAGCTTTCCGGAGGGCAGAGAAAGCGGCTGGCGCTGGTCGCCGCGCTGCTCGTTCCCTGTGACGTTCTGGTGCTGGACGAGCCGACGAATCATCTTGACTCGGCCATGGCGGACTGGCTGGAGGATACGCTGAAAAAATGGAGGGGGGCGCTCGTCATGGTGACGCATGACCGCTATTTTTTAGACAGCATCTGCAGCCGGATTGTGGAGGTGGATAAGGGAAAGATTTACAGCTATGAGACAAATTATTCCGGGTATCTGGAGCGAAAGGCCGCGCGGGAGGAAATTCAGCAGGCCGGGGAGCGGAAACGGCAGGCCATCCTGCGCAAGGAAATCGAGTGGATACGCAGAGGCGCGAAGGCGCGGACAACCAAACAGAAGGGAAGAATCGAGCGCTATGAGGCACTCAAAAACCAGGCTGCGCCCATGGTGGACGGAAGCGTGGAGCTAAGCTCAATTACCTCCCGGATGGGAAAAACCACCATTGAGCTTTCGCATATCGCAAAGGCATACGGGGATAAAATACTGATAGACGATTTTACGTATATTTTTCTCAAAAATGACCGTATCGGGTTTATCGGGCCAAACGGCAGCGGAAAAACGACGCTGATGAAAATCATCGACGGCAGAATAAGCCCTGACGCGGGAAGCGTCACCGTCGGTCAGACGATTAAAATCGGATATTTTACCCAGGAACCGGAAGAAGCTAAAGCAGCCGGCATCGCCTATATGGATGCGGAGGAAAAGGTCATTGATTATATCAAAAATACGGCGGAGTATGTGCGCACCGAAGACGGGCTGGTGTCTGCGTCAGCTATGCTGGAGCGATTTCTGTTCCCGCCCTCCCAGCAGTACAGCCCCATCGGCAGGCTTTCGGGCGGGGAGCGCCGGCGCCTGAATCTGCTGCGCGTGTTGATGGAGGCTCCCAACGTATTGATTTTGGACGAGCCGACGAATGATTTGGATACGAAAACGCTTGCGATTCTTGAGGATTATCTGGACAGCTATGAAGGAATTGTCATTACGGTCTCCCATGACCGCTATTTTTTAGACCGTGTTGTGCGGCGTATTTTTGCGTTTGAGGAAGGCGGGAGAATTTGCCAGTACGAGGGCGGTTATACGGATTATGTAAATCGGCTTGCCTCGGAGGGAAGGCTTCCGGGAGATATGAGACAGGAAGAAACGGGGCACGCGCGTGCCGACATTTCTGCCGGGGAGACGGAGAACACGCAAAAGAGCGCCACCCGGACGCACGGGAAAAAATTAAGATTCAGCTATAACGAGCAGAGAGAGTACGAGACCATCGAAGATGACATCGCCGCATTGGAGGACGATATCAGCGCATTGGAGCGGGAAATGACTGTTAACGCCACCAATTCGGCCAGACTTTGCGAGCTTTCCGCGGAGAAAGAGCAGAAGGAACGGCTGCTGGAGGAAAAGATGGAGCGCTGGGAGTATCTGGAGGAGCTTGCGCAGCGGATTGAGGCGCAGGACTAAGTGCGCTTTTTTCCGGCCTTTCCAAGCGCGTTGAACCATGCCTGGGGCAGTGATGAGCCGAATACGATTCCAAGAACGATGGCTCCGGCAACCTTGATGGTTTCCATGCCGTACTGCGAGCACTCGCTCATTTCATTCATGATAAAATAATAGGACATGTAGTAAATTCCGGCACCCGGCACCAGCGGGAAAATACCGGAAATCAGATAAAGCGTCACCGGATTTTTGCGGATGGCCGCGATGGTGCGCGAAATGACCGCCAGTGCAAAGGTTGCGGTCAGATTCGCGATGGCGGTTCCGGTGCCGAGGTTCATGCAGGCCAGATAGACAATCCAGCCAATCGCCCCGGTCAGGCCGCAGAAAAGAAGTTCTGATTTTGGAGCCGCAAAAAGCAGCGCAAAGGAAATCGTTGCGGTCATGCAGACCAAAAACTGTACGAGCATATTCACAGGGCACCTCCTATGGAAAAACGGTAGACCGTAATTACGCTTCCGACTCCGACGGCGATGCAAAACGCGGTCAGCACGGCGTCAATCATGTGGATCGCACCGGAGAGATAATCTCCGTTGAAAAAGTCGCGGATGGAGGTCGTCAGTGCGATTCCGGGCACCAGCGGCATAATTGCGCCGATAATTGCCTTGTCATAGAGAATCGGAAGCCCGATGGTATACAGAAAAAGGCTCACCAGTGTGACAAGTGCGCTCCCGAAAATATTCGTGATGAATTTTGATGTTCTGCGCTTCGAAAGACGGTTTAAAAACAGCTTTAGAAGGGCGCCCGCAAGGAAGGAGACTGCCGCATCCGCGAAAGCTCCGCCGAACAGGTAACCGAAACAGGCGCTGCCCATGCCGCAGAAAAAAACTTCAAGCCATTGCCTGTTCGTGGGAATCGACTTACATTCCTCCAGCCGGCGGAACGCTTCCGGCAGCGTGCATTCGTGGGAGCAGATTTCCCGGGAGAGCTGATTGAGCGCCGCAATCCTTCCGAGATGCATTTTTCCGAGGGGAATGTGGCGTACCATGCTGCACGCGTCGTCCCTGTCCTCGTTCGCGCTGGCAAAAATGCCGTTTGAGAGTACATACACATCATAATTTTCAATTTCATAGGCTTCCAGTATATGCATTACCGTATCCTCGACACGGTAAACCTCAGCGCCGTTGCGCAGCAGGGCGTCTCCTGTTTCCACTGCGAGGGAAAGAACCTCTTTCGTCACTGCCATAGCCTGCATTTCCTTTCTTTTCCATAAAAAATCATAGCTCTAAAGTAAAAAGGTAGCACGTTTTTCCGCAAAAAGCAATGTTATACATAATATTTGTAAAAACAGACATAATAATTCCTGATATCAGAAACATCACAGGAAAGGAGAATGTATATGAATTGCAGAAAATACAGGGCGGCTCTTGTGGGCCTGATTGTGGCGGCATTTGTTTTGGGCGCCTGCTTTTATATCAGTCATATGAGGGAAAGCGAGGTTCCTGCGGACGGCATGCTGGTGGAAAATTGTGAGGAAGCCGGAGAAGACGGGGAGCTGTGGGCGTGAGTAACGAGACTCTTTATTTAAAAATAGAAAAAAATAGCCTTGTGTTTGACAGGCATGTGAAGCTTGAGGATATTGCGAAGATGGAGTGTGCCGACGAGGCCGTTTTACGAAAGCTGAAACAGAAAAAAATATACAGCTTTTCGGATGCCATTGACACGAAAAAGCAGAAAAACCAGATGCAGGTGTTTTCGGTTTTAAAAATTATCGAGCTGATACATGAGGAGTATCCGAATCTGACGGTTTCCAACGAGGGAGAAAGCGATTTTATCGTGGAGTATATCCCAAATCCGAAAAAACCGAAATGGATGAATGTCTTAAAGACGGCGGTGTTGTGCGTCATTATTTTTTTTGGCTCGGCCTTTACGATCATGGCGTTTAATAACGATATTGCCGTAACGGAGGTTTTTGGAAAGCTGTACGAGCAGGTCATGGGCACAGAACCTGCGGGGGTGACGGAGCTTGAAATCTGTTACTGCATCGGGCTCGGCCTCGGAATCGTCATTTTCTTTAACCATGTCGGAAAGAAGAAAATCACGCCGGATCCCACGCCGATTCAGGTTGAGATGCGAAAGTATGAGACGGATATCGACACTACCTTCATCGAGAATGCGGGGAGAAAGGGACACAGCATAGATGTTAATTAATCATATTTTTCTTGGTTTTCTGGGAATTGCCTTCGGTTTCGCAGTCTCGGCGGGAACCTTCGCATTTATGATTGTCATCGGTGTTGTGCCGCGTCTGGTCGGTAAGTGCAACCGGGCGGCGGAGACGATGCGTTTTGAACACGCCATTATGCTGGGCGGCATCCTGGGCAATATCGCTTCGGTATTTTTGGACCTGAGATTTCCGCTGGGACCTTTGTTTCTGTGCGCCTACGGCCTGTCCGCCGGAATTTTTGTGGGCTGTATGGCCGTAGCGCTCGCGGAAATCCTGAATACATTTCCGATTATGTTCCGCAGGATGAGGCTCAAGGAGGGGCTCAAATGGGTGATGTTTACCATGGCGCTCGGAAAAACCTGCGGCTCGCTTTACTATTTTTTGACAGGAATCGGTCTGGGTCTGAATTGACGGTTTCGGTTTTTGCGATTACAATAAAAAGAAATATCGCAAACGACTGGAGAGAGAAAAATGGTACCATCTATTGCGCGTCAGAGCGTCATTATCAAATGTAATATGCAAAAATCCGTGCTGACCGGAAACTATGAATTCTATTACGCGGCAGGACTTGCCGCGAAGCTTTTCGGGCTGGCGCCGGAGGAAGAAATCCGGCCGAAGGAGCTGACGGAATTCCTGGCGGAGCATCTGAAAGGGCGCGAGCCGGGGGAGGAAAGAGAAGCGTGGCTGCTTCATCTGCTGAGCGGGTACAAGCCCACGGAAGAATACGACGGTCAGATGAAGGAGCTGCTGCTGATGGGAGAAACGGAAGCGTATTTATGGACAGTACAGCTTCCGGCGGGAGCGTCCGACATTTCCGAAAAGTCTGTATAAGCTTCGCTCTGTCCGTGCATACTACCAGTGACGGATGCCGGCATCGCTATGCGGGCGGAAGCAGAGAAACGGAGGGAAGTGTATGGACGAGAAAAAGGAGCGGCTGAATAAAAAGTATAACGATTATGTGAAGGAAGTAACGCCGACCCACAATCTATGGGTGAATATGGTCAAGGCATTTGTCACGGGCGGGGCAATCTGTGTGCTGGGACAGTTTATTTTAAACACCTGCAAATCCTACGGACTGGATCAGGAGACGTCCGGGAGCTGGTGCAGTCTCATTTTGATTCTGTTATCCATTTTGCTCACGGGACTGAATCTGTACCCTTCCCTTGCAAACTGGGGAGGCGCGGGAGCTTTAGTGCCGATTACCGGGTTTGCCAACGGCGTGGCGGCTCCGGCCATTGAATTTCAAAAGGAAGGTCAGGTTTTCGGTATCGGATGTAAAATTTTTACCATTGCCGGACCCGTTATTTTATACGGAATCTTTTCAAGCTGGGTGCTTGGGCTAATTTACTGGATTCTTAAAATCCTGGGGATGATGTGACAGGGAAAATACAAAGGATGGAAAATTCGGTAAAGCAGTGAAAGGAAGGCAGCGGTATGATTAAAGAAGACGGTCTCCCGATGGGGCTTGGCTTTGGGCTTGCAATGAACGAGGAGGCAATGAATCATTTTTCCTCCATGACAGACGATGAAAAGCGCCAGGTGATAGAGGCGGCGCGGGGCGTTCAGTCAAGGGAGCAGATGCTTGCGCTTGTCAAAAATATTGCAGAGATGGATTTTTCCTCATAAAAAGGCCGGTGAAAGAAAGGTACCGGGCGGGCTGTTCGAAGGGACGGTCTGCCCGGTATTTTTGCGTGGTGCGCCTGGCGGCGCACGTTTTACGGGATTCATGTGTAAAAAGTACCTGAATTCAGACTTATCCTGCACAATGGGAAAAATGCACAAAAAATAACGCATAAATCGCCAAATTTTTTCGCTGTAGTTGTGAAAAATCACGTTTACGAAAAAAAACGAAAAAAATGCTTGTGAAAAGTGGCAAAGAAGCTTACGATTATTGTAAATCATATGGTTAAAAAAGAAGCTTCGAGAGAGTATTTGAAAGTACAGGAAAATGGAGGTATGTATGAAGGGAAAAAGATTTTACAGAGGGCTGCTGTCGGCGGCTCTGGTTTCTGCATTTCTGTTTGGGAATGCGGCCGGGGCAGGGACGGTTTCGGTGTATGCGGGAAATGAACAAAACGCCGCTGCACAGACGGCGGATGCCTGCGGGCTTGCCGATGACATTCAGGACGGAGTGACGCTTCAGTGCTGGAACTGGTCATACAGCAATATTGAGGCGCATATTCCGGAGATTGCAGAGCAGGGCTTTTCCGCAATCCAGACATCGCCGATTCAGTTCTGCAAGGAGTCGACAAAAGGAAGGACGCAGGGGAGCAGCTGGTGGCTTTACTATCAGCCGGCAGGCTTTTATATTGATAATACGGGGACAAATGCGCTCGGAACAAAAGCGGAATTTGAGGATATGTGCGATACGGCGCATGAATACGGAATCAAGGTCATTGTCGATGTGGTCGCAAATCATCTCGGAAATACGACGGGAAATGATTTATCCTCTGCCATTCCCGATGATATCCGCAATGACTGGAGCTGCTGGCACGATATTTCGAAGAATATCAACAATTACAACAGCCGTTATGAAATTACCCAGTACTGCATGGGCGGGCTGCCCGATTTAAATACCGGAAATTCCAAAATCCAGCAGTATGTGCTGAATTATCTGAAGGAATGTATCGACGCGGGAGCGGACGGTTTCCGTTTTGACGCGGCAAAGCATATCGAGACGCCGGATGATTCCTCCTCGGGCTGCGGCAGCCAGTTCTGGCCGACCGTAATTGAAGGGGCAGAGAGCTATGCGGCCTCCACCAGGGGAATCGACCTTTACTGCTACGGGGAAGTGCTTGACCAGCCGGATTCTGCGGGGACGCTTTCGATTGCATCCTATACCAAATATATGAGCGTAACGGACAATCAGACCGGAAATGCAATGCGAAACAGTGTTAATTCCGGCAATGCTTCCGGGGCAGCTTCCTCCTATTATTACAAATCACCGGCAACCGCGGACAAGCTGGTGCTTTGGGCGGAATCGCACGATACCTATGCGGACAACAGCTCCAGCGGCGTGAGCACGGACAATATCAACAAAACCTGGGCGCTTGTGGCAGCCAGAGCGGACGCGATGGGACTTTATTTTGCGAGACCGTCAAGCTACAATACAATGCTTGGAAGCGCTGATGTTACAGGCTGGTCCTATGATGTGGTAGAGAAGGCAAATGAGTTCCACAATGCATTTGCGGGACAGAACGAGTATTGTGCGTCCTCCGGAAATATTGCCTACATTGAGCGCGGGACGTCCGGCGTGGTGCTGGTAAACTGCGGCGGGCAGGGTACCTGGGTTTCCGTGAAAGCAAACCGGATGGCGGACGGAACCTACACAGATCAGGTCAGTGGCAATACATTTACGGTTTCCGGCGGTACGATTTCGGGTAATATCGGAAGTACCGGAGTTGCGGTCGTATATAACACAACCGGCGGGGGCGGCTCCCATGAGGAGGAGACGGACAACGTTGCTTACATTAAGCTTCCTTCCGGCTGGCAGGAACCGGTTTACTGCTATGCGTATGACTCTGCAACTGAAACCGTCAATAACGGCGAATGGCCGGGGCAGCAGATGACCAAGGTTTCCGACGGTATCTACAAATACGAGGTTCCCGGTACGATTAAAGATCCGAGAGTGATTTTTTACAGCAGTGATTCGAACCGTTATCCGGCCGATATGGAAAAAGGACTGCTTTTGTCCGGCTCCATGATTTATGAGGACGGTAACTGGAATACTTACACGGGGGATTCCGAAACGGAACAGACAAATACGGCATATTTTTATAAGCCTGACGGCTGGGGCAGCAATTTATACTGCTACGTATATTCCGCAGACGATGATACCGTGCGCAACGGGGAATGGCCCGGGGTGAGCATGACGCACGTTTCCGACACGCTCTATAAATATGAGGTTTCGGATGAAATTACGAATCCGCTGGTATTGTTTACCGACGGAAATAACCAGATTCCGGGCGCAAATGAGCCGGGCCTTTCCCTGAGCGGTTCTATGGTATATCAGAACGGAAACTGGACGGTATATCAGAATTAAACGGCGTTTCAGTCGAGAAAGCCGAAATGCTTAAGACCCTTTTCGATACCGCCTTCGCTGGCCTTTGCGGTTACATAGGACACCTGTTCAAACAGTGAGTCGGGCGAAGCGTTTCCCATGGCAATGCTGTTCGGAACAAATTGAAGCATGGGAATGTCGTTGCTGCTGTCGCCGAACGCGTAGGCGGTATCCTTATCGAGACCGCAGTATTCGAGGACATACCGGATGCCGGTCGCTTTGGAATAACCGAGCGGCACAAATTCCCGGAAGAGGCCGCCGCGGTCGATACATTCAAAATAGCGGTCGCTTATGCTGCGGAACGCTTCAAGCTGCGCGGGCTCCTGGTACCAGATGACGAATTTATCACAGTAAAAGTTCGGATGTTCCAGATTTTCGGGCATATCATAGCCGCGCTGCACAAATTCCTCATACAGCTTTATGCATTCGGGATTGTTAAGAGGCCTTGTCATATCGAAGGCGGTTTCTTTGCGGGATTCGAAGATAATATCGATATTTGTCTCCCTTGCCTTTTTAAGAAGCTGCATCGTAATCTCATGGGTCTGAGCTACGTGCAGGATTTCTTTGCCCTGACAGAAAATATTTGTCCCGCAGCCGCAGATGTAGCCGTCAAAGCCGATCTCGCGGAAGCGCGGTTCCAGATTCTGAAAGCAGCGGCCCGTATTGATAAACATAAGATTACCGTTTTCACGGGCCCTGCGGATCGCAGAGACAGTGCTCTCGGGAATGTTTCCGTCGATTTCCGAGGTGAGTGTGCCGTCAACGTCAAAAAAAGCAATTTTTCTCATAGTAATCTCCATTCCGTGTTATCATTATAGAATAGGAAAATTGTACGGTATTTTTCGGGAATTGTCAAAGGCAGGAAATTTTGGTAGGATAATAAGAAAATCAGACGGCGGGCAGAGCGAAAGAAGCCAGAAAGGAAGCCCGGATAAACGGAAGGGAGAGACAGAAATTGAAATATCGTACGGTCAATGAGCTGGAGCATTTTGAATTTGCGGAGGCGTATATAGCGGAGGTTCGTTTCATGACGGGGTTGTTTGTGATGGAATTGGACCAGGTGAAAATCCTGCCGGAAAATTCCTGCAACCGGGATATTCGCACCATGAGGGCGAACGGCCTTACGCTGACCATCGGAGGGGCAGAGATTTTGTCCTTTGTGGAGGAGGGCTATAAGGTCTATGACGCGGACGGGAAACTGCGGGAACAGAAGGATGACATTGTGCTGCCGGTGGAAGAATACGCCGCCGGTTTTCGAAGGCTGGAGGGCTGCGCGCTTTATTCGGCGGAGAAAAAGGACGGCATTTATACATTTTCCGTGGATACGGAGGACCATACGTTTCTTTTGGTTGTAAAGGGAGAGCAGGACACGGAGGAATGGGACAGGTTTTTAAATTTATAAAGAAAAGGGGCCAAGCCGGTTTTGCCCGGTTTGACCCCTTTTGCTGTTAAATTATTCAAACTGGCTGTAATAAAGCGCGGCATAAGCGCCTTTCTTTTGCAGCAGCTCTTTGTGGTTGCCCTGTTCGATAATGTTTCCGTGTTCCATAAACAAAATGGTATCGGCGTCACGGATGGTAGACAGACGGTGAGCAATCACAAAGCTGGTACGTCCGTCCATCAGTTTTTTCATGGCCTTTCCGATTTCCACTTCGGTGCGGGTATCCACACTGGAGGTTGCCTCATCCAGAATCAGTATCGGCGGATTACACAGGAAAATACGTGCAATCGTCAACAGCTGTTTTTGCCCCGCGGATAAATTGGATGCCTCGTTATCAAGCATGGTATCATAGCCCTGTGGCATCGTGCGGATAAAGTAGTCAACCTTGGCGGCTTTCGCTGCCGCGACGATTTCTTCTCTTGTGGCGTCAGGCTTTCCATAGGCGATATTCTCGGCGATCGTACCGCCAAACAGCCATGTATCCTGTAAAACCATACCGAAATTTTTCCGCAGTCCGCTGCGGCTCATATCTGAAGCGTTGATGCCGTCAATCAGTATCTTTCCGCTGTTGATTTCATAAAAGCGCATCAGCAGATTTACGAGGGTGGTCTTACCGGCGCCGGTGCTTCCCACTACGGCGATTTTTTGTCCCGGAGCCGCGGTAAAGCTGATGTTTTTCATCAATATTTTAGCCGGGTCGTAACCAAAGCTGATATGTTCAAACCGGATTTCACCCCTGGCTCTCGGCAGAAAGACGGGAGAAACCGGATCCGGAATTTCTTCCTCCTCATCTAAGAGTTCAAAGGTACGCTTTGCGGAAGCGAAAGCGGCCTGTAAGGAGTTGATCATATAAGAGGCTTCCGTCAGAGGCTCCGCCGTCTGGTTAATATACTGGAAAAATGCCTGAACAACACCGACTGTCATCGTTCCGTTTAACATTGCCCGGCCGGCGATCAGCGCGATCACTACCTGGGCCAGTCTGGTAAGCAGACGGATAAGCGGGTTTACACAGTTTGTCAAAAAGCCCACTTTCTGGTTGGCTGCACAGGCGTTTTCGGCTGCCGCTGCTACCTGCTCCAAGCTCTCCGCCTCATGGTTGTAGGCTTTGATTACATTTCGTCCGTTATAGAATTCTTCCACGATTCCCGTCAGGTCACCTATGGTTTCCTGCTGCTCTGCCGCATATCTCAGGCTCTTTTCGGAAACGGCTTTTGTGATCATCATACTGATGAACATGAACACCAGGAAGATACAGGTAAGCGAAATACTGTAATAAAACATAATGATCAGTGAACCGATAATGGTGCCAATCGCAACAATCAGCTTCAATAAACCGGTCTGCATAACTTCCGTAATTTTATCCAGGTCGCTGGTAACACGGCTTAAAATCTCACCTACTTTATTCTGGTCAAAAAAGCGAAGCGGCAGGCGGTTGAGTTTTGCGGATACCTGTTTTCTTAAATTCAGTACAAGATTTTCCGCCACATTTGCCATAAGGTAGGACTGTAAATAATAAAAGATCCAGGTAAAGAAGTACTGTACGCTCAGCTGAACAAGTTCCTTTCCCATATTGTCCCATGTAATGGAAAAGGCGGTTCCGGTTTCCCATGCTGTCTGTATCTCCTACAGTACGCGTTCCTCCGTCGAGGGAGGCGAGCTTGACGAGGCGCAGACCTATACGATTGCGGGAGTCAGGGAGGAGTACGCGCAGATGAGCAATCTCTCGCTTGCAGTCGGAGAATTTATTGCCGAATCGGAGGATGAAAATAAGGATAAGGTATGCGTGCTGGGGGGCTCGGTGGCGGAAGAAATCTTCGGAAGCGCGATAGATGCTTACGGGAGCGTTATCTACATTGACAGCCGCTCCTATGTCGTAAACGGCGTGCTTTCCCCGATGGGAACCGTGGCGTCTGGAATCAGCCCGGATGACTCGATTTTCATTCCCTATGCCACGGGTGTGAAATATCTTGTTGGGAGCAGTGTCAGCCCGACCATCACAGTGATTGCGGAGGACGTAGACAATGTGGAACAGGTATCGGAGGACGTTGCAGAGGTGCTTGCGCAGACCTATCCGAATGCCGAGTTTACCTATGAGGATGCCGGGAGCAAAATGGAGGCGGCATCCGCATCCAATGAGATTCTCACCATGCTATTGATTGCCATGGCGGCGATTGTATTTGTGGTCGGGGGAATCGGTATCATGAATGTCCTGTTTGTTTCCGTCAAGGAGCGGACCAATGAGATTGGTATTTTAAAGGCGATCGGTTGTTCCAAGAAGAATATTTTATTTGAGTTTCTGCTGGAAGCGGCGGCAATCAGTCTGATCGGAGGAATCCTGGGAGTCGCGGCAAGCCTTTGCGCGGCGCCTGTTGTGGAATATCTGGGCGTGCGTGTGGAGCTGTCCGCCGCTGCGTTTTTGATTGCCCTGCTGTTTGCGGTCATCACGGGAACCATCTTCGGATTTTATCCGGCATACAAGGCTTCCAGGCTTGTGCCGGTGGAAGCGCTCGGTGCGGAATAGGAGGACGGAATGCGTATTCATATCAAACGGAAAAAGCTTGTAATCGCGGTGCTTGCCGCCCTGTCCGCCGCTGCCGGGACAGCGGGGGTGCTGTTTGGCATAAACAGCGGAGAAAAGGAAGAAGCAATCGGAGAAAATCAGACCCTTATTTATGCATATGTCACTTCCATAGAAGGAAATGAGGTCACTTATATGGAGGTGGAGGAATCTGCCGCGGAGGCGGCTGTTACCGCGGCGCAGGGCAGAGACGGGCAGGCGTCGGATGAGGCGGAAACGTCCACGGAGATGCGTCCTGGGAGGGGAGAAAACTCCGCCGGGACAGCGGCGGAAGGAACTGATATGGCAGCCGGAACGCGTCCTGAGAGGGGAGAGGAAGGAGGCACCAGCACTGTCACAACCTACATTCCGGTGGGGGTGACGGTTCACACCGCATCCGATAACGAGACGACCTTTTCCAGGCTTGCGGCCGGGGATCTGCTCAAAATTTTAGTGGAGAATGACGACGACGGCGAGCAGGTCATTGTGGAAATCTGGATGCTGCTGTAAACGGACCGGGAATTTTTATTTGAAAAGAGGTAGATCATGGAAACAGTGGAACGGGAGGAAAGGGACGGAATTATCACTCTCCGGGATGTTAATAAATCATATAAAATGGGTGAGAATGTGCTGCATGTGTTAAAGGACATTTCACTGACGGTAAAGAAAGGGGAATACCTTGCTGTTTTAGGTCCCTCCGGCTCCGGCAAGAGTACGCTGATGAATATTATCGGCTGTATGGATGTGATGGACAGCGGGGCCTATTGTCTGGATGGCGTGGAAATTGAGAAGGCAAAGGAAAAAGAGCTGACGGGAATCCGCAACCAGAAAATCGGTTTTATTTTTCAGAAATATCATCTGATTCCGACTTATAATGTGCTGCAAAATATTGTCATGCCCCTTTTGATGCGCGGTATGACGTTAAAGGAGGCGAGGGAGGCGAGTATGGATACCATCACGATGCTCGGCCTTGCGGAGCGTATGGAGCATAAGCCCAACGAGCTTTCCGGCGGGCAGCAGCAGAGGGTTGCCATCGCGCGGGCCTTAGTCGGGCAGCCGGCAATCCTGCTGGCGGATGAGCCGACCGGCGCGCTGGATCAGGAGAGCGGGAAAGAGGTGCTGAAGCTGTTTCAGAGGCTCAATGACATGGGGAACACGATTGTCATGATCACGCATGATCTCGGGGTCGCGCGGCATGCCGGACGCGTCGTCCGGATTGTGGACGGCGAACTGTACGAAAATGAAAGCCTGCCCGATGCTGCGGGATAGACAAATAAGGTCTTCTGTGCTAACCTGTTGTTACAGAACTCCCGAATACGGGCAGCTTTCAGCAGCCTGCGGGAGAAAAGCGACAGGAGATATATTTATGACAAACGAAGAAATCCGCCGATATTTTGAGGAGGAGGCAGAGGACGGTTTCCGGAAATTTACGTCGGGGCTGATTTTGGGGAGCGATTTGATCCTCGGCGTGCGTGTGCCCAAAATCAGGGCGCTGGCAAAGCGTATCGCAAAGGAGGACTGGCGCGCGTACCTGGCGGGGGCGCGGGATGATTTCTATGAAGAAATTATGCTGCAGGGGCTTGTCATCGGATATGCGAAGGGAGAGATAAATGAAATGCTTTCCTGGGCGCGCGGTTTTCTTCCGAAGATACACGACTGGTCAGTCAACGATGCCTTCTGCTCTACCTTTAAGACGGCCAGGAAGCACCGTCCGCAGGTGTGGGATTTTCTGATGGAATATAAGGATTCTCCCCGGGAGTTTGAGCAGCGCGTTGTCGCCGTGATGCTGATGAATCATTTCCTCACGGAGGAATATCTTGACCGGGTCTTTGATGTGTGGAATGAGCTTAAGAATCCGGGCTATTACCGGAAAATGGGCGTTGCGTGGGGAATTGCGACCGCTTATGCGAAGTTTCCCCCAGAGACGCACGAATTTCTTTTGGAAAATGATTTGGATGATGAGACATATCATATGGCAATCCGCAAGCTGCTGGAATCCTACCGGATTTCGGGAGAACAGAAAGAGATATTAAGAAATATGAAGCGTACATAAAAAAGCTGCCGCAGACTGCGGCAGCCTTTTTGCGTCCTGCGGCGCGCGTTTATTCCTGTTTCCAGATACTGGGACCTTTGTGTGCCGTCGTTTTCTTTGGTTTACGGCAGCCGAGCAGTATTTCTACCGCCTCCCGCAATTCCGGGTGAGCGCGGTATGCTTCAATCACGGCGCGTTCTGTCGGTGTTACATGGAAATTTTCGTTGCCCTGATAGCCGAAGGTTTCCAGAATATCCGTAATGTTATAGAGCTCGCAGAGTGTCAAAAGTGCGTCCGCGCTGGGACTTGCCTGACCGCTTTCCCATCCGTAAATCGTTTTGGGCGCGGCGTTTAGGGAACGCTGTTCCAGCATCAGTGAGACATCCTTGACAGATAGATTGTTTTTCTTACGATATTCTTTTAAAACCTTTGGAATATTTTCGTTTCGCATTTTATTTACCTCGTATTGGTATCATAGCCTACCTGATTTTATCAGTCAATAAATTCTTCTTTGCAAAGAAAAATATGATTGCATTTCTTTAACTACCAGAATAGAATAGAAAAAAAGGGATTTTTGTAAAAGAGGTGAGATAAGGTGTACAAATCAAAGGTTACGGACTATATGATAGCATACCTCGAAAAAAACAAAATCGAGCCGGAGTTTGCGGCGCGGTCTACGGGAATCAGCGCCGAAAAGCTGCGGCGTGGTTACCGCAGCCCGCTGGATGCGGACGATTTTCTGACGCTGTGCGTTTACCTTGGAATCCGGCCGGAGGAAGTGCGGGAAGCGCTTGCTTTCAGCGAAGCGAAGCATAAAAAAGACGAATAAAAAAAGGAAAAGCATCCATACTAAAAGCGATAGGTGACATATGACAGGTGTTTCCTGTGATTTCAGAAAAAGGAAGTGACGGTATGGATGTACAGGTAGGAAAACAAAGTCTGCAATTTCAAAAAGCGCCTTATATTTTAAGCAGCGCGAGCATTGTCGGAAAAAAAGAGGGCGAAGGGCCGCTCGGAAATTGTTTTGACGTGGTGGGAGACGATGACAAATTCGGTCAGAATACCTGGGAGGAGGCTGAGAGCACACTCCAGAAGGAAGCGTTTGGAATGGCCGTGGGCAAGGCTGAATTGAAAAAGGAGGATATCAGGTATTTGTTCTCCGGGGATTTGCTGGGGCAGAACATTGCCACCTCCTTTGGACTGATGGATTATCAGGTTCCGCTGTTCGGACTGTACGGTGCGTGCAGTACGTGCGGGGAGGCGCTTTCCCTGGGGGCAATGTGTGTGGCTGGAGGCTATGCCGATTACGTGGTGTCGATGACCTCGAGCCACTTTGCCAGTGCGGAGAAGCAATTTCGCTTTCCCCTGGAGTATGCCAATCAAAGACCCTTATCTGCTACCTGGACGGTCACGGGAAGCGGTGCCTATGTACTTGGCACAAGGCGGAGCAAGGCGCGCATTACCGGCATTACAACCGGAAAAATCATGGACTACGGCGTGAAGGATTCCATGAATATGGGCGCGGCGATGGCTCCGGCTGCAGCGGATACCATTTGCAGCAATTTCCGGGATTTTCACCGTACGCCGGAGGATTACGATAAAATCATCACCGGTGATTTGGGCACGGTGGGACAGGAGATTCTCATTGATCTGCTAAAGCATGAGGGCTACGATATCAGCGGCGTGCATACGGACTGCGGAATCGAGATTTACGACCCGAAAAAACAGGGTACGGGAGCGGGGGGCTCCGGCTGCGGGTGTTCTGCCGTAACGCTGGCCGCACATTTTCTGCCGCAGGTGGAAAAAGGAAAGCTTGGCAGAATTCTGTTTGTTCCGACAGGGGCGCTGCTCTCGACGGTTTCCTTTAATGAGGGAAAGTCAGTGCCGGGAATCGCCCATGCGGTGGTGATCGAGCATGCAGGATAAGGTTTTTTGGTGAGAGGGGAAGAATACAGATGGATTATTTAAACGCTTTCTGGGTCGGAGGATTAATCTGCGCTCTGGTTCAGATCTTGATGGAAAAAACAAAAATGCTGCCCGGGAGGATTATGGTGCTTTTGGTCTGCCTCGGCGCGGTGCTTGGAGCCTTGCAGATATATCAGCCCTTTGCGGATTTTGCGGGAGCCGGGGCAACCGTCCCTCTGCTCGGCTTTGGGAATTTGCTCTGGAAGGGCGTGAAGGAGGCGGTCGACGCCGACGGCTTCCTGGGGATTTTCAAAGGCGGCTTTCAGGCGAGCGCGGTCGGCATTTCCGCCGCCCTGGTATTCGGGTATCTGGCAAGTATCATTTTCCAGCCGAAGATGAAAAAATAAACGCTTTTATCAAATTTATGGAAAAAGCTTCTCCAGCGTGACAAGTACGCCGTCGGCTTCGTTTGACGGGCAGATGAATTTTGCGGCGGCTTTCACGCTGTAAGAAGCATTTTCCATAGCATAACTGTACCCGCAGTATTTCAGCATTTCGATGTCATTTCCGCCGTCTCCGAATGCGGCACACTGTTCGGGAGCAATCCCCCAGCGCTCCGCGAGCCTTTTGAGTCCGGACGCTTTATGGCAGCCGGGCAGAATCAAATCGATCGAACCGTGACCGCTGGTGGTGGGCTGCGCTTTCCCTTTCAATTTTTCCCGAAACATATCATAATAAAAATCTGTTTTTTCATCCGGAACGGTTGCCGCAAATTTTAAAATACGGTCGTTCACCTTTTTAAAATCGTCCACCCATTTCAGACGGTGATAATAAATGCCTGAAAGTTCAAAAAATTCCGGACTCACAGTTCCCCGTTGACAATAAGCACTCTCCATTCCGCATAAAACATTTAAAATATCAGGATATTCTCTGCATACATCAATAATGAAATGTACCGTTTCCCGAGGCATATCAGCGATAAAAACCTGTTCTGTGCCATCCTTGACGAAAGCGCCGTTTTCGGCGACAAAGGACAATTCATCGTAATATCCGGGGAAAAGATCCCGAAGCTGATAATATTGATTGCCGCTCGCCACTACGAAGTGACAGCCGGCGCTTTTCATGCGTGACAGGATTCGTTTGAATCTGGAGACGTCATAGGTATAATCGGAATGTACGAAAGTGCCGTCTATATCAACTGCAACCATTTTAATTTCACTGCTCATGTGAGTTCCACTCCTTTTCGGACTTAACAGAATTGGTATTTACAATTATGATTATAGTGACCGATCATTGAATATAATATCGTTTTGCTGTCAATTTTTGTTATTATCCTGCCATTTTCGGCGGTATTCAAGAGGCGTGCAGCCGGTGCGCGCATGAAAGATTTTGCTAAAATAGCTGGTGCTTCCCAGACCGCAGGCATGGCCGATTTCCGTGACGGATTCCTGCCCTTCGGCCAGCATCCGGCAGGCCATTTGCAGGCGATAGCTTTTCATGTATTCTGTCGGCGTCATATGCAGGCAGCTCTGAAAAACCCTGTAGCATTCTCTTTCACTCAGATAAGCGGCCGCAGACAATTCCGAAACGGAAATTTTTTCGCTGTAGTGTTCATGGATATATATCATCATGGATTTTATTTTGTCTATCGATTTCGTGTTTGTATCTGGCTCCTCCAAAAGTGCGGGGCGGCATAATTGTACAATTCGAAACCATATCTGCGAGAGGGCTTCCCTGATATTTAATTCATAGCCGAATTCATCTTCGGATAACTCAAATGCCTGCCGTATGAGATGAAGGATGGACGCGTGCCTGGGATTGTCCGGATATAATGCGATCAATTCAAGCCGGGAAGCGGTGATGAGGGGCGTGATATATTTCTGTTCAATCAGGCTTCCCCACTGTCCTGCAATCAGAACAGGGTCAAAGATATGCAGAAGCTGTATATTTTTTTCCCGGTTCTTTCGGAAGCTTGTCATATGCAGTACGTTCGAATTTACCATGCCGCCGGAGCCCTCCGAAAATACCATTGTACCGTTTGGCGTATGATATCTTAGCTCGCCGCTTTCTATGTAAAACAGCTCTACGGCCTTATGCCAGTGCCAGGGAACAAAGGGTTCTCGGTAGCAGTCCAGTTCGGCACGCGAAGCAATATAGGGGAAATCCGGCGAGAAGCCCGGAAGCTTTTCTTCTTTACTGTCAGTGTGAAATTCTAAGCCGCGGATTACTTTCATATTCAATACCTCCAATGTTATTTTAGCATATAAAAACAGAAAAAACACCGGTATGGTGCGCGGGACATACATAGAACTCTGTAAAAACGGGAACACTGGAAATCAGGATGCAGGAATGGAGGGAAAATATGAAATTATCGTTTCGCTGGTATGGGGAGGACGACAAGGTTACGCTTGAGAATATCAGACAGATTCCGGGTATGCATACGATTGTGACGGCGGTATATGATGTCCCGGTGGGAGAGGTGTGGAGCGAGGAGAGCATTGCCGGCTTAAAAAAGCAGGTCGAGGATCACGGGCTTCACTTTGAAGTCATAGAGAGCATTCCCGTGCATGAGGATATTAAACTCGGAAAGCCGCAGCGCGACCGCTATATTGAGAATTATTGTGAGAATATCAGGCGCGTGGCGAAAGCGGGCATCAAGTGCATCTGCTATAATTTTATGCCGGTGTTTGACTGGACAAGAACACAGCTTGACCATGTGCTGCCGGACGGCTCCACATCGCTTGTTTACTACCAGGAACAGGTGGATGCGGTAAATCCCATGGAGAGTGACAGTGATCTGACGCTTCCGGGCTGGGATGCAAGCTATACGAGAGAGGAACTAAAGCAGGTGGTGGCGGAATACAACGCCATGACGGAGGGGGACCTCTGGAGTAATCTGGAATACTTTTTAAAGAAAGTAATTCCGGTGGCAGCGGAGTGCGGCGTGAATATGGCAATGCACGAGGATGATCCGTGCTGGAGTATTTTCGGACTGCCGAGAATCATCACCTGTGAGAAAAATATTGACCGCCTTTTAAAGCTGGTGGACGATTCCCACAACGGGATTACGCTTTGCAGCGGCTCCTTGGGCTGCTCGAATAAAAATGACGTGGTGAAGATGGCGGCGAAATATACGGCCATGGGGAGGGTGCATTTTGCGCATTTAAGGAATGTCGCCGTGCTGGAGAACGGGTTTGAGGAGAGGGCCCATCTTTCCAGCTGCGGTTCCCTGGATATGTATGCCATTGTAAAGGCTCTGCATGACAACGGATTTTCCGGTTATATCCGTCCGGACCATGGACGTATGATTTGGGGGGAGACCGGGAGACCCGGGTACGGTCTTTATGACCGGGCACTCGGCGCGGCCTACATCAATGGTCTCTGGGAGGCGGCCAAAAAGGAATGGAGGGGAAAATGAAATTACCGTTTGAAATTGATCTGAAGGACAAAGTAGTGGCAGTCACCGGTGCGGGGGGCGTAATCTGCTCCGCGCTTGCGGAGGCGGTGGCGATGTGCGGGGCAAAGACAGCTCTGCTTGACCTGAATGAGGAGGCCGCAAAGAAGAATGCGGAGGCGATTACGGGCAGGGGCTATATTGCAAAGGGTTACTGCTGCAATGTACTGGAAAAGGACAGTGTAAAGGCTGCGCGCGATAAAATCGTGGGGGAGCTTGGAACCTGTGATATTTTAATCAACGGGGCAGGAGGCAATCACCCGAAGGCGACGACGGACGACGAATTTTTCCTGCCGGAGGATCTGGGACGGATGAAGACCTTTTTTGATCTGGATGCCGAAGGCGTTTCCTTCGTGTTCGGTCTTAACTTTATGGGGACGCTGATCCCGACACAGGTATTTGCGATGGATATGCTCCATAAAAAAGGAGCGTCCATCATCAATATTTCTTCTATGAACGCCTACACTCCACTGACGAAAATACCGGCGTATTCGGGCGCCAAGGCAGCCGTGACAAATTTTACGCAGTGGCTTGCCGTTCATTTCTCGAAGGTGGGTATCCGCTGCAACGCAATTGCTCCCGGATTTTTCTACACGCAGCAGAACGCGAAGCTTCTGTTTCGCGAGGACGGGACACCGACCGAACGCACCGGCAAAATTTTGAGAAATACGCCGATGGACCGTTTTGGCGAGGTGGACGAGCTGATCGGCTCCGTGCTGTTTCTTGCCTGCGAGGAGGCAAGCGGCTTTGTCAACGGGGCGTGTATTCCGATTGACGGAGGTTTTGCGGCCTATTCGGGGGTATAGTGTAAAAAATAAAACGGGGCTTCGGCGAATAGCGAATAGCCGAAGCCCCGTTTTTTTACTTATTTCTGATTGAAGTGAACGGCAAAGCCGGCGATTTCATCCTTTAAGTAAGCGACGGTCAGCTCGCCTTTGGCGTTGTATTTAAAAGAGCTCTCGTCAAAGGTAAAGCCGCGTTTCTCAAGGTGATAGATGGCGCGATCCAGGTAATTGGTCTGGATGCAGATATGGCCGTGTGTTCCGCGTCCCGGGTTCTTCATCATTTCGATTAAAGAGCCGACGAACATGGAGCTGTTGCCCACCTTAACGTTCTCGCCGAGCAGAGTGGCAAACTTCGCGGACTCTGCAGAGGCAGTCTCCTCGGAAGCATTATTGATGCCGACATGGAGCAGCTGAAAGCCCAGCATGGTGGAAACGGCTTCCTTTGTAAGGGCGGTGATGCCGTCCCAGTCCTTTGCAGCGATCATGTCCTTATTTACCATCCAGGAACCGCCGCAGGCAATGATTTTTTTGAAATCAAGGTAGCTGGTCAGGTTCTTCGCATTGATACCGCCGGTCGGCATAAATTTCATCTTGGTATAAGGAGCCGCCATGGATTTAATCATATTGAGTCCGCCTGCCGCCTCGGCCGGGAAGAATTTCACAACCTCAAGGCCAAGCTCGATAGCAACCTCAACATCGCTCGGGTTGGAGCAGCCGGGAGTTACCGGAATCCCTTTGTCTACACAGTATTTTACAACCTTCGGATTTAAGCCCGGGCTTACGATGAACTTCGCACCTGCGTTTACCGCGCGGTCAACCTGCTCCGTGGTCAGAACCGTACCTGCGCCTACCAGCATCTCCGGGAACTGCTCGGACATAATGCGGATGGATTCCTCGGCAGCTTCGGTGCGGAAGGTAACCTCTGCGCACGGAAGTCCTCCGTCGCACAGCGCTTTTGCCAGGGGAGCCGCGTCCTCAACGTGGTCTAAGGCAATCACAGGGATAATACCGATTTTGGAAAATTCTTCTAATACTTTGTTCATAGCTTCTTCTCCTTTTATTTCATTATTAATTGGTTCCTGTTTTTATTGAGTTTCACAATATGAAACAATGTTTCACGAAACGGTACAATAATATTATAGCATCTGAAAATGGCTTGTCAACCGTATTTTCCCAAAACATTTCCTTGTCGTACGCCGGAAGGTGTGATAGACTTCCCTTTGAACAAAGTATGCATCAAAAAGGAGACAGATATGACAGAAACAGCGAAGAAGAAAAATGGAAAGAAAATTGTTGCTGCGGCAGTGGTGCTTGTGGCAGTTGCCGTACTTTTGGGTGTGGTTTACGTGAATTTTGCGCCGAAGCCGGCAGCAGGAGATAAGCACATTACAATAGAGGTTGTGGATGACCGGGAGGCTTCCGTCAGCTACAGCGTCGATACAGATGCACAGTATCTGCGGCAGGCGCTTGAGGAAACAGAAGGACTGACCGTGGAGGGAACGGAGTCGGAGTATGGTCTGATGGTGGAAACTGTCAACGGGGTGACGGCTGATTATGAATCGGATGGCGCTTATTGGGCATTCTATGTAGACGGGGAATATTGCAGCTACGGAGTGGACCAGCAGCCGGTTGAGGACGGTCAGGCATACCGGATTGTATACACAACCGGAATGTGAGAGGCCGGGAAAGGCGTGAGGTTGTTTTGAAAAAAAGATGGAGCGCGCGGGATGTAGCCGTGACGGGAGTCATGATTGCCGCCCTGGAAGCGGTGAAGCACGCGCTGGCATTTCTTCCGAACGTAGAGCTGGTGACGCTGCTTGTGATACTTTATGCACTTTATTTTAAAAACCGGGTGCTGCCCGTGGTGGCCGCTTTTATCCTGCTGGAGGGACTGTGGTACGGCTTTGGGCTCTGGTGGGTGATGTATGCCTACATCTGGCCGCTTTTGGCATTGCTTGCCCGCCTGTTCCGGAAACAGGAATCGCGCTGGTTCTGGAGTGTATTTTCGGGTGCCTTCGGTCTGGCCTTTGGAGCGCTGTGCTCGCTGCCCTATTTTTTTCTGGGAGGGCCAAGGACGGCCTTTGCGTGGTGGGTGGCGGGAATCCCCTATGATATTATCCACTGTGTATCCAATTTTATTTTATGTCTGGTATTATTTGTTCCCCTGCGGGCCTGTATGCGGAGAGCGGCGCACTGGGACTGAGCAGAGCTCCTGAGTTCCGACAGACCACCGCTAAAAAGATAATATTTGCCGTTTTATTTGTCGGAAGTTTGATGTAAAATGAGCTATAAAGGAACGATAATCTCTGGAAGATGGGAGGAGTGAGCTAATTGTGCAAAAACTGATGATTCATAAGCTGGGACCGATTGAGCAATGTGAATTAGAATGTTCCAGGTTTATGGTATTTACGGGCTTTCAAGCTTCTGGGAAAAGTACGATTGCAAAAGCAATTTACTATTTTAGGACCATAAAAGAAGATATTCTGGAGCTTGCCAAAATACAGGCATTTAAAACCATTCCTGTAAATGGATTAGGGGATGGGTTTGAGGCAGATCGCAGAGAAGGATTGAAAAAAGCATTGGAAAACTATCTGCGTGAGAAATTTCTGAGAACCTTTGGTTCTTCATGGGGTATGCCTAATGGTATGTATATGGAATATCATTTTACAAAAACTTGCTTCATAAAAATTTCACTAAAAAATGATATGAAATATGCGGCGCCAAATTATATATGGATAACATTCAGTCCGGAGTTAAAGGGATTTTTGCAGGAAAAAAACAATTGTTTTTCTGCAACAGCATTAGGGATTGCTGACGACAAATTGACAAAATTTAAAATAGAATTGAATCAAATATTTGATGATAGCTGCTCTGTTGTGTATATTCCGGCAGGCCGCAGTATGATAACTTTGTTGTCGCAGCAGATTAGTTATATTTATGCCACTATGGATGACATGCAAAAACGCTCTTTGGATAGTTGTACGCAAGATTACCTTGAACGGATCTTGCGCTTGAAGTCTGAGTTCTCGGAGGGAATTCAGGGACTGGCTGCTTATTCAGCAGGAAAGACAGCTTTGCGGCAAAAGCCTGTGACACAGGCTTTGCAATTGGTAAAAAAAATATTGCGCGGCGCATATCGCTATAATAATGGAGAAGAACAGATTGTGCTTGATGACGGGAAGTATGTGAAAATAAATTTCTCATCATCAGGACAGCAGGAATGTGTATGGATTTTAAACTTATTGTTTTACTATTTGCTGCAGGAAAAACAAATTTTATTTATTATAGAGGAGCCGGAATCGCATTTGTTTCCAGAATCGCAAAAATATATTACGGAATTTATTGCTCTTGTCAATAACTGTAACCATTCTGTGGTACTGACAACGCACAGTCCATATGTATTAGGAACGCTGAATAATTTGTTATATGCCCATACTATCCAGCCTCAATATTCAAAAAAAGCGAGTGAAATCATTCCGAAATCACTTTGGTTGGATTATGCGAAATTCAATTCCTGGTTTGTTAAAAATGGAACGATTGAGAATTGTATGGATCCGGAAATTCATATGATCCAGAACGAAAGAATCGATGAAATATCAAAAGTTATTAATCATGATTTTGATAGGCTTTTGGAGTTACAGCATGCAAATGAGGAAAGTGTGGTGTTTTAATGCCTTTAAAAGGGTTTGGATCATTGTGCAGTAAAAATGCGTCTCAGATTGTGTCGCGGGATAAAGGAAATCCGCAGTATCATAAGGGAATAAATACTGCAAAGATGTATGTTACACATTACAAGATTGACGGAACTGTAATAAAAAACGGAAATAGATGTGATTATTTGTTAATAAATGAAGAAAAACGAATTGCATATTTGATTGAATTAAAAGGCTCTGACTTAGTAAAAGCTGCTGAACAGTTGGAAGCAACAGAAAAAGTTTTACGACAGGAATTATTTAGTTACGAAGTGCAATACAGAATAGTGGCTAATAAATGTAAAACGCAGGAGATTCACTCATCTGCATACAGAAAATATCAGATTCGGTGGAAAGGACGGTTAATACAAAGGACAGGGCATATTGAAGAAAGTATTTAGGTTCTATTTTGGTATTTTTTCAGGCAGAAATGGGAGAAGCAGTTATGGCAGAGGAAAAGGTGACAAAAAATCCCGTACAGTCGGCAGAGCGGATTTTTCAGGTGGCAGAGATGCTTGCGGAGCACGGTGAGATGGGGCTGATGGAAATCAGCGCGGCGCTGGGGCTTCACAAAAGCACGGTGCACCGGCTTTTAATGTCGCTGGTGTATATGGGGTATGCGAAGCAGGACGCGGAAACCCAGAAATATATGCTTTCCTACAAAATTGTGAGCATGGCGGGGAAAATATTGGACCGCATGGATATTTTGAAGGTAGCAAAGCCGTATATGGAGCGGCTTTCCGATTTGAGCGGCGAGACGGTGCATCTGGTCCAGCGTGAGGAAAATAATATACTTTACATTTATAAAATAGAAGCAAAGGTCGGAACTATCCGCATGGTTTCCCATGTGGGCATGGTGCATCCGATGTATTGCTCGGGAGTCGGAAAAGCGATTATGGCGACTCTTCCCGAAAAAGAGGTAAAGCAGATTTGGAATGAGAGCATTATCGAAAAAAAGACAGAGCACACCATCACGGATTACGAGGAGATGAAAAAGGTGCTGGCTGAGGTCAGAGAATGCGGTTATGCGCTTGATGACGAGGAAAACGAACAGGGCGTCCGCTGTATTGCGGCAAGCCTGCGTGATTATCATAATGAAGTGCGGTATGCGTTCAGTATTTCGGGTCCGGTCAGCCGCATGACGAGGGAGCGTGTCGAGGAGCTTTCTGTGGATGTAAAAAAGGTGCAGGAGGAGCTGTCAAGGGAACTTGGCGGTTTCCGGTAAAAAGTTGTATAACTTTTTACAAAGGGGTCATACTATCCTTGAATGAAGAACAATTTCTGTAAAGAAAAGGAGAATATGACTATGAAAAAGTTCAAAGTAATTACAGCGGGCCTTGTACTTGCAATGTCATTTAGCGCGCTGACGGCATGCGGAACAACCACGGATGACAAAAATAATACGGGGACCCAAAACGGGACCACGGTCAACGGCACAGAAAACACCAACGGTACGACAAACAACGGAACAACCAATAATAATAATAACACCAACGGCACTGCGACGGACAATACCACGGATACCAACAAAAACAACACAACCGACAATAACACAAACGAAAACGGAACCGATACGAACGGGGACGGCGTTGTTGAGGATGTGGTAGACGGCGTCGGCGAAGCCGGAAAGGATATTATCGACGGCGTGGAGCAGGGTGTTGACGATATGACGAACAACAACGACAACAATACCACAAATGAAAACGCGCGATAAGTGGTAGCTGCGATTAAGAAAAGTCTGAGACATTTCACCGCGGGATGCGGGGTGTCCCGGACTTTTTTTATTGCTGTCAAATGAACTTCTAAAATAAAAATGAAATATCGGCAATTTTCTTGTGATGGTGATACTTTTGAATTATAATAATTATAATTTGAGTGGAGGCAAGAGTGAAAAATAAATTTTTCGCTCGCAAGTTTGTGTCTGTGCGTTGCCTGACATCAAACTTATAAGACATTTATGGCTTTCGCAAAGCAGCGCAGAAATGAGGTAAAAATGAGCAATAATGACTATAGAGAAGTAATCGACGAGGAAGAAAAGACGCCCGGAACGGATGAGACTGCCGGGGAACAGGAGAAAAAAGAGCTTTCCGCAGCGGAAAAGAAGGAAGATAACGAGCCGGAATATGAAGACATTTGTTATATCTGCCGCAGACCGGAGCACATCGCGGGGAAGATGATTAAAATTCCGAACAATATCTGTATCTGTCAGGACTGCATGCAGAAGACCTTTGACAGCATGAACGGCTCCGGCTTTTCCATGGATGATATGATGAATATGAACATGGGAAAGATGCCGAACATCAGCATGATTAATCTTTCCGATTTGCAGGGCTTTGTGCCGAACAATCAAAAGCTCAAGAAGAAAAAGCCAAAGGAAAAAGCGCAGCCGGAGATTGATATCCGGCAGATTCCCGCGCCACATAAAATCAAGGCATCGTTGGATGAGTACGTAGTAGGGCAGGAGCATGCGAAAAAGGTCATGTCCGTAGCCGTTTATAATCATTATAAGAGAATTGCGTCGGAGTCAAAGGACGACATCGAAATCGAGAAGTCCAATATGCTTATGATAGGGCCGACCGGAAGCGGCAAGACGTATCTGGTTAAGACGCTGGCGCGCCTTTTGGATGTGCCGCTGGCAATTACGGACGCAACGTCCCTGACGGAGGCGGGCTATATCGGCGACGATATCGAAAGCGTGGTCAGCAAGCTGCTTGCGGCGGCCGACAACGATGTGGAGCGCGCCGAGCACGGTATTATTTTCATTGATGAGATTGATAAGATTGCCAAAAAGCGCAACACGAACCAGAGAGATGTCAGCGGAGAGTCTGTGCAGCAGGGAATGCTAAAGCTGCTGGAGGGCGCCGAGGTGGAGGTGCCTGTGGGCGCGAGCAGTAAAAATGCCATGGTGCCGATGACGATTGTGAACACCAAAAACATTCTTTTTATCTGCGGCGGAGCATTCCCGGATCTGGAGGATATTATCAAGGAGCGGCTCAACAAGGCGGCGTCCATCGGTTTCCGCGCTGATTTGAAGGATAAATATGATGATGACGAGAATATCTTACAGAAGGTAACCGTGGAGGATGTGCGCAAGTTCGGTATGATACCGGAGTTTTTGGGGCGTCTCCCCATCATGTTTACGCTTGATGCGCTCACGGAGGATATGCTGGTGCGCATTTTAAAAGAGCCGAAAAACGCGATTTTAAAGCAGTATCAGAAGCTTCTGGAGATGGATGAGGTGAAGCTGGAATTCGAAGATGACGCGCTGGCGGCAATCGCGAAACAGGCGAAGGAAAAGAAGGTCGGCGCCCGCGCGCTGCGCGCTATCATCGAGGATTTCATGCTGGATATCATGTATGAGATACCAAAGGATGACAGCATCGGCATGGTGACGATTACAAAGGATTACGTGGAGAAGAAAGGCGGACCGATCATTACGCTGCGCGGCTGTGTCGGGATTGAACAGAAAACTCCTCCGCAGATTGCGGCGGGTGTATAAAACATAAGCTCCGGCCCGTTGAAACAGCAGGGCTGGCATAAAATCAAAAACTCCGGCATCTATTAGTAAGTGAATAGATAACCGGAGTTTTTTATGGCTGATTGCGAAGAACAGGTGTATTCCAACGACTATTTTGATTTTATCATTCCCTACGGGGAAGTAACGCAGTTTCCCGTAGGGGGCGCATGTATCCAGCGGATTGACGAGGATTATGATACGCTGTATTACCCGCGCGAGGGGCTGCCGCCGCTTCGGCTGGACGATTACACATACCAGGAAATACCCAAATGCTACGGGCTTTTGGATCAGACCGCGCTGGAGGTCTCCGGCATCTTAAGGATGCAGAACCAGCCAATCCTGGATTTAAAGGGACGGGGGGTGCTGGTGGGATTTATTGATACGGGCATCGACTATACGAATCCCCTGTTTCAAAATTCGGACGGGACCACCCGGATTGTGCGCATCTGGGATCAGACAGTGCGGGAGGGAGAGCCGCCGGAAGGAATTTTTTACGGCAGCGAATACCGGGATAAACAGATTAATGAAGCGCTCGCGTCGGAAAATCCGTATGAGCTTGTGCCGTCAAGGGACGAAAACGGGCATGGCACCTTTTTGGCGGGAGTGGCGTGCGGCGGGGAGGATATACCGAACGACTTTATCGGCGCGGCTCCCCAGGCGGATATTGCAGTGGTGAAATTAAAGGAGGCAAAGCCATATCTGCGGGAATTTTTTTTCCTGAAGGAAGATGTACCGGTCTACCAGGAAAACGATATTATGATGGCGGTGTCCTATTTAAACCAACTTGCCAATATCCGCAACCAGCCGCTTGTGATATGCCTTGCGCTTGGGAATAATATGGGAAATCACGGCCGGGACGGACATTTATCCGCCTATCTGAACGATATCTGTACCCGCAGAAGGCGCTCGATAGTCACAGCGACCGGAAATGAGGCAAATACCAGACACCATTTCCAGGGAAGAATCGTGGGCGAGATGGAGCATGAGGATGCGGAAATCAGCGTGGAAGATGAGATGGAGGGCTTTTTCGTGGAATTGTGGGCGGATGCTCCGGAGCTGTACGCGGTTGCCATTATTTCTCCCTCCGGCGAGCAGATTCCCAAAATCCCGGTGCGCACCGGAACGTCGGGAGAATACAATTTTGTGTTTGAGGGGACCACGATCTCCGTGGATTATCGGCTTGAGACACTTGAGACGGCGAGCCAGCTTATTTATTTCCGTTTTATCAGACCTGCCAAGGGACTTTGGACGATTCGGGTGTTCCCGCAGGTGACCGTGACCGGCAATTATCACATGTGGCTGCCGCTCGAGCAGGTGACGCTTGGGAGAGTGCTTTTCCTGCGTTCCAGTCCCGAGGTCACGCTGACCAATCCGGGCACGTCAAGACAGGTTATCACGGTGGGAGGCTACCGTGTGTCGGACCGCAGCATATATACGGATTCCGGACGGGGCTATACGACCTCGGGAGAAATAAAACCCGATTTTGTGGCGCCTGCCGTAGATATATACGGGCCGGGGCTGCGGAAGAATTATCTTACCTTTACGGGGACCAGCGCGGCCGCGGCCATTACTGCCGGAGCGTGCGCCCAGGTGATGCAGTGGGCGCTGGTAGAGCGCAACAGCCCGGGACTGTCGAATGCCGGCATCAAAAATATGCTCATCCGGGGAGCGCAGAGACCGGACAGCCGCGCCTACCCCAACCGGGAATGGGGCTACGGAACCCTGGATGTCTATCAGGCCTTTGCCAATATACGGATGTGAATATGAAAAAATACATCACAAATTTTTCATAGAAGTTTAAGATTCTTTTGTGGATGGATATGGTACAATTTCAACGGGCGTTTTTATGCACAGGTACTGTGTTTTGTGCAATGCGTAAAAGAAAACCGGATACAAAGGAGAAGAAGATATGGAGTACATGGATATAGAGACGGTCAAGGAGCTGGATGACATTTTTAAGGATGTTGAGGAATTACAAAAATTCCGATGTCTGATGATGCAATATGAATGTGCCATGCTGGAGGTCAAGACAAAGCTGGATGTGCTGAACACGGAGCTTTCTGTTCAGAACAGCAGAAACCCCATTGAATCCATCAAATGCCGCATCAAGGAGCCGGACAGCATCATGAATAAAATGAAGCGGCTGGAGGTTCCGTTTACGGTGAAAAACATTGAGAAAAACTTAAATGATATTGCGGGGCTTCGGGTTATCTGCTCTTTTCCGGACGATATTTATACGCTGGTGGACTATCTGGTAAAGCAGGATGATATCCGCCTGATTCAGAAAAAAGACTACATCAAAAACCCGAAGCCGAACGGCTACCGCAGCCTTCATCTGATTCTCGAAGTCCCGATTTTTTTGACAAAAGAGAAAAAAATGATGCGTGTGGAGGTACAGTTCCGCACGATTGCCATGGATTTCTGGGCGAGCCTGGAGCATAAGCTCAAATACAAAAAGGATATTGAAAATGCCGAGGTGATTTCTCAGGATTTATATTTCTGTGCCGAGCTGATATCCCAGCTTGACGGAAGGATGCAGCAGATTCGCAGGCGGCTGGAGGAAAAAAAAGAAATTTAGCCGTTTCGTATATTTGCCGGACTTCTGTCAGACAATAGGATTAATGGGACAGAAGGAGGAGAGCTTTGAGAGTCGTAACAAATCTGAATGAAAACTGGTTTTTTACAAAAGAACATACAGACGCGCCGCAGCGCATGCCGAAGGAGGGATCGGGAGCCGGATGGGAAAGAGTCAGTCTTCCGCATACCTGGAATGCCGTCGACGGACAGGACGGGAGAGGGGAATACTACCGGGGAACCTGCTGGTATGTCAAAAGCCTTACGTTTCCGCCGCTCGTGGAGGGCTGCCGCGTATATGTGGAGGTTCCGGCGGCATCGCTTTCCGGGCGTATTTATATAAACGGGAAGGAGGCGGCGTATCATGAGGGAGGTTATTCGACCTTCCGTGCCGATGTGACGGATTTTTTAAGACAGGGAGAAGAAAATGTCCTTGCCATAGAAGTGGATAACAGTCCGGGGGACGTGATTTATCCGATGAACGCCGATTTTACCTTTTACGGAGGGCTGTATCGGGGTGTCAATCTGATTACGGTACCCGGTACGCATTTTGACCTGGATTTTTATGGTTCCGTGGGATTTATGGCAACCCCGTTTGTTCTGGAGGACGGCCGTGCCAAAATTGAGACCAAAGCCTGGATTGTCAGGGCCTGTGAGGATTATACCGTGCGGTATCAGCTCATTGACGCGGACGGGAAGGTCGTTGTGGAAACATGGCGTCCGTCAGAAGAGCCGGATACGGAGCTTTATCTGGAGGAGCCGCATTTGTGGCAGGGAGTATTGGATCCTTATCTTTATACCTGCAAAGCGACGCTGGTAAGAAGAAATGAAACGGTGGATGAGGTGTCGGTGCGTATCGGAATCCGCAGCTTCCACGTGGATCCGCAGAAGGGTTTTTTCCTGAACGGAAAGCCTATGATGCTGCGGGGCGTGTCGCGGCATCAGGACAGACTTTATAAAGGAAATGCGCTGACAAAGGAGGAGCATTACGAGGACGCCGCTATCATCCGGGAGGTGGGAGCGAATACGGTGCGTCTTGCCCACTACCAGCACAGCCAGGATTTTTATGATGCCTGTGATGAGTACGGCTTTATCGTGTGGGCGGAAATCCCCTATATCAGTATTCAGAGTGATAATCCGGCAGCGCATGAAAACTGTATTTCTCAGATGAAGGAGCTGATTTACCAGAATTACAATCATCCGTCCATCTGCTTTTGGGGAATTTCCAACGAGATTACCATCGGAGGGGAAAAGCCCGGCGTTGTGGAGAACCATGAGGAATTAAACCGGCTGGTCAAGGAGATTGACCCCACCAGGCTGACGACGATTGCCCACGTGAGCATGCTGCCGCAGGAGAGTAAGCTGCATGAAATCACGGACGTTGAGGCGTATAACCATTATTTCGGATGGTACGGGGGCAGCTATACGGACAATGAAAAATGGCTGGACGATTATCACGCAAAGTATCCGAACCGCTGTATCGGGCTGTCGGAATACGGCGCGGAGGGAATTATCACCTACCAGCCCGACGAGGCAAAATGCCGTGATTATTCGGAGCGCTATCAGGCGGAATATCACGAGCACATGGCAAAGATACTGATGGAGCGTCCCTGGATATGGGCGAGCCATGTCTGGAATATGTTTGACTTCGGCTGTGCGGCGCGTGACGAGGGCGGTGTGGCCGGAAGAAATAACAAGGGGCTTGTGACACTGGACCGCCAAATCAAAAAAGAAGCGTTTTATGTGTATAAGGCATATTGGAGCAGGGAGCCGTTTGTCTATCTGTGCGGCAGGCGCTACGCAAAAAGAGCGGGAGATACAACGACCATAAAGGTCTATTCCAATGAGCCGCAGGTCAGCCTGTATGTAGGCGGCAAGTTTTTTGAAACAAAAACGGCGGATAAGATTTTTGTGTTTGAGGGAGTGCCGCTGTCGGAGGGTTTTACCGGAATTACGGTCAGAGCGGGAGAATGTACCGATGGCTTTACCATTCAAAAGGCCGCGGAAAAACCGGCCGTCTATACGCTTAAGGAGGAGGATGACGGGCTGACGGAGGGCGTTGCCAACTGGTTTGACGCGCTTGCCGCCGAGGCTGCAAACGCGCCGAAGGAGCTTGCGTTTCCGGAAGGGTATTTCTCGATTCGCTCGAAGGTCAGAGATTTGCTCGAAAACGAGGAGGCCTACCAGATTGTCTATAAGATGTTTTACCGGGCGAGCGGCATGAAGATGAAAAAAGGAATGCTCGGCATGTTCGGAGGAAAGACGTTGGAGGAGTTGTTTGAGACCGCGGGGGGCATGAGTGGGAAAGAGCTGCCCGAGAATTTCCTTGGTCTTGTGAACCGGGAATTAAATAAAATCAAACAATAGCGCCGATGATGGAAAACAGGGGATGTCCCGGATGCGAAACCGCATCCGGAACATCCCCTTGCTTTGTGTTTATCCGAAAAATGCTTACGATTTAAATCACATGGTATTCCTTAAGCAGCTTTTCGATGTCGGTACCCTGGATTTTCTTTAACGCTTCCTTTAGGGCGATTCGTTCCTTCAGCCCGAGATTCATATCGGTTAAGCCCTTTCCGTCCCGCAGTTTTACCGTTGCGTCAAGAAGACAGCGGATATCATAGACACTTCCCCATACCTCGGGAACGCCGCGGTCGATGTTCAGCAGGGTGTAAACCGCCTCCATACCGGTGCGGATGGAATATTCCGTCGTAAATATCGTGTCGCGCACAGTTTCCGCAAACTGTCCGAGAAAAGCGAAGTTTACGGCGCCCTCCGGTACGACCGCGGGGCGGTCGCCTGCCTCGCGCGGCATGAAAAACGCGGTGATATAGGGCATCATACAGGGCACGGTATTGGCACTGTTTTCGGCAAGCTCCTCAATCTGATCCTCCGGAACCCCGATGTGATAAAGCCATTCCATACAGATTTCCTTTCCCGTACATTCACGCATCGTCTTTTTGACGTAGTTGCCGGGCTTATCGGAAAACAGACCGTAAATCCAGCCTACAAGCTGTCCCTTCGGCTGGCTGCGGAATTGGGGCTGACGGTTGAAGGTCCAGCTTAAAAGCCAGTTGGAATCCCTGGCGGTGACTATGCCTCCCGTAACAACCTTGCCGGAAAACGGATCACGTTTACAGATATTCTGAACATAGGGCGGAATTTTGTCATCCAGTGTGGTTACGGTCGCGGACATCCAGTTGCTCTGCTCCGGATTGGAACAGAATTTATCGGGGTGCCCGAAGGACGGATCCTGTGCGGCAATTTTGCGCCACATATCCCAGCCGCCGCCTTCCTTCAATTCGGGCTTAAATTCTGCCGGCCGGTTTTGGCTGCCGAGACTGGAATTTTCCACACAGCCTCCGTTCGTGATATAGACCATGTCATCTTCGCTCAAATCAATCGATTCCTCCCGGCCGTCACGCAGGCATACAATCCGTTTCGCCGTTTTCTTTTCCGGTGTAATATCAAATTCTACATTTACGACCTGAACCCCATAGTGGAACTGCACATGATAGCTCTTTAAATACTCGATCATCGGGAGAATCATGGATTCATACTGATTGTATTTGGTAAAGCGAAGCGCCGTAAAGTCAGGAAGTCCCCCGATATGATGGATAAAGCGTTTGATATAAAGCTTCATTTCCAGAGCGCTGTGCCAGTTTTCAAAGGCGAACATGGTGCGCCAGTACAGCCAGAAATTGGAGTTTAACACCTCATCGTCAAACAGTTCGTCAATGCGCTTATTATATAACTCCTCGTCCGGCGTGAAAAACAGATGCATGATTTCCATGGCGCCTTTGTCGGAGAGCGCGAATTTTTTATCGGTGTGGGCGTCCTCCCCGCGGTTTACGGTTGCGCGCATCAATGAAAAGTTAGGGTCCTCCTTATTCAGCCAGTAATATTCGTCGAGCACGGATACCCCCTCCGTTTCAATCGAGGGAATCGAGCGGAACAAATCCCACATACACTCAAAATGATTATCCATCTCGCGTCCGCCGCGCATCACAAAGCCGCGGTCCGGGAATTCATATCCGTCGCAGGCGCCGCCCGGAAGCTGCTCCTTTTCCAGAATATGAATGCGATCGCCTTTCATCTGACCGTCACGTACCAAAAAGCACGCCGCGGCCAGAGCGGCAAGGCCGGAACCTACAATATAAGCCGATTTTGTATCGACGCCCGCCGGCTTTTTCGGGCGGGCAAACGCTTCATAGTTACCACTGCTGTAATACATATGCTCCTCCTGTCATCTGTAATTTGTTTCTTGTTATGACAGGAGTATAACAGACCAAAATAAAAGAAAAAACAGACAAACATGCGGCCGTGTCTGATAATCCGGCATGGCCGCCGATTTGTCTGTTATCCCGTTACCGGTTTATCGAACGATTTACCATGTTTTGCTTAAGGCTGCGCTCCGTTCCAGGGAAAGGCGGATATTCCCGTCAAAAAGCCTGCCGACCTGGCGGATGACCTCCTCGGGGTTTTCCTTCATGCCGTGCTCTATCCAGTGGAGAACCATCTGTGTGAGCGCGCTTTGATAAAAGAAAGCGATCATTTTTTTGTCCTTCGTGGAGGCGGGAATGTCCTCGCTCATTTTTTCTACGTAACGCAGCATCACATTTCCGGCGACGGAGAAAATATATTCCTCTAACTCTTCCCTGCGAATGGAGTGATAAATATGGTAGATGGCCTTTTTGTTTTCCAGGGCAAAGCGCGCCGCCACAAGAAAGCTTTCCTCCCAGGAGAGCGTGTCGTTGTATTCGTCGATGACCTTTTGCAGCTCATTTTGGAAAATCTCCGTGATAATGCCATAGATGTCCGCGTAATAATAGTAAAAGGTGTTGCGGTTGATCTCACAGGCAGCCACCAGCTCCTTGACCGTAATTTTGTTCAGCGGTCGTTCGTTTAACATTGCCACAAACGTATCCCGAATGATTTTTCTTGTATATTGCTGTGCCATACGCGGGAAACCTCCGATGTTTATCATAATTGCTCTATAACAAAGCGGTAATGCTTTAAAAATAAATCCGCCAGATTCCCTGCAAGCGGTACACCAAAATGTGTCAGGGTTTCGGACAGAGCCTCCATCGTAGCCAGCATATTTTCAAAGGTGGCATTTGTCCCCATATGTCCGATGCGGATGACTTTTCCGGCAAGCTCGTCAAAGGAGCCGGCGAGCAGGATGCCGTGCCTGTCTTTCATGCGTTTTAAAATAGCGTCTGCCGTAACTCCGCGCGGAACATCAAGTACGGTAACCGTATCGGAAAAACCGCTGTCTAAATGAAGCCGCAGTCCGGCCTCGCAGAGCGCGGCGCGGGCAGCCGCACCGATTCTTTTGTGGCGCGCATAAAGGTCTTTGTCCGCGGCAATGTTGTCAAAGGCGGCGCGCAGGCCGTAAATATCGCTGATTGGCATGGTGTAGGGGAACCATTTCTTCTCGTAATAGCCCTCAAAAACTGCCAGGTTTGCGTAAAAAGAGGCAATCGGGGTTTTACGTGTCTTTATTTTTTTCTTTGCGTCATCGCTTACGACAACAAAGGTCAGACCCGGAGGCGCGGAAACGGCCTTCTGGGAGCCGCCGCAGAGCAGATCAATCTTAAAATCGTCGACGCGGACCTCCTCGCCGAACATCCCGGAAACGGAGTCCACAACGGTTAAGATACCGTACTGTTTCAGCAGGGGACAGATGCTGCCGATATCATTTAACACGCCGCTCGGCGTATCGCAGTGAACGACCGTCGCATAGGCGTAATCGTGATGCTCCTTCAGATAATCGGCAAGCGCAGCGACGTCAAGCGTGTTCCGGCAGTCAGCGTGATAAAGCTCCGGCACGCCGCCGTACATGGTTACGAAATCGGCAAAGCCCCTTCCGTAGATGCCGTTGTCTAAGACGAGTACCTTATCGCCCGGCTCGGTCAGTGAAGCGCAGGCTGCCTCCAGGCCCAGGATTCCCTCGCCGCCTAAAATCAGCGTCTCGTTGCCGGTCTTTAACAGGCGGCTGATAAGCGTGCAGGTTTCCTTATAAAAATCATAAAAGGTTTCATCCAAATCGGGATTTGTGCAGGCCAGACTCCTGGCGCGGCGCACATTTTCAAGGACCTGTGTCGGTCCGGGTGTCATAATTTTGTACATCATTTCCTCGTTTCCGCAAACAGGCTTGCTGTTTGTGCTATTATAATTTTGTCCGTTATTATAGTTTGTGACTGGCATAATTTAAAGTGCCAGTTTCATAAAAATTAACCATACCAGAAATTCGGTTGATAAAAAAGAGCGTCGGAAAACCGACACTCTTTTTTAAATCCATTGTTTACAATATCTTAACCTGACAAATAAAAACTGGTTTATTTAAACAGAAAAAGGTACATGTGAAACGAGTGATTAAAGCGGGTAGAAAATTATCCTACGACCGTTACATTTGTTGCCTGCGGTCCCTTGGAACCCTCTACAACATCGAACTCTACCGCAGCGCCTTCATCGAGGGATTTGAATCCTTCCATGTTCAGACCTGAGTAGTGTACGAATACGTCATTTCCTGCTTCATCGGAAATGAATCCGTATCCTTTTTGGTTGTTAAACCATTTTACCGTACCTTTGTTCATTGAAAAGTACCTCCAAAAAATATTACTGGCTGTATTCACAGCTAAATAGAGCATAGCACATGATTTCACAAAAGTAAAGGAGAAAAGTACACAGTTTTTTCACAAATTATAATTATAGCTCTTCAGCCGCAATTTCGTGATTTTTCAGAAACAGGCGCACCAGCCGGTCCCACTCGCGCTCTAAGGTTTTATCCGTCGAAAAGGTGCGGTAGGAAATGCCTGTGGTGAGAAGCAGCTGCCCGTTTTGAAATTTGAGATTCAAAAACAGACCGGATACATCGCCGTCGGTAAAGGAGCTGTGAATCTGTCCGAGCGTACGGCTTAAATTGGCCGGGGAAAGCAGGAATACAAATTTAAAACAGGTCGGCGTACGTTTGCCGCGGATGAGCGCGTAGCAGTGGGGGCGCACCTGTCCGAAGGGCACAAAGGAGAGCCCGTCAAGCCCTTGCTCTGTCCGTTCGTCCGCCGAATAAAAATCGGGATTTATGCTGCCGTCAAGCGTCCAGGAAACCTCCTTTTGGATGACGGCCTCCTGAAGCAGGAAATTGTCAAAGGTATCGCGGCATAAAAGCTGATTCATAAAAAATTTTACTTCGGGTATGTTAAGGGCAATCATGGGAAACCTCATTTCCACGCAGTCTGCGTGCCTTTTCAAAAATACTGTGTTTATTTTAGCACAGAAACGGGCGCCGGACAAATAAAATGGTGTAATCCGGCGGATTTTATAGTAAAATGGTCTAAAACGGGAATTAAGAAAGGTGAATTGTCAAAATGAATGAGAAAGATATTTTATTTGATTTATTAAAAAAGGGAGTTTCTCCCATCCATACGGTTGAGACATGCGCAGAGCGCCTTAGGGAAGCAGGCTTTGCGGAGCTTTCCTGCGGCGGGGAATGGAATCTTGTGCCGGGCGGCAGATATTATATCAGGCATCACAATACCACATTATTTGCGTTTACGAATCCTGCGGAGGCGCGGCAAATGGAAAAACAGGAGACACCGGCGGTCCGCATCGCGGCGGCACATACGGATTTTCCCTGTCTTCGCATTAAGCCCGCGGCGGATATCGTGACGGGGGGCTACGCGCAGGTAAATGTCGAGGTGTACGGCGGGGCGATTTTAAACACATGGCTGGACCGTCCTTTGGGTATTGCAGGTCGTGTGGCGGTGCGCGGGCAGGAGGTATTTAAACCGGAAATGAAACTGTTTGTTTCCGAGAAGAGTCTGCTTACAATACCGAATCTTGCAATCCACATGAACCGTGAGGTCAATAAAGGCGTGGAGCTGAACCGTCAGACCGATATGCTTCCGGTTGCCGGGCTGCTTTTGGGGGAGGAAGAAGGCCAGCGGTCGGAAGAATATTTCCTTACGTATCTGGCAGGAGAGCTTGGAGTGAAAAAAGAGGATATTCTTGATTTTGAACTGACGGTATACTGCAGGGAGCAGCCCGAATATATCGGAATCAGCGATGACTTTATTTCAAGTCCGAGGCTGGATAACCTGACCTCCTGCGCAGCCCTTACCTCGGCAATGATAAAGGCAAAGCGGTCCGGTGGCATTAATATGATTGCGCTGTTTGACCATGAGGAAATCGGGAGCCGAAGCAAACAGGGGGCGGGCTCCATTCTGCTGCATGACCTGCTGCTTCGTATTTTCCACGAGCTTGGACTTTCGGAGCAGGCCGACCGGATCCTGTATCAGAGCATGTTCCTTTCCGTGGATGTGGCGCATGGCCTGCATCCGAACCAGGCGGCGAAAATGGATCCTACGAATAAGCCTGTGCTTGGGCGGGGGCTGTGTATCAAGGAGGCGAGCGCTCAATCCTATGCGACGGACTGCGAGGCAGTCGGAATTATTCAGCAGATTTGCAGGGAAAAGGGGATTCCCTGTCAAAAATTTGTCAATCGCTCCGATATGCCGGGCGGAGGCACATTGGGTTCCATCGCTTCGGCCCTGCTGCCGGTGAAAACCGTAGATATCGGAATCCCGCTGCTTGCCATGCATTCGGCGCGCGAGCTGATGGGTGCGGCGGACCAGCAGGCACTTGTTGATTTGACGGAGGCATATTTTTCTCTGTAAAAGGAGGAAACGATGAAAAAACGAAAGCATTTTGGCATTAAATTGATTCTGGCGGCAGCGGTCGTCATTTTTGTGGCGGCCAATGTACCGGAAGCGAGTTCGTCGGCAGTCACTCTCCTGCGGAAGGTAATCCCGTGGAAGGTAACGGAGCAGGATGTGGCCGGGCAGGAGGCGGTTTCGCGCAACCCCCAAAGCTATGAGGAGCATATGGGTGGGGTGCAGGGGATGGAAGGTCTCACCGAAACGGCGGACGGGGAAGATGACGTGGAGCAAAGCCCTTCTTTCGACCGCTATGTGTACGGCACGCTTGGGGAAGAGGAACGGAAGGTTTATGATGAAATTTATCAGGCGATTGATTCCCATGAATCCAAAGTCAGGGTCGATACGCTGGATCAGAAGGTACTCGAGCATGCCTACCGCGCGGTGATGGCGGACCACGGAGAAATCTTTTGGGTTTCGGGATATGTTTATACACGCTATACCATGGGAGTTCAGACCGTGGGACTGGATTTTGCACCGGAGTATACCATGACACTGGAAGAACGGGAAACCTTTCAGACACAGATTGACGCTGCCGTGCAGGAAATTCTGGCGGGAGCGGCCGGCGCGGCGGGCGATTATGAAAAGGCGAAGTACGTCTTTGAATATCTTGCCCAAAATGTGGATTATGAAACGGGTGCGCCGGACAACCAAAACATCATCAGCGTGTTTTTGAACCGCAGTACGGTGTGCCAGGGTTATGCCAATGCGACGCAATATCTGCTGACGCTGCTCGGAATCCAATCGGCGGTGGTGACAGGTACGGCGGAGGGCGAAGCGCACGCGTGGAACCTGGTGCGGCTCGACGGCGACTACTACTTTATCGACACGACCTGGGGAAATTCTGCCTACAATAACGGAACAGACGAAGAAACAAGCTTTGTAAATTATAATTATTTTGCCGTGACGACGGAGGAAATAGAAAAAACACACCGGGCTGACGAGTTTCCCACTCTTCCTGTATGCACTGCGGTGGAGGATAATTATTACCGTCGTGAGGGAAAATACTTTTCGGAGTGGAACCCAGACGCGATCGGCAGCGTGTATGCACGCGCCTATGACGCGGGAGAGGGGAGGGCCGCCGTGAAATTTTCTTCTCCGGAGCTGTATGCGCAGGCAAAGCGCTATCTGCTTGATGAACAGCATATCCTAGATTACTGCGGCGGGCTGACAACGCTTTCTTATATCGAAGATACGCAGCAAAAGGTGCTGATTTTAAATTTCTCATAAAAATTCCATGAAATTTGGTAAAAACCTCTATACAAAAGAGAGCTTTTATGATACTGTTACGTAGTAATAAATACTACATATAATGGAAAAAAATAACGCACTAAAAGTTTTTGAATAACAAATCAGACGATTTCATAAAATATGGGAAATCGTCTGGCTATGGAGGGAAATTGCCATGTATAAAATTGTAATTGACAGCTGCGGAGATTTGACGGAGGACATCAAGCAGGACGGACATTTTGTGTCGGTGCCGCTGGAGCTTGAGGTGAACGGGGTCCGTATACTGGATGACGCGGGCTTTAATCAGCTTGATTTTTTAAGAAGGGTGAAGGAGAGCCCTGTGGGGCCGAAGTCCTCCTGCCCGTCTCCCGAACAGTATATGAAAAGCTATGAGGGGGAAGCGGAGCATGTATATGTGGTGACCCTGTCCGAAAAGCTTTCCGGTTCTTATAACAGCGCAGTGCTCGGCATGAATCTCTACAGGGAGGAGCATGAGGACGGAAAAAAAATTTATGTATTTAATTCCCGCTCCGCATCTGTGGGAGAGACCCTGATTGGGCTGAAAATTCAGGAATACGAGAAGCAGGGCATAAGCTTTGAGGAAATCGTTCAAAAAATCGAGCAATATATCGATTCCATGAACACCTATTTTGTGCTGGAGACTTTGGAGACGCTGCGGAAAAACGGGCGTTTGACCAATTTAAAGGCGTTTATCGCCAATACCTTAAATATCAAACCGGTGATGGGTTCCACAAACGAGGGGACTATCTGCCAGTTAGATCAGGCGCGGGGCATGAACCGGGCGCTGGAAAAAATGGTCCAGAGCGTAATTGCCAGAACAAAGGACTGTGAAAACAGGGTGCTCGCCATAGCGCACTGCAATTGTCCGGAGCGGGCGAAGACGGTCAGAGAGAGAATCGAACAGCTGGCGTCCTTCCGAAAAATCATCGTGGTTGACACCGCAGGGGTCAGCAGCATGTATGCGAATGACGGAGGCGTCATTATCGCCGTTTAGCTTTTGCGGCAGAAAGGATTTCGCACATGAACAGATATACGTATGAGGAAGTCATCCGTCAGATAGAGACGCAGCGGAGGTTCGGGAGCGCCGCCGGGGTGGAGGTGTCGGCAGACATGCTTTCCCGGCTTTCGAACCCGCAGCAGGGCATACCCTTTATCCATATTGCAGGGACGAACGGAAAAGGTTCTGTCTCTGCTTTTTTGTGTGCAATTTTTCGCGCGGCGGGGCTGAAAACGGGAATGTTTACGTCACCTCACCTGGTCGATTTTCGGGAGCGCATTCAGGTGAACGGAGAGATGATTTCCAAAGAGGCTGCAGAGCGGCTTGGAAATTTTCTGCTTGGGCAGACGTATGGGACCGACCCGGCCATGTTTGATTATTGTCTGGCGATGGCGGCGCTGTATTTTCGGGAGCAGCACTGTGACGTTGCGGTTTATGAGACGGGACTGGGAGGAAGACTCGATTCCACCAACGCGCTCGGAGTGCCGGCGGTGTCCGTTATCACGAAGATCGGCTATGACCACACGGAAATTTTAGGGAAAACGCTGCCCGAAATCGCTGCGGAAAAAGCGGGAATTATAAAAGCCGGCACGCATCTGGTTCTGGAAAGCCAGCCTAAGGAAGCGCTTTCCGTTCTTTTGGCTGCTGCCGAAGCGGCAGATGTGAAAAGCTATAATCTCGTCCGCCCCGAGGACATTACCGATGTGCAGATGCAAGGAAGCCAGCAGGTTTTTTCCTGGAGAGATTACCGTAACTTAAGAATGCGTCTGCTTGGCGTGCATCAGTATGAAAACGCGGCGGCCGCGATTCTCGCGGCGGAAGAGTTTTTTGAGGTGTGGAACGGGCAGGCAGCCGAAGATTTTGAGGACAGGAAAATCGGGGATAAGGAGAACTGCGTGCGTGCCGGAATCCAAAATGCTGTCTGGCCGGGGAGAATGGAGATTTTAAGCGAGCAGCCGTTTTTTCTGGTGGACGGCGCTCATAACGGCAGCGGTGTGCGTGCGCTTGCGAAAAGCCTTCGGAGCCTTTATCCGGGGGAAAAATTTCATTTTATTATGGGCGTTATGGCGGACAAGGATTATGAAATGATGATTGAGGAATTGCTTCCGCTCGCGCTGGATTTTTGCGCGGTGACCGTGCATGACAATCGCGCGCTGCAGGCGGAAAAGCTGGCGGAATGTATTCGCGCGAAGGGCGTTCCGGCAGTATGCTGCGGCAATGCCAAAGGGCGCTTTTGGGAGGAACGGCTCGACCCGCGGCATAAGACCGTGGCGTTTGGCTCGCTCTATTTTATCGGGGAGATAAAAAACAACGATTTATGACAAAAATTACAGAAAATCTACAAATTTATTAATTTTGCTTAATAGGTGGTTGCGGCGCTTTTTTTCGTCTATAATAGGCGGTGTTGACGTAATAAGATAATATAGAAAAGAGCGTTTCGTATGGTATTCAGTAGTTTTGAATTCTTATTCCGGTTTTTGCCGGTTTTTTTGGTTATATATTTTATTGCACCGAAAAGGTGGAGAAATTTTATATTATTTGCAGGCAGTATTTTCTTTTATACCGTGGGAGAGGCGCAATATGTGCTGCTTTTGCTGGCGTCGGTTGTGGTCAATTACGTGTTTGGCAGGCTGATGTACCGGGACGCGCGTGAGGGCAGAGGGGGAAAGCAGGCCGTTTTGCTGGTTTTGGCGCTTATTTATGACTTCGGTATTCTGTTTTTCTTTAAATACAGCGGACTTACACAAAAGCTTCCGCTTGGAATCAGCTTTTATACGTTTCAGATTGCAGCATATATCATTGATGTGTACCGGGGAAAGGTTCCGCCGGAAAAATCCGTAATCCGGCTGGGAACCTATCTTACGATGTTCCCACAGCTGATTGCCGGGCCGATTATCAACTATGCCGACGTGCGCGCGGCGCTTTTCCGCAGGAAGGTGACGGCGGAGCAGTTTGAATCCGGCGTAAAGATGCTGATTTTAGGGCTTGGGGCAAAGGTGATTATCGCGGACCGGCTCGGGCTTTTGTGGAACAATATCCAGACCATCGGTTTTGCTAGTATTTCCACGCAGCTCGCGTGGATGGGGGCGTTTGCCTATTCGCTGGAGCTGTATTTTGACTTTTCGGGATATTCCATGATGGCAATCGGTCTCGGACGTATGCTTGGCTTTGAGATACCCAGGAACTTTAAGCACCCGTATATTTCAAAATCCGTTTCGGAATTTTGGCGCAGATGGCACATTACGCTTGGAAAATGGTTTCGCGAGTACGTATATATCCCTCTGGGAGGAAACCGCAAGGGAAAGGCGCGTACTTTATTCAATCTGCTTGTGGTTTGGAGCCTTACGGCGCTGTGGCACGGCTCCGATTACAATTATCTTATCTGGGGCGCCTCTCTGCTGGTGCTTTTGGCGGTGGAGAAGCTGTTTTTGCTTCGGTATCTGGAAAAAAGCAAAGTGATCTGCCATGCGTATCTGCTGTTTGTGGTGCCATTGACCTGGGTAGCGTTTGCGATTACCGATGTGGGACAGCTTGGAGTTTATTACACAAGACTGTTTCCGTTTTTGCAGCAGGCGGACGTTGTTGTCAATCGGCTGGATTATGTGAAATACCTGAGTGATTATTGGCCGTTGTTTGCGCTGGGCGCTCTTTTTTCAACGCCATATCCTGCCGCGGTGTACCGGGTAATCGAGAAAAAATGGCTTGGAAGCCTTGCCGCGGCTGTCGTATTGGTGCTCAGCCTTTATTATATGGCGGTATCAACAAATAATCCGTTCCTGTATTTCAACTTTTAGGATTGGAGAGTAGTGTGAAGAAATTATTAAAGTGCAGAGTGACAATTTTTTGCATTGTGTTGTGGATTTTGCTTTCCGTGGTGGGTTATCTGCGGAAGGATGACATCTATAAAAACTATACGGTAAATCCTGCCAAGGAGCCTTATTTTGTGCTCGTGCTTGATGGGATTCGCGACGGGATTTATCCCTGGAGCGGCCAGAAGCCCGATTTCTGGGAAGAATGGAATCCAATGCCGGAAAAACCGGTATCAGCGCCTGCCGGGGAGGATACAGAGCAGCCAGCGGAGCAGGAAACAGAGGAGATTCAGACGGATACAGAGCAGGAGAGTGAGACCGGGAGTACGGAAGATACCGGACTGACCGCAGAGCCGAAGGAATTTGTCGAAGTGGATGAAAGCTATTTTGATGACGCGGTGTTTATCGGAGATTCCAGGACTGTGGGCCTGCACGATTACGGCGGGCTTAAGAAGGCTGACTTTTTTGCGACGGTTGGCATGAACGTCTATGATATGTGGACGGAGGCGTTTTGTGAAGTGGACGGAAAGAAGGTCACCCTTGAGGAAGCGCTTCGCGCGAAGCAATACGGAAAGGTTTATTTCCAGATTGGAATTAACGAAATGGGACGCGGCGATCTGGACGGTTTTATGCAGGCATACAGCCAGTCTGTGGAAAAGTTTAAAGAGCTTCAGCCGAATGCCGTCATCTATGTGCAGGCAATCATGAAGGTCACAAAAGCAAAATCGGATTCGGATGCTATTTTTAACAATGAAGGCATTGAGGCGAGAAACGAGCGCATCCGGCAGCTTGCGGATAATGTCAGGGTATTTTATATTGATGTCAATGAGGTGGTATGCGACGAAAGCGGCGGCTTAAAGCCGGAGCTGACCTTTGATAATCTGCATCTTTACGGCTCAAAATATGATATTTGGGTTGATTTTTTAAAGACGAAAGGCGTTAAAATAACGCCCGTTAAATAACGTCGGTTAAATAAATTTGCCGCATTTGGCATAAATTTTCCGCAATCACACATACTACGGGAAAAAGAAATGTGTGAAAGGGGAAATACGATGTCATTGACAATTAGAATTACGGACGTACATGCAAGGCAGATTCTTGATTCGAGAGGAAATCCGACGATAGAGGCGGAGGTAACCGCCGAGACGGAAACGACCGGAAAAAAGGTGACTGCAAGGGAGTCCGTTCCCTCCGGGGCGAGTACCGGAAGATTTGAGGCGATTGAGCTTCGGGACGGCGACAATCAATATTTCGGGCTTGGCGTAAAGAAGGTGGTGGACCATGTCAATACAAAAATCCGGGATGCTTTGGTGGGAATGAACGTGCTGGAGCAGGCGAAGCTTGACCGCGCCATGGTAGAGCTGGACGGGACGGACAACAAGGGAAGCCTCGGCGCGAACGCCATTCTCGGTGTGTCGCTCGCCTGTGCGAAAACGGCGGCGAAGGCGCTGGATATGCCGCTTTACCGTTATCTCGGCGGTGTCAATGCCAAGGAATTGCCGGTTCCGATGATGAATGTCATCAACGGAGGGGCGCATGCCAAAAATTCTTTGGATTTCCAGGAGTTTATGATTATGCCGGTGGGAGCCTGCTGCTTTTCGGAGGCGCTTCGGATGGGAGCGGAGGTGTATCATTTCCTGCGTCAGATTTTAAACGAGGAGGGCATGAATACGGCGGTCGGCGATGAAGGAGGCTTCGCGCCGGATTTTAAGAATACAAAAGAAGCGTTTTCCTATTTGTCCCGCGCCGTGGAAAAGGCGGGGTACCGTGTGGGTGAGGATATCGTATATGCGATGGATGCCGCCGCGAGCGAGCTTTACGATGAGGAGAAAGGCGTTTATGTATTTCCGGGAGAGACACGCGCGGCCCGGGGAAGAAGCGCTTGCGGCTGCCCGGAGTCGGCGGAGCACGAGACGGCCGGCATCCGCAATAAAGAAGCCAATGCCGACAGTGCAGGTGAGGGCTCCAAAAAAGATGCCGCTGAGGACAGTATTACGCGCAGCGCCGATGAGATGATTGCGCTTTACGAGGAATTGACGGAGGAATTTCCCATTGTTTCCATTGAGGACGGATTGTTTGAGGACGACTGGGAGGGCTGGCAGAAGCTGACGGAGCGTCTCGGCGGAAAGGTGCAGTTAGTCGGCGATGATTTATTTGTGACGAATCCCAAGCGCATCAAATGCGGTGTTGATTTGAAGGTGGCAAATGCGGTTTTAATTAAGGTGAATCAGATTGGTACCGTGACCGAGGCGCTGGATGCGATTGAGATGGCGAAGTTTGCCGGCTATCACACCGTGATTTCCCACCGCTCCGGTGAAACGGAGGATGCGTTTATCTCGGATCTTGCGGTTGCCGTTAATGCCGGACAGATTAAAACCGGCGCGCCCTGCCGTGCGGAGCGTACCAGCAAATACAATCAGCTTCTGCGCATCGAGGAGGAGCTTGCCGGGGAGGCGCAGTTTAAACGTTACCGCGTCGGTCTGGAGGCATAGCGCCATACTTTTGGGTCGGACGGAGGCCGAGTGTTGTGATAAAAAGTAGTTGAAATATCGCGGAGGCTATGGTACAATGTCCTAAGTTGTGAGTTTGTAACCGTAGGAGGGAACAATTATGGCAATCGTCAAAACGATATTAACCGTTATTTTTATCATAATCAGTATCGCGTTAACAGTCATCATACTGATGCAGGAGAGTAAGTCCGCAGGCCTTGGGGCAATTTCAGGGGCTGCTGATACTTACTGGGGCAAGAATAAGGGACGTTCCATGGAGGGTATGCTGATAAGGCTTACCAGGATTTTCGTTATTTTATTCATTGTAATTGCAGCAGTATTGAATACCAATATTTTTTAGAATATGGAACGGCTGTCGTGAATACGGCAGCCGTTTTTATATCATAGGAAAGACCTTATAGGTTTCATCTGTTAAAAATCAGGAGAATATGGAAAAAGAAATTTTAGAGGAAAGAAAGAAAACAATTTATCAATTTATCTGCGATGAGCTTTACGTGCCGATGAAGGCGAAGGAAATCGCGGTGGTGCTGTCGATACCGAAGACGCAGCGCGGGGAACTGCAGGAGGTTTTGGACGCACTGGTGCTCGACGGCAGGATTGAGGTTACCGCAAGGGGGAAATACGTAAAATCCGAAGGAAAGTATTTTACCGGAGTTTTTACAGCGCATCCCAGAGGTTTCGGCTTTGTCTCCGTGGAGGGCGAGGACTCCGATATTTTTATTCCGGAATCTCAGGTGAACGGCGCGTTTCACACCGATACGGTGCAGGTTGCCGTTACCTCCGGGCACGGGGGAAAGCGCCGGGAGGGAACCATAACGAAGATTATCGCGCGCGGAACGTCTGCGATTGTCTGTACCTACCAGAAAAACAAGACGTATGGCTTTGCAGTGCCGGATAATCCGAAGTTCGGGGCTGATATTTTTGTTCCGCAGGAGCGCTCGAAGGGCGCCATCACCGGACATAAGGTCGTAGTGGAAATTACGGATTTCGGCGGAGGGAGAAAAAAGCCGGAGGGAAAGGTTGTAGAGCTTCTGGGTCATATCAACGATCCCGGAACCGATATTTTAGCCGTTATAAAAGCGTACGGCCTCCCGATGGAGTTCCCGGAGAAGGTTATGAAGCAGGCTGAGCGCACAGCGAACGAGGTGAGCGCGGCGGACATGGCGGGACGCATGGATTTAAGAAGCTGGCAGACGGTTACGATTGACGGAGAGGATGCGAAGGATCTGGATGACGCCATTACCCTTAGCAGAGAGGGAGAGCATTACCGTCTGGGCGTGCACATTGCGGATGTGTCAAATTATGTGCAGGAGCGCAGCGCTCTCGACGTGGAGGCGCTTTCGCGCGGCACCTCCGTTTATCTGGTGGACCGCGTCATTCCGATGCTGCCGCATAAGCTTTCAAACGGTATCTGCTCGCTCAATGAGGGGGAAAACCGTCTGACGCTGAGCTGTATTATGACGATTGATAAGAAGGGAAATGTCATCGACCATACGATCGCGGAGACGGTCATCTGTGTGGACCGCCGCATGAGCTACACCAGTGTCAAAAAAATTTTGGAAGACCGCGATGAGGCGGAGTGCCGTAAATATGAAGAACTGGTGCCGATGTTTGAGCAGATGCGGGAGCTGGCGGCGATTTTGCGGAAAAAGAGGATGAGGCGCGGTTCGATTGATTTTGATTTCCCGGAGACGAAAATCATACTGGATAAAAAGGGAAAGCCCCTGGAAATCAAGCCCTATGACCGGAATGTGGCAACCAGGATCATTGAGGATTTCATGCTGATTGCCAATGAGACGGTAGCCCAGGATTATTTCTGGCAGGAGCTGCCGTTTGTATATCGAAGCCATGAAAAACCCGATACGGAAAAAATAAAAAAACTCGGCACATTTATCAATAATTTCGGATATACGATTCATATCGGTTCGGATGAGATTCATCCGAAGGAGCTTCAGAAACTGCTGGAAAAAATCGAGGGCACGCCGGAGGAAGCATTGATTAGCAGGTTGACGCTGCGCTCCATGAAGCAGGCAAAATATACGACGGTGAGCACCGGGCATTTTGGACTGGCGGCGCCTTACTACTGCCATTTCACCTCACCAATCCGCCGTTATCCCGATTTGCAGATACACCGCATTATAAAGGATAATCTGCGCGGCAGAATGAATGAGGCAAAAATTGCCCACTATGAAAAAATTCTGCCCGAGGTCGCAGCACATTCCAGTGAAATGGAGCGGCGCGCCGACGAGGCGGAGCGTGAGACGGAAAAGCTCAAAAAGGTGGAATATATGTCGGAACATATCGGAGAGATATTTGAGGGTGTCATATCCGGAGTGACCGAATGGGGCTTTTATGTGGAGCTTCCGAATACGGTGGAGGGATTGGTGCATGTGACCACACTGACGGATGATTATTTCCGCTATGATGAGAGCGCCTGTGAGCTGGCCGGTGAGGTTACGAATATCCGCTACAAGCTGGGGCAGAAGGCACGGGTTATGGTCACCGGAACCGATAAGCTTATGCGGACCATCGATTTTCGGGTTCTGCCGCACGAGGAGACGCAAGAAACGGAAATCTGACACAGAACTGTCGAAAAAAAGGCGAAATTCCGCTGTGAAAGGGCTTGCGGAAACAAGGGTTTAGGAGTATACTAAACAGGCTGGGCGAAGGCTTTTGGCGGGAGAACAGGGGAGGTCATTATGGCAAAAGCGGAAAAGAAATTAATCGCGAACAACAAAAAAGCTTACCATGATTATTTCCTGGAGGAGCGCTATGAGGCGGGCATTGAGCTGCACGGAACCGAGGTGAAGTCTTTGCGTACGGGCAAGTGCAGTATCAAGGAGGCTTTTATCCGTATTGAGAACGGGGAAGTCATCATATACGGAATGCATATCAGCCCCTACGAAAAGGGCAACATTTTCAACCGCGACCCGCTGCGCCCGAAGAAGCTTTTGATGCACAAATCGGAAATCCGGAAGCTCATCGGCAAAATTGCGGAAAAGGGTTACACGCTGGTGCCGGTTGAGGTATATTTTAAGGGCAGCCTGGTCAAGGCAGAGATAGCCCTTGCCAGAGGGAAAAAGCTTTATGATAAACGGCAGGATATCGCGAAGAAAGATATGCGCCGGGAGGCTGAACGCGATTTCAAGATAAAAAATTTATACTGACGCTTTACAGCGTAAATTTATGGGCCTGTAATGGTTTCGACAGGGGCCATGAAGCTGGAGAAGCGAGCCGCACGGGATGCGTCAAATTCCAAACTTAAAATTAAACGCTGAAGACAATTTAGCGGTTGCAGCCTAACTGCAACTTGCTGCCACAAGGCAGCAGTCGGCCTTAGTGCACCTACACATTAAGATACCGGCTTCGACTATGTAGGAAACGACGACGGCAAAGCTTTGAGCCGCCGGGCGTATGATGAAGCTACTGAAACCGGAACTGTGCCTGTGCAGGTCCGGCAGAGGGAATGAAAAATCACAGGCTACGCTCGTAGAAGGACAGGGGATTGGTTTTTGGACACGGGTTCGACTCCCGTCAGGTCCATCTGAAAAGTACCGATTTTACGGTACTTTTTTATTTTTGTGTCATATTTCATGTCATACATCATTCATTTTTTTGAAATACTCATTGGTCATTTCGGTATATTTTTTTGAAATTCATTCAAAGTTCCACGGTACACTTGCTTTAGAACTTTGTCACTTTTCCAACCGCCACGCTCCATGATGTACTGGTCCGGGTCCCCGATTGCGTGCATAATACTGGCAGAGTAGCGCCGCAAATCGTGAAAACGGAATGCCGAAGCACTTATATCTACTTGGCTCCAGCCATTAAGATATTTTTCGCCAATCTTCTAATTCTTTTTCTTTTGAAATTCTTTCATCAAGATAATCAAGTCTTGCCAATATTTTTAGACTATTCTGCAATAGTAGTTAATTGACCATTTGTGGCATAGTTTACAATAATAAACCACCAATTACCTATTATACAGCGATAATTTATTACAAAAAACAATGGATATTTATAAGTTTATGTCAATATTGATTATGAACAAATGGTTGACATACCAAGAGCAAGAACAACAAGGTATTGATGAAAAAATTAATCAGTTATATTATCATAAATATATAGAACCATACCATTAAATTATGGAATAATTGCAGCTACAAGTCTATATTATCTATCTGCACTGTAAAACAACTAATATTTCTAAAATTGGAACAGGAGAACGAGTTGGCTCTATTGCGATGCTGAGTATGATTTGTAAGAAAATAAATAAAAACTTTAAGTGTAAAGATTGTGGAAATACGTGGCAGGAGAATAACGTATAATTAATTTTGCAAAATCAATTTCATAAAAATAGACATGGTCTATAGCCGTTTGGTAAAATTAAGTCACCACAACCAAATCTATCAAAGAAGGTTATAGAACCATAGCCGACGGCGCAGACCGGGAGGCGGTAATTTATGAAGTCGGACATCTGGTCGAGAACAAACTGATAGACAGCGATAAAATTGCAGAACTGCGGAAAGAAATGGTAGCGTTTGCGTCCTTGCAGGATATTGTATGCAAAACGTATTATGACAGTGGAGGAAATCCGGTCGATATTTTCATATTAACGGGAGAACAATTTGTTTCGGAATATCAGGGCAGAATATACGTAGACAATATTTTTTATGCATATGGTCCGGCTGGAGTTTTTCAGGATGAATTGTTATGGGAGTTTGTATCAGAAGTTTTTCGGGAATATATTCAGAATCCGGACAGATTGGAAAAAGAATTTCCGAAGTTTTATGAACTGATAAAGGAGGCGGTGGAGTGACAGCAAAGGAACTTTTTCTATCCATGGAATCCTACGAAGAATTTGACCGCAGGAGGTCGGAATTAAAGGGATTGAAGATGGATAAGGAAACGCTGGAACATGCAAAGAAAATATTTCCGACAGTATCAGGGACGAAAGAAGAATTGTATTCATTTCTCCCGGATGGGCGCATGGTTCTTGGAGGGAAAGGAGATACGAAAAAAAAGAATACGGAATTATAAAGTGTCACCGGCCGGTAACGGTCAGGTGGTATTTTTATACGCCTTTTTTCAGCAGGCGTAAAAGAACGGAAGTTACTCACCTGGAGAATAAACAGGGAATCTCATACCCGGAGAGCGGGAATAAAAATCTATGGAGAATAAAAAGATGGAGCGGTTAAGGGCAATTTTAGAACAGGCGGCAAAAGCAATTTGGGCTTAGCAATAAGCTCTCTATTTATTTAGAGAAACTAAGTGTGTATTTAAATACATAATCATTGACAAATACACATTTTATGTGTATAATATAAGCATACCAGGAGGGGAGAAATGAAGCAAAGAGACTTGATAAAAAAGCTTGAAGCGGCGGGATTTACATTAAAAAGGCACGGAGGAAATCATGATGTGTATGTGAGAGGAAGTGACGAGGAACAAATACCGAGGCATAAAGAAGTAAATGAAAGACTGGCAAAAGCGATTATACGGAAATGGGGATTATAAAATCCCCCTATTCCGCTTACTATAAAATAAATGGTTAATGGAGGTTGTAAAATGAAAAGTGTATATCCAGTAATATTTACACCGTTGAATGATGAAAAAAATACGGTATTAATCGAGGTGCCGGATTTGGGAATTCTAACAGAGGGATTTGGAATGGCAGATGCGGTTGATATGGCACGAGACGCGATTGGCTTGAAGGGCATTTCCTGTGAGGATGATAAGCGAGAGATTCCGAAAGCTAGTGCAATAAGTGACATTGATATAGCAAAAGGCACTTTTGCGGAAGATGGAAAAGGATATTTGTCATTAGTCGATATTGACTTTGCAGAGTATCGCCGCAAGATTGACCATAAAACAGTGCGGAGAAATGTGACACTTCCGAATTGGTTGAATCAGGAGGCCGAGAAAGCCCATATTAATGTTTCCCGAGTGCTGCAGGAGGCGCTTATGGCTAAGTTGGGTGTAACAAGATAATATTTGAGTTATTAAGTCAAATGCCGAAGCCTGTTGAAAACCCAATGCTCAACAGGCTTCGGCATCTTTTTATACATAAATAAAAAATATCAACGAACAATGGAAGCAAGGGGGCTCGAACCCCTGACCTCTCGCGTGTGAGGCGAACGCTCATCCCGGCTGAGCTATGCTTCCGTGGAAATGGAGATAGGGGGACTCGAACCCCTGACCTATGCGTTGCGAACGCATCGCTCTCCCAACTGAGCTATATCCCCATGGACGAATCTTATTATATCACTTTTTCTGAAAAATGCAATCAAATTTTATCGCAGAATTTTCATGCCGCTTTTTCATTGCAAAATGGTACATCTTTTTCTATAATAAAGAACAATAGTACAGAAAGTTGTCTATATGAGGGATAAAAGAGGGTTATGGATTGATGGCGGAGAAGAAAAATACGGTAATCAACGGATTTGTGTTTGACAGTGAGGCCGAGGCGGCCCAGGCAGAAAAGGAAGCGGAGGGCGTTCGTTACATCAGGGAAAAGATGGATATGAATCAGCCGGAGCAGGTGCTGCAGATTTACAATAAAATGGTACGGCAGAATCTGTTTGAGACTGCGGTGGGCTTTGTCTATCTGAATGAGCTTCGGGAATATTTAAGAGCGAATCCCGCCATAAGAAATGAGGATATTGCGCCTGTTATCGTGAAGCATCCGGCGCTTGAAGCAGACCTTCGCAAAAAAATCCGTACCCCTGCGGCAAAAAATACAAAAAAGAAAAAAGAAACGAAAACTACGGTAAAGGACGTAGGTTACAGGACAAAATACAGAGTTACGCTGTTTTTTACGGTCGTGCTTGCGGTGAGCGTTGTGGGAATGTTTGCGGTAGCCTCCACCATCGGCAGCCCGACCATCCTCAATTACGAAAATAAGCTCATTGACAAATATGCGGCATGGGAGCAGGAGCTTGACGAGAGAGAAGCGGAATTAGATGAGCGGGAGCAGGCGCTCCCATAGAGCGTCACAGATATTTCATAAATAACTGCTATAATCAAATCCCGAAGATGGAAAGAGAGACAGTGTTCGGGGGAAAGCATGAGAGAAGGGCAGGAGGACGAGGATGGAAAAAATTAAGATTCTTGTGGTAGATGATGAGAGCAGGATGCGTAAGCTGGTCAGGGACTTTCTGGTGAGGGAAGATTATGAGGTTCTGGAAGCAGGAGACGGCGAAGCGGCGCTTGATATTTTTTATAAAGAAAAAAATATTGCACTGCTGATTTTGGATGTCATGATGCCGAAACTAAACGGCTGGGAGGTATGCCGCGAGATTCGTGAGACCTCCAAGGTGCCGATTATCATGCTGACTGCAAAGGGAGACGAGGAGGACGAGCTGACAGGCTTTGATCTGGGAGTGGATGAGTATATCTCCAAACCGTTTTCCCCCAAAATTCTGGTTGCCCGTGTCGGGGCTATTCTCAGAAGGAGCGGAAAAACAGAGGAGGGCAATATTCTTTCCATGGGCGGCATTGTGATAGACAGGACGGCCCATACCGTCACGGTGGACGGCAGACAGATTGATTTAAGCTTCAAAGAATTTGAACTTTTGACCTATTTCCTTGAAAATGAAGGGATTGCTCTCTCCAGGGAAAAAATTCTCAACCATGTCTGGAATTATGATTATTTTGGCGATGCCAGGACGATTGATACCCATGTCAAAAAGCTGCGGGCCAAAATCGGGGAGAAAGGGGAATATATCAAGACAATTTGGGGAATGGGATATAAATTTGAGGTTGAATAATACGCAAACTCAAGATTGATAAATATTGACAATGAAAATAAATAAAAATAAAATTTTAAATCATAATTTAAAAAAAATACAGGGCAGGGTGCGCAAGGGGTCGCTGGCTACGCAGATGACGACAATTATTATCCTTCTGGTTGCCGGGACGCTTTTACTGTGCTGGTTATTAAATACGGTGTTTTTAGAGAAATATTATATGCTTAATAAGCAAAGCACCCTGCTGGACGGCTTTGGAACCATCGACGAGGCGAGTGCCTCGGGCATGCTCGATTCCGGCAATTTTGACGTAACCTTTGACAACCTGTGTGCCAACGGTAATATTACCGTAATGATTATCAGCTCTGACCGCACAATTGTGCGGTCCTCGGTGAATGACACGCAGAAAATGCTGATTGAATTTATGGATATTATTTTCGGGGAGCGGCAGAATGAGGTCAAAATACTCATGCAGGCAAATAATTACGTCATGCAGCAGCAGAAGGACACCAGACTTGATTCGGAGTATCTGGTGCTTTACGGCACACTGTCAAACGGTAATCTGATTCTGATGCGCACGGCGCTTGAGAGTATCCGGGAAAGCGTGATTCTGTCAAACCGTTTCCTGGTGTATGTCGGTATTTTTGCCATCACGATCAGCGCCGTTGTTATCGTGTTTGTGTCGCGTGGGATCACAAAGCCTCTGCTGATGCTGACTGATATTTCAAAGCGGATGACGGAGCTTGATTTTGACGCGAGGTATCAGCCCCGCAGAAAACGGACGAACGAGATTGACGAGCTCGGGCAGTATATGAATGTGATGTCTATGACGCTGGAAAAAACTATTTCGGAATTAAAAAGTGCCAATAACCAGCTTCAGATAGATATTGATAAAAAGACGCAGATTGACGAGATGCGTAAGGAATTTCTTTCCAATGTATCGCATGAGTTAAAAACGCCGCTGGCGCTGATTCAGGGATATGCCGAGGGACTTAAGGAATGTATCAATGACGACGCCGAAAGCCGTAATTTCTACTGTGAGGTAATTATGGACGAGGCGGATAAGATGAACCGGATGGTAAAAAAGCTGCTCACCTTAAATCAGCTTGAGTTCGGAAATGAAATGGTTGCCATGGAGCGGTTTGATTTGACCGAGCTGATTCAGGGAGTGCTGAACGCATCGGCGATTCTTTTGGAGCAGAACGGGATTACGGTTGTGTTTGCTCACAAGGAGCCGCTTTTTGCATGGGCGGATGAGTTTAAGGTAGAGGAAGTTGTGACGAACTACCTGAGCAATGCCATCCACCACGCAGAGGGCGAAAAGCGGATTGAAATTGAATATACGCTCAGGGAAAATTGTGTTCGGGTGAGTGTGTTTAACACAGGAAAACCCATTCCCGAGGCCGATATGGATAATATCTGGATAAAATTTTATAAGGTCGATAAGGCAAGAACCAGAGAATACGGCGGAAGCGGAATCGGACTTTCCATCGTCAAGGCGATTATGGAGTCCTTTCATCAGCAGTGTGGCGTAATCAATCATGAAAACGGGGTCGAGTTCTGGTTTGAACTGGAAACAGGGAACAGATGACAAACAGATGTGACAGAATAATTTCTGGTTGCGATATTTTCCTAAAAATGCTAACATAAGATATAGTTTACAGATATTTTGCGAGGGGACTTATGAGAATATCAGGAATCAAAAGCATAGCAGCAGTTGTTTTCGCATCCGCATTGCTTGGCGGGTGCGGCGAAGCGCCTTATGAACTGACGCAGAGCGAACAGAATATCATAATTGACTATTCCGCCCATGTGGTGGCAAAGCACAATACCAGCCAGAAAAAAGGGCTTGTCACCGTGGATATGGAGGAGGTAGCGCCGGAGGAGACCGAAACGCCGTCCGCGGACAGCGCGGCCGAGATTCCGGATGATGCGGGAGGAGAGACCCCGTCCGCCGGAACAGAGCAGCCTGAAACAGAAGCGGCAGTGACGGCGACTCTGAATGATATTTTTGGCGGGGACGGGCTTTCGGTAGAATATACGGGAGCCTCCATTGCAGAGAATTATATGGAAAGCACCTACTACTCGGTAGAGGCGGAAGCGGGCAGAAATCTCCTGGTAGTCGGAATCAATTTCATCAATACCGGAACGGAGGATGTGGAGGTGGATAATCTTTCCCTGTCGCCGTCCTTCCGGATTACGGTGAACGGTGATACGAGCGCGGCGGCGGTAACTACGGTTCTGACGGAGGATTTTTCCACATATCAGGGCACCGTGGCGGCGGGCGCTACGCAGGGGACGGTACTGCTGTTTCAGGTGCCGGATGCGGTAACGGAGGTGCAGGACCTCGAGATGACCGTCACAATGGGGGAGGCAAATTACCAAATTGCTTTGTAAAGAGGGCGCTGATATGCTATAATAAAGACAGAATTTTGCGAAAGGCGTTGTGATGATACGCGGGAGGAGAGAAGAATGGATACGAACATACTTTTAGAATCAGGAACGAATGAGTTAGAAGTCTTGGAATTTACTTTGGGAAATAACCATTACGGAATCAACGTGGCAAAAATCAGAGAGATTCTTACATATCAGCCCGTGACGCCGGTGCCGAACTCTCACCCGAGCGTGGAGGGGATTTTTATGCCGCGCGATACCATGATTACAGTAGTGAATCTGAAAAGATGCCTCGGCATGCCTGAGAGTGCACAGGGAGAGGGACTGTTTATCATCACAAATTTCAATAAGCTGAATATTGCGTTTCATGTAGATACCGTGGTCGGAATTCACCGGGTATCCTGGGAAGCCATCATTAAGCCGGACTCTACGATTAATACGGAGCAGAACAGTGCTTCAACCGGAGTCATCAAGATGGATAATAAACTGATTATCATTCTTGATTTTGAAAAAATCGTTACGGATATCAGCCCGGAAACAGGGCTTAAGGTTTCGGATATGGAACACATGACGAATCGGGAGCGCTGTGATTCCCCGATTCTGATTGCGGAGGATTCTCCGCTTTTGAGCAGGTTGATTACCGATTGCCTCAAGAAGGCGGGCTATACCAATCTGATTGTTACGATGAATGGTCAGGAGGCATGGGATAAGCTGACACAGTATGAGAAAGAGGGCAATGTACGTGAGAAGGTTCATTGCATTATCACTGATATCGAGATGCCCCTGATGGATGGACATCGTCTGACGAAGCTGGTTAAGACGAATGATGTGATGAAAAAGATACCGGTCATTATTTTCTCGTCGCTTGTCAATGAGGAAATGAGAGTGAAGGGAGCGCGGCTGGGAGCGGATGCCCAGTTGACAAAACCTGAAATCGGCAATCTTGTAGAGGCGGTTGACGGCCTGATTGATAAGAGCATGGATTGAGCGAAGAAGGGGGTGTGATGTGCCATCACATCCCCAAATTAGATTATAGGTTGGTGGAGGTACCGGATGAGCGGAACAGAAGATTACCTGGATAAGCTGTTGAATTCAGTAGTGGATAAAGAGGGCGGACCGGCGGACCCGCAGGGGGCGGCACCGGACTCTGACGATGACTTTATGAAGGGATTTGAGAATGACTTTTTATCCGGGGATGACGCGGATGATTTTCTCAGGCAGTTCGAACAGGAATTTGCGGAGGAAAAGGAAGAACCGGGGACCGGAACTTTTTCGGCGGAGAACGGTATGCTTGACAGTCTTGACGGGATTGTAAGCAGCGTACAGCAGGAGACTGACGCGGGGCAGGTACCGGAAGAAGATGATATTATGGTAGATACGCTTGGAGATATTCCGGAGACCCGCGGCATGCAGGCAGACCAGGAGGAGGATTCTTTGGATTTTCTGGTGGACGAGGTTTCTGCGGCGGGAGAGCAGAGTGGGGCGGATACGGTGTCATCTCCGGTGGAGAGTGACCAGGATTTGATGAAACTGCTTCAGTCGGACGAAGAAATGCAGGAGAGTGCGGAAATGGGGATGCAGAACGGCGTAAATTCTGATTTCGGACATTCGGGGGACGGTCTGGAGGATAGTTTTTTCGGCGGGGATTCCGGCGAAAACGAGCTTTCCCTCGATGACGGAGACCAAAAAGGGAAAAAGGAAAGCTTTTTTGCAAAACTTTCCAGAATTCTTTTTGGAGAAGATGAGGATGAGCAGGAGAATACGGCAAAAAGTGTCAATAATTCCTCTGTGATAGGCCAGGAAGATATTGCCGGTGACGATTTTGGAATTTTGCAGGAGCTTGGCGCTGTGTCCGCGGCCTCTGCGGCGTCGGCTCCGGCTCCCGAGCCGGAGGAGGACGCCGGCGGAAAGAAAAAGAAAAAAGAAAAGGTCAAAAAAGAAAAGAAGCCGAAGGAGAAAAAGCCCAGAAAAGAAAAGAAACCGAAGCCGCCGAAGGAGCCGGATAATACGCCGCCGCTGCCGAAGGTACCGGTGGTTCTGACATTTGTGATGGTTGCGTCCTTTATGGTGCTGGTTCTTTTGGCTACCAATCTGATGGGTTATTCCAACCGTGTGCGTGCCGCTTCCGACGCATATGCAATGGGAGATTATCAGGCAGCTTACCAGGAGATTGCCGGACTTTCCGCGAAAGAGAAGGATACGGAGAACTGGGAAAAATATGAGCTGATGGCGGAGGTTGACGGAAACTACCGCGCATATCAGAGCCTTACGGAGGCGAAGGTTTACGATATGGCATTGGATGCGCTCATTACGGCAGTCGGAAAATGCAGCGATTATGCCGAGGAAGCGGAGAACTATGGATGTACGTCGGAACTGGAGCAGACAAAGAGCGAGGCGGTTGCCGCGCTTGGCAGCTTTGGAATCAGCGAGGAGACGGCATTGGAGGTATATGCTATTGATGACCGGGAGGATTATTCCATAGAGGTTTACCGGATATTGGAGAGCGCAGGCCTAAGCGGGGGACAGGATGATAGCGATAATTGATTATGACGCAGGCAATTTAAAAAGTGTGGAAAAAGCGCTGCTTTTTCTGGGAGAGGAATGTGTGGTGACCCGGAATTTCCGCGAGATTGAAGGTGCGGATAAGGTGATATTGCCGGGCGTCGGCTCCTTTGGGGAGGCGATGGCGCAGCTGAAAAAATATGAGCTGGATCGGGTGATTCGGGAGGTGACGGCTGCGGGGACTCCGTTTTTGGGAATCTGTCTGGGGCTGCAGCTTTTGTTTGAGGGCAGCGACGAGAGCGAGGGTGTCGAAGGGCTTCGGCTGCTAAAGGGGCATATCTTAAGAATCCCCGCCGCTTCCGGTCTTAAGATTCCCCATATCGGGTGGAATTCCTTAAAGCTTTCTCATGACGGCAGTCTGTTTCGCGGCCTGCCGGAGGAGCCGTATGTTTACTTTGTACATTCTTACTATCTGAAAGCGGCAGAGGAAACGATTGTGACAGCATCCACAGAGTACGGCGTTCATATTCATGCGTCAGTAGAAAAGGGCAATATTTTTGCATGTCAGTTCCATCCGGAAAAGAGCGGTACGGTCGGATTAACAATCTTAAAAAATTTTGCCGCGTTGAAAAGGGAGGGTTGATATGTTTACCAAAAGGATTATCCCCTGTCTGGATGTAAATAACGGACGCGTGGTAAAAGGGGTTAATTTTGTAAATCTGCGGGATGCGGGAGATCCGGTTGAGATTGCCGCAGCGTACGACAAGGCTGGAGCGGATGAACTGGTATTTCTTGACATTACGGCGACATCGGATGCCCGCGGTACGGTTGTGGATATGGTGCGCAAGGTGGCGGAGAAGGTATTTATCCCGTTTACGGTCGGCGGAGGAATCCGTACTGTCGATGATTTTAAGGCGCTGCTGCGTGAGGGCGCGGATAAAATATCCATCAATTCCTCCGCGATTAACCGGCCGGCGCTGATTGCGGAAGCGGCGGATAAGTTTGGAAGCCAGTGTGTGGTGGTCGCGATTGATGCAAGAAAAAGGCCGGACGGCACGGGCTGGAGCGTTTACCGGAACGGGGGGCGTGTGGATACCGGGCTGGACGCGGTGGAATGGGCGATGGAGGCGGACCGCCTTGGGGCGGGCGAGATTCTGCTTACCAGCATGGACTGTGACGGAACAAAGGCGGGCTATGATATTGCACTGACACGGACGATTGCGGAGAATGTCTCCATTCCGGTGATTGCATCCGGAGGCGCGGGTACGAAAGAGCATTTTTACGAGGCTCTGACAGAGGGAAAGGCAGATGCGGCTTTGGCGGCATCTCTGTTTCATTATAAAGAGCTGGAAATCTGTGACGTAAAGGACTATCTGGCGGGATGCGGTGTCCCGATCAGAAGATGACGAAAGAATAGAGGGCTGCGGTTATGGCAATGATTACAAATGACTGGCTTGAAGCGGTTGAGGGAGAATTTCGGAAGCCCTACTATCGCCAGCTTTACAATTTTGTAAGAGAGGAATACACGAGAACGGTGGTTTATCCGCCGGCGGACGATATTTTTAATGCGTTGCATTTCACCCCGCTCCATGAGGTGAAGGTTCTGATCCTGGGGCAGGATCCTTATCACAATGTGAATCAGGCGCATGGTTTAAGCTTTTCGGTGCCGCCGACGCAAAAAGAGATACCGCCTTCCCTGCAGAATATTTATGCGGAGCTGCACGATGATTTGGGCTGCTATATCCCGAATAACGGTTACCTGAAAAAATGGGCGGATCAGGGTGTGCTGCTTTTGAATACGGTTCTGACCGTTCGGGCGCATCAGGCAAATTCCCACCAGGGGAAGGGCTGGGAGCAGTTTACGGACGCGATTATTCAGGCAGTCAACGCGCAGGAGCGTCCGATTGTATATATGCTTTGGGGCAGACCGGCGCAGAGTAAGATTCCGATGCTCACCAATCCGAAGCATTTGATTTTAAAAGCGCCGCATCCGAGCCCTCTTTCGGCTTACCGGGGATTTTTCGGCTGCAGGCATTTCAGCCAGGCCAATGCATTTTTACAGGAGAACGGGGTTACGCCGATTGACTGGCAGATTGAGAATATTTAATTTTACTTGCCGTTATTAAGAATCGGGGGTAAAATGACGATATAAACAAAAACGAAAGTAATGGAAACGCAAAGCACTTCGGAAAGGAGGAGGCTTATGGCAGCTATTTCAGCATATGATTCATCGTCTATCGGTATATTATTTTCCAGTCTGAATACTTCAAGCACTTCAAAGACCGGAACATCGGACTGGCTGGGTATTAGTTACGTTGATTACGCAACGATTCAGAGCGGGAGTTATTATAAGCTTTTGAGCGCTTATTATGACGAAAACAGAAACATCAGCGGCGTAACGCCGTCCACGTCCACGGCGAAGGACGACACAAAGACGCTGGCGTCGATTGAGAGTGCGGCAAACGATATGAAGGAATCCGCGGCTGCCTTGCAGACAAAGGGCAGTAAGTCCTTGTTTAACGAGGTGACGATCACAGACGAGGACGGAAACAAGACGACCGGGTATGATACGGATGCGATTTATAAGGCTGTAGAAAGCTTTGTATCGGATTACAACAGTTTGATCGACGCGGCAGCGGAGTCGGATACTACGAACATTTTGCGGGCCGCAAGGAATATGGTGAATTATTCCAGTGTGAATGAGAGGCTTTTGAATAAGATTGGTATTACCATCGGTTCGGACAATAAGCTTTCTGTGGATGAGGAGGCGTTCCGGAAGGCGGATATGTCTCAGGTGCAGTCGTTATTCCAGGATCGCGGCGGCTATGGCTATCAGGTCATGACGCAGGCATCTCTGATTGAGACCTACGCAAAGAGTGAAGCGATGAAAGCGAACACCTATGGAAGCACCGGAATGTATACCTACAACTATACGACGGGAGAGCTTTATAATTCTACGATTTAAGCAGCAGAGAAGGTAATGGCTGCATACTATGGAAAAATCGCCACGAGGTGGCGATTTTTCTGCTTCATGGGAAATGGTGCGGCCGGATAGCGTGTATTGGCGGCGGAATTTTTTGGCAACAGGGAATGGAGAGTAAGATGGCAGGAAAAAAGGTAGTGGTCGGCATGTCCGGCGGTGTGGATTCATCGGTGGCGGCATATTTATTGAAAGAGCAAGGATATGAGGTCATCGGAGTGACCATGCAGATTTGGCAGGACGAGGATGAGGCAGTGCAGGAGGAAAACGGAGGCTGCTGTGGGCTTTCCGCGGTGGAGGACGCAAGAAGGGTGGCGGAGCGTCTCGGCATACCGTACTATGTGATGAATTTTAAGAAAGAATTCCGTGCGCACGTTATGGACTATTTTTCCGCCGAGTATTTAAAGGGAAGGACGCCCAATCCCTGTATTGCGTGCAACCGTTATGTGAAGTGGGAGGCGCTGCTCAAACGCAGCCTTGCCATCGGTGCGGACTATATTGCGACGGGGCACTATGCGCGGGTGGAACGTCTTGCAAACGGCAGATATGCCATTCGAAATTCGGTCACTGCTGCGAAGGATCAGACCTATGCCCTTTACAGCCTGACGCAGGAGCAGCTTTCCCGTACTCTGATGCCCGTGGGGGCTTACCGTAAGGATGAAATTCGGAAAATAGCGGAGGACATCGGACTTATGGTAGCGCATAAAAAGGACAGCCAGGAAATTTGTTTTATTCCGGACAATGATTATGTGGGCTTTATTGAGCGGGAGTGCGGCAGTATGACACCGCCACCGGGGAATTTTGTTTCGGCGGACGGGGAAATTCTCGGACGCCATAAAGGAATTACGCACTATACGATCGGACAGCGCAAGGGACTTGGCATTGCGCTTGGGCATCCGGTATTTGTGACGGAGATTCGGCCGGAAACCAACGAGGTGGTGCTCGGAGAAAACGAGGATGTGTTTGCAGGGGAACTGTATGCGGAGCAGTTGAACCTGATGTCTCTTGCAGACATCAGGGATGGTATGGTGCTCAAGGCGAAAATCCGGTATTCCCATGAGGGGACGCCCTGTAAGGTGCGAAGAATCGGAGAAGACGGGCTGCACTGTGAATTTTTGGAGCCTGTCCGCGCGGTGACGCCGGGACAGGCGGTAGTCCTTTATGATGGCGAATATGTCGCGGGAGGCGGTGTCATCGTCCGCTGACAGCGGCGGTCTTATATTTTGGAAGCGGCGTGGCTGCCTAAATGAGTCCGGTAAAATGACGGATGGCAAAGGCAACGCCGCTTTCTTCATTGGAGCGTGTGATAAAGTCCGCTGCTTCCCTGACACAGTCGTCCGCGTTAGCCATGGCAACCCCTATGGCCGCGGTTTTTAAAATATCCAGATCGTTTTCGCTGTCGCCGCACGCTAAGGTTTCTTCCAGCGGGATGTCAAGGAGCGTGCACAGGTGCTTCAGTCCCATACCTTTTGTAACGCCCTTTTTCGTAAATTCAAGATTACGGAAGCCCCCGGATAAGAATGTGATATCGGGACATTTTGATAAGATGTCTTTTACCGCTTCCCGCTCCTGCATGGTACCGTCCGGCAGGGGGAGAAATTGCAGCGTCATTTTCTGAACCGCAAGCTTTTGCGCGGAGATGAAGGCGGCGAGGTCCTCCACAAAGGTACGGGTTTCCTTAATGTAGGTACGGACAGATTCCGGCACGGCCAGTCGGTCAATCAGAGGCTTGCAGGAAAGCTGGCTGAAACACCCGCCGTCAATAAAGGCATCCATATGAAGCTCCTTTTTTTGGAGTTCGCGCAGAATGGGGCAGACAAGCTCGGGTGGCATGCAGTCCTGGGCCAGACATTTTTTGTCCGCAAGGCGGTAGATGGCAGCCCCGTTGGATGTAATCGCGAAGCGGATGCCGATGTCAGTAAGCAGTTCTGCGGGAAGTCCGGCGCAGGGGCGTCCCGTGGAAACGGCAATTTCAATTCCGGCGTTGTGTGCGCTTAAGATGGCGTGTTGGTTTTCTGATGAAATACGGCTGCTGCCGTCAAATAATGTTCCGTCCATGTCGAGGGCGATAAGACTTATCTTTTTTTTCATGGCTGCTGTCCCTTCTTTTTCAAACTGTTTCCTATTATAGCTGAATTTGCGGAAAAGACAATCCCCGATCCTCCCACATGCCAAAAGGGAAAAACAGTTGCGCTCACAGGAGGAAAATGGCATAATAGGAAAATAAAGCGTGCGGTTCGCCGTGCGTTTGTTTGGGGAAAGGAAGCTGACAGGATGACAAGAGAGGAATTTAAAAGTCTGGTGGAAAACGGTCCGGTGCTTTTGGACGGCGCGACGGGAACAAATTTACAGAAGGCGGGGATGCCGGTTGGCGTCTGTCCGGAGCAGTGGATATTAGAGCACCCGGATGTTCTGGTGGACTTGCAGAAGCGTTATGTAGAGGCAGGAACGGACATTTTGTTTGCGCCTACCTTTACGGCAAACCGCATCAAATTGAGGGAATATGGTCTGGAGGAACAGCTTCCTGAGATGAACCGTAAGCTGACGGAGCTTTCCAGGCAGGCGGCGGGAGGGAAGGCACTGGTTGCCGGGGACCTCACGATGACCGGAGAGCAGCTTTATCCGCTGGGAGACCTGCAATTTGAAGAGCTGGTGGAGGTTTATAAGGAGCAGGCCCGTGTGATTGCGGAGGCCGGCGCGGATCTGTTTGTGGTGGAAACCATGATGAGCTTGCAGGAGTGCCGAGCGGCAGTGCTTGCCATCCGCGAAATCTGTGACCTTCCGATTATGGTATCCCTGACCTACAATGAAGACGGAAGGACGCTTTACGGTACCGACCCGGTGACGGCGGTGACCGTGCTGCAAAGTCTCGGCGCGGATGCGGTCGGAATGAATTGCTCTACAGGGCCGGAGGCAATGCTTGCGCCTGTCGCGGAAATGGCCGAATATGCCACGGTGCCGCTTTTGGTAAAGCCAAATGCCGGAATGCCGGAGCTGGTGGACGGGAAAACGGTATTTCATGTCGGTCCGGAGGAGTTTGCCGAAGCGGGCAGGGAATTGGTGAAAGCGGGGGCTTCCATAATCGGCGGCTGCTGCGGAACCACACCGGAGCATATCCGGGCGTTAAAGCAGGCGGTGCGGGATATTCCGGTCCGCAAGCCTTTACAGGTAAAACGACGGGTTTTGACGTCGGAGCGCAAGTTTGTGGAAATTGACCTTTCCGGTCCGTTTATGGTGATTGGCGAGCGCATCAACCCGACCGGGAAAAAGAAGCTTCAGGCAGAGCTTCGGGAAGGCTCCTTAAGTCTCGTGCGGGAGATGGCGCTTGAGCAGGAGGAAAACGGCGCGCAGATTCTTGACATCAATATGGGAATGAACGGTATCGATGAAAAGGAAATGATGCTGCGCACAATTTACGAGGTGACCTCAACGGTGGATTGCCCGCTCTGCATCGATTCCAGCCATGTGGATATTATTGAGGCGGCGCTGCGCATTTATCCCGGGAGGGCGCTGATTAATTCCATTTCTCTGGAGGAGGAAAAGCTTACCAGCCTTCTTCCGATTGCCCGGAAATATGGAGCGATGTTTATCCTGCTGCCGCTGTCGGATAAGGGGCTGCCCGAAAATTCCGAGGAGAAGCATGCGATTATCCGGACCGTTTTAAAGGAAGCCCTCCATATCGGAATGCAGAAGGAGGACATCATCGTGGATGGCTTGGTGGCAACGGTCGGTGCGAATCCCAGGGCGGCGCTTGAGTGCTTTGAGACCATTTCCTACTGTAAAAACGAATTGGAGCTGCCGACCGTGTGCGGCCTTTCCAATATTTCCTTCGGCCTGCCGGAGCGCGCTTACGTCAATACGGCGTTTCTTACGATGGCGATTGCCGGCGGACTTACGATGGCGATTGCAAATCCGTCGCAGGAGCTTTTGATGAATGCGGCGTTTGCGTCGGACATGCTTTTGAATAAGAAGGAGAGTGATGTCCGTTATATTGAGCGCATGAATACGCTGGCGGAAAAATATGCGGGGATGGAACGTGTTCTTGTTCCGTCCGGCGCAAAGAGCGCGGCGCTGGCTGTAGAGAAGCAGGAAGCTGCCGCAAATCGAAGCGGCGTATTTCTGGCGGTTTTAAAGGGCAATAAGGAGCATGTGCTGGCGGAGGTCAGGCAGATGCTGGATGCTGGGGAGGAGCCGGAGCAGATTATCAACGGCCATCTGATTCCGGCAATCAATGAGGTCGGTGATCTGTTTGACAAAAAGAAATATTTTCTTCCGCAGCTCATTTCCTCGGCCAATACCATGAAGCTTGCGATTGAATATCTGGAACCGATGCTGAAAAGGGACGAGGGAGAACAGAAAGCTGTGATTGTGGCAGCGACTGTGGAGGGAGATATCCATGACATTGGAAAAAATCTGGTCGTACTCATGCTGAAAAATTATGGCTACCGCGTCATTGATTTGGGCAAGGACGTTCCGGCGGAGACCATCGTGGATACCGCGATGAGGGAGCATGCGAGCGTCATCGGACTTTCGGCGCTCATGACAACGACTATGATGCGCATGAAGGATGTGGTTGAGCTGGCAAAGGAGAAGGGCTGTCGCTGTAAAATTGTCATCGGCGGCGCTGCCATTACGGAGAGCTTTGCGGAGGAAATCGGAGCGGACGGCTACTCAAAGGATGCCGCGGAATGTGTAAAGCTGGTGGAGCGTCTGCTGTCGGAGGCTTAGGATGACGGAAGGATAACAGATGATATAAGTGATATGTCATCTGTTATTTTTTTCGCTTTATGGGAAGTTTTTTTGAATTTTTATAAAAAATCCCAACACTTTGTGTGCCTCAAACGTTATATAAGTGAAGGCGGTCAGAAAGGAGAAAGCGAACCCGTGGTGGAAAAACTTTATCGATTATATTATGACGAGCTTACGGCGTGGTGTACCGGGATGACGCAGGAGGCAGCCGCGGCGGAGGATTTGGTACAGGAAGCCTATCTTCGGGCGCTTGACAGCGAAAAGCTGCTTTGCGGGCTTACACTGAACCAGTGTCGTGCCTGGCTTTACCGTACCGTCAAAAATCTGTATGTGGATAAGTTCCGCAGGAAACGTTTTGAGACGTTAACGCAGGATTTTCCCGAGACGGCGGAAGGGCAGCCCGGTTATGAGGAGTTGGAAAATAGCGAGTTTCTCTCCTGCCTGCCCGAGGAGGAACGGACGCTTTTTACGATGCGCTATCTGGAGGGTTATAATTCCAGAGAACTCGGTGATTTGTTTTCCATGCCGGCGGCTACCGTCCGTATGAAGCTCGCTTCGGCGAGAAAACATTTGAAAAAGGAATGGGAGGAATAAGAAATGGCGGAAGAAAAGGTATTTCGGTTGAATTGTGATGTGTGTGACGCAAGAAACATGCGTGAGGATGAATTTGAGGGCTATGACCGGGCGGAAATTTGTGCGGACATCATATTTATGAATGAAAGAAGCAGAAAATTGTTTGAGCGCTGCCGGGTTTCTTTAAGTGCGGATTTGGCGCTTGATCTGGGTGATGAGGATGTGGATGTTCAGATAAAGAACGGGGCGGCAGAGATAAAGAGTGGGAGTGCCGGGGAGAAAAAGAGCGTTTTGATAGTCAACGGAATGCTTTCCATCGCTCCGGGAACGCAGGAGACGCTGAAACAATATGCCGCGATTATAGTCAACGGTATGTTAAGCTGTCCGAAAAGTCTGGAGCCCTGCCTCGGGAAAACGGTGGTAAACGGAAAAACGGAATACTATCCGGATGATTGTATCATATTAAAGAAACGTGCGGTGATTGACCGCTATTTTCCGGTACGTGCCGCGGAGCAGGCGAAGTATTATGCGGCCAAAAAGGTTATTATGACGGATAAGGAGCTGGACGCGCAGGCGCTGCTGCAGAAAGGCGTGCGGTTTGTGACCCCAAGGGTGCTTGTGACGGAGGCGCTTGCGCAGAGTGTCCTGCCGATGTTCGATATGGAGACGGACATTAAAGTGGTGCCCGATAGCTGCTGTTATATGGAAGGAGACGTTTGTCTGGAGGAAGCGTTGGTTCATAAGAGCGGCGGCAGACTTTACGTGGACGGCGACTTGATATTAAAAAAGGAGAGCGGATCCCTGTTGGGGCGGATGGAGTATCTTTCCGTGGACGGCAGCGCGAAGCTGCCGGAGTGCTTAAGGGCGGCGTTCCTGGAATCGGATGCGGAATATGAGCGTATTCTGGTGCAGAAGGAAAACCGTGTTGAGCGAAAGCTGAGCATTACCGTAGATCAGGAAATGCTGAAAGGCTATACCGGCGGAATCTGTTTTGAGCAGTGTGTCAAGGTGCGCATTGGGGAGACGGTGAGCGCCGCGCAGATCAGAGAGCTTTTGCAGTTTGTCAACTGTGCGGAGGTTTCCTGTACGGGAGAACAGCGGAGCGCTGTGGAATTGGTCAGTGAAAATGTGGCAAAAATTTCGGTGCCGGATGATGCAGCAGAAAAGGCTTTGGAGGAGAACGGCGTGAATATCTGCGTGGACGTGTATCATTTATAAGCGCGGAGCTTGAGAAAGGAGGTGTCGTATGAACTGTGTAGAATGGGGAATATTGGGTCTGCGCAGCAAAAGGCAGGGACAATATTGGAGAGGGCTGCCGGCGGCATGGCTTCGTGGGGAGCAGGTGTGGAATTGTGAATCGGCATCCTTAAAATATTTCAGATAGCGGTATTGCTTGTCAGGAACAACATGGTATTACCAACAGGTCTTCTATGATGAAATTTGAATCATAGGAGGCCTTTTACTTCTGTGCGAACCGTCGAAAAACAGGCGGAAAGCTCTGCATGCCCTTGACATGCATTGGCAGTGTTGTTATAACTAAATTAGAGTCTAAAAATTAGTTAAAAGGCAGAGTATGAAGAGAAGGAACAGCTGGAAGAAGGATATAGCGGCCGTGTTTATTCTGACGATAGTCTTCGAATTGATGCATCTGATGGGCTGCCCCATGACGTTAAGAGCAGAAGAAAGTACAGAAAAAACCATAGCCGGTCTTGGCACGTCCGTGATTGCCAATCCTCAAGAACCGAAGAGTACAACAGATAACTGGCAGGGGAGTTATGTGTACTTTGGAAACTACGAACATAATCCAATAAAGTACCGTGTACTTACCGGCAGTACAACGGACTTTGGCGGAACCACCATGCTGTTAGACTGTGACAGCATACTATGTTCCAGTGTGTTTGATGATAGCATTGATGGTACATACTCGAATATATGGAAAAGCAGCAGTATAAAAAGTTATCTGAACAGTACATTTTTTACATCCTGTTTTTCAGTTGTGGAACAGGAAGCCATAGCACCAAGTACAAAAGCCGGCCATCTGCTGTCTTCGGATAAAGTAACATCCTGGACACAAGAGGCGTTTAAAGAATATGTGGCCTTAGAGGGAGAGAAAATATTTTTGCTGGATGCAGAAGATGTGTCAAATGAAAGTTATGGATACAGTAAGGCTGATACGTCTGCGGCAAACAAAGTAAAAATGAATGCAGACGGCAAAGCTGCCTATTGGTGGCTGCGTTCGGCGTATAGCAGCCAGGATAACATTGCCGGTGTCGTTGACGATGTCGGTGAGATTTATATCTTTAATTATGTCAATTATGATTACGTTGGTGTGGCACCCGCGTTAAATGTTAATTTGTCGTCTGTCCTCTTTTCTTCAGTCATCCAGGGAACGGAGGGAGAGATTGGTGCTGAGTATAAGCTGACGCTGCTGGATAAAGATAAGGCGGTGCAGGTGACGGAAGGGCAGAGCATTTCGATAGCGGGCAGCACTGTCACTGTACCTTATACCTATACAGACAACAATACAGCGAATCCGGTTAATCGGATTTCTGTCATGATTACGGACAAGGTATATACAGAGTCGGATGCACAGATCTTATACTATGGGGCATTGCAGGGGGCAGATGTCAATCATACGACAGGAACGGCAGCCTTTACACTTCCGGATAGTCTGACAGATAAGACCTGTGGAACAGATTATTACGCCTATCTTATTGCGGAAAATGTGAACGGTGAAAAGGAAACAGATTATGCGAGTACACCGCAGAATATTATCATTCCGGCGGCACTGACCTCTATAAGCAATGTAGCTGTAAGTATTACCGAACCGAAAGCAGGAACGGCATTGGCGCAGACTGCTTTATCGGATACAGCAGGACTTGCCGCAGGATCAAAAGCGCCTTCCATTGTATGGAAACAGGGGGAAAATATAGTTACAGCCGATGCGGCCTATAACACAGTATATACGGCAGAAGTGGCGTTCGTGGCAGATATGGGTCATGTTTTTGCTGATAATGTGACGGTAACGGTAAACGGAAAATCTGAGGGAGTCGCTGTTTCAGTGCTGCAGGACGGGACGCTGCTGATAAGCTGTTCCTTTACTACAGCGAAGGCAAAGCTGATAAGTATAGCCGGGACGCAGGAGTGTATTTGTGTAGCCAATGGTACAGCGGTTGAGGATTTCAACCTTCCCGACACGGTATCGGTCGTCACGGAAGACAGCAATATCACTGCGATGCCGGTATCGTGGAATACAGACGAAGTGACAGAAGCTGTGTATGACCCGTCGCTTTTAACAGAGCAGAGCTTTACGTTAAGCGGGACTGTGGTCTGTCCTGATATCATTGACCGGAATAATGTTTCACTGTCGGTGAGCATAGATGTAACCGTCAATGCCGCAGGCGTTGTCGGAATGCCGACAGCCAGCCCGATTGCGGGTACTTACACGGAAAATCAGATGGTAGAGCTTTCCAGCACGACAGAGGGAGCGGTTATCTATTACACCACCGATGGCAGTGTCCCGAGCAGGACAAACGGAACACAGTACACCGGGGCGATTGTTGTGGAGGGAACGCCGGGGCAGACTGCAGAAACAATGATTAAGGCAGTTGCGGTAAAAGACGGTATGCAGGATAGCAGGATAGGAGTATTTCTTTATATTATCAATCTTTCTGGCACTATCCCGAATCTTCCGACACCGCCGGTGGTAACGGTGCAGCCTTGCGATGTGACAACAGAGGCTGGCGACACAGCCGCCTTTTTCATAGAGGCAGCCGGAACAGCGCCCCTTTCCTATCAGTGGAAGATTGACAGGAATGACGGAAACGGCTGGGTAGATATCAATGGAGCGACGCAGCATACCTATATAACACAGGCGGTGGATAAGGACTGCAATGGGTTCCGGTATAAGTGTGTTGTTTCAAACAGTGCCGGAAGTGTGGAAAGCAATGCTGCAGTCTTGTGTGTAAGAGAAAGTGAAATACAGTATTTCCCGAATTACCGGATCATAGCAGGGGCGAATAGCAGCTGGACTCAGGGAAGCAGCACCGGTCTTATTATTATAGGAAGTGGTGATTATTCAAAGTTTACGGCGGTAAAGGTAGATGGCAGCCTGTTAGATCAAAGCGCATATGGGGCACAAACAGGCTCTACTGTCATTGTATTGAAGGCAGAGTACCTGAATACATTGCCGCTGGGAATACATACCTTTGAAATCCTGTGGGCAGACGGTTCTGCGGGTACTGTCTTTACAATCAATGCGAAAGCAATTGATGCCGACAGCAATAGCAATAATCATAGCATTCACAGCCCTGCAGCCAGCAATGCTTCCACGCATTCCGGGGATAAAAAGGATGATGTGCCAAAGACCGGGGATGATACCCCACCGGTTGTATGGATGTTTTTACTGATGATAATATCGGGAGCCGGAGTTGCGGTAACCGGGAAAAGACGGGATATTGACAAAAAATAAATCCCCTAAAATCAAAGATTTTAGGGGGTCGCAGTAGCGGAAGGGAGATTCGAACTCTCGACACCACGGGTATGAACCGTGTGCTCTGGCCAACTGAGCTATTCCGCCATATCATTTACCATCTCTTTTGATGGAATGGGACCTATAGGGCTCGAACCTATGACCCTCTGCTTGTAAGGCAGATGCTCTCCCAGCTGAGCTAAGATCCCATATTTGACGGTTACTTACCGCAACCGACTTGTACAGTATACTATTCCATGAAAAAATTGTCAACTGTTTTTTGCATTTTTTTCAAATAATCGCTTCAGACGTAATGGAATGGGGCATATGAGAATGGCTGCGAAGGAAAGGGATATTGTCAAAAAAATAACGTTAAAATTTTAGCAGGCTGTTTCTTATTTTGTACAAGAAAACTGCCACAAAATGGCTTGTATCAAAAGGTTTGGAGGCGTATACTAAAGCTATATGCGGTTCGGATGAGTTGTTCCGCTGCAAAACAGTAAATGGAGGGAAAACATGAACGTATTGGTTATTAATTGTGGAAGTTCTTCACTTAAATATCAGTTGATTGATTCAGAAAGTGAAGCAGTACTGGCAAAAGGACTTTGCGAGAGAATCGGCATTGACGGGAGGTTGGTATACCAGAAAGCCGGACAGGACAAAGAGATAACGGAGGCGGCTATGCCGACGCACAAGCAGGCAATCCAGATGGTGCTGGAAGCCTTGGTCAACGAGAAGACGGGCGCGATCAAAAGCCTTTCGGAGATAGATGCAGTGGGACATCGCGTCGTGCACGGCGGAGAGAAGTTTGCTTCTTCTACACTTCTGACACCGGAGGTTTTAAAGACCGTTGAGGAGTGCAACGAGCTTGCGCCGCTTCACAATCCGGCGAACCTGATTGGTATTGATGCCTGCAGGGAGCTGATGCCCAACGTGCCGATGGTGGGCGTTTTTGATACGGCATTTCATCAGACGATGCCGAAAAAAGCGTATCTTTACGGGCTTCCGTATGAGTATTATGAAAAATATAAAATAAGAAGATACGGTTTCCACGGAACCAGCCACAGCTTTGTTTCGAAACGCACGGCGGAGTATCTGGGACTCGATTTAAACAATTCCAAAATTATTGTTGCACATCTCGGAAACGGCGCATCCATCAGTGCGGTATTAAACGGAAAATGTGTGGATACCTCCATGGGTCTTACGCCGCTCGAGGGACTTGTCATGGGAACGCGTTCCGGTGACATTGATCCGGCGATTATGGAGTTTATTGCCAAAAAAGAGAATCTTGACATCGATGGTGTGATGGATGTATTGAATAAGAAATCCGGTGTGCAGGGCTTATCTAAGCTTTCAAGCGATTTCCGTGATTTGGAGGCGGCGTACGACGAGGGAAATGAGCTCGCCATCAATGCGATTGAGGTGTTCAGCTATCGTGTTGCAAAATATATCGGCGCTTATGTTGCGGCGATGAACGGTGTTGATGCGATTGCGTTTACGGCGGGTATCGGCGAAAATACGGAGATTGTCAGAGAAAAGGTTTTAGAGTATCTTGGCTATCTTGGAATTACGCTTGACAAAGAGGCAAACAAGGTGCACGGGGAGGAGCGGGTGATATCGAATCCGGAATCCAGGGTTAAGGTATGCGTCATTCCGACCAACGAGGAGCTTGCGATTGCCAGAGAGACCGTTGCACTTGTAAAATAAAAAGAAAAAAGGCGATAAAAATATTGACAAACCCATGCCGCATATGTATAATCATTTAGGTGTGGAAACCTCGGGCAAGGCCTGATTTCGCAGAAAGATATGGGAGAGCACTGTGATTATTGATATTTCAGACATTGTATCTTGTGAGAACAAGGAAATAACCAAAGAAGTTCAAATCGAGTTTACGTCTTTTGTGTCAAGGCTGGGTGATTTCCCTATCGTAGACGCACCGCCGATGGAACTGCGCATTGCGAACCGGGAGAACAAGCGCCTGCTTATCCGTGGGGAAGCTGATTTGCGTGTGTTGATACCGTGCAGCCGTTGTCTGGAGGAGGTTCCGACGAATATCCATTTAACCATTGATAAGGAATGGAAGCTTCAAAATTCCAAAGTCAGTGAGGAAGAAATGGAAGATAACGACTACCTGATTGGATTGAATCTGGATATAGATAGGCTTATCTATGGAGAGATTTTGGTGAACTGGCCGATGAAAGTTCTGTGCAGGGAAGATTGCAAAGGAATTTGCAGGGTGTGCGGAATGAACCTGAATCAAGGGGAATGTAACTGCCAGAGAACAGAACTGGATCCAAGAATGGCAGCAATCCAAGATGTCTTTAATAAATTTAAGGAGGTGTAAGAAAATGTCAATTTGTCCAAAGAATAAATCTTCCAAGGGAAGACGCGATAAAAGAAGAGCAAACTGGAAAATGACTGCTCCGGCATTGGTAAAGTGCAGCAAATGCGGAGAGTTAATGATGCCTCATAGAGTATGCAAAAACTGTGGCTCATACAACAAAAAAGAAATCATTCCGCAGGACTAAGCCGGAAGGATGCAGAAAAATCAAGAGTTTGTTGAATTGCAAACTCTTGATTTTTTTATTCTGCTTGTTCCAGGTTGTTTATCCGCTCTTCTAAAGCAGCATTCTTTTCCCAAAGCCTTTGAACCATGTGGGTGTTAAGTGCGATAAATTCTTCGTATCGCAGGGAATAAATATAAACAGGATTTCCGTCATCATCTAAGACGGCTGTTTCTCCCTTGATATTTCCGTCATCATCCAAGACATCCTGTATAAGTACATCTTTACAAAACCCGGCAAAATCCAAATCTGTCAATCCGGCTTCTTCCATTGCCGTTTCTACATCCTGAGAAATAAAACCGATATGTGTTCTTCCGGAATCGCCGTTCTTAAACAAAAACGACACGGGCTGCAGCAGCAGGAAAAAGTTCTCATATTGCTCCGTTAAGGAAGCGATATCCTTTTTTATATTTCTGTCGGAGGTAGAAATAGTTGTGTTTGCAGCATATATCTGTTTCCACCGTGCGCCTGGCGTTCCAAGTACGATAGTATTTGTATAGTCAGTAACCGGGCGAAATTGATTCGAATAGAGACAACATTTTACTAAATCATTTCTTATTTCAGGCGATGTCGGAGAGTATATATTATAAGCCTGTCCTGTTATAAAGTTGGACGGATTCCAAACATAGCAGTTTACTCCGTCATTGCTTCCCCACAGCCAGGCAGGTTGTCCGCTTTGGCCGGAATAAACCCAGTTTTTGTTGCAGGATGCGGATGTAGGTATGTAATCGTGTGCATGTGAAGATGGTGGAAAGGTGCTGGGTTTTCCAGTTACATCGCCCCATGCAACAGATCCTGCACTTTTGGCGTAATTTACACTTTTATTAGCGTCGGCGGTATTATTCACATTTCCCAAGCCGATATTTGCCGGTGTTATATTGACATTACCGGTACGGTATGCGCTTTCTGCATTTCCTTTGACAGCGACTGTGGCGGGAATGGAGGGCTTATTGGTCAGGTCATTATAGCTCCCGGTGAATGCCACGGTCTTTAAATCTGCAAACCATTTCATGATTTTTCCAAGCAATGTAGACATCTTTTCTCCACTTGCAAGATTCTCTCTTACGGAAGCCTGTGTAAATGTTGGTGTCTGGTCGTTTGTCGTTACATTCGGTACATTTCCTAAGCCGATATTTGCCGGCGTTATATTGATGTTTCCATGCCTGTAGTCCGTTTCTGCCGCACCCTTGACTCCTGTGACGGAGCTGGCGGATAAATTGTCCAATGTAATTTTATCTTCTTTTGACATCAGACCGTCGATGTCAGCGGTCGCTTTGGGAATCGCATTCGCAGAAATAGCAACCCATTCCAAACCGTTATAGCGGTAGGTGTAGTCGGTGTCCTTTACATTTACTGTCCAGCCGTCCTGTGGATTCGGGTAGGCAGCGGCAATGTCATCATAGGTATTTACGCTTTCTTTCCAGTCAATATTTGTTTCCAGGGTGGAAAACTTGTTATCCACCTCATTTTTGGTGTATTTATCGTTCCAATTGGAAACGGAAGCAGAAGAAATACCGTCTAAAACACTTTGATTGCTATGCGTATGCTTTTGCTGGCTGGCGGAGTTCCAGGCGGTTCTTTCTTCATCTGTGATATGTATGAATTTATTCGAGAGATGTGAGATCAGTTCCGCGACAGCTTTTGCAAGCTTTCCAAAAGCGGCGGATAATGTTTCCCCGCTGGTGAGCGGCGTAAGCTCCGCCGCTTCCGCATAGGTCGGTGTCTGGTCATTCGTCGTTACGTTTGGCACATTTCCAAGTCCGACCTGTTCGGCATCTGTTTTATGCGGGTTATTGTAATCTGTCAGATGGCTTTCCATCTCATCCAGAATGTCGGATTCTGATTCCGAGATCAGTTCATCATTCCCGACGACGGCTTTTTCCACGATAATATGAAACGGCAGGGTAGATATTTTATCCGGTCCCTCCTGTATTCTTAATGCGGATTTGGCAATGCCTGTAATGGCAAGCGCCTGATCGGACAAATCAACCGTTACGGTTCCGTCATCGTTTATGGTTACGCCTGTTTTGTTCCATACATAGTGGCTGTCGGGTTTACAGACTTTATAGGAAATAATCATTGTCTCTGGATTCAAGGGAAAGGGTTCTCCGTTGTTTGTCACAACAATACGAACCAATCTTGTGTTTTGATCATCCTGTACACATCGGACATTTTGAATCCTGGGTATTGTTAAATCCAAAGTAATTTGTTGTGTTGTTGATAAACTCATTTGCGTCTCCTTCCTATAATCCAATCTTCCGAATGGGAGAGTAGATTATTTTTATGCCGCAGTCCAGATTTGGCGTAAAGGTATTGCAGCGTGTTTCGTAAGTATTTATAATTCGGGGAAAAAAGTAGTTGAAATCGTTTGCCAGGTCGTGAGACGGGAGAGAGGAACTTATGATCTGATTCTTTCCGTCAATTGATATGATTTCATTTGCCTTGCAGTGATTCAGTTTCATGATTTTGTGATCCATGGAATTTTCCAGTTTAAAATCCCCGTCGGTTAACAGGGTGATTTCCATATCCGGGAAAAGCGGGTGGTTTAAGTCCGTAATCTCATCGGAATTATCATAGAAATCAAAGGGAGTATCTGCCGTACAGTGATATTCCACAGATACTTCGTCCATATACGCAAACGGCGCGTCGGTATACAGTGTCAGTTCCAGGCCTATGATTTGCCCGTTCAGGGCAATCTGCCTGCTGCTGAAGGTTCCGTTCCAGTAAATATGTTCGAAGCCTTCCTGGTTGATTTTAAAACGGTGATACCTGTCTTTTCTGCACAGCCAACGCTGCAAAGCGGATACCTCTTCGACAGAAAGAAAAGGTTCCGCCTGTTTTTCCGCAAAAAACGGATTTTTGCAGATTTGGAAGGCGGCGGACAAGGCAGTTTCGTAAGTAGAAGCATAAAGCAGGAAGCGATTGGAGCCGCCGGGACGGATTTGCTGAAACGTCACATCCGCCCCGGAGGAAACGGTTTCCAGTCCGCCGCTGCTGTCAAATTTGCAGACCATCATTTTATAGTCGGAGAGTTTTTCTCCTGCGTATTCAAAATTTGTAAAATATCCCATAAGCTACTCCTCGTCTAAAAGATTGCTCTGTAAAAGTACCAGCAGTGCCTGAGGAGAAATTTTTATATCGGATAAAGCGTTCTTTGCTATGGCATTCATATTGTCAACATCCACGTCAGACAGAAATAAATCATTCAGCTTCTGATTTAAGGCCTCTTTATCTGTAAAGCTTTTTACGGCCCCGTTTTCATCGGTAATAATTTCTCCTTGGCTGTCTTTTACAGCGTAATCGGAAATCAATCGGTTTCTTTTTTCATCTATGACTTTTTTTGCCACGGATAATATATTTATGTTTTTTGCAATCGTGCAGGCGGTGTTTAAGTCCAGTTCTTTCCCGGATAGGTTGGCGAAAGCGTCGTATAGATTTAAAATGTCAATTGCTTTTAATTTCATTTATTCATTCCTCCAGATTAATTTGATGATAACTGTATTTTACAGTATTTTATTTTCCAGCAGCAGAACTCTGCTGCTCAAGTCTTGAACTCTGGCAATTAAGGCGGAAAGAGAATCCCCATTAATAATTGCTTCCGAGGCGGTCAAAATTCCTTTTATTGTCATTCCGGATTCATCTACGGTTATGTTGGTTTTTCCTTGCGGTTGGAAGCGGATTGTACCGAGTTTCGAGCGAAGATATAAATTATTGCCACTGTTTACATATGTATTTGCATCTACCGAATTATCGTAAAGGCCGCTGCCTAAATGCAGATTATTGGAAGAGCTATAACCCAATATATTATATGTTGTAAAAACAGAAGTCTCAATTTTAATATATTTAGTTGAATCAAGAATGATATTTCCATGAAATTCCGGTTCACAATTAAAACTAACTCCATTTATACAATTCAAGTGTGCATCAACTGTTATTCCTGAAAATCCACCATGTAAATATATATGAGAGATATCGTCACCGTCTTCAACATATTCTAAAATTTTTACATAATCATTCCATGAAGCTGACATAGTTTTCATATATAGTGCATCAGAAACAATAAAAGAACTTGCTTTCAATGAACCGGACAAAGTAGCATCAGTACATGTCATTTTTCCATTGGCATCTACTGTGAAAGTTCCATTTCCAACATTGATGGTCCCGCCGTCTATCGTTGCTCCTGATATGACACCACCATTTAAAGTTCCCTCACAAATAATATTACCGGAAAATTTACCTCCACTGGCATTAATATATCCTTTTACAGACATTCCGTTTGCCGGATCATACGTCAGCGCCCCGTTTCCGAAGCTGACCGAGGATTTTGAAGAGATTTTCCCGGTGTTATCTACGGTGAAATTTCCATTCCCGATATTAATCGTGCCCCCGTCAAAGGAGCAGCCATTGATATTTCCCGTCAGATTCAAAGAGCCATTATCGTCCACATAAAAAATATCAGTATCGCCGTTTGTAATGCAGAGCAGTTTATCCGTGTCGTTCGGGTTTACGGAGAAGGTGTTCCTGCCGTTTGTAATGGCGAGTCCGTCGCCGTTGAATTGTAAGTTACCGGAAGCATTGTGGATGGAAAGCTTTTCTCCGAGTAAAAGTTCTCCGACGATGGTCTCACCAAGGACACCCATGGCGGTGTGTTTTCCGGAAGCATCTGCATAGATATATTTTCCGATGGCCGCTTTTACGGTTTTCCAGTCGTCATCCGTGCAATAGAGTCCGTTTCCGAATACACGGATTTGGCAGTTATCGTAGGCATCGGTGATATCATCGTACTGTCTGCACCAGATTCCGTTCTTATCAATTACGATGTCCTGTGAGTAAGGATTGTTGATGATTCCTGCCGTTGCGTAAAATCCTTCCTTTACCCAATTCTGGACGAAGTCAGATGACGCGGCGGATTTGTTTACCTGTTGAGTCAGGCTTGAATAAGAACCGGAAATTGCGGCGGCGCTGTTTAAAATACTCTGTATGTCGCTTGTTCCGTTTCCGGTTTCTTTTACTGTGGAAAACGCTACGCTGAGGCTTTCCAGGCTGTCAAAGGATAATTCATACGATATAAGACGCAGTCTGTATACCGCATCGTCAATTTTGGCCCGAATCCAGTTTCCGCAAGCAAAGGAATCATGCAAAGGTGCAAAGTCCGGTATGTTTAATAAATTATTTATTGTGGCGGTCATGGAGTATTGAGGGTGAGAGGCTTTCGAGAGTTCCCTTTGTGCCGTATCGTACAATTCCTGCGCACGGGCAAGGACTTCTGCATTATTGAGACCATCGGAAATATAGTTATCGTTTTGATATTTATCCTCTCTTCGGTAGGAACAGAATATTTTCCATAAATCGGACCCTAAATAGGTTTGCAGATTTAAAGAAGTTTTTACCGTATTCATTTCTTCGTTTATAAAATCTGCCATAGACTGAATATAGGAATATTGCCGGTTTCTTACTGTCAATTCGGCGTCAATATATGTTTTTCTTTTGGAATAGAAATCGTACATGTTCTGATATGCAGTTTCTTCAAAATCCGATTTGGCATTCACAATAATGTTGATACATGACACAAATTCTTTGCTCAGTGATGTGAGGGGAGTGATTCCGTACAGGTGCAGGCGGTTTTGAAACGTCGTTTCATCCATATCCATACTTGTGATGTTTAAGGCATCATTTAAACTGGATTTGTTCATTGCCCTTTGGATTTGCTGCCGGATATAATTTACCTCGTCATCATTGAATACAATGGTCAGTTCGTCTGTTTCTCTGGTCTCGGTTTTATCCGCAATCGAGGTTAATTTAATTTTTCCTTTCCATGTACCGGTTTGGCCTTTTGTGTAGGACGAATCGACAATCGAAATATCGTACAGTGCGGTATTGATCAGAACCTTTACCATACCGGTAACCGCATTGTCGGCACTTGTTTTTATCAGTGTGGAGGGGGTGGAAACGGAAATTGGAGACAAATTGGAAACAGTCAGCAGCTTCATAGCGTCGTCTATGGTCTGATGATCCGTCTCGACGGTTGGGAGCATGGCGGATGACAGGAATAAATCAGCGTCCACCGTGTCGTAGTATGCGGCCGTCAGATTCTGATAGCCGTTGATGGGAGCACTCAGCTCCTGAAATTCACTGTCCGGGAAATAATTTTTGATATAGGAAATTACAGAATTATAATTCGACAGGACAGAAGCAGGAACAGAAAATTGCTGCTCATATTTGTATTTGTTAAATAACGCATTGTAAGAAGCCAGTTTATCGGCAAGCGTTTGCGGCATATGCCTGGTTGATTCGCTGTGGAACGCGTAGATATATTCGCTTCCGTTCGGATTGATATTGCGGACAGCGGCAGTGATTGTTTCATCACCTCCCTCGATTTTAAAGCAGTTTTTTAAAGAAGAGGCATCGCTTTCTAATTTCAGCTCTGAGGCGAGATTCTGGCAGGAAATAAAAACCGCAGTGTCTGTCCCGTACTGTCCGCTGAAGTTTTTAGTTCCGCATTTGGGACAGGCATCCTGAAAATCTCCACGGTAGCCGCAGTTCTGGCACGTATTGTATAAATCATATGCAAAAACAGTTCTTGTTATGGAATCAAACAGGAATAATACGCCGTATTCCTCTGCGATTTCTCCGGTTAATACGCTGTAAATATCCGTATCGTTGACGGTGAACTGCTTGACGCTGGTAAGTTTTGCGAGAGATTCGTCCACATGGCCGATTTCGTAGTTGGATGCTTTCTCCAACAGGCGGTGAAGAAGTGAAGAACCCCGGAGCTTTTCGTATATTTCGCTCCCTTTCTCATAGCCTGACAAATCCCTGTAAAACAGGGTAGGGTAGTTTTCATCGTAATCGGGTCTTGCAATATCATTTTCGGTGTTGATTTCGATGTCATATAATTTTGTCTGAGACAATTCCGATTCGCAAAGAGAAGTTCCAGTCACCGTTTTTTGGACAGAGCCGTTTTCGGATTTTGATACGGTAATTTCAAAACGTTCCTCAAGCTCCGGAACATACAGAACTGCTGTATCAACGATAGAATCCCATATGTCGCAGGCTTTTCCGTTTACATATTTATAAATCAGGAAAGATATTTCGTCTGCGGCATTGAAATTTTCTTTATAGGTTAATTCGGAAGCATTTGTAATGCTTCCGATAGTATCAAAATTTTTATTCTGTAATATGAGCGTCGGCATATCCAGATGTTGTTGATGAAACAGATTTTTTATCATTCCAGACCTCCTCACAGCCGCTTTTTCATGGCATGAATGTCGTTTGCCATATCTAAAAGCAGCTCGTCATATTTTGTTTTCCGGCGGTTTAAGTCTTCAATCAAAGTCTGATAGGTTTTTCTCAGATTGCTGATTGCCGTAATGCTTTCTTTCGCGTGTATGTTTTCATAGATCGCGAGCTGCTGTTTTAAACAGGTATTTTCCTCGCGCAGCTGCTGATTTTCTCTGGTTAATCGCTGAAGTTTTAATTCTTTTGGGTGTAGATACATGGTTTTTACCTTTTCCTTTTTGGTTTTGCTATTGATACAGTCTGGCGTTTCCGATTCCGTTGTGTACTATTTTGGAAGCCACGGCTTCGGTAAGGCATTGTGTTGTTTTTCCGTTTTTGCAGATTTCTTCCCGAAGCTGCCGGCCGAAGGTTTCCACATCGTTGACACCGTTCATGATAATGTCCCCGACTGCGACTGATACCGGCTGCGTCTGCGTATTTACCTCAAAAGTCGGAGCTTTTACAGTAATTGGGATTTGTCGGCTATTCCATAAATCCGGGTTCATCTGAGCCAGCCGCCAGAGATTTTCTGTCATTTCTTCGGTAAATATTTTATCTCCCTGTCCTACCTCGCGCAGAACGCCGCGGCTTTTGTCAAATTGAAGCTCTTTTCCACCCTCTGCAAGAATGGCAAGCTGGCCGTAGGAAACATTTTTTGAACCGACGCGGAATCCGTTAATGCCGAGTTCCTTAAGTTTCGTATACAAATCGCCGGTTGAGGATTGATTGGTTGAAGAGATGTCCAGAAGCTTTGCCAGCTCTTTGACTTCGGTGGCATCAAGCACTCTCATTCCGTAGGTGTCGTACAGCGCCTTGTTGAGATCCGAAAGGTCGCTGCGCGAGCCGGAAGCGATGCCAAGATGCTCGGAAAGAAATGCCATGACTTCTGATTTCAGTCTGGCGTTGTTGTAATTCTCCTTTAAAGATAAATAGTAATCGTTGATGGCGCTGTAGTTCGCCTTGGCCGCATTGTAAGCCTCCAGCGCTTTTCTGGTTTTTGTATGATTGGCGCCGTACTTTTCTTTTGCAGTTTGGTATTTTTCTTTCGCTTCTTTTTTTTCACTGGCCGCATTTGTTCTCTGAACTGTGACGGCGCTGTATTCATCTCTGAAACTGTCGGCCTTTGAAGCGGCAGAGTTTGCATCGGCTTTCAGCGCGTTTGCGCCGTCCGACTGGATTTTCTGGTTTACCTCATCCTTTGCGGTCAATACAGAAAGGGACGCTGCGATAGAATTGGCGTAGGCAGTCATTTTTGCCTGGAGTTCCTTTGTCGTGGTGATGGCTTCCTCTGTTCCCTCAACGACGCTTTTGTTCGCAAGTATGGCAGAAAATACATCGGTTGGAGTGTAGCCAACCTCTGCCATGTAATCGGTAATCAGGCTGGCGGAATTTGTGGAAGCCTCGTTGATATTTGAAATCAGCTGCCCAAAGTTATCGGACATCGCATCTACAACATCCTGAATGAGGTCGTTAAAATTGCTTTGTAAATCGGAAAGAAGATCTTTGGTGTCAGAAATATATTTGTCATATTGCGTATCCTGCAAGTCTTTCTCCGCCTCGTTTAAGGAAACGGAAATCGACTGTATTTTAGCTCTGGCTTCCTCCGACAAATCTCCTTCATATGCCATAAGCTGCTTTCTTAGCTGCGCGATTTTTTCTGTTTTTTCCGAAATCTGGTTTTGGTAGTCGTATGCGTTTTTCTCAGCATCCAGCAAGGCCTCGTATTCGCTGATTAAATCCGAGATTTTATCGGACATGGCTTCATAGCCCTGTTCGTACAAATCGATAATGGCATACTTTTCCTCCTGAGCCGCTGAAATGGATTCCTGATATGCGCTTACCAGTTCTTCCTTACGGGAGATTAAGTTTTCGTTGTAGGGATCTTTTGCGAGTTCAGTTCCGATTTTCGCAAGCTCATTTTCATAATCTCTTGCCTGCTGTAAATATACCTGATAGTTGGCGGCATGCAGATAAGCAGTGGCTTTTCCGGCATCGGTGAGGCCGCCGGTTTCGCTGTCGGACAGTTCTTCGTTTGACAGCAGGTTTGCTATGAAATCGGTCTCCGACGTGATATTTTTGATTTTATTCTGAAGGGCATCAAAATTGTCCCAGGAGAGCTGGCGCATCTGATTCTGATATTCTACCAGAGCCAAATCTGATTCGTTGATGGCGTTTGTGACATCGTCAATCTGTTGGCATAATTCGTACCACTCATCCGAGTACCGTTTGACAGATCCGTTTTCCACGGATTTCGCAAGGGCATTCACTAATTTTTGACGTTCTTCGGAAAGTGAGGCATTGTTATTCTGTTCCTGTTTTATGAGCTGCTGGTAATATTTTGCGCTTTCCCGATACCCCTTTGCCGTAGTGAGATTTATGGCGGCATCAATCTGGTTTTTCCGCTGCGTATATACTCCCTGACGATTTTCGTAATACTGCGCGATATTGGCCTGCTTTTGTGATGCCAAATCCGCTTTTTCCTGACGGGAGGTCTGTCTGTACAAATCAGCGGCAGCCTTGTCTGTTTCATAAGCCGCGAGATAGGCGTTGTATAACACGCATTTATTGTACAGAGAGCCGTTGTCATCTAATTGTGCGGCGCTCGTCAAAACAGAGGAAGGGATTTCCTTTTGTGACTTTACGTAAGATTTGATTTTCTTCAGCAGGCCTTTATTGCCCTTCGTGGCCTTTGTTTTGGTCAGGGTTCTGGAGGCAGATTTTAAACCGCTTTTATCTGTTTTGACGGCTGCGTCATAGGCTGACTGGCGTTTCCCGATGTTTTTGATTTCGCTGTCGATATAGCTGTTTTGGTTTGCATAGTGATTGGAATTTTCCGCTTTGGCTTGCAGCAGTTCATCCGAAGCATCATATTTTTCTATTTTGGAAGCGGCTTTTTCGCCGGCAATCGCTGCGAGTGCGGATGCGTTTTCCGCCATGGACTGTGTCAGGCTCTGGATGGAGGCATTATTGCTGTCGATGGACTGCTGGTAGTCCTGCCATGCTTCCGATCCTTTTCCCACCAGCTTTTGCTGTTGTTTTATCAGTGTATTCTGCTCATTTAAATTTGCCATCTGCTTTGACAGATTGGCGTTCATTTTTGTGTAGTCTTTTACAGAAGCCTGAAAACCCCATGTTTCTTTTAAATCGATTTTTCCCTGTATTTTGTCGAGGGCAGATTCCAGACGGGTGAGCTTATCCGCTTTGACATCAATTTCCAACTGGATTTTTTCAAGCTTTAGTTCTGTGAGCTGGATTTTTAATTCTTCGATTTGATCCAGGCAGTCCTGTGCTTTATCGTACCAGCTTTCATAGTCCTGAATCTGCTGCTTTACGTTGTCATCGGTGATGTCTGTGATGTCGCTGCTGCCTCCACGTACTGCGGCGGCAAGGTTTTCGTCAAGGCCGACGGCGTTTGCCTTTGTCATATAGGTTTCGTAGTCTTTCTGGAGGAGCTGGATTCCGAACGCCGTGCCGTCGATTTCGTCTTTATAGGCTTTTGCGCGTTTCGTCAATGACAGATAGGTGTTTTCGGCTACCTGCTTGATGCGGTTCATGTTCCGCTCCCACAAATCAAGACCGTTTTGGATGAAGTCGAAGGTCTGGGCGACGGCTTCCTGTACCGTTTCGGCGGCGTCTTTGGCTGCCTGGGCGGCATCGTTTACTGCGTCATTTGTGGCAGAGCCGCCGTTATAATGCAACGGGATATCGGTATCTCCGAATGAATTCAGTACATTGTCTATTTCTTTCTGTGCATCTTCTTCGAAAGACGAAACACCATACAGTCCTTCAAGATAAACATGGTTATTTCCAGTATGCTTTTTTTGAAAATTTGGATTTTTGATTTCTATGGGTGTCCCATTTTTGACAGCCTGGAATCTGGTCAGGGCATCTGTAGCGCCGCCAAGTGCCCGGACAAGCGATATGATATTTGCTATGTCACCGTTTGTGGTCAGCGTAACGCCGTTTGCCAGCTCTTTTTTCAGGGCATATCTTAAAATATAATTGGAGGCTTGCTCAGAAATATTTCCTTCTTGAATTAATGCCTGAATTTCATCGATTGTTGCGGTTGTAAGGTCGAAGGTCTTTATAGCTGCAATCTCTTTTGCCGCTGAAAGCTGCTGCATGACGATTACATGTGCATTTTCAAGGCCCATTTCAGTGAGGTTATTTGCGATGAGGTCCGCATTTTCGTCATTTACATTATCCAGAATGCCGGTTTGATTGATATAGGCAGAAATCAGGCCGGACATTGCATTTTTTACAGCTTCTTCATTTTGTCCGGCTTCCTGCAGCTTTTGGATATAGGTATCTATGCCGCTTAAATCCCGGAATGCTTCACTGATGGAGGAGTAGTCTTCAAAACTGATTTTTTCATTCGAATTTTGGAGTTTTGCAAAAGTTTTGTCCAAAACGTCAAATTTGTCTTTCAGGGTATTGAGTTCGGAGATGGTGTCGGTGAGAGACATATCTGATTGATTGGCATTTGAGGCGGAAAGCAGTGCTTTTTCATATTTTGCAATAGCGTCCGCTGCATTTTCTGTTCCGAGTGTTGCATTGTTCCAAAGTTCAATTTGTTCTTCGTTGAAATTTTTGGTGTATTCCTGCAACAGTTTATAATCATCTGCATCAACTTTTGTTCCGGAAGAAGTGGTGAAATCAGAACTGCCTCCCTCTGCAATCGCTTCAATAGAGTTTTGTAATTTGTCTTTTGCTTCCTGCTCATTTGCAATGATTGGGGTTATGTCTATTTCGATGCCAAGTTCCTTAAGCCGAGCCTGTAATTGTTGTGCGAATTGTAATATATCCAAATCCCCGTCCTCAAAAGACAGTAATTGTTGAAACATTGTATCAATTTCCGGCTTATGTTTGTTGGGTATTTCCAACAAAGGGTTTAGAATATTTTTTTCTACATAATTCTGATAATCGAAGCCGGTCATGAGGGGTTCTTCTACTTCGCTCCAATTGATTTGTGGGATTAAAGCATCTGCCATTGCAGCAGATGAATCAGACAAATGCTCATAGTTATAATTATCTTTTACCCATGCCTGAAGGTTTGGAGTCATTTTGGAATAAAATGTATCAATTTCATTCCTTTTTGTTTCAATATCCTGTTTTAAGCCATTTTCGGATGCATGAAAATATTCATTTTCCGCTTCCATCCAGGCATCATAAAATTCTTGCGCCTGTGCCAATTGATGCGGTGAGGCTGACTCTAATTCAATAGAAGTGTGATATAAACCGGCAGCTGCATTTTTTTTGAATTCAATACCGGCAGAGGTGAGGGCATCTTCCATTGCCTTGCCATATTTTGAATAATCATCATCATTAAAGGTGATAACACCATCTGAATTTGCAAGATCGATATTATACTTTTTATATTTTTGTTGTAATGAATTTAATTCAGTTTCCATACCGGAAATGGAATTCTCTGCATCTTCAACCTCAAAGTAGATTCCGTTTGCAACGTCATTCATGTTGTCGATTAATGTCTGTTGTGCGGCCGCCTGCTGTGTTTCTAATAAAGATTGCAGTTTTTTATTGGTTTCGTCAGCGTTGGAACCAATAGCAAGCAAGGCATTTCCCTCTTTATCATAGCCGGACACTAAACTTGGAAATAATTCCGCCAACTGATTTGAAATTGATAAATACTCCGCATAATCTTCGCTTGATAATCGAAGATTATTTGAAAATTTGTCTACTCCCTGAGACAATTCTAAAAACCTGTCTTTATTTTCCGATAAGACAGAGGACATTTCTTTTAACTTATTTTGAGAATCGTTAATTTCCTGTTGTGCCTCTTCCATAGCTTCAGCAGCGTATTTGGACCGGTTTACATAGTGGTCTATGGCATCGGAAGCTAACTGAACGCCTTTGGCAATCAGTGCAAATGCAATCATATTGCCAACAGCAGATAATGCATTCATGGCAACTGTGGCAGCTTTGGCACTGAGGGTCTGCTGTTTCAGTGTTGCATTGTGAGCAATAGCGGCCTCACGGGCTTGTTGGTTGGCTGTGACCAAATCTTTACCTGTGAGTTTGGAGAGGTCGTCAGTGTTTTTGATAAGATTTACAACAAAATCTTCACCATCATGCAATGTTTTATAATAAGCATTCCATGAACCTTTAGCTTTATTTACCGCATTTATTTCTGTTATTATTTCTTCAACACGATTTGAATCTAATTGAGGAATAAAGGAATCAATATTTTCTTTATTAACGATTTCACCAAGACTATTTTTTATCCAGTGATTATCTTTTTGTACAGGAACAGTAAAAACGGTTTTTAATACATTCTTAAAACTGTTTATAACACCTTCCGATTCTTTAAATGAAGTAGATATTTGTTTGCCCCATTCTGCAAAACTTCTTTTACTAAAACCTATTTTATTACTAATACCATCTAAATCTGATTGAAATGTTTTGAATATCGTACTATAATTAGATTCGCGATATGTGGAGTATCACCTTTATCTGGTTTGTGGAGAACCACGAAAGCATTGTGGAGATGTTTAAATTTTTATAAACTATAATATTCTTAAAAAAGGAAATAGTAAAATGGGTAAATTATATTATTGTACTAAATGTGGTAACACAAAAACAGGAGAAAAACAATGTTTAATGTGCCAAAGCTGTGATATATCACCTATTCCCGAAAAATATATATCTTATATTGCAGAAACAATTCCTATATTGAACAAAGACCTTGAAAATGATTTTATCAAAAATGTCATAAAATCCTCTCCCAATTTCGACCAATCAGCTTGGGATAGGAGAGTAGGTTATCAAGAAACTAGAAAACATTATGATGATATATTGAGGAATGAAATGGAAGCGCAATCGCATCAACCAGAGTGTCCAACCTGTCATAGCAAAAATGTACAACGTATTTCAGGTTTGGAACGTGGTGCAAGTATTGCCGTGCTGGGTTTATTCAGCAAGAAAATAAATAAGTCTTTTAAATGCAATAATTGTGGATATACATGGTAACATTTTATAAAAAATATAAAAGTTCATTTGGTAATGTTTGTACGTAATTTTTCACATAGTAGGGGTGCTGCTATGCAACACCTGTTTTGAAAAGTTCCCCCAGGGCCGGCGATTCACGCCGGCCCTTCCTGCCGGTCACATCTGAGTTTCCACAATGATACAGTTACTTTCATTCTCATATTTCGAGCGGAATCTTTTGATTCCTTCCGCATCGTCTTTTGCAAAATTCTGTTCATCCACAACAAAAGAAATAAAATCTGTAACCTGCAGGATGACAACCTTTACATAGGGGCGTATTTGTAAGGTTATCATTGTTTGATTTTCGTTTATTTTTTGCATCATATTAACCTCCATTCCGGAGCGTTTTACGCGAGGGGGCAGATTTTCTTTCAGAAAATCGCAAGTCTTCAATTTGCGTCTGCCATCAGGGGGATTGGTGACGCCCCGGCACAAATCCCCGTGTGAAAAATAAGCTATCGAGCTTATTTTTCATATCATCACCTCGCAGGTAATAATAGCATATCCCATGTCCCATAAACGGGACATCATGAGAATTGATTGTATTTTGTGATTTCAGCTCCACACTTTCGGCTCACAACACCGTCTTTCTCCATGGTTACCGATGTGCTATGTAACCATGGAAGAGCAGTAGGGCTCTTTGCAATTTTTATCCAGTCACGGAACAGATTTGCCACTGCGTTTGGACTGTCTCTTACAAGCCTTTCGACTCAAAACCGTTTACAGTCTCTGAACACTTCCATATCTGAATCATCAGACTTAGGGGATCCGCTGCTGATAGGAGGTTTAGCTTTTAAAAAGCGCGTTACTTAGGCTTTTGCCATATAACCAATCACACGTTTTTCTGCCGTTGCCGGCATCCGTTTCGGAGTACATTCACGCTCACCGTTTCCGGTCACGTTGTAGTGTGTGATACTATGTATTCTCTATATTTTCTTTCTTCCCAGCACTGGCGCATAGCAGGCGCCAATTACGGTTTATTTTAAAGAACCACGTCAGCTGACCGGGCTGACACATCTCTGGCGTTGATTGGGAATCTCCGTCATAGAGGGCATATTCAAAACAAATGAACAGATGATGAATTGATTATGCGTACTCACGCACAATACCGAGGTTCTTAGCACTCAGGGCGGCTCCCAGGCCAATCCCCAGTGTGGGTAAGGCGCCGATTTTGTCACTGACCGCCGTAACGGTATCAAGCAGATTTGTCAGTCCGTTGATGCCGGTGATGACGGCATCCTGCTCTGTCAGGGAATCGATGAACGCTGTCCACGCATTTCCAAGCTGGTTTAAGGAGCCTTTCCAGTTATCGGCGCTTTGGGCTGCCGACTCCATTGCGGAGCCGCTGCCGGAGGCATACAAACCGGTCAGTTCTTCATAGGATGACCAGTTGTTCAGGATGGCGGAGAGGGTATCCGCGTCATCGCCCCCAATCCCGGTTAAAACAGAGCTCTTAAGAGCGGAGCCGTCGTCTAAGGCTGCATATGCTTCCGATAATTCACGCAGCAGCTCCACAGGTGTTTTTAAATGTTCGGCGCCGTTTTCGATTTCCGTCATCGAAATGCCGAGGGAGTCAAGCAGAGTGGTAACGGATGTGTGATCGACATCCTGCAAGGCATCAAAAATGGAGGCTAAAGCAGCACCGGTTTCGGCGCCGGATGCTCCTGTCTTAGAGAGGGCGGCTGCAATGAGAGCGGACAATTCCTCCATTTGTACGCCGTACCTTGCGGCAGTCCCTGCGGCTTCATCGGTTGCCGCAGCCATGTCTTCCAGTCCCACCGCGGCGCGGGAAGCGATATAGTTTTGTCCGTCGAGGATGTCGGTTAAGGCTCCGACATTTCCCTTTAAATCATAGGCGGCGTTTGCCGCGGTAAGATAGCTGTCTGCCGTATCGGCGGAGAGTCCTCCGGCGCTTTGGGCCAAAAGAGATAATTCCGCTAATTCCTCGGCATTGTCAAAGCCGGCACGGTACATGTCCCGGACGCATGTTAAATAATCTGTGGCCGTTTTTCCGTATTTGGCCGCCGTATCGAAGGCCTGGCTGCCAAGCTCCTCTAACTGAGCCTGTGTGAGTTTGGAGGTTTTGCCGATATCGGTCAGAATATCGTTTAAATCGATTAATTCCGAGACGGCGTTTTTGATTTGCGTTGTCAGAAAGGTAAGGGCTTTTCCTGTAAGGATGGATCCTCCGGAGCCGGCAGATGACTGTGTGTCGGTTGGTGTATTGAGTTGGTCGTTTTCCATAGATGATTCCTCCTTTTTCTGTTCTGCTTTTTGGGCTATTCCGACTGCTTTTGCGGCAGCTTTGTCTCATCGGGAATGACGGGAAGGTGTTCGATGACATAACGGTATTTGGCGTCACCGTGATGGTTGCCGCCGCAGGAATTGTAAGCTCTGTGCAATGAGGTAAATTCGTCTAATTCGTCGGCGGGGATGCCCCCAAGCGAGATATAATTTTTATATTTTTGATTGATTTTATCGGCGAGCAGTTCTCTGTTCGCATTCCTGAGCGTTTCGATTTGAACGTTCAGCTTTTCCATGCTTTCCTCCTGGATTTTCTGAAAGCCGGACAAATCCGCCTCGTGTTTTTTCTCCAGCCTTTTGAGATTTTCGGAGGTCTTTCGCAGCAAATCGTGTTCCTCTTTCTTTTTCCGCATATGCCGGAACTCAATTCCGAATTTTTCGCAAAACCACTCAAAGACGGAGGTGCAGGCCTTTGCGCCCAAAATAATCGTCAGTACGCTGGTAAAGACAGAAATGAAATCAATCTCAAACATTTTTAGTATGGTTTCCATTTATCGGGTATCAGTCCTTTCTATGGGGTCTTGCCAAACAGGGAACCGATGAAACTTTTTACGAGATCATAAGAAGTGGTTGCTCCGACGGCATTGGCGAGACCCATGCAGACGGCGTATAAAACGGTAGCGCCGGTGATTGCCAGGCCGTTTTTTCCATAATAGAGAAAGATTTCAGCAATTCCAACGGCCATAGAAGTGATCAGTGCGATGAGAACGCTGTTGTATGTAAGCTTTGCGGCGGCAAGAATGGTTTTTATAAGCTGTATGGCCGCGGATGTGGCGGCGGCGGATGTAACTAAAATAGTAATAAATAATTCGAAGGTCATATGGTTTCTCCTTTTTGTTGCGTCTATGCCAGTTTGAGCAATTTTTTCCAGGTTTTGTTTCGGGCGGTAATCACGCCGTCGATCACACAGCAGTTTGCCTTCTGAAATGTCTTAACGGCGGAGGTGAATTTCGGTCCGGCGATCCCGTCGACGTTTCCGCACGGGCAGCCAATCGTATTCAGATACTTCTGAAGCGGCGTTACCACTGCGTGGCGCCTGTTGCAGGAGGCGGATACCGTGATGGTTTTTGATAAGGTTTCCGGTCCAGGAATGCCGTCCACGGCGGCTCCAAGCGCGGCCTGAATATCTTTTACAAAATCCTGAAAAGAATAAGACACGGCAGATGCGCCGGCATTTGCCATACTGCCGTTTTCCAAAGCCATAACAGTATGGGAGCCGGGCTTTACCAAAATATCTCCGCGCTTTAACCAGGCGTCGCCGGTGACATATTTCGAAGCAGTCAATACTTCAAACATTCCAGTTGCGGTAAACGCCGTTTTCATCGTGGAGGTTGTGGGGGCATTTGTGCCGTTGTAGGGAATAGCAATGCCGGCCGCTTCGGCGCATACGCACATAAAGGCGCTGCAGTCTGTTTCGCAGGGCGTGGTAATCCGGCTCAGGTCATAGCCGGCCTGTTTGGCCTGTGTATGCAGGGTGTTTCTCTGATTTTGGTCATAGCCGATATTGGGGTTGCCGCAGCCGGCTTCACAGGCAGCCGCCATTTTTTCGGCCTTTGCCTCATCCGTGCATCTTAATACAAAAGACCAGGGCTTTGCGTACCATGTCCGGATGCAGACCTCCCTTCCGGTCTGGTCGCCTGAGGCGCCGTTTTTTATTCCGGCGTTTTCGTTGATAGAAGCATGTCCGATTTTGATTGCCATATATGATTCCTCCATTGCATTGTTATAAACGTGAGTCATAAGACGCACGCAAAAAAAGGGGACAGCAGGTGTCCCCCATAAGGTAGTTTTTGAACGGTCCGGCCTTATTCCTCCTCAAGAATCAAATCAAGAATGTTGTCATCCTGGTCAGCCATAAGGTCACAGGTTACCGTGATGGTACCCGGGTCGCCGTTGTTTGAAAAGCTTAATGATAATGTACTCTGCGGTGCGCATTTGTAGGCGATCAGGCGGTACGGCAGAATCTCGTCGTTTTCCGTCTTCATGACGGTATCACCGTAAACAATAAAGTTTTTCGGGAAGCTTGTAGATTTGATATTGACGCGCTCCACGCCACTGGCTACTTCCTTCATGTAATAGACAATGACCTTGTCGCCGGCACTCAGCGCGGAAGTAAGCGTAATGTTTTTGCCCTCGACGTTGCACGCAAGCTCTGTTCCGCAGTCATCACCGTCGGCGTAAACGACAACGGTGTCGGTCACCGGCGTATCCTCCAGAGCAACAGTCGTGCCGTCCGCAGTGGAAAGCTCCTTGCGCACTACGTATTTTGCGGACTTGTCGGTATCGCCTCCGGTAATCAGCTGCCACAGCTTCACAGACTGCATCTGCGTCTCAATCGTAAGAGTGCCGCTGCGCTCGCCGGAGAACTGTACTCTTTTCGGATGTCCCTTACCGCCGTAGGCAAAAACGCTTTCACCTGTCAGCTCCGTTGTGCTGACGTTTGCATAATCCATGTTTAAAAAAGGCTTTTTGGTGGCATAGTCCACAAAAATTAAGTCGCAAACTTCTCTGTTTGCCATATTAGAATCGAATCCCATTTAGATTTCCTCGCTTTCTTTGCAAAGGACTCATGATTTGAGTCCCCGTTATTGGTTATTGTGATTAAAGTTTTGAAACCACGCGTTTGCGTCAAAATGATGATCCTTGTCTCCGTATGCGGCGACGCTCATCGACTGGATATCGTAAATGCTGTTGCTGCAGGTACGGTAAAAGGCGTCCCATAGTTGATAAACTGTAATATCCCAGATATTATAGATGTTTAACGACGGGCTTTTATTCGCGACAGCGGAAATAATATTTCCGATTTCCATATTTTTGTCCGCCTTCGCATGCAGCTTTTTATTTTCCCTGCCCTTCTGCAATTTCTGCATAATAGACAAGGCGCGTTTGCTTTTAATCTTTGACAAATCATCATTTTTCGGTTTCAGGTAATTGCGCTGTAAAATAATATCACAGAGCTGTGACCATAGTTCCCTGGAAACAAAGCCCGAACATTCAGACTGCTTTTCGTCCTCATACAGCAAAAAAGCCCGGTGCTCTTTGTTGTATTTCGGAGCTGCCGTTAAAAAGAAATCGAGCATTGCCTCGAGCGTGGGAAGCATGCCGGAATCCGAAGTCAGTAAATCGAATATGTCAAGCGATGCCTGCTCCTGGTGAGAGAGACGCTCATAAATACCGGTCTGCTGTACGAGTGTATAGTAGGATTCCGGTGTCATTGACAGAATAGACAGATACATCTGGTAGACAGGATAGGACAATCTGCTGATTTCCCGCAGCGTAGGGCATTTTACGCCGCCGATATAATCAAAGTACATCGGCTCCGGAGATAATAAATGAAAATAGTCCAGTTTCAATATGTAACCTCCTGTAGGTCCACAAAATATCTCTTTTTAGAAAGCCGAAGACCATGCTGTCAGAACGGCAGCGCAGTCCTCGGCAGAGCGAAGTGAGAAATGTTTGTGAAGGGTTTGATGGCGACGTGGCGTTTGCCGTGTCTGATTTTCGGTGTTTCCATACGTGATATATACACACGGGGAAATTGCGGAATTGATTGAATTTAAGCGGAAAATGAAGTATTTCTATTTGTGGCTGACCTTTTTTGATTGTATTTTCGGTAGGTCTGTAATCGGTGCAGGGCCAGGCAGGAGCTGCAATACATTTTTTTATTGCCGGTGTTTTCAATCAATGCGCCGCATTGTTTGCAGCGCTTATAACCCTTTCTGGAATTTTGGGGCAGGCCGCACGCCCGTTTCTGCCATTTCCGGATTTCCCCGTCCAGACAGCGGTTTATGTAGCCGCCGTAGAAGTGGTCCTCCAGCATAAAATTAAACCGCGTGGAAATACAGGACTTATCCTCGTATTCCTCAATGCGCCTGCAATTTTCGAAGCATTTATATAAGAAGCCTTCGACTGTTTTTTTATAATCCTTCCACGGCAGCGTCATTTTTTCCATTTGGAGCCGCTTTTTCGCTGCCTGGGCTTCTTCCATTGCCTTAAGAATCGCATCGGTTACGGCGGAGGCATCCATAGCAGTTCCCAAAGCCCATTTATAATACAGCCGTTTTGGTGTTTTCAGGCATTCCAGATATGTTTCCCCGAGAATCACTTCCCTGTCAAAATATCTGGTATAAAGGTTATTGATTTTCTGTCGGATTACAGAGCACCAGTGGTCATCCGTCGTTTTTGACTTATAATAGGTGTATGGAATGTCGGACCACTGCCGGAAAATCCGTCCGATTTCGGTGTCGGCCAAATCCTTTCTCACTTTAAAATGGATTGTTTTCGTGTAGGTTTTGCGTTTGTTGCCGGAGGCCCAAAGTGCAGCGCAGAAAGAACGGAAAATTTCATCCTTTTCTTCCCGTGATGCCGCATCCTTGTAATCCTCGATGATTTCATATAAGTACAGTTCGTTACATTCGTATATTGTTATCCCCCTCCCTAAGCTCATAATATTTCCCGAGATACTCATAGGAGCCCTTCGTGTTGCCCGGGACCTCCTGTATCGACAGCCTTTTTGCCGCGCCGCTGTGTTCTCTAAGGTTTTGCAGTAAATAGTCTCCGTATGCCGCCCATGCGAAGGACTTGCTGATGGAGACGGAAGCATAGGAGGCCTTGATTACGTAATTTGCGATCAGCGCTTCGTCCATGGAAAGCTCCCGTTTTAGCGCAGCCTTATACTCATTGACAATCAGTTCGTAGTGAAAGCTGCCGCCCGCGGTTTTGCCGTCTTTCTTTTGAGATAAATGCGTTTTCAGGTTGGCCGCATAGTGATTGATGTATCTTCTGCAGATGCGCAGTACATTTTTGTCGGTCAGATCGAGGCCGTCCTTTACGACCAGGCGGGCGGTATCCGCTAAATCGCCGATGCCTTTGTCCCACAAAATATGTTTTTTCTCCCAGGTACAGATATAATCACACAATTCATTCATGGGAGAAGGAGAGTGGTACGCGTTTGGCGTTACCGTTTCATCCGTATCTGCACATTGCTTTTTTTTGCCGAGAAGGGCTTTGTAGGTATCCATTTTGTCCGGATAATGATACAGCAAAAAATAAGGAAGTTGCTTTAAGTGCTTTTTTAAAGCACTGTTCATGTGCCAGCGAACGCCTGTTTTTAAGAAGTCGATTTCCTTCCCCTGAAAAACCCGCAGGAGGGAGGCTGCATCCTCATACCGCTTCCGGACAGCTTCCTCTGTCGTGTAGCGGTTTTCTATGCTGGTCGCGGCATTGGTAATTTCGCCAATCCGGCTGTCCCTGGTCATAATTTCATATTCAATTAAGTTTTCTTTTGTGTAAGGCTTCGGCCGGGCGGCAGTCTTGTCCTCGATGTCAAGGATGATAGGCTTGTCAATTCTGGAGGCTGCGACCAACGGATCGTCACACAAAAAGAATATGTCCCCGTCAAAATCCCGCTTTGGAGGTTTCCAAAGCCTGACTATATCTTCATCCGTTTTACTGTCACCGCAAAACGGAGTTCTGCGCTACCCGTCCATGAATTTCACATGGATGGTCTTTGAGCCCGATTTTGCGTATTTCGCGCGTAAATCAGAACTCAGGTTAGTCGATGAACCTTTTTCTATACGAAAGCAGGACTTCGTACAGAAACTTGGCACAGAGATTGGCTGCGTGCGCACAGCTTCCCCTGTCAGCATAATTGTTAATTACCCATTTCCTGGTAAAAACGAACGCCAATTACACACCCTGTAGGTACAGGTTCACAGAATATCAACTGCCCGTAACGGACAGAAGCTATACATTACTGTATAGGGAGCCGATGAGAAAAGGGGCCAGCTCCGCCTTGCTGGGGCGCCGAGATATCGTGCATATTGAACATGACGATATCCTGGTCTTTGAAATAGGAAAACCATTTGTCAATAAACGTATTCCGCACATTTTTCAGTTGGTTGACCTCCGAGGGGTCAACCAGCGGAGAGCGGAAGGAAATGCAATCTCCCGGAGAAAAATTTCCGCTGTATATTTCCCGCTCGCCAAGGCATCCCTCGGGGGTCTGCCCGACTGCGTATTGCAGATAGCCTGCCATATCGCCAACGCCGGTATGATAAAACCCGGAACAGTAGATTTTGCCGACCTTTGCCTCATCAATGGATTTTTTTAATTTTCGGTAAATGAACTGTTTTACGGCAGGATCCTTTAGCATTTTCGGATTGATGAGCGCAGCTTTCAGATAGCAGCTTTCCGGCTCTGAATGTTCCGTGTCGGTGATGCCCATAAATTTGCAGGTGTAAAAGGGCTCCCCTTTGATAATTTTTTCAAATAAATCGGTCGTGTATCGGGCAAGCTTTACGATTTTTCCGTCATTGGCACAATCCAGAATATCGTAATCCGCAAGTGTGTGGTTTTCGTAACTGTCGATATAGTTTGGATTCCATAAATCCAGGCACTGTAAATACTGGAAATTCATGCGCGTATATTTGTTCAGATGCCGGATATGGTGGCTGTATTTACTGATGCCGAGCTTGAAATCGTACTTCTTTAAGGTATTCATGTATGCCAGCCAGGCATCGCTGCCGTAGTTTTCCTGAAATAATTTGTGTCCCTTGAACATCGAGGTATTCCAGATACAGTCGATGGTATCGATGGGATGCACCTGACCGTAAATGTCCGTGATGGACTCGTAGCCCCATTCCTTTAAAATCCGGCGGAAGGGGACATAGACGGAATATCCCTTGATGAATGGCAGGCGTATCTGGCTGCCGACGGCAGGATAATCGAGTCCAAGCTGGGCGCTTGTGATTTCCATAAACTCTTTTTCGTGACAGCCGCATCCGTCAAAGGGGGATAGATGAATGTCGCGATAGCCCTCCTCAATTTCCCTGGATTTATATTTTTTTCGTTCTCCCGTCTCTTTGTCCTCATATTCCCTTTCTTTTTCCACGACATATTTGATGAACTGATGGGGAAGCGTTTTTTCGTACTCTCCGATAATGACGATGTTCGGCATATAATTCCGGATTAGTGTGCAGGTACTGAATACCAGGCATCGCTGCGCTTCATATTTGGATATGATGCATTCGTCAATCGGCAGATCCATCTGTGTAATCCGGTACAGCTCGTCAAAAAGGGCGTCGCATACAAAGGCGGTAATGCCGTCCTTGGCCTGTGAAGCTGACTTGCCGAAGCGCGAATAATGAATTCCGTTATAGAAAAATCCATGCTCCAAAATATGGCGAAGCGCCGCCTCCTGTTTTGGATTCTTTTTCGCAACGACAAGAATCAATTCTTCGATATGGCTGGAAATGGAGCCGCGCAGCCGTTGGATCTGGTCGAACAGAAGCGAATCGCCCTGTGCGATCAGGTATTCATTTTTGATTTCTTCCTGCCTGTCCATTGTGACATTATATTCCTGCCGGATGAGTTCCTTGATTGGAATTTTGATTAATGTATATTGTATCTGTTTCACTGGAAATCACCTCCGTTTGTCTTTCCCTTGCTTCGATTGCCCTGCGGCAGCGTTCATCAAATCTCCAGTCGGAGAGAATTCTTCCCGCGATGTCGGACGAGTGCAGGCGGGCGTCCGTGTTATAATCCGATTGGAAAATGAGGCCGCCAAAAGTATTTGCTTTTTTCATTCTGAAATCACTTCTCCTTTTTGTCTTTGCAGAAAGCTGTTTGCTTTGTCACTTGGGTTACACTGTATCTTTCTCCGTTTGGGATGGAGTTTTTTTAAAAATGAATCAAGCCGAAAAATTGTTTTTTTATGAGTCAGTGAAAGCAAGCTCCTATAATATAGAAGAAACTCAAAAAACAAAACAAATGTTCGATTTTTTCTATTGACACGAACAAATGTTTGGATTATAATCAGAATTGTTCCGGACAAACAATTGTAATCAGGACGTATCGATATAAGGGGAGAGTTACCAATGAAAACAGAAGAATATTTATATGCCTATTATCAGAATGGGGCGAAGAAGCTCTGCCGTGTGGTAGACCGTATTTTAGCAAGGTTCGGCGGCGTCAGTGATATGGATAGGGACGATTTTTATTCGGCGGCCAATGAAGTCATGGCGAATATATGCCGTACCTATGATAATGTTCAGAATTTCGACGGATATGTCTATTCGTGCCTGTCAAATAAAATCAAGACGGAAATGACAAAGAGAAACAGGGAAAAAAGAAAATCGGACCGGCAGGCCGTTTCCATCGACACTCCGCTGGGAGAGGACGAAGCGACGCTTCAGGACCTGTTGGTATCGGACTTCGATATCGAAAAGGAGGTATTCGGTGAAGAAGCGGCGGAGGGCGGCAGGCTGGAAGCATACTTAAGCAGGCTTTCGGACCTTCAAAGGGGAATCGTGGAGCTTTTGGCAGCCGGCTATAAGGCGGGTGAGATTCAGAGAAAGCTGCAAATTACCGGTCGGAAATATCACGATTGTATGCAGGCAATCCAGTCTTATGAGAATGTTCGGATATTAATGTAAGAGGAATAGGGGTTATTATGTCAATAAGGAAAATCAGAAAACAGACGCTTTCCCTGAGTTCTTATTTGGATAAGGTGAGGGAGGAGGATGTCAGAAGCGACCAGGAGGTTCAGCGTTTATCCGGTGCATGGGACGCCGGGATGGTGAACGAGCTGGTGGCGACCGTCCTCACCGACGACTACATACCACCGATTATCCTGGGAGAGGAACAGTTGACCGATGCGGTGCAGCAGTGGATTATTGACGGTCTTCAGCGAAGCTCGTCGCTTTTGCGGTTCCGATACGGAAACTGCCGGATTACGTCGGCCATTGAGAACAGCAGGATTGAATATCAGAAAAAGAAGCTCGACGCGTCGGGAAAAATATGCAGGGATGAGGACGACAATATCATTTGGGAGTCCATGCAGTTTGACATCAGAGGGAAGACCTTCGATGAGCTTCCGGCGGAATTAAAAAAGAATTTTGATGACTATCAGATTGAAATGGTCATTCATCAGGACTGCACGATGGATATGATTTCAAAATTAGTGCGCAGATACAATAACCATAAGCCCATGAATGCGGCGCAGAGGGCGTTTACCTATCTGGACAAATACGCAAGGAAGATTCGGGGCATTACGGAGCACCGTTTTTTTAAAGACTGCGGGGAATACACGGAGACGGAAAAGAAAAACGGAGTATATGAGAGAATCGTGGCCGAATCGGTCATGGCGATGTTTCATCTGGACCACTGGCAGAAAAACGGAAAGAAAATGGGAATGTATCTGAATGAGAACGCTTCGGAGAAAGAATTTGACGCGTTTGAGAAGGTGCTCGATGGCCTGTCACAGGTGGTCGGAGGGCGTTTTTCGGAAATATTTACGAGCAAGGATTCCTTTCTGTGGTTTACGCTGTATCACAGATTTCTTGCGCTTGGCGTAAGGGAGGATAAATTTGCGGAGTTCCTCGGTGCGTTCCGGGAAAGTTTGCACGACCGAAGCTTTGCGGAGTACGGCAACGAGACATTTGACAGTCTGGATGCCAATAAATCGACGAAGGATAAGAAGGTAATCATGCAAAAGCTGGATATGCTCGAAAAGCTGATGCTGGAATTTTTGCATCTGCATGGGGATGGGCCGTTGTCGAAAGCAAAGGAGGAGGAAACGGACGCTGATGTGTCTGTCCTTGATTTTGTGCGGGAGCACGTGAAGCCTGATGCAACGGAGGAAGATATCGATATGTATTATGATATGCTCGACGGGTACAGGGTGGATAAGCGCTCTGCGCTGCTTTGCTGGCGCAATGAGCCTTCGATGATCGGCATTGTGGCGTATTCGGTGGAAAATGATATGGATTTGGATGACTGGATGGTCCGGTACTTTGCGAAAAACCGTACCTATAAGCAAAACCAGGCAGAGAATTACAGAGATATGAAGGAGGATTTGCAAAAATATATGGAGCAAAACAGGGCCGCCAAAGATAAATCGGTAACTTGTGTGTTGTAGGGAAGATTTTTTTGTGATATGATACCTTAAGTATACCAAAGGGGTATTCCGGCGCGGATGTCCGTCTGGGAGCCGGCGAAAGAGGAGTTGGAAGGAGCGGTAATGGGAGAATTTTTTAATCTGGACAATAAGTTTTTTCAGGGATTGAATAAGGCGGTGGACTGTGTATGCTTAAGCCTGCTCTGGGTGCTGTGCTGTGTGCCGCTTGCAATCGTATTATATTTGGGATTAGTGTCAAAGGTCATCGTAATGCTGATTCCGTGTATTCCGCTGGCGGTGCCTGCGGGAGTTGCGTCGACGGCGCTGTATTATACGGTCAATAAGGTAATCCGTCACAGCAGAGGCTACATATGGAAGGAGTTCTGGCAAGCCTTTCGGAGTAATTTCAAGCAGACGGGGATCGTCACTCTGATTGTAGCTGCTGTAGCGTTTGTCATTGCGATTGACGGCTATATCATGCTGCAATTCGCGCAGGCGGGCCAGCAGGGAGGCGTTTTGTATATCGTATTCTTCGTGATGCTTATTTTTGAAGCCGCGTGGGCGATTTATCTGTTCCCTTATATGGCGAGGTTTGAGAACACTACGAAACAGGTGCTGAAGAATACGGCGCTGATGGCAATCGGCAATCTGCCGAAAACGCTTCTGATGCTTTTGATACTTGCGTTGGTTTGTCTGGGAACCTATATCATCCCGCTTTTCATTTTCTTTATACCGGCAGTCTATACGCTGGTGATTAACTTTATTATGGAAAAGATATTTATGCGTTATATGTCCGAGGAAGATATCGCGGCGGAGCAGGAGAGAAACCGCGAATTTTATCAGTAAAGTTTATATTGATTTATAGAAAAACTTATAGTATATTTCTTTATAGACGTGCAGGGGGTCTTTAAAACGCGTGAGAATGGAGAGCTAGGTATGCAGCAGAATGATTCGCTTGGAATTACAAAAATTGCGTTGGATGCAATGGGCGGAGACAATGCTCCTGTGGAACCGGTAAAGGGAGCGGTCGATGCGGTTGCCGCGAGAAAGGACATCAAAGTTTTTCTTGTCGGTCAGAAAGATGTGATTCAAAAAGAACTGGAAAAATATACTTACCCCGCCGGGCAGATTGAGGTAGTACATGCGGAGGAAGTGATAGAAACGGCTGAGCCGCCGGTTCAGGCAATCCGCAAGAAAAAGCAGTCATCAATCGTTGTGGGAATGAATATGGTGAAACAAAAGGAGGCAGATGCCTTTGTCTCGGCGGGAAGTTCCGGCGCGATTCTGGTCGGAGGACAGGTCATTGTCGGAAGGATCAAGGGAATTGAGCGGCCGCCTCTTGCGCCGCTGATACCGACGGAAAAGGGTGTTTCCCTTTTGATTGACTGTGGGGCAAATGTGGATGCAAGGCCGTCGCATCTGGTACAGTTTGCAAAGATGGGCTCGATTTATATGGAGCATGTGGTCGGAATCAAAAATCCGAGGGTTGCAATCGTCAACATCGGCGCGGAGGAGGAAAAGGGCAATGCGCTTGTCAAGGAGACCTTTCCGCTGCTGAAGGAGTGCGGGGATATTAACTTTGTCGGCAGTATCGAAGCAAGGGAGATTCCGCACGGCGAGGCGGATGTCATTGTGTGTGAGGCGTTTGTCGGAAATGTCATCTTAAAGCTCTATGAGGGCCTGGGCGGTATGCTCATGAGCGTGGTAAAGAAAGGTCTGATGAGCACCTTAAGAAGCAAGATTGGCGCCGCATTGGCGCTTCCGGCGTTAAAATCAACCTTAAAGGCGTTTGATGCCTCACAGTATGGCGGCGCGCCGCTTTTGGGACTGAACGGGCTTGTTGTAAAGACGCATGGCAGCTCAAAGGCAAACGAGATTACCAATTCTATTTATCAGTGCGTGACCTTTAAGGAAGAAGACATTAACGGAAAAATAAGAAACAATATTAACAGTTCAGCGGAACGGGAAGGAATGTAGGTTATGGAATTTGAAAAACTGAAAAAAATCATTGCGGAAGTATTGAATGTCGATGAGGAAGAAATTACAATGGAAACAACCTTTGTGGATGACCTTGGAGCGGATTCACTTGATATTTTTCAGATTATCATGGGAATTGAGGAAGAATTTGATATCGAGATTGCAAACGAGAAGGCCGAGCATATCGTGACGGTTGCGGATGCGGTGGAAGAAATCAAAAACGCTTTAAATTAATCAGGAAAAATGACACAGGCCCTTGTCCCCGGCATGGGAGTGGCGCATACGGCGCTGCCCGTTGTCTGGCAAGGGCTTTTGCGTTATTTGTCATAACAAAAGGACTGACCAGGGTTTTTTTCCTGTTTTACAAAGAACGACAGACACGGTAAACCGGGAAAAAGCCCCTGAAGAACTGGGAGGAAACATGTCTAAATTAACGGAATTGGAAAGCCGTATCGGTTACGGGTTTCAACAACAGGGGCTGCTGCGCCAGGCGTTGACACACAGCTCCTATGCGAACGAAAAGCATATGAAAAGGCTGTCGGACAATGAGCGGCTGGAGTTTTTGGGAGATGCTGTCTTAGAGATTGTATCGAGTGAATTTTTATACCAGAACTATCCTAAGCTGCCGGAGGGAGATCTCACGAAACTGCGCGCCAGCATTGTCTGTGAGCCGACGCTGGCTCTCTGTGCAAAGGAGCTGGATTTGGGTAGCTACCTGTTTTTGGGAAAGGGGGAGGATTTAACCGGCGGAAGAAAGCGCAAATCCATTCTTTCGGACGCCATGGAGGCGGTTATCGGCGCTATTTATCTGGATGGCGGCTTCGAGAGCGCAAAGGCATTTATCTGCCGGTTTATCCTGACGGATATTGAGCATAAAAAGCTGTTTTATGACAGCAAGACCATTCTCCAGGAGGTGGTGCAGGGCAATTACGAGGAGACGCTGCATTATGAATTGATTTCGGAGGAAGGACCTGACCATGACAAGCAGTTTTCGGTCGAGGCGAAAATCGGTGACCGGGTCATCGGGGAGGGCACCGGTCATACCAAAAAGGCGGCGGAGCAGGAGGCGGCTTACCGGGCACTTTTACTGTTAAAGCCGAAGCTTTGAATGAGAGGTTTTTATGTATCTGAAAAGTATTGAAGTGCAGGGCTTTAAGTCGTTTGCAAATAAAATCGTATTTGAATTTCACAACGGAATTACGGGAATCGTCGGCCCGAACGGAAGCGGCAAGAGCAACGTCGGGGATGCGGTGCGCTGGGTGCTTGGTGAGCAGAGCGCAAAACAGCTTCGCGGTGCGAGCATGCAGGACGTTATTTTTTCCGGAACCGAAAACCGCAAGCCCTTAAGCTACGCTTATGTGGCAATTACGTTGGATAACTCCGATCATCAGCTGGCGGTGGATTTTGAGGAGGTGACGGTGGCGCGGCGCGTCTACCGTTCCGGAGAGAGTGAGTATTTAATGAACGGCAATACCTGCCGCCTGAAGGACGTTACGGAGCTGTTTTACGATACGGGTATCGGAAAAGAGGGCTATTCCATTATCGGGCAGGGTCAGATTGAGCGTATCTTAAGCGGGAAGCCGGAGGAACGCCGCGAGCTTTTTGACGAGGCGGCTGGAATCGTAAAATATAAAAAGCGCAAGGCGACCGCACAGAAGAAGCTGGAGAGTGAGCGGGAAAATCTGGTGCGCGTAAATGACATTCTTTCCGAACTGGAGCGTCAGGTCGGGCCGCTGGAGCGTCAGGCGGAGAAGGCCCGCATTTATTTAAAGAAAAAGGAAGAATTAAAGAATTATGATGTAAATCTGTTCCTGATGGAAGTGGAGCGCATCGAAGGCCAGCTTAAGGACACGGAGGAAAAGCACCGTATTGCGGAGGGACAGCTTCAGGCATCGAATGAGTCCTATGAGAATATCAGGACAGAATACGAGCGCATGGAGGCGGAACTGGCGCAGATGGAGGAAGATATCGCCTCCGTGCGGGAAAACCTGAACAATTCCACTGTTTTAAAGGGCAAGCTTGAGGGGCAGATTAATGTCTTAAAAGAACAGATACATACGGCAGAGCTTACGGACGAGCATTTAAAGAGCCGGCTTTCATCGATTGAGCGGGAGAAAGCGGAACGTCTCGCGTCTAAGGAGCGATACGATGAGGAAAAGGAAAGTCTGCTTTTACTGCTTTCGGAAATCGGACAGAAAAAGGAGACGGCGCAGAGCCGTTTAAACGGGCTGCTGGAGAAAATAAAAAGCTGCACCGAGGGCATAGAAAAAGGGAAGAGCGAAGTCATTGAGCTTTTGAACCAAAAGGCATCCGTCAAGGCGAGGCAGCAGCGTTATGACACGATGGCGGAGCAGGTAAATATCCGCAAGGCGCAGCTTACCCAGCGGCTGATTGCGGGAAAAACGGAAGAGAGCAATCTGGATGAGGCGCTTTCGGGCTATCAGAAGGAGCTGGACGAGGTCAATCGGAGTATTGACGAACTTAAGACATCCGCGGCCCGGATGGAAGAAAAGAGCCGGGAGTGGAAAAATAAGTCCGCGGAGACGAGACAGGGCCTGGAGCAGCAGCTTGCGGACTATCACAAGGAGCGTTCCAGGCTGGAATCACTTCGCAATATCGCGGAGCGTTATGACGGCTACGGAAACAGCATCCGGCGCGTGATGGAGCAGAAGGCTGCCAACAAAGGGATTCTCGGCGTAGTCTCCGATTTGATCCAGGTGGAGAAAAAATATGAGACCGCCATCGAGACTGCCCTGGGAGGAAGCATTCAGAACATCGTGACGGAGGACGAGGAAACTGCCAAAACGATGATTGCCTATTTAAAGCAGAACCGATACGGGCGGGCAACGTTTCTTCCGCTGACCAGCGTAAACGGAAGCGGCGGCTTTAAGAATACGGAAGCGCTGCGGGAGCCGGGGGTTATCGGTCTTGCCAGTACTCTGGTGCAGGCAGAGCAGAAGTATAAGGGGGTCATTGCGTATCTGCTGGGGCGGACCGTCGTGACGGAAACGGTGGACGACGCCATTTCCCTGGCGCGTAAATACCGCTATTCCTTCCGGATTGTAACACTGGAGGGGGAATGTTTAAATCCCGGCGGTTCCATGACGGGCGGTGCTTTTAAAAACACCAGCAATCTTCTGGCGCGCAGGCGTGAAATTGAGGAGCTGGAAGCGACGGTGACAGGACTGGCGGCCAAAATCAAGGAGACGAGAAACCGGCTTGAGGAAATCAAAACGGCACAGGCGCTCCTTTCCGAGGATATCGAGGCCGGCAGGGTAAAGCTTCAGCAGCAGTATATTTTGCAGAATACGGCCAAAATGAATGTGGAGCGCGCCGCCGAGCAGAAGAACGAGAGCGAGAGCCTGTATGCGGGGCTTCGCGCGGAGAGTGCCGAAATAGAAGGGCAGCTTCGGGAGATTTTGGAAAACAAAGAAAAAATTACGCTCGAAATCGAGGCTGCGGGGCTTCGTGAGAAGGAGCTGGAGGAAGAAAACAGGCGGCTTCAGGAGCTGCTGGACGTTGCGTCCGGCGAGGAGGCCGGGGCTCAGAAGGAGGTCTCCGACATCGTGATGGAGGAAGCGAATATCCGCCAGAAGGCAGAGTTCGTGCAGGTCAATTTAGACCGACTCACCGGGGAGATACGGCGTTACGAGGAGGATCGGGAGACCATTTTAAAGGAGGCCGAAGAGGCCAGGAAGGATGTTTTAAAAAAGCGCGGGGATATTGAAGAAATTCAGAAAACAATTCTCGCGGCGGGAGACAGTCATACGGATTTGGAGCGCGAGCTTAGGGAAAAGAGTGCGCGCAGGGAGGAATTGTCCGGCGTTTATAAAGGCTTTTTCCAGAAGCGGGAGGAAGTATCCGCTCAGATTTCACAGCTCGACAAAGAGGTGTTTCGTCTGGAAAGTCAGAAGGAAAAGCTCGAGGAAGCCAGGGAGACCCAGAAGAATTATATGTGGGAGGAATATGAGCTGACGCTTCACGCCGCGATGGAGCTGCGCAGCGGGGAATACGATGACCTTCCGGCGCTTAAAAAGCTGATTGCGGACGTGCGGGACGAGATTCGAAAGCTTGGGGACGTCAATGTCAATGCCATCGAGGATTACAGGGAACTATCGGAACGATACGGGTTTTTAAAAACCCAGCGCGATGACCTTGTGGAGGCGGAAAAAACGCTGGTCGGCATCATCGAGGAGCTTGACGAAGGCATGCGCAAACAGTTCCTGGAAAAGTTTGTCCAGATTCAAAAGGAATTTGACCAGGTATTTAAAGAATTGTTCGGCGGTGGAAAGGGTACGCTGGAGCTTGTGGAGGATGAGGATATTTTGGAGTGCGGTATCCGCATCATCGCGCAGCCGCCCGGAAAGAAGCTGCAGAATATGATGCAGATGTCCGGCGGGGAAAAATCCCTGACGGCAATCGCACTGCTGTTTGCAATTCAGAATTTAAAGCCTTCTCCCTTCTGTCTTCTGGATGAGATTGAGGCGGCGCTGGATGATTCCAATGTCGGGCGCTTTGCGAAATATCTCCATAAGCTGACGAAAAATACGCAGTTTATCGTGATTACCCACAGGCGCGGTACAATGGCGGCGGCGGACAGGCTGTACGGAATTACAATGCAGGAAAAGGGCGTATCCACGCTGGTGTCGGTCAATCTGATTGAGAATGAACTGGATAAGTAAAGAGGGAGGATTTGTATGAGCGAAGAAAAAAAGGGCTTTTGGAGCCGCCTGGTTTCGGGCTTAAGCAAAACGAGAGACAATATCGTATCGGGCATCGATTCCATTTTCAACGGCTTTTCGAGTATTGACGATGAATTTTATGAGGAAATCGAAGAAATTCTGATTATGGGAGATATCGGCGTCAACGCGACGGAAGCCATAATAGAGAATCTCAAAGCAAAGGTAAAGGAGCAGAAAATCAAGGACCCGTCAGAGTGCAAGGAGCTTTTGATCCGCAGCATCAAGGAGCAGATGGATGTCGGGGAGACGGCCTACCGGTTTGAAACGGAAAAATCGGTGGTGCTGGTAATCGGCGTCAACGGCGTCGGAAAGACTACCTCCGTGGGAAAACTGGCAGGGAAGCTCAAAGACCAGGGCAAGCGTGTGGTGCTGGCGGCTGCGGATACTTTCCGTGCTGCGGCGGGAAACCAGCTTTTGGAGTGGGCAAACCGTGCCGGAGTCGAGATGATTGGAGGACAGGAGGGGGCTGACCCGGCTGCCGTCGTCTATGATGCGGTGGCGGCCGCAAAGGCGAGAAACGCGGATGTGCTGCTCTGTGACACGGCGGGACGGCTCCACAATAAAAAGAACCTGATGGAAGAACTTAAAAAAATCAACCGGATTTTGGAGCGGGAATACCCGGATGCCTACCGTGAGACACTTGTGGTGCTGGATGCCACGACGGGGCAGAATGCGCTCGCGCAGGCGAGAGAGTTCTCCGAGGTGGCGGATATTACGGGAATCATCTTAACAAAGATGGACGGAACGGCAAAGGGAGGAATCGCCGTGGCGATCCATTCCGAGCTTGGAATCCCGGTGAAATATATCGGGGTTGGGGAAACGATTGAGGATTTGCAGAAATTTGATTCCAACGAGTTTGTAAACGCATTGTTTGACAGGGAGGAAAGAGAAGAAGATGTTGACGCTGGATAAGTTTGAGGAAGCAAGTGAAAAGGTAAAAGAGGTAACCCTTGAGACAAAGCTGGTTTATTCGGATTACCTGAGTGACCAGACCGGGAACAAGGTTTATTTAAAGCCGGAAAATATGCAGTTTACCGGGGCGTACAAGGTGCGCGGCGCATACTATAAAATCAGCACGCTGACCGAAGAAGAACGGGAAAAGGGACTGATTACCGCCTCCGCGGGCAATCACGCGCAGGGTGTTGCTTACGCGGCAAAATGCTATGGCTGCAAGGCGGTGATTGTTATGCCGACCACGACGCCTTTGATTAAGGTGAACCGCACGAAAAGCTACGGGGCTGAGGTCGTGCTCTACGGAGATGTTTATGACGAGGCATGTAGAAAGGCCTATGAGCTGGCGGAGGAGCACGGCTATACCTTCATTCATCCGTTTGACGACCTTGCGGTGGCCACGGGACAGGGCACCATTGCCATGGAGATTTTCAAAGAGCTTCCGCTTGTGGAATATATTCTGGTTCCCATCGGCGGCGGCGGACTTGCAACCGGCGTATCCACGCTGGCAAAGCTGCTGAATCCGAAAATCAAGGTTATCGGCGTGGAGCCGGCAGGCGCGAACTGTATGCAGGCTTCGTTTGCGGCGGGGAAGGTCACGACGCTGCCGGAGGTCAACACGATTGCGGACGGTACGGCGGTAAAAACGCCGGGAACTAAGATTTTCCCGTATATCAAAAAGAATATCGACGACATCATCACCGTAACGGACGATGAATTAGTGGTTGCGTTCTTAGATATGGTCGAAAATCACAAAATGATCGTGGAGAATTCCGGCCTTCTTACGGTGGCGGCACTCAAGCATCTGGACGTGAAGGACAAACGGGTGGTTTCTATTTTAAGCGGAGGAAATATGGATGTCATTACGATGTCTTCGGTGGTGCAGCAGGGGCTGATTTTCCGCGACCGAATTTTTACCGTGTCTGTGCTCCTGCCGGATAAGCCGGGTGAGCTGTGCAAAATTGCAGGAACGATTGCCAAGGAGCAGGGAAATGTCATTAAGCTGGAGCATAATCAGTTTGTAACGACAAACCGCAATGCGGCGGTGGAGCTGCGCATAACGCTTGAGAGCTTCGGAACGGAGCACAAAAAGCAGATTATGAAGGCGCTTGAAAAGAACGGCTATAAGCCCAAGCTGGTGAGGACAAGTCTGTAAAGAAAAAATACTTGACACCGGTTTTCTTTTATGATAACCTAACCAAGGTGATTGGAATGGAAGAAAAGATCGAGCTTGCATATCTCTATGATTTTTACGGAGAGCTGCTGAATGAACACCAGAGAAGAATATATGAGGCTTTCATTTTTCATGATCTGTCGCTCGCGGAGATTGCGGATGAAGAAGGCATCAGCCGTCAGGGTGTACACGATATGGTAAAGCGGTGCACGAAGACGCTCGAGGGTTATGAGGAAAAGCTTCATCTGATAGCAAAGTTCCAGGCGGCAAAGCGGATGGTGGCACAGATTCAGGAGCAGGCGCAGAGGTTCCATGAAAGTCACGACGAGGCGGTTTTGGAGGAAATCAAACGGATTTCCAATCAGATATTAGAGGAACTGTAGACAGAATTTCGCAGAAAGCCGCTTCGGCTTGGAGGAGAGCATGGCATTTGACAGTTTGTCTGAAAAACTTCAAAATGTATTTAAAAATCTCAGAAGCAAGGGACGTCTGACGGAGGCTGATGTCAAGACCGCGTTAAAAGAGGTCAAGATGGCGCTGCTGGAAGCGGATGTCAATTTTAAGGTCGTTAAGCAGTTCGTCAAGGATGTGCAGGAGCGCGCAATCGGACAGGACGTTATGAACGGACTGAATCCGGGACAGATGGTCATTAAGATTGTAAACGAAGAGCTGGTGCGTCTCATGGGCTCAGAGACGACGGAGATAGCGCTTCGTCCGGGCAAAGAGCTGACGATTATCATGATGGTCGGCCTTCAGGGCGCGGGTAAGACGACAACCACCGCCAAGCTTGCCGGAAAGCTTAAGGCAAAGGGCAAAAAGGTACTGCTTGCCGCATGCGACGTGTACCGGCCGGCGGCGATTGAGCAGCTTCAGATTAACGGTGAAAAGCAGGGCGTCGAGGTTTTCTCCATGGGAGACAAACATAAGCCTGCGGACATTGCAAAGGCTGCGGTAGAGCATGCGGGAAAAAATGACGTACAGGTGCTGATACTCGATACCGCCGGACGTCTTCATATTGATGAAGAAATGATGGCGGAATTGGTTCAGATAAAAGAGCAGGTCGCGGTGTTCCAGACCATTCTTGTGGTGGATGCCATGACAGGACAGGATGCGGTCAATGTCGCAAAGATGTTCGATGAAAAAATCGGCATTGACGGTGTGGTGCTGACAAAGCTTGACGGTGATACCAGAGGCGGCGCAGCGCTTTCCATCCGGGCGGTAACCGGCAAACCGATTCTCTATGCAGGCATGGGGGAGAAGCTTTCCGACCTGGAGCAGTTTTATCCCGATCGCATGGCTTCCCGAATCCTCGGTATGGGAGACGTGCTGACGTTGATAGAAAAGGCGCAGGAGGAGTTCGACGAGGAAAAGGCGAAAAAGCTGGAGCAGAAGATGAAAAAAGCGGAGTTTGACTTCGAAGATTATCTTGACTCCATGAGCCAGATGAAGAAAATGGGAGGGCTTTCCAGTATCCTTGCCATGATGCCTGGACTCGGCGGCGCTAAGATGCCGGACATTGACGATGCGGCGGCAGAAAAGAATATGGCGCGCACGGAGGCGATCATTTATTCCATGACGCTGGCAGAGCGGAGAAATCCGTCGCTGTTAAATCCCAGCAGAAAACGCAGAATCGCACAGGGTGCGGGCGTCGACATTGCGGAAGTCAACCGTCTGGTCAAGCAGTTTGAGCAGGCCAGAAAGATGATGAAGCAGATGCCCGGTATGATGAAAAAAGGCAGAAAGGGAATGTTTCAAGGCTTTCCTTTTTCATAAAGCAGCAGTAACATTTTAAGGAGGTGAAAATAATGGCAGTAAAAATCAGATTAAGAAGAATGGGACAGAAGAAGGCTCCTTTCTATAGAATCGTGGTTTCCGATTCCAGATCTCCGAGAGACGGAAAGTTCATCGAAGAAATCGGAACTTATGACCCGACGAAGGATCCGAGCGAGTACCATGTAAATGAGGAGTTAGCGAAGAAGTGGTTAGCTAACGGAGCTCAGCCAACCGATACCGTAGCGAGAATTTTCAAAAATGCAGGTATTGAGAAATAGGATTCGTGAGGTGAACCTATGAAAGAATTAGTAGAGGTAATCGCCAGGGCATTGGTGGATTGTCCCGACGAGGTCGTTGTGACTGAGACCGAGAATGAGAGAGCCATTATTCTGGAATTACGTGTAGCGCAGTCTGACATGGGCAAGGTAATCGGCAAACAGGGCCGTATCGCGAAAGCAATCCGCGCCGTTGTGAAGGCTGCTGCCTCAAAAGAAGAAAAAAAAGTCATCGTGGAAATCATGCAGTAGATGATTTCGCGACATAATACCGGGTATGTCATTTCGTGTGATGTATCCGGTATTTTTGACAGTAAACTTGTAAGACATTTATGGCTTTGTGCAAAGCAGGGCAGAAATGAGGTAAAATATGGAAGATTTGCTTCAAGTTGGAGTGATTACGTCTACCCATGGCGTGCGCGGCGAGGTCAAGGTCTTTCCGACGACGGACGACGCGGCGCGCTTTAAAAAATTAAAGCAGGTGATATTAGACACCGGAAAAGAAAAAGTGGAACTGGAAATAGCCGGTGTAAAGTTTTTTAAAAACATGGTGATTTTAAAATTCCGGGGGATTGACAATATCAACGATGTGGAACAGTACCGCAAAAAGCCCCTCTATGTCACAAGGGAAAATGCGGTGAAACTGAAAAAGGACGAATATTTTATCGCGGACTTGATCGGTCTTCGGGCAGTCTCCGATGAAGGGGAGGAGCTCGGAAACATCAGCGACGTTTTACAGACCGGAGCAAACGATGTTTATGTAATCAGCAGGGACGGGAGCGATGATATTCTGCTTCCCGCAATCAAAGACTGCGTCAAAGCGGTGGATATTGAAGGGGGAACCATGCAGGTGCATCTGCTGGACGGATTAAGAGAATTGAACCGTAAATAACCCCGGAAATACGAAAAGGAGTGCCACAACATGAATTTTTATATACTCACACTGTTTCCTGATATGGTGCGGCAGGGTTTAAGCACCAGCATTATCGGACGCGCAGCGGAGCGCGGGCTGATTTCTGTTGAGGCGGTCGATATCAGGGATTACACGAAGGACAGGCACAGAAAGGTAGATGATTATCCCTACGGCGGAGGGGCCGGAATGCTGATGCAGGCGCAGCCGGTTTACGATGCGTGGAAATCCGTGGCGGATAAGCTTGGTCGTAAACCAAGGACTGTTTACCTGACCCCACAGGGAGGTGTGTTTACACAGCAGAAAGCGAAGGAGCTGGCCGCGGAGGAAGAGCTGGTACTGCTTTGCGGGCATTATGAGGGGATTGACGAGCGTGTGCTTGAGGAGATTGTCACGGATTATGTTTCCATCGGTGATTATGTTTTGACCGGAGGGGAGCTTGCGGCGATGGTCGTGGCGGACGCTGTTTCCCGCATGGTTCCCGGCGTGCTCACCAATGGGGAGTCCGGCATGACGGAATCCTTTGAGGGAGAACTGCTCGAATATCCGCAGTACAGCCGTCCGGAAGAATGGATGGGAAAACGGGTTCCGGAGGTTTTGCTCTCCGGTAATCAGAAAAAAATCAAAGAATGGCGGTTGTGGCAGTCGGAGGAGAGGACGAAGCGAAGACGCCCGGATTTGTATCAGAAATATAAAAAGCTTCAGACATGCAGGGAGGCATTCATGAAGCAGAAGCTGCTTCATATGGATATGATTGAGCTGATTACGCGCGGTCAGGCCGGACTGGTGTATGCCGAGGGCAACAATATCTGTCTGAAGCAGCCGGAAACCGGTTTTTATTTTCTTACGGCAGAGGATAGAGAGGGCGGCGCCAGGATGCTGGATGCGCTTGCCGATGCCGGGGAGGAAATGGAAATTGTGGTACTGCATCAGGAGTTTATGGTGGAGCCGACCCGGGAACGGTATGGATTGCAGGGAGTAATGCCCTGTGCGCAGGCAGTCTACACCAGAAAAGAAAAGCTGCCCATCCGCGGATTATACCGTGCGGATGGCGGGTACGAGGAAGGGAAGCCGCAAATCAGGCGGCTGGATGAAAACGATCTTGATACGGCGGCCCGTTATTATGCCGAAACGGACAGCGCCATTGAAAAGACGAGGGCATATCTGAAGGAGCGCATGGAAAAGGGCTGGCTTTTCGGCGCTTTTCTGGGGGAAGAACTGGCAGGTTTTGTCGGAATGCATGCGGAGGGAAGCATCGGAATGCTTACCGTGCTGCCGGAATACAGGAGAAAGGGAATCGGAAAGGCGCTGGAAACCTATGCCGTCAATGCACTCCTCGAGCATGGCTATACACCGTACGGTCAGGTGAAGCAGGGAAACGAGGCGTCATTACGCCTGCAGGAAGCGCTCGGACTTTGCGTTGCAAAGCAGATGGTGTACTGGCTGGAAAAAAACTGACAAAATATTCTTTACATTTTGGGTAAGCTGTGATAGAATACAACAGTTGTGAGTAAATAGATGGTCCTCTGTTACGAATCGCGTATTAAGAACATCCAAATCATAGGAGGTCACAAAATGAACGCAAACGAAATTATTAAGAGCATTGAGGCAGAGCAGTTAAAGTCAGAAGTACCGGAGTTCCGTGTCGGCGATACCGTAAAGGTTTACGGAAAAATCAAAGAGGGAAACCGTGAAAGAATCCAGGTATTTGAGGGAATCGTTCTCAAAAAGCAGGGCGGAAGCAACCGCGAGACCTTTACCGTAAGAAAGATTTCCAACGGTGTCGGTGTAGAGAAGACCTGGCCGCTGCATTCCCCGAACGTGGAGAAGGTAGAAGTAGTTCGTCAGGGTAAGGTAAGACGTGCGAAATTATTCTACTTAAGAGACCGCGTTGGTAAGAAGGCGAAGGTAAAAGAGTTAGTAAAATAGCGTATGCGAAAAGAAACTGTCCTACAGGCAAGATTGCGGTAGGGCAGTTTTTTATAATATAAGATTCGGACTGCCATAAAGTTGCAGTTTGCATGAAGACATGCTTTATGATAAAGTAGAAGCACGGGCGCACAAAAGTGGCTGCGCGTTCGAGCAAAGGAAAACATGCAGGACGGAGACACAGATTTTTGGCGGAAAGGGAAGAAATGTGAGAAGAGGCAGAAGAAGCGGATTAAATTTTGGGAGACAGAAGAAAAAAGTAAACATGGCGGTGGTAAAGGAGATTTTTGTCTGGACGGCAGAGATTTTGATTACCCTGATGATTGCCTTTACCTTCGTTTATTTTATCGGTCTTCGGACCAGCGTGGTAGGACAGTCGATGGCCCCTACTTTAAACGGCGGGGATGAAATCCTTGTGAACCGTTTTATTTATAAAATTACGGATCCGAAGCAGAATGACATTATTGTGTTTCTGCCGAACGGCAATGAAAAGTCTCATTACTATGTAAAACGGGTGGTTGCGGTGCCGGGCGATACCGTACAGATCAAAAACGGAGCCGTATATGTGAACGGAGAGCTTTTTTCCGAGGAGGTGGATGCCGCGGCAATCGAGGATGCGGGGCTTGCGGCCGAGGAAATGACGCTGGGAGCCGACGAGTATTTTGTGTTGGGCGACAATCGCAATAACAGTGAGGACAGCCGGTTTGCAAATATCGGTAATATCAAGAAGGAATATATTATAGGAAAAGCATGGTTTCGGGTAGCGCCGTTTTCGGAGTTCGGATTTATCTGACGAAGCACGGCTGCCCGGAAAGGAATGGAGATAGTGTGAAAAATAAGCTCGATAGCTTATTTTTCACACGCAAACTTGTTTGCGTTGGCTATATTGTGCCGGAGCGTCACAAATAAGCCCTGATGGCAGACGCAAATTGAAGATTTGCGTCGCCCCGTCGCGTAAAACGCTCCGGAATGGAGATTAGTATGCAGTTTCAATGGTACCCGGGGCATATGACGAAAGCAAAGCGTCAGATGCAGGAGGATATAAAATTAATTGATTTGGTGATAGAGCTTTTGGACGCAAGGATTCCACTCAGCAGCAGAAATCCTGATATTGACGAGCTTGGAAAGAATAAAGCGCGCCTTATTTTGATGAACAAATCGGACTTGTCCGATGAAAAGCAGAATCGGGCGTGGACGCAGTATTTTGAAAAAAAAGGATATTTCGTCATCTGCCTGGATGCGAGAAGTAAGGCGGGCATGAAGAATGTAACCGATGTCGTGATGAAGGCGTGCCGGGAAAAGATAGAGCGCGACCGCAGGCGGGGGATTTTAAACCGTCCGGTCCGGGCGATGGTTGTGGGGATTCCCAATGTGGGAAAGTCCACCTTTATCAATTCCTACGCGGGAAGGGCCTGCGCCAAAACGGGGAACAAGCCGGGAGTTACGAAAGGAAAGCAGTGGATCCGGCTGAATAAAAATGTGGAGCTTTTGGATACGCCGGGGATTCTCTGGCCCAAATTCGAGGATCAGACGGTCGGTCTGCGGCTTGCGCTGATAGGCGCGATCAAGGATGAGATTCTTAACGTTGATGAGCTGTCGCTGGAGCTGATTAAAATATTGACGGCGGATTATCCGGGCGTGCTTACGGAACGTTATGGCGTGGACGAGCAGTGTAAGCCGGCAGAGCTGCTGGCGCAGATTGCGGAAAACCGGAAATGTATTTCCAGAGGAAACGAACTGGATTATGCAAAGGCAGCAGCGCTGCTGCTCGACGAATTCCGGGCAGGAAAGCTCGGACGGCTGTCGCTGGAGCGTCCAAACGAGGAAACGCCCTGATGGCGGCGGATAGGAGGAATACAATGCAGGAGAAAACAATCGGGCAGATTCGGGAGGAGTATAAGGCAGCAGGCGACGGAATGCTGCCTTCTTTTATCGAAACCTATGAGACAGACAGACGCAGCGGTGTGGAAAAGCTTGTAGAGCAGGCCAGAAAGCGTCTCGAAAAGCTTGCGGCGGAGCGTGCCCGGATTGAGGAACTGAAAAAATATGAAAGAGAATATGATACATACGACTATATCTGCGGAATCGACGAAGCAGGCAGAGGACCGCTTGCAGGGCCTGTCGTGGCAGGCGCGGTGATTCTTCCGAAGGACTGCGGCATTTTATATATCAATGACTCCAAAAAGCTTTCCGCCTCAAAGAGGGAGGAGCTTTATGAAGAGATCATGGAGAAGGCCGTCGCCGTGGGTGTCGGAATGGCGTCCCCGGCACGGATTGACGAAATCAATATTTTACAGGCTACTTATGAAGCCATGCGTGAGGCTATAAGCAAATTAAGCGTAAAACCCGATATATTATTAAATGATGCGGTGACGATACCTGAAGTTCCCATCCGCCAGGTTCCGATTATCAAAGGGGACGCGAAAAGCATTTCCATCGGTGCGGCGAGTATTATTGCGAAGGTCACAAGGGACAGGCTGATGGTGGAGTATGATAAAATAATGCCGGAGTATGGCTTTGCGTCCAATAAGGGCTACGGCTCCGCAGAGCATATCGCGGCGCTTAAGGTTTACGGGCCGTCGCCGATTCACAGAGCGAGCTTTATCAAAAATTTTGTATAGCGGGGATTGTGAGGAATGGTCATGCAGATTACGGATAAGCTGGGACAATATAACCAGAACGTGAAAAACGGAACAGAGGAGCTTATGAGCGCGCAGGGAGCCCAGAAGCTGGTGTCAACGACGCAGGAGCTGGAGGTGGGTAACATTTTTGAGGGAACCGTAAACAGTGTGAGAAACGGTAAGGTGGTACTGGCGCTCGGAAACGGACAGCTTATTTCGGCACGGCTGGACGGAAAGGTTTCGGTGACGCAGGGGGAATCCATGTTTTTTCAGGTGCGCTCCAACGATGGAACTACGGTTGCAATTCGTCCCTACGTGCAGGCTGGGCATATCAACAATCCGATTCTTTTAAATGCGCTGACTGCGGCGGGAGTTCCGGTCACCGAGCGGAGTCTTGCAATGGTGGACGAGATGATGAAAGCGCAGATGTCTATAGACCGGCAGAGCATCCTCGACATGACAAAGATTTTAAACGGCAATCCGGATGTGAAGGTATCGACGCTTGTTCAGATGACAAAGTCGGGACTTCCGGTGACGAAAGCGCTTGCCGCGCAGTTTGAAAATTATCTGGCGGACCACAGGGCGCTTACGGGAGAAATCGGGGAGGCCGCCGGACGGCTTAGCGCGTTGCTCGGAGATAAGAGCCTGCCTGCTGAGTCGGCGTTTCGTCTGTATGCCCAGATTGTGGATATTTTAGGCGGAAAGGCGGATATTACCGCAAATCTTTTGGAAGGCGCCGCAGTACAGGAGCTGTCCGCTGCTGCGGGCAGCGGCAATGCGCAGGGAATGCAGGAGACGACCGGCAGCGTGAACGCACAGAGTCTGCCGAATGCCGCGGCCGGGGAAGAAATGCAGGGTCCCGCTGTGACGGAGGAGGCTTTGTGGCAGGCGGCAAAAAACGGGAGCCTGAGCAAAGCCGTAAGCGGCGGAATACTTTTGGAGCAGCTTTTCAACGGTGAAGAGCTGTCAGGCTTAAAAAAGCTGCTGCAGAATATACCGACGCTTACCGGAAACACGGCGGTTTTTGAGCCGACAGGCGGAGAGGAAATTTTTGTAGATACGATGTCCGCAGAGGAAGCAGGGCAGGGAGCGAGCCTTGATGCTGCGGCGAAAATGCCCGCTGCCGAAGCCGCCTTAAGACAGAATATGACGGTGACAGAGTTTCTTAACGCGCTTCGCGGCGCATTGCAGGAAAACAGCCAATATGGCTTTGCGGGAGTGCAGCGGCTGTTTGGGAGTAAAGAATTTGCACAGATTTTAAAGCAGGCAATCCTGGAGCAGTGGACGCTTAGGCCGGAGGAATTAAAGGAGTCCGGCAGGGTGAGCGAGCTTTATCAAAAGCTTGGATCCCAGTTAAGCCAGATGGAGAGCGCCGTCAGGGCTGCCGGGGTGACACAGGGCGGCTTTCTTGACGCGGCTGCGAATATGCAGGCAAACGTTGAATTTATGAATCAGCTCAATCAGGTCTATACCTATGTTCAGCTTCCGCTACGGATGGCGGGGCAGAGCGCTTCCGGGGAACTGTATGTCTATACAAATAAAAAGAATCTGCGGGATCCGGAAGCGGAGCTGACCGCATTTCTTCATCTGGATTTGAATCACCTCGGCTCTACGGACGTTTCGGTGCGTATGAGGCAGAAAAATGTCAAGGCAAATTTTTATATTTCGGATGATGCTGCCTACGGGCTGGTGAAAAAGCATCTTCCGGTACTGGAAAAGCGTTTGAAGCAAAAGGGCTATCTGTGTGCGGTCACCGTGACGAACGAAGGGAAAAAGGTCGGATTTGTCGAGGATTTTCTGCAGAGAGACATGCCGCAGACCGGGACGCTGCACCGTTATTCGTTTGATGTGAGGGCTTAACGCGTAAATTCGGGGAGGAACGGACGATGTGGTTTGACGCGGGAAAACAGAAAAAAGAAGAAAAAGAAAAAACGGCCGTTGCGCTTGCCTATGAGCCGGGCGATGCCGCGCCGAAAATCCTCGCTACAGGAAAAGGCGAGCTGGCGGAGCGCATCATTGAAAAGGCAAAGGAAAACGATGTGCCGCTCTATGCGGACCATAAGCTTGCGGAAACACTTTCGAAGCTTCGGATTGGAGATACCATACCGCCGGAGCTGTATGAGGTTGTTGCGGAAATCCTGGTATTTGTAGACGATATGGACAGGATGAAGGCAAAGCTTGACAAGGCAGGGCTGCTTTGACGGAGGATTTCTATGAATAAGAGGAAGGTCGGCGCGGCCTATGAAAAGAAGGCGGGGGAATATCTTGCCTCCTGCGGCTATGAGATTTTGGAATACAATTACCGCTGCCGCATCGGAGAAATAGATATCATCGCCAGAGACGGGGAGTACCTTGTATTTGTGGAGGTAAAATACCGGAGAGATGAGGGCAGCGGAAATCCGCTGGAGGCGGTGACACCGGCAAAGCAGAGGGTGATTTGCAGGGTAGCGTCCTATTATCTTTATACCCACGGGTACGGTGAGGATATGCCCTGCCGTTTTGATGTCGCCGCCGTTTTGGGAAAACAGGTGAACCTGGTAAGAAATGCGTTTGAATATCAGGGCTGATGCTTTTTGACGGCAGGCGTTTTGCCGCGTCAGGGAGGGCATGGAAAGGAATAGATACAGTGAACAGAAAAATACGAAAAGGCGGCGAAACGCTGCGGGAAGATTGGTACGCTGCGGCGGAGGGGGAAGAAATGCTCCTTTTGCGTTTTCCGCTGTTAGAGCAGACCGGGCTTGTGGAGCACTGCTTTACGGGCAGGACGGGAGGCATCAGCGAGGGGATATTTTCTTCCTTAAATTTAAGCTTTTCCCGTGGAGATGAAAGGGAGGCCGTTGCGGAAAACTTCAGGCGTCTGGCGAAAGCGCTGCGGACGGATGTGTCAAAATTTGTATTTACGCACCAGACGCATACCACGAATGTGCGCGCCGTGACGGAAGCGGACGCCGGCAAGGGGCTGACAAAAGAACTGGATTACCATGATGTTGACGGCCTGATTACGGATGTGCCGGGGCTGGTGCTGTCGACCTTTTATGCGGACTGTGTGCCGCTTTATTTTGTGGATCCGGTACACCGCGCCATCGGTCTTAGCCATTCCGGCTGGAAGGGTACTGTGGGAAGAATGGGTGCGGTGACGGCGGAGGCCATGCAAAGGGAGTACGGTACTGCTCCCGAGGATCTGTACTGCGCCATAGGTCCCTCTATCTGCATGGATTGCTATGAGGTGAGCGAGGATGTCGCGGATGCGTTTCGGCAGGAGTTTGCCGGAAAAGAAAAGGATATTCTTTTCGATAAAGGAAACGGTAAGTACCAGCTTGATTTGTGGAAGGCAAACGAGATTGTGCTGACAGAGGCGGGGGTACGGCCCGAGCGCCTTGCGGTGACGGATATTTGTACCTGCTGCAATCCCGATTTGCTTTTTTCTCATCGGGCAAGCAGGGGCAGACGCGGAAACGTAGGAGCGTTTCTTTATCTGCGGGAAGACGGGAATTAAGAAATTGACAGAAACAGAGACAGAACAGATGGGCACTGCTCGTTGCTTAATAAAATCTTCATAATATCATAGGATTATCTTTATTGTGCGGGACAAAGCCTCCATGCTATAGTTACCGTATGAGAGAAAATAGTACGGTTAGTACGGACGGGAGGTTATCTGTTTGATACAGTTAAATTATCGTGATTCCAAACCGATTTATGAACAAATCAAAGACGGACTCAGAAAACTGGTAATATCAAATTCTCTTTCTGCGCATGAAAGACTGCCATCGGTCCGGGAGCTTGCGGCGAAGCTGGCAATCAACCCGAATACGATTCAGAAGGCGTACCGCGAATTAGAGAGCGAGGGCTATATTTATACGGTCGTGGGGAAAGGCACGTTTGTTGCAGAACGGGAAGAGGTCTTTGACACAAGGCAGCAGGAGTTGTTGACGGAATTTGATGAGATTGTGGAGGAACTCTTCTTTTTGTCTGTAAGGGAAAAGGAGCTGATTACGCGCATGAATCATTTGGCGGAAGGGAGGACCAAAAAGTGATACAGGTAAGCCATTTGGAAAAATCTTTCGAGGGATTTGCGGCTTTAAAAGGCGTGGATATGCATGTCGGCAAGGGTGATATTTACGGTCTTGTGGGGCCGAACGGAGCCGGAAAATCGACGCTGATCCGTCATATTACGGGAGTTTACCGGCCGGATGCCGGGGAGGTCTTAATCGACGGGCAGCCGGTCTATGAAAATAAATCGGTGAAGGCAAAGTTTGCCTATATTCCGGATGAATTGTTTTATTTTATGCAGGCGGATACAATGGAAATGAAGCGTTTTTATGAGGGAATTTATCCTCAGTTTGACGCAAAGCTTTTTTACCGCATGCAGGAATTTTTCCCGAATATTGATGTAAAAAGGAATATCAGACGGCTTTCAAAGGGGATGCAGAAGCAGGTGGCGTTCTGGCTGGCAATCTGCTGCAAGCCGGAGCTGATGATTTTGGACGAGCCTGTGGACGGACTGGATCCTGTCATGCGGCGGCAGATTTGGAATATCATTATGTCCGAGGTGGCGGAACATCAAATGACGGTTTTGGTGTCCTCTCATAATCTCAGGGAGCTTGAGGACGTCTGCGACCATGTGGGAATTATGCACGAGGGGAAAATTATGATTGAGCGGTCGCTGAGCGATCTGCAGGGCAGCGTCACCAAGATTCAGGTTGCCTGCCAGAGCGGAATGCCAAAGCTTCCGGCGGATTTTGAGGTGCTTCACATGTCGAATATCGGACGCGTCTATACGCTGATTGTAAAGGGAAATCCCAGGGAGGCGGAGTGCGCGCTGGCGGCGGCGGACCCGACGATTGTGGACGTGCTGCCCCTAACGCTGGAAGAAATATTTATTTATGAAATGGGAGGTGCTGATTATGAAGTCAAAGACATCCTGTTTTAACGCGACGATTTTTAAGAAAAATATCACGCACTACTGGCCTATCTGGCTGGTGTATCTTGGATATTTGATGGCAGTGCTTCCGATTAATATCTGGCTTCGCACAACGACGAAAACTTATTATGAAAGCATGACGGCCGCGGCCAGGCAGTATTCCATTATCGGCGGAGTGCTTTCCTCGGCGATTTCTCCGGAACCGGTATTCGTGTTTTCAGCTGCCGCGGCGCTGGCGGTATTTTGTTATCTGTATACGGCAAAAAATGCAAACATGATTCATTCGCTCCCGGTCAATCGGCTGGAGCTGTATGTGACCAATTATCTGTCCGGGTTTCTGTTTTTGTTTGTGCCGGAGGTCATTGCGTTTGTATCGGCGGTGCTGGTCTGCCTGGCAAACCAGATTGTGTGTATTCAGTATTTGTTTCTGTGGTTTTTATGCATTGCGGGAATTACATTTCTGGCATATTCGCTTGCCGTGTTTGCCGCGATGTTTACAGGGCAGATTGTTGCCATGCCGTTTTATTATCTGATTATGAATTATCTGTATGTCGGCTGCCTGTATTTGATCAACCAGGTGGTCAGCCTGCTCTGCTATGGGATTTCTTCCACATGGAATCCCGGGGTATCGGGTATACTTTCACCGTTGTACTGGCTTTCGGAGAATATGCGTGTGGAAAGTCTGTATGATGATAAAACAGGGCAGATAACGGGAGTGGCCGTGAGCGGAGGAAATTATGTGGCAATCTATGCGGCTGCTGCCATTGTACTTACGGTTTTGGCTTACCGCTTATATAAGAGCCGCAGAATTGAGACGGCGGGAGACGTTGTCAGCATCGGAGTGTTAAAGCCGATACTCCGGTGGGGGCTTGGCCTGTATGGAGGTATGGTGTTTGCCGCGGGCGTGACGGCTTTGCTGCAGCAGTACCGGCAGGTTAATGAATATCTGGGGTTTCTGCTGTGCGCCGTGGTTTTCGGATTTCTCTGCTTTTTTGCCGCAGAGATGGTGCTGCAGAAAAATTTCCGGGTATTCCGTAAAAAAAGAGTGCTTGAGTGGGCGGTGTTTACGGCGGCCATGGCGGTTATGGTTACACTGTTTCGGGTGGATGCTTTCGGAATTGAAAAGCGCGTGCCCGCGGCGGAGGATATCAGGCGTGCGTTTTTGAATATGGATTATCCCATGGAAATAGAGGATGAGGATGTCCCGGCAATTTTGGCGCTGCAGCAGCAGTGCATTGAAGATAAGCAGCAGAATCTTGAAGCGTTCCGGGAGGGGAAGGACTATTATTACACGACCTTCCGTTATTATATGAAGGACGGCTCTGTGTTTGAGCGCCGTTATCCGGTCGCGGTTAAAGAGACGCAGCTTGCGGACGAAACGTCTGTAGCTTCCAGAATACTGTCTATGGAAAGAGAGCCGGAGCGGCTTCTCACTCAGCTGTTTGGAAGGGGCTATGAGGGAAATGATTATTATTCCGGGTATATAGATTTGTATGACGAACGCGGCAATTCCGATACTTATGTATTTAACGAGGAAGAAATGGAAATTGTCCTGGGGGCGATTGAGGCGGACGTCTGGGAGGGCAATTTTGACAGCTATCAGCTGCTCAGCATTTATGGAGAAAATGAGCCGGCCTATATGAACGGAATTTCTTTCTCTTATTATAACAGAGACGGTTTTTACGATAATTGGGATTATTATTATAATTATGACAGTTATCAGGGCAGCGGCGAACAGGCGGTTGCTATGTCAGGCGCCGGAACCTGCTATATTTCCTTCGGTCCCGCGTGTGAAAACACCATTGCGGCGCTTCGGCAAATCGGGGCTGTGAACGATGAGTGGAAGTTGTATACCTACAGCGAATACGAAAAAACACAGCAGGCTGTCGAACAGTAAAAGCTCCGGCCGTCCGGCACGCTTGATTTTGCCTCCAAAGAGACGTATAATATCAAAAAAGCAGCATGGTCTTTTGAAACTGTAAGATAAAATACCGAAGCTCAATCAGAAAACTGCTTTACAATCGACGGAGTATATTGTAAAATCAAGCGGTCAGTTGGAAGAAGGAGAAAAACAGCTTATGAGTAAACCTGTAGTAGCGATCGTGGGCCGTCCGAACGTTGGAAAATCAACCTTGTTCAACGCGCTTGCGGGCGAACGGATTTCCATCGTAAAGGATACGCCGGGCGTGACCAGGGACAGAATTTATGCCGAGGTCACCTGGCTTGACCACAATTTTACCATGATAGATACCGGAGGCATCGAGCCGGACAGCAAAGATGTTATTTTATCACAGATGCGGGAGCAGGCGGAGATTGCGATCGCAACGGCGGACGTTATTATATTTCTCACCGATGTAAGGCAGGGATTGCAGGATTCCGACGCAAAGGTGGCGGACATGCTCCGTCGGTCCGCAAAGCCCGTGGTGCTTGCAGTGAATAAGGTGGACAGCTTTGAAAAGTTCATGCCGGATGTCTATGAATTTTATAATCTCGGTATCGGCGACCCGGTGCCGATTTCGGCGTCCTCCAGACTTGGGCTCGGAGACATGCTTGACGAGGTCGTGCGGCATTTTCCCGCTTATAACAAGGAGGAAGCGGAGGATGACCGCCCGAAGGTGGCAATCATCGGAAAACCGAATGTCGGCAAGTCATCTCTGATTAATAAGCTTGCGCAGGAGGAGCGCGTGATCGTGTCCGACATTGCGGGAACGACCCGGGATGCCATTGACACAGACATTAAGTATAACGGGAAAGAATATGTATTTATTGATACGGCGGGGCTTCGCCGGAAAAATAAAATAAAAGAAGAGATTGAGCGTTACAGCATTATCCGTGCGGTGACAGCGGTGGAGCGCGCGGACGTCTGCGTTATCGTGATTGACGCCACGGAGGGCGTGACGGAGCAGGATGCCAAGATTGCCGGAATCGCCCATGAGCGGGGCAAAGGAATCATTATCGCGGTCAACAAGTGGGATGCCGTGGAGAAGGATGATAAGACGATTTATCGGCACACAGAGAAAATACGGCAGATTTTGAGCTTTATGCCCTATGCCGAAATTTTATTTATCTCGGCGAAATCGGGGCAGAGGTTAAATAAGCTTTTTGAGCTGATTGATGTTGTCATTGAAAATAACAGTCTGCGGGTAGCCACCGGAGTTCTCAACGAAATCGTGACGGAAGCGGTAGCCATGCAGCAGCCGCCGTCAGATAAGGGTAAGCGCCTGAAAATCTATTATACCACACAGGTGGCGGTAAAACCGCCGACCTTTGTCATCTTTGTCAATGACAGGGAATTGATGCATTTTTCCTACACGCGTTATCTGGAAAACCGAATCAGGGACACCTTTGGTTTCCGGGGAACCGCCTTAAAGTTTATTATTCGGGAAAGAAAGGAAGAACAGTCATGATAGGCGCAAGGATTGCAGCGTTGTTGATAGGGTATTGTCTGGGACTGTTTCAGACAGGTTATATATACGGGAAATGGCACGGCATTGACATCAGGAGCAAGGGAAGCGGCAATGCCGGCACGACAAATACCCTGAGGGTACTCGGGTGGAAAGCAGGATTGATTACGTTTGTCGGCGATTTGCTTAAGGCAATTCTGGCAGTATGTATTGCACGTTTCCTGTTTGTGGGGAAATATCCGGAAATCATTCAGGTGCTGGAGCTTTATGCGGGCTTTGGAGCGGTGCTTGGCCATAATTTTCCTTTTTATCTGAAATTTCAGGGCGGTAAGGGCATTGCCTGTACGGCGGGTGTCATCCTTGCGGTCTGTCCGCAGGCGGCGCCAATCTGTCTGGTGCTTTTTGTGGTTCCGGTTGCAGTTACGAGGTATGTTTCCCTCGGCTCGATTCTCGTGGTGACGGGGTATCTCATTCAGGCGGTGATATTCGGACAGCTGGGCTATCTTGGGATCCAGGCGGAATATCTGCCGGAATTTTACATTGTGAGCGCTTGCTTTACGGGGATGGCGCTGTGGCGTCACCGGGCCAACATGAAGCGTCTTTTGACAGGAACCGAAAATAAACTCGGCGCGAAAAAATGAATGGAGAGTAGTGTGAAAAATAAGCTCGATAGCTTATTTTTCACACGGCTATTTGTGCCGGAGCGTCACAAATAAGCCCTGATGGCAGACGCAAATTTGAGATTTGCGTCGCCCCGTCGCGTAAAACGCTCCGGAATGGAGAGTAATATGAAAAAAACAGCGGTAATCGGAGCGGGAAGCTGGGGAACGGCGCTTTCACTGGTACTGCATAACAACGGCAATGAGGTTGCCGTCTGGTCAATTGTGGAAGACGAGATAAAAATGCTCCGTGAAAAGCATGAACATATCGAGAAACTTCCGGGAGTAAAGCTGCCGGAGGATATTTTATTTACTACGGATTTAAAGGAAGCAATCGAGGGAATGGATTATTTAATCCTGGCGGTTCCGTCCATTTATACCAGAAGCACGGCGAAAGCCATGGCGCCCTTTGTGAAGGAGGGGCAGGTGATTGTCTGCGTGGCGAAAGGAATTGAGGAGAGTACGCTGATGACGCTCTCCGAGGTTGTGGAGCAGGAGATCCCGGCGGCGGACGTGGCGGTCATGTGCGGACCGAGCCATGCGGAGGAGGTCGGGACAGGTCTGCCGACGACGGTTGTGGCGGGTGCGCGCAAGAAGAAGGTTGCCGAGGGCGTTCAGGATATTTTCATGAACGAGGTGTTCCGCGTTTATACCAGCCCGGATGTGCTGGGAATGGAGCTTGGCGGTTCGCTGAAAAATGTCATTGCCCTTGCGGCCGGTATGGCAGACGGGCTCGACTATGGCGACAACACCAAGGCGGCGCTGATTACGCGCGGAATTTCAGAGATTGGAAGACTGGCTATCCGCATGGGGGCAAAATATGAGACCTTAAGCGGACTTACGGGAATCGGCGATTTGATTGTGACCTGTGAGAGCCGGCACAGCCGAAACCGCAGGGCGGGTATGCTCATAGGACAGGGCTATACCATGCAGCAGGCCATGGACGAGGTGAAAATGGTTGTGGAGGGAGTTTACTCCGCAAAGGCGGCGATTGCGCTGGCACGCAAATATGATGTGAGCATGCCGATTATTGAGGAAATCAACAAAGTGCTTTTTGAGGATAAACCGGCAAAGGAAGCAGTCAGAGAGCTGATGCTGCGCGACAGGAAGGAAGAACACAGTAATCTTGAGTGGCAGGAATAAGGTTGAATATGGACACGGAAAGAATCAGAATCAAATATCATTCGAATGAAATACAAAAGCTGGAATATATTGACGGAAAGAGCGATTGGATCGATTTGCGTGCCGCTGAGCATGCAGTATTGAAAAAGGGGGAGTTTAAGCTGATTTCCCTTGGAGTTTCTATGGAACTGCCAAAGGGCTACGAGGCTGTGATCGTGCCAAGAAGCTCCACCTATAAGAATTTCGGGATTATCCAGACAAACCATATGGGCGTTGTGGACGAGAGCTATTGCGGGGACAACGACGTGTGGATGATGCCGGCGCTTGCGCTGCGCGATACGGAAATCAATGTGAACGACAGAATCTGCCAGTTCCGTATCCAAAAGCATCAGCCGCGCATCCTTTTTGAGGAGGTAAAAGAGCTTGGTAATGATGACCGGGGCGGCATCGGCAGCACCGGGAAACATTAATAGAACCAAAAAGGAGGGGTAACTATGCAGGAAAGAATGGTAAAATTTTATTCCAGGGAGAGCAACCTGGTCGCAATCCACGCGATACCGGGACATTTTGCCACCAGCCATTCGCATATCAATTATTATATTGATATCACCAGTTTAAAGACAAGGGTGCGGGAAGCGAAGGAAATCGCGAGAGTGCTGTACCATAAGATAGGCAGGCTTTCCTACACCGACACGATTGTCTGTATGGACGGGACAGAAGTGATTGGGGCGTTTTTGGCGGAGGAATTTGAAAAAGGGGATTTTGTTTCCACAAACCGCCATGAAACCATCTATGTGGTGTCACCGGAAATCAACAGCAGCAACCAGATTTTATTCCGGGACAACATCAAGCACAGTATCGAGGGAAAGCATGTAGTTCTGCTTTCGGCGACGACAACGACGGGAAAGACGATACGCAGAAGCCTGGAGGGAATCCAGTATTATGGAGGAATCATTGAGGCGGTGGCATCCGTATTTTCCACGGTCACCGAAGTGGACGGCAGGAAGGTCGAGACGGTGTTTACCGAAGCGGATCTGCCGGGCTATGCCGCATATACGGCGCAGGATTGCCCGTTCTGTAAGAAAGGGCAGAGGCTTGAGGCCGTAGTCAACGGCTTTGGTTATTCCAAATTATAGGTTCGTCAATTTGTATACTTTTTTACGGAAAAGCTGTCAGTTTGACGAAAAAAGAGAAAAGGGACCAAAAGTACTGTAATATCCTACAATAAAAAAGAAGATTCTTTGTGTAGGCGGCATATGGTATTTTTGGTCACTTTTTTGTATAGTAAGTATAGCAAAAAACGCACGAATAATTTAGGAGGTATTTAGACCAATGGCAAGTTTATCCTTAAAAAATGTTTGCAAAGTATATCCGAACGGCTTTGAGGCTGTTAAGGATTTCAACCTTGAGGTAGAAGACCAGGAGTTCATCATCTTCGTAGGTCCTTCCGGATGCGGTAAATCTACTACCCTTCGTATGATTGCAGGACTGGAGGAGATTTCTTCCGGAGAGTTCTACATCGACGGAAAATTAATGAACGATGTTGAGCCGAAGGACAGAGATATCGCGATGGTATTCCAGAACTACGCTCTGTATCCGCATATGACCGTGTTTGATAACATGGCATTCGGATTAAAGTTAAGAAAGGTTCCGAAGGACGAGATCAAAAAGAAAGTTGAGGAGGCTGCAAAAATCCTTGACCTTGAGAAATTGTTAGACCGTAAGCCGAAGGCTCTTTCTGGTGGTCAGAGACAGCGTGTTGCTATGGGACGTGCCATCGTACGTAACCCGAAGGTATTCCTGATGGATGAGCCGCTTTCCAACCTGGATGCAAAGCTTCGTGTGCAGATGCGTTCCGAGATTGCTTCCTTACATAACAGACTGAAAGCAACCATCATCTATGTAACCCATGACCAGACAGAGGCTATGACCCTTGGTACCAGAATCGTTGTATTAAAGGACGGCGTGATTATGCAGGTAGATTCCCCGCAGAAGTTATACAATGAGCCGAACAACTTATTCGTAGCAGGCTTCATCGGATCTCCGCAGATGAACTTTATTGATACCGTATGCAAGGTAGAGGGAGATAAGGTAACGCTTTCCTTCGATAACACGACCATCGTATTGCCGCCGGCAAAAGCAAAGAAGGTAGCGGATGCAGGCTGCAACGGCAAGACTGTTGTTATGGGTATCAGACCGGAGGATATCGGCGATTCCGAAATTGAAATCGAAGCGCATAAGGATTGCTCGTTCGAGGCGGACGTAACGGGATATGAGCTGCTTGGTTCCGAGGTATTGTTATACTTCAAGGCGGCAGGCGCAAACATGACCGCAAAGGTTGATTCCAGAACAACTGCCCGCATGGGTGACCACATTAAGCTGGCAATTGATCCGGAGAAGATTCACGTATTCGACAAAGAAACTGAATTGACAATTACGAACTAATTCGGTAAAATTAAACAGAAATTAATAAATAAAAACTGGGTGCAGGGCTTGTACCCAGTTTTTGTTGTTGTGTGCCTGGCGGCGCACGTTTCACCAGAGGGTCAGAAAGGATTGAAGGATATATGATTTCAAACCATAAAATTCAGGCGGCGCTCGATGAAATCAAGGATATTTCGAGGATGGACCTGGCGCTGTATACAGAAAAAGGAAAGCTGGTCGCCTCTACTTTTGAGCCGGAGGGAGATTTGGAGCATGCAATCGCATCATTTGCGGAATCCATGGCGGAAAGCCAGATGCTTGCGGGCTGCCATTTTTTTAAGGTCATTGTGGAGGGAGAAGTAGAATATATTTTACTGACGAAATCCACGGCGGAGGATGCCTATATGGTCGGGCGTCTGGCGGTCTGTCAGATCAGAAACCTTGCGGCTGCCTATATGGAGCAGTTTGACCGCAACAATTTCATGCAGAATATCCTGCTTGGAAATATGCTGGTGGTGGATATGTATAATAAGGCGCAGAAGCTCCATGTGGAGCAGGCGGAGCGCGTGGTTTATGTTATTGATCTGGAGCGCAAAAAGGACTCCGCGGCGGTGGAGCTTGTGAAAAATCTGTTTGCAACCAAAATGAGGGATTATGTGACCGAGGTGGATGAACAGAGCATTATTCTGATTAAGGATGTCCGGGATATGAAGGATGATGAGGAGCTTCAGACGCTTGCGGACATGATTGTGGACAATATGCATACGGAAGCGATGGTGCGCGTGCGGGTCGGTTACGGCAACCGCGTGAATAATCTGCAGGATATCGCCAAATCCTATCAGGAGGCAAAGATGGCGCTCGAGGTGGGCAAGATTTTCTATGCCGAAAAGGAAACCATCGCTTACCGTTATCTTGGAATCGGAAGGCTGATATATCAGCTTCCGATGAGTCTTTGTGAAATGTTTATCCATGAAGTGTTTGGCGAGGAAATTCCTGATTTATCCGGCGAGGAAATCACGACGACCATTCAGAAATTTTTCGATAACAACCTGAATATTTCGGAGACGGCAAGACAGCTTTATGTGCACCGGAATACTCTGGTTTACCGGTTGGAGCGGCTGGAAAAAACGATAGGTCTTGATATCCGAAAGTTTGACGATGCAATGACCTTTAAAATAGCGCTTATGGTTCTTGCGCATATGAATTACCAGAAAGCAGAGGAGCAATAATTTATGGCAGCGAAGACATCTTATGATGAACACAGCATCTCGGTCCTGGAGGGGCTTGAGGCGGTACGAAAGCGCCCCGGTATGTATATCGGAAGCGTATCGAGAAAGGGCTTAAATCACCTTATTTATGAAATTGTAGACAATGCGGTGGACGAGCACCTTGCCGGAGCATGTGATACCATCTATGTGACCCTGGAGGCGGACGGTTCCTGTACCGTGGAGGACAACGGACGCGGCGTTCCGGTAGGCATGCATGCCAAGGGCGTTTCCGCGGCGCGTATCGTATACACGACGCTTCACGCGGGCGGAAAGTTTGACGATTCCGCATATAAAACCAGCGGAGGATTGCACGGTGTCGGTTCATCGGTTGTCAATGCGCTTTCTACCTATATGGACGTGCAGATCAGCAGGGACGGCTATATCCACCATGACCGCTATGAACGCGGTGTTCCCGTGGTGGAGCTGGAAAACGGCCTTCTGCCGAAAATCGGAAAAACGAAAAAGACCGGGACGAAGGTGAATTTTCTGCCGGACCCGGAAATTTTTGAAAAGACCCGGTTTAAGGAGGATGAGGTAAAAAGCCGTATGCATGAGACGGCGTACTTAAATCCCCGCCTTACGATTGTCTATGAGGACCGCAGGGGAGAGGAAACGGAGCATATTGTTTACCACGAGGAAGAGGGCATTATCGGTTTTGTCAAGGATTTGAACAAAAACAGCGAGGTGCTCCACGATGTCATTTATTTTAAAGGTGAGCAGGAGGGAATTACCGTCGAGGGGGCGTTTCAGTATACGAATGAATTTCACGAGAATATCCTGGGCTTCTGCAACAATATTTTTAACGCCGAGGGCGGAACGCACATTACGGGCTTTAAGACCGTGTTTACGACAGTCATTAATTCCTATGCCAGAGAGCTTGGCATTTTAAAGGAAAAGGACGCCAATTTTACCGGGGCGGACGTGCGCAACGGCATGACGGCCGTTGTGTCCATCAAGCACCCGGATCCGCGGTTTGAGGGGCAGACAAAGACAAAGCTTGACAATCAGGACGCCTCCCGTGTGACGGCGAAGGTGACGGGAGACGAAATCCAGCTTTACTTCGATAAAAATTTAGAGGTATTAAAGACGGTGATTTCCTGTGCGGAAAAGGCCGCGAAGATTCGCAGGACGGAGGAGAAGGCAAAGACGAATCTGCTCACAAAGCAAAAGTTTTCCTTTGATTCCAACGGAAAGCTGGCCAACTGCGAGAGCAGGGACGCCTCCGTCTGCGAGATTTTTATCGTGGAGGGAGATTCTGCGGGCGGCTCCGCAAAGACGGCGAGAGACCGCAGCTTTCAGGCCATTCTGCCGATTCGGGGAAAGATTTTAAACGTGGAGAAGGCGAGCATTGACAAGGTGCTTGCGAATGCCGAGATTAAGACGATGATCAACGCCTTCGGCTGCGGCTTTTCCGAGGGGTACGGCAACGATTTTGACATCACAAAGCTGCGCTACGATAAGATCATTATCATGGCGGACGCCGATGTGGACGGCGCGCATATTTCAACCCTGCTTTTGACGCTGTTTTACCGTTTTATGCCGGAACTGATATACGAGGGGCATGTATATGTGGCGATGCCGCCTCTGTATAAGGCGATTCCGTCAAAGGGCGAGGAGGAATACCTCTACGACGATGCGGCGCTTGAGCGCTACCGCAGGACGCATAAAGGGAGCTTTACCCTGCAGCGCTACAAGGGACTCGGAGAGATGGACGCGCAGCAGCTCTGGGAGACGACGTTAAATCCCGAAACGCGGATTTTAAAGCGGGTCGAGATTGAGGACGGCCGGATGGCATCGGATATCACCGAGCTTTTGATGGGAAATGACGTGCCGCCGCGCAAAATGTTTATCTATGAACATGCCAAAGATGCGGCGCTTGACGTATAGCAGGGAAGAAAGGTAGTACAGTATGAGACAGGAAGAACAGATTATCCGCACCGAATATTCGGAGCTGATGCAGAAATCCTACATTGATTATGCGATGAGCGTCATCATTGCCCGTGCCCTGCCGGATGTAAGGGACGGGCTAAAGCCGGTGCAGAGGCGAACCTTATATGATATGTATGAGCTTGGAATCCGCTACGATAAGCCTTACCGCAAATGTGCGCGTATCGTCGGGGACACGATGGGTAAATATCATCCGCACGGTGACAGTTCCATCTATGAGGCGCTGGTTGTCATGGCACAGGACTTTAAAAAGGGGCTGCCGCTCGTAGACGGGCACGGCAATTTCGGTTCCATTGAGGGGGACGGCGCCGCTGCAATGCGTTATACCGAGGCGCGTTTGCAAAAGATTACGCAGGAAGCCTATCTGGCGGATTTGGATAAGAATGTCGTAGACTTTGTACCCAATTTTGACGAGACGGAAAAGGAGCCCGCGGTCCTTCCGGTGAAGGTGCCGAATCTTCTGTTAAACGGCGCGGAGGGAATTGCGGTCGGCATGACGACCAGCATACCGCCGCATAATTTCGGCGAGGTCATTGACGGTGTGATTGCCTATATGAAAGACCCGGATATCAATACGGAGCAGATGATGCGTTATATTCCGGGCCCTGATTTTCCGACGGGCGGCATTGTCGCAAACAAGGATGAGCTGCTTGCGGTTTATTCTACCGGCACGGGGAAAATAAAAATCCGCGGTAAGGTGGAGGTCGAGAAGGGCAAGGGCGGCAGAGACCGTCTGGTGATTACCGAAATCCCGTATACGATGATCGGTGCCAACATCGGGAAGTTTTTAAATGATGTCTACAGCCTGGTGGAGACGAAAAAAACGAGCGATATTGTGGATATCACGAATCAGTCCTCCAAGGAAGGCATCCGCATTGTTCTCGAGCTGAAGCGGGGAGCGGATGTTGAAAATTTAAAGAACCTTCTCTACAAAAAGACAAAGCTCGAGGATACGTTCGGCGTGAATATGCTGGCGGTTGCGGACGGCAAGCCGGAGACGATGGGAATTGTGCCGATTATCCGCCATCATGTGAACTTTCAGTACGAGCTTGCGACACGCAAATACCGGACGCTGCTTGAGAAGGAGCGGGATAAAAAAGAAATCCAGGAAGGCCTGATGAAGGCGGTTGACGTGATTGATCTGATTATTGAAATCCTGCGGGGAAGCGCCAGCGTGAAGGATGCGAGGGCGTGCCTGACCGGGGGAATCACGGACGGGATTCGTTTTAAGTCCGCACAGTCCAAAAAGGATGCGGCAAAGCTGCGCTTTACCGAGCGGCAGACAACGGCGATTTTGGAGATGCGTCTGCAAAAGCTGGTCGGACTGGAGCTTGAGGCGCTCTTAAAGGAGCACGAGCAGACGCTTGCCAATATTGCGGAATACGAGGAAATTCTGGGCAGCCGGGGAGCGATGGCGAAGGTGATCATCCGGGAGCTCACGCATTTTAAAAAGGAATACGCAAAACCAAGAAAAACCGTGATAGACAACTTAAAGGAAGCGGTCGTAGAAGAAAAGAAAATCGAGGAGATGGACGTCGTATTTTTAATGGACCGCTTCGGCTATGCAAAGACCGTGGACGTGGCAACCTATGAAAGAAACCGGGAGGCGGCGGACGCGGAAAACCGCTGTGTGCTGACCTGCCGGAATACGGACAAAATCTGTATTTTTACGGATAAGGGACAGCTTCATCTCCTAAAGGTCATGGACCTTCCGTTTGGAAAGTTCCGTGACAAGGGGACGCCGATTGATAATATAAGCAATTATAACAGCAGTGAGGAAACATTTCTCTATATCAACAGTCTTGCGGCAGTCAGCAGCGCAAAAGTCCTGTTTGGAACCAAAAGCGCGATGTTAAAGGTTGTGGACGGCAGCGAGTTTGATGTGGCAAAGCGGACGACCGCGGCGACAAAGCTTGGCGAGGGGGACGAGCTGATTTTCGTGCGGACGCTGGCGATGGAGGAAACGCTTATCATGCAGTCGGCAAAGGATTTCTTTCTGCGGATTGACGTTTCCACGGTCCCGGAAAAGAAAAAGGGTGCCGTTGGTGTGCGCGGAATGAAGCTCGGACCGGGAGACGCACTTACGGCAATGTATCTTTTAAATGCGGGTGAGGAGCGCTGCGTGGAGGTGCATGGAACCGAGGTGGCGCTGCACCGCCTGCGTCTGGCGAACCGTGATACGAAGGGAACCAAACGATGAAACATACAAAGGTTTATTGGATCTGGCAGATTTTTTATCCGATTGGGATTTATTATGTCGTATCAAGCCTGGCCTATTTTGTGCTGGAGCTTTTGATGGGCTCGGATAATGAGACGTACATGCTGCGTCAGCTTGTCTGCTCGGCTGTCACAATCCCGTTTGTGATGAAGTTTTACAGTGAGGACAGGCGGCAGCGGGAGGTGGTTTACGGCAAGCGAAGCTTCCGGCTGGATGCGGGGGAAGTACGCAACATCCTGTTTTCGCTGATTTCTGCGGCGACACTGGGCATGGCAGTCAATAACATCATAGCCATGACGCCGCTGATGGAGGTGTCCGGGGGCTTTGAGACGGCAAACGAAGCGTTTTTCGGCGGGCAGCTTATTTATGAGCTGCTTGGCTCCTGCCTGCTGATTCCGATTGCGGAGGAGCTTATTTTCCGCGGTGTGGTTTACCGCAGACTGCGGGTGCTGCTCGGCGTCGGTCCGGCTGTGCTGTGTTCAGCGCTGATTTTCGGTATTGTTCATTTTAATCTCGTACAGTTTATCTACGCGGCAATCCTCGGCTGCCTGCTGGCGTTTTTGTACGAAAAAACAGGATTTTTTTATGCGCCGGTGCTGGGACATATGGCGGCAAATACGGTGGCGGTGCTGCGGCAGGAGACGGGCTGGCTGGCCTTTTCCTATCAGCCGACGGCGGCGGGAATCGGTTTTACGCTCTTGATGCTGGCGGCTGCGTTTGCGGTGATTGGATATATGTGGAAAGAATACAGGAAAGAAAATGGTGACTGTTCTGACTAGGGACAGTCATTTTTATTACAGAAGTAGCATTGACAGGGGGTAGAAAAAACCGTTAATATGGAAAAAAGGAGGGGGAGGAGAATGAATGTCTATCTGAAAGCGCTGGTCAGGCAGCCGGTGCGCACGATTATCTTCGTATTGCTGCTGTCTGCCATTACTTACGCATTTGTTTCCCATGCGGGCGAATATCTGCTTGTCGTGTCCGAAACAGAGCGTCTGGGGGAATATTACAGGCCTGTCGGATATCTGGAAGGTGAGGGGTTTGATGTTACGGCTGGAGAAAAGCTTGTGGCGGAAAGCTCTTTCGTTGAGTTTGAGGATATCAGGAAAAACTGCCCGGGAAATTTAAAGGATTTGCAGAATGCGGATATCGGAAATACGTTCGGCCATGACATGGGCTGTTATGTGAATGATGTAATCTTTGTCGGAAAACTCCAGAATGGAGGTTACGTAACGAACGCGGCGGGAGATGGCTATTATGAACTGGGGTTTCAGGTCATTTCCGTGGAGGCGGGATATCAGGATTACATGGAGGCGGGGGAAACTGTCAGGGTGAGGGTTCTGCCCGGCTTTGAGGAATATCGCGGGTTCGAGACCTTTTATCCGACTGCGCAGGATGAAGCCTTTTTGGCGGAGTATGAGAACTTAAAGCCCGGCGGCTGTTATCTGCTCCGCGCATATTACAGAGAAAACGGAGGGGTCAATCCGAAGTCCTCCGCGAACAGCGGAAATCCGGGAAATTGTTTTGTTATGGATACACTTTTGCCCGAAGGGGAAAAGCAATATTTTTATGAGGTAAAAGAATCCGGCGAGACGGATTATGAAATAGCGGGACTGACGGATTTCATTTCATATTTAAAAAATAATCAGAGCGCGGTAGAGTTTGTCGGAACCAGGGATATGAGCATGATGCCGTTTTGTCAGGAGAGCGAGAGACGGTATTATCTGACAGACGGAAGGTGGATTGACAGCTCGGATGATGAAAAGCAAAATCCGGTGTGCGTCATTCACCAGTACTTTGCGGAATTGAGAGGACTGAAGGTCGGAGATAAGCTTTCTGTGGTGCTGAGAAATACGGACGAGCATGTTTTGGGATACGCTTACAGAGATTCGTGGGATGCGCAGAAAACGGCGGAAACGGTTGAAAAGGAATTTGAAATTGTGGGAGTTTATGATGATGTGCAGACTTCCCAGGACTTCGTCACGCAATACAGCCAGCAGATTTATATTCCGTCCTCCTGTATTCCCGCGGACTATGAACTGGCTGATATGCTTCAAACAGGCGGGAGCCAGTATTATAGCTTTGTGCTTCGTGAGGCGGAAGACCAGGAAGCGTTTTTGGAGGAAAATAAAGGTGCATTGGAAGAGCTGGGGCTTCGTGCTGTGTTTGTCGAGAATCATGCGGAAAGTTTTGCTTCGGCAGCAGCGGAGCTAAAGCAGTCGACGGCGCAAAGTGCGGGGCTGCTTGGAGTAGTTCTGTTTTTCGCAGAATTTCTTCTCTGTATGCTGTATACCATGCAGAGAAGACGGGAATTTTTTGTCATGCGCATACTCGGAGTTTCAAAAGTGAGAAATGCGGTTCAGATGACAGGCGCTTTCTGGGGCTTGGGATTTCCCGGCATTGTTTTTGGGGGTGTGGCCGGGTGGAAACATACAGCCGATATGGCGGAGGAGGTTTTGGCCCCTCTTATGGTCTCGGAGGCAGCGAAACGGAATACCGGGGAGTTGTCAGGTTTCTGGCCGGTGGGAATTTGTGCCGGAATTGCCGCACTGCTGTTTTTGTTTTTGCTTCTTGGAGTTATCGTTCTTGAACGGAAGCCGAAAATATCCATGCTGCAGGAGGATGGCGGGAGAGTAAAACAAAAGGCGGCGGTAGTAGAAACACAGATAAAATCAGAGGATGTGAGCGGGAATACATCGGATGCAGGGCATATGGAAAGAAAGGCTCTTCCGGGTACCTTAAAAAACAGGATAAAGGCCGGGGCCATGTATGTGTGCAGATATCACGCCAGAACCTTCGGGCGGTCAGCGTTTCTTCTGGCACTGGGATTTGGCAGTGTGATCGTGCTCGGTTGGATAAACCATGTGATGAGCGTCAATGAAGCGGAAAAAGAACGCTTATACCGCGATACGGTAGTGGAAGGGGAGATTGTAAAGGCAAACAGCGGCATGGTTTATGACGCAAAGGGAGGAGGTACGATAGCTCCGCAGACTGTAGCAGAGATTATGCAAAGTGGCATGGTAAAGGAGCTTTATGCCGAGGAAACGGCAATGGTGTCTGTTTATGGAGGAGGAAGCGGCAGCTATTCGCCGGACAAGGCTGCGGAGCAGAACGTGTCGGGCAGTGCAGAGAATTTGGATGCGCCTGTTTTGGGAATTTATGCGTGGGACAGTTTTATGGAGGGGACTGGAAAAAACATTGAGGTAAATTTTCTGATTGGATATGACGGGGAAGTTTTTTGCCTGGAACGCGAGGAGGACGATTTGTATAGATCCATTGCAATTTTACCCGAAGAATTACTTCTGCGGATGGGAGTTCAAATCGGAGATTGTGTGTATATGGTGACATTGGATGGAAAGCGGTCCGTTTCATGTACAATCGTGGGGAGTTATCTCGGGAGCCTTTCCGGCAGCATGAGTGAAAATACGGTGATTATGCCCGGAGGGATACTGCATGAACTGGTGGGAGAGGATTATTGCTATTTTGTGGCGAAACTCACTTTTGATTCGGAGAAAAACCGTGAATTGCTTGAAAGCGGGGAGGAATTGGAGCAGATGGTCTTTGATGCGCCAAACCCCGTGCAGCAGCGTCTGGTTATCTGGGATGAAGAATTGCATCAGGTTTTGGAGCCAATGGAGAGAACGCTGTCCCTTTTACGTGTAATCTATCCTCTCACAGTTTTTGTACTGGCAGTTTTGAATTTTGGATTTCAGCTTTTACTGTTGCTGCAGAGGGCAAAAGAGGCTGCGATTCTAAGGGTACTCGGAAACAGTATTCTGGAAGTAAGAATTCTTTTTATTGCCGGACAGGCAGGGATGTTTTTGCTCGGAATGTTAGCGGGTGTCTGGGCTGTCAGTGTTCTGGACTGGCAGGCGCAGCATGGATTGCCGGAGGCTCTGCTGCTCTGCTGTCTGGGAGCATTGACAGGAATTGTTTCAGGCGGTATTGCGGACACGAACCGTCCGCCGTTGGCGTTGCTTCAGGTAAAGGAGTAGAAAGGGGAATTATATGGCTTGTATTGAACTGGAAAATATATGCTACACATATAAAAAGACAGGGCAGAGCGTCCTGAAGGGAGTAACTGCTGAATTTCAAAACGGGAAGCTTTGTTCGATTATAGGTCCGTCCGGGAGTGGAAAAACAACGCTGTTATCTATCCTGGCAGGATTGGACAGTCCGTCTGAGGGGGAAGTGAGGGTAAACGGGAAAAGCCTCCGGGAGATGAATCTTGACTTGTACCGGCGGAAAGAAATCGCCATGGTGTTTCAGTCCTTTCAGCTTCTGCCGCTGTTAAAAACACTGGAAAATGTAGCTTACCCGATGCGGCTAAACGGAGCCGATAAAACTGCGGCACGGGCCAGGGCGGAGGAATTGCTTAAAATGCTGGGAATTTCGGAGGATAAGTGGGGAAGATTTCCGGCGAATCTTTCCGGTGGAGAGCAGCAGAGGGTAGCGATTGCACGGGCCCTTTCCACAGGAGCAGGCATTATTCTGGCGGATGAGCCGACCGGAAATCTGGATCAGAAGAATACGGAGCGCATCCTTGATATTTTAAAGCAGCTGGCACAGGAGTCGGGGTATTGCGTGGTTGTGGTGACCCATGATATGCAGGCGGCCGGGCTGTCCGATCATGTATGGCGCATGTGTAATGGGATGCTGCAGCAGGAGAAATAAAAATACGCGCTACAATTTGGAAACAATTTCATACAAACACGTAAGGAGCAGGAAAAAATAATTTTTTATAAAAATTTTTCTGCTCTTTTTCTACCAAAATTGTTTGTATAATCCTAATTATAAAAGAAAATTCTTAAAATAAACTAATAATTTTTATTAAAACTAATAATTATTATATTATCAGACGATTCCATGAAAATACAGGTAGACAAATGACTGCAAAAGTTGTATATTAGGAACTGACAAATCTGACAAAAGACAACTGTTTTCGTGACAAGGACAGCAAGTCCGCAGACAGGGTATCAGAAAGGAAGTTGAAGATGAAAGAGCAGAAATGGAACCGTTTTTCCGTGGCAGGTGCCTGCAATACGGAGCAGGGGATGTATCGTCCGGGATTTGAGCATGACAACTGCGGCATTGGAGCCGTTGTCAATATCAAGGGTATCAAAACCCATGCGACAGTAGAAAACGCATTAAAGATTGTAGAGAACCTAAAGCACAGAGCAGGAAAGGATGCGGAGGGAAAAACCGGTGACGGTGTCGGCATTCTGCTTCAGGTTTCCCATAAATTTTTTTCCAAGGTAACAAAGCCGCTGGGCATTGAGCTCGGCGGGGAGCGGGATTACGGCGTGGGAATGTTTTTCTTCCCGCAGGATGAATTAAAGCGTAATCAGGCGAAGAAGATGTTTGAGGTCATCGTCAGCAAGGAGGGTATGGAGTTTCTTGGCTGGAGAGAGGTTCCGACCGACCCGACAAAGCTGGGTCAGAAAGCGGTGGACTGTATGCCGTGCATTATGCAGTGCTTTGTGAGACGGCCGGCAGAGGTGGAAAAGGGCCTCGATTTTGACCGGAAGCTCTATGTTGCCAGACGTGTGTTTGAGCAGTCCAACGATGATACCTATGTGGTTTCCTTATCGAGCAGGACGATTGTATACAAAGGTATGTTTCTGGTAGAGCAGCTCCGTCTTTTCTTCGCGGATTTGCAGGATAAGGATTATGAATCGGCAATTGCGACGGTTCATTCCCGTTTTTCCACGAATACGAATCCGAGCTGGGAGCGCGCGCATCCGAACCGTTTTATCGTACACAACGGTGAGATTAACACCATCAAGGGAAATGCGGATAAGATGCTGGCGAGAGAGGAAACGATGGAGTCCGAGCACTTAAAAGGAGAGCTTCAGAAGGTACTTCCGGTGATCAACTCCGAAGGCTCCGATTCCGCGATGCTTGACAACACGCTGGAATTTCTGGTGATGAGCGGCATGGACCTTCCGCTGGCGGTCATGATTATGATACCGGAGCCATGGGCGAACAACCACATTATGTCCCAGAAGAAAAAAGACTTCTACCAGTATTACGCGACGATGATGGAGCCGTGGGACGGACCGGCGTCCATTCTGTTTTCCGACGGTGATCTGATGGGAGCGGTCTTAGACCGCAACGGTCTGCGTCCGTCCCGCTATTATATCACGGATGACGACTACCTGATCCTTTCCTCCGAGGTCGGCGTTCTCGACATTGACCCGACAAAGATTGTGGTGAAGGAACGTCTGCGCCCGGGAAAAATGCTTCTGGTCGATACCGTTGCAGGACGGGTCATCGATGATGACGAGTTAAAGGAGACCTACGCAAACAAACAGCCGTATGGCGAATGGCTTGACCGCAATCTTTTAAAGCTGGGAGATTTAAAAATTCCGAACGAGCGTGTGCCGGAATATACCAAAGAGGAACGTCAGAGAATGCAGAAGGCGTTCGGTTATACATTTGAATCCCTGCGGGAGGCAATTCTTCCGATGGCGAAAAACGGCGGGGAGGGTACCTCCGCCATGGGTATTGATACGCCGCTTGCGGCGCTCGCGAGCGACCATCAGCCGCTGTTTAACTACTTTAAGCAGTTATTCGCACAGGTGACGAATCCGCCGATTGACTCCATCCGTGAGAAGATTGTAACCTCCACGACCGTGTATATCGGGGAGGACGGCAACCTTCTGGAGGAAAAGGCAGACAACTGCAAGGTCTTAAAGGTAGATAATCCGATTTTGACGAATACTGATTTGATGAAAATTAAATCCATGAAAGTGGAGGGCTTCCAAGTAGAGGTACTTCCGATTATCTATTATAAAAATACGAGTCTGGAAAAGGCCATCGACCGTTTGTTTGTCGAGGCAGACCGCGCGTACCGGGATGGCGCTAATATTTTAATTCTCTCTGACCGCGGAATTGACGAGAATCATGTACCGATTCCGTCCCTGCTGGCCGTGTCCGCATTGCAGCAGCATCTTGTCAGGACAAAGAAAAGAACCTCGCTGGCAATGATCCTGGAGTCCGGAGAGCCGAGAGAGGTGCACCATTTCGCAACGCTTTTGGGCTACGGAGCCTGCGCCATCAATCCGTATCTGGCACAGGATACGGTAAAACAGCTTGTCGATGAGCATATGCTTGACAAGGACTACTATGCGGCTGTTCAGGATTATAACAAAGCGATTTTAAACGGTATCGTAAAGATTGCCTCTAAGATGGGTATTTCGACGATTCAGTCCTATGAGGGCTCCAAAATTTTCGAGGCAGTCGGAATTGACAAAAACGTGATTGACAAATATTTCACCAATACAGTGAGCCGGATTGGCGGAATTACCTTAAAGGATATTGAGGATGATGTCAACGAGCTTCACTCGGCAGCATATGATCCGCTGGGGCTCGAGACCGATTTGACGCTGGAGAGCCGCGGACGCCATAAGATGAGAAGCGGAGCGGACCCGCATCTTTACAATCCTGCGACGATTCATCTGCTGCAGGAGGCGACAAAGCGGGGCGACTATGATCTGTTCAAGCAGTATACCGAGCTTGTAAATAAAGAAGAACGTGAGATTACGCTGCGCGGCCTGATGGATTTCAATTATCCGAAAAAAGGGATCCCGTTGGAGGAAGTCGAGAGCGTGGACTCGATTGTGACGCGGTTTAAGACCGGCGCAATGTCCTACGGTTCCATTTCCCAGGAGGCGCATGAGGCGCTTGCGATTGCCATGAACCGTCTCCACGGAAAGTCAAACTCCGGCGAGGGCGGTGAGGATGCGGAGCGTATCGCAAGTAAAAACAGCTCCGTGAACCGTTGTTCGGCAATTAAGCAGGTGGCATCGGGACGTTTCGGTGTTACGAGCCAGTATCTGGTAAGTGCCGAAGAAATTCAGATTAAAATGGCGCAGGGTGCAAAACCGGGCGAGGGCGGACATCTTCCGGGCAAAAAGGTTTATCCGTGGATTGCAAAGACAAGACTTTCCACCCCGGGTGTGTCGCTGATTTCCCCGCCGCCGCACCATGATATCTATTCGATTGAGGATTTGGAACAGTTGATTTTTGACTTAAAGAATGCTAACCGTGCGGCGCGCATTACCGTAAAGCTGGTGTCCGAGGCGGGTGTCGGTACCGTAGCTGCAGGGGTGGCGAAGGCGGGAGCGCAGGTCGTGTTGATTTCCGGCTATGACGGAGGCACGGGAGCGGCGCCGTCAAGCTCCATTCACAATGCGGGACTTCCCTGGGAGCTCGGTCTTGCAGAAACGCACCAGACGCTGATTTTAAACGGGCTGCGCAATAAGGTGCGGATAGAGACCGACGGAAAGCTTATGAGCGGCCGTGACGTGGCAATCGCAGCGCTGCTCGGCGCGGAGGAATACGGTTTTGCAACGGCTCCGCTGGTAACCCTGGGCTGTGTGATGATGCGCGTATGTAATCTTGATACCTGCCCTGCGGGAATTGCGACCCAGAATCCGGAGCTGCGCAAGCGCTTTGCAGGAAAGCCGGAGTATGTGGAAAACTTCATGCGTTTTATTGCGCAGGATTTGAGAGAGTACATGGCGAAGCTTGGCTGCCGCACGATTGACGAGATGGTCGGCAGAAGCGATCTTTTAAAGGTTCGCGAGGATTTGAGCGGACGGGAAAAGGAAATCGACCTTTCCGGTATTCTGCGCAATCCGTTTGCGGATGCCAAAAAGAAGGTAACCTTTGATCCGAAGCAGGTATATGATTTTGAGCTTGAGAAATCCAAAGATATGACGGTACTGTTAAAGCAGCTGGCTCCGGCGCTGGAGAAGAAGCAGCGCAGAAGCATCGAGGTTGAGGTGACGAATACGGACCGTTCCTTCGGTACGATTTTCGGCTCCGAGATTACGAAAAAATGCGGCGGAGACGGACTTGCGGAGGATACCTTCATTGTAAAATGCAGCGGTGCGGGCGGACAGAGCTTCGGGGCTTTCATTCCGAAGGGACTGACCTTAGAGCTGGTCGGAGATTCCAACGATTATTTCGGAAAAGGGTTATCGGGCGGAAAGCTTATCGTCTATGCCCCGGCAGGTGTGAAGTATAAAAAGGATGAAAATATCATCATCGGCAACGTGGCGCTCTACGGCGCGACCAGCGGAAAAGCCTTTATCAGCGGTGTGGCAGGCGAACGCTTCTGTGTCCGCAACTCCGGCGCTTCCGCGGTGGTCGAGGGTGTCGGCGACCATGGCTGCGAATATATGACCGGCGGGCGCGTCGTAGTGCTCGGAAAAACCGGGAAAAACTTTGCGGCCGGCATGAGCGGCGGTATCGCGTATGTGCTGGATGAGGATAACGATCTGTATACCAGAATCAATAAGGAAATGGTATTTTCCGAGGAAGTATCCAACAAATACGATGTTATGGAATTAAAGGAAATGATTAAGGAGCATGTGGCTTTGACCAATTCCGAGAAGGGAAAAGCGGTGCTTGACAATTTCAGCGAATATCTGCCCAAATTTAAAAAGGTTGTTCCTTATGATTATAACCGGATGCTGATGGCAATCGTCCAGATGGAAGAGAAGGGATTGTCCTCCGAGCAGGCGCAGATTGAAGCGTTTTATGCGAATACAAGGAATTAGTCGTGATAAGGGAATGGAGGAAAAAATGGGAAAACCAACCGGATTTATGGAATACGAGAGAGAAGATGCAAAAGCGGTTGCGCCGAAGGAGAGGATTTTAAATTTCAACGAGTTCCATACGCCGCTCTCTAAGGAAAAACAGCAGCAGCAGGGCGCGAGATGTATGAACTGCGGCGTTCCCTTCTGTCAGTCGGGTATGGATATCATGGGAATGACCAGCGGCTGTCCGCTGCATAATCTGGTGCCTGAATGGAATGATCTGGTCTATACCGGAAACTGGGAGCAGGCATACAATCGTCTGAAAAAGACAAATAACTTTCCGGAGTTTACTTCAAGGGTATGCCCGGCGCTCTGCGAGGCTGCATGTACCTGCGGTCACTGGGAGGATCCGGTGACCTGTAAGGCGAATGAATACGGCATTATAGAAAATGCATATAAGCAGGGGTATGCCGCGGCAAAGCCGCCGAGGGTGCGCACCGGAAAGAAGGTGGCCGTCATCGGTTCCGGCCCTGCGGGGCTTGCGGCTGCGGACCAGCTCAACAAGCGCGGGCATCAGGTCACGGTTTACGAGCGTGACGACCGTGTGGGCGGTCTGCTGATGTACGGGATTCCGAATATGAAACTGGAAAAATGGGTGATTGACCGCAAGGTGGATATCATGAAGGAGGAGGGCGTTTCGTTTGTGACGGGCGTCAATGTCGGTAAGGATATCAAGGCGGCAAAACTGCTCAAGGAATACGACCGCGTGATTTTGGCCTGCGGCGCGAAAAACCCAAGAGACATCAAGGCACCGGGACGCGACGCGAAGGGAATTTACTTTGCGGTGGATTTCTTAAAGGCGACCACAAAGAGCCTTTTGGATTCCGATTTAAAGGACAATCAATATATTTCCGCGAAAGGGAAAAAGGTTGTGATTATCGGCGGCGGAGATACCGGGAACGACTGTGTGGGAACTTCCATCCGTCACGGCTGCGCCAGCGTAACGCAGCTTGAGATGATGCCGAAGGCGCCCGATCAGAGAGCTGAGGATAATCCGTGGCCGGAATGGCCGAAGGTCTGCAAGACCGATTACGGCCAGGAGGAGGCCATCGCGGTCTTCGGTCACGACCCGCGCATTTACCAGACTACAGTCAAGGAATTTTTAAAGGATAAAAACGGCAATCTAAACGGAGTCATTACCGTAAAGCTGGAAAGCAAAAAGGACGAAAAGACCGGACGTATGGTAATGGCGGAGGTCGCAGGCTCCGAGCGCAAGCTGGAAGCGGATTTGGTTTTGATTGCCGCGGGCTTCCTGGGAACGGAGCAATATGTGGCGGATGCCTTCGGCGTGGAGCTGAACGCGAGAACCAATGTCGCTACCGCGGAAGGAACCTATGCAACGAATGTAAAGCATGTGTTTGCGGCGGGCGATGTACACAGGGGACAGTCGCTGGTCGTATGGGCCATCCGCGAGGGCCGCGAGGTGGCGCGGGAGGTAGATGAAAGCCTGATGGGCTATTCCTATCTGTCGGTGCAGTAAAAAATGAAAAACTCTATGTGAATGGAGCAACTGTCTGATATGTTCCTCCTTAAGTAGATAAGGCAAATAACCAAATCTGCTTAAGGGGGATTTTTTGGTGGAGGAGAAAGAGCGCGAGCCAAGTATAGTGAGTTAGGGAGAATGCGGAGCATTCTCTTAAGAGCGCCGTCGCGGGACGGCGCTCTTTTATGGCTTGAACAAAGGTATCACTTGAATTACATAGAGCGGTCGGGGTGAAAATACCACCACGGTGATACTGCTTTATTGTAAAGAAACAGATTTTCCGTTATAATGGATAAATACAAAAGAAATTTTTTGCGGCATGAGGGAGGAAACGGCAGCAGATGGAAACGGAACGCCAAAGGGAATGGAAACACCGGCAAAGCACGCGTACCGGCAGGCAGCAGGAATACATCCGGGAGATGCTCGACTCGGTGGAGGAAAATCTGAAAAATACCGGGGAGGAGCAGAGACAGAACGAGGAGTTCGAAAGCCGGATGCGGGCGAAAGTTTATCAGATGTACGGAATCACGGAGGATAAGCTGCAGGGGATGGCGGAGCGGCGCAGAGCATGGTATCAGGGGGCGGCCTTTGCGCTGTTTTTCCTGTCGCTGGTGCTCGTTGGCATTTGCGGTTTTCTGCACGGTCCAGGCTCGGAAATCTGTATTTTTATGGCATTTTACACGGCAGTCGAGGGAACGCTTCTCTCGAATGGCAGGGAGGGAGCACCGGGCTTTCGGCTGTTGCTGCGTGTCCTTTATCTGCTTTTATACCCGGTGATGCTGAGCGTATTTCTCTGTTATGAGTTGGCCTATTCGCAATATGAATGGTTCACGCCGATTGCCACGGCGGCCGGTGTGGTGGTGTTGGTGCTTGGGGCTGCCTCCTATTTTGCTTACGACCCGTACCGTGCTGACCGCAGAACCCGGAAAGCTGCGGAGCGCTATCTGAAAAATGTGGAAAAGAAAGCGTTAAAAGAGGTGCGGCGCGAAGAAAAGGAGCAGCAGAAGCAGGAACTGCGGGAAAAAAAGACAGAGGAAAAGGAAAGAAAGCGGGAGCAAAAAGCCGGGGAACGGCAGAGGAAAAGAGAGGAACGGGCAGAAATACGACTGAATAAACGTCAAAAACGTAAGGAATGGTGCAGCGAAGTATTACATAAAGTAAAAAAGAAAGGCACGGAGCCGGCAGAGGTGCAGCTTGCGGAGGAAACTGTGGCGAAAGATATGCAGCCGCAGAGGGGAGAGGAAACTCCGGCGGAAAACATGAAAACGCAGAGGGAAGAGGAAACTCCGGTGGAAGATACGCAGCCGCAAAGGGCCGGGGAGGTATTGTCCGGCGAATTTGAGGAACCGGAGAAAGGAGAGTAAAACGTACATGGTAAAATGTTATCAATGCGGGAAGAAGTTTCAATGGAAACGTTTTGACGGAATCTGCCCGAAGTGCGGCGCTTATAATCGTCCGGAAACAGCGGCGGGGCAGCAGAAAACGCCGCAGCCCGGCGGGGCATACGGTTCTGCCTACAGCCAGAGGGCACAGTCCGCTTACGGTGAGAGGGTGCAGCCCGCCTACAGCGGCAGGACACAATCTGCTTACGGCGGAGGAGAACAGTCTGCGGCAGACAGGAAAAGCAGGCATATTTTGGTCGGGCTAATCGTGGGGATTGTGGCGGCCACGATTGTACCTTATCTGGTGATGCTTGCGGTGACTGCCGGCTGGAAGGCGGTGGAAGCAGACAGCCGTGCTGACGAGGAAACAGTGCTGCCGGAGGTTGTTTCGGCGGAGCAGGGGACGCCCCTTTCCGTGGAACCGTCCGGGGAGGTTACGGTCACGGTAGAACACGCAGAGATTGTGGCAAAGGCAGATACGTTTTCGGATTTTCCGGCAGGGGAAAAGCTGGTCAGAGTCTATTTGGATGCGAACATTCCGGAGGATGCGCAGTGGGACGACTATGACGGGACTTATTACCTGATAGGAGAGCCCTATATTGCGTGGGGAGATAATTATAAAATTGGAGTCAGCGGATACAGGCTTGAGGAATCGCATGCGGAGCTTTTGGGTGAAAATACAACATTTTCCAGCTACGGGGTTTCGTATGGACAGGACGGGTATCTGTACTTTTTTGTCCCCAAGGAGGATACCCAGATGGAATTATATATAGATGTGAGAGACCAGGAAACCAATGAGGTGCAAAAGATTTACCGTGTTTCGGTGGAGCTTGGGACGGAGGGGGAGACATGAGAGGAAAATATCGTACAGCAAATATCATATTGACCGTCATATTGCTTCTGGCGCTCGCATTTCACATTTTTACGGCATCCGTAATCGGAATGACAGAAATCGATTCCGCCGATTGGAATTCTGGGCGGGCGATGGAACTGACGGGAGAAATCTATGCGGAGAAAATCGGTACCGAATATCAGGGCAATAAAAAGGCCGGATATGAATTTTATCGAATCAAAGCGGGAATACGTAATATTGGCACCGAAATGCTTTATCCGCAAGCGGACCTTATTTTGTCCTTAGAGGGGAAGGAGTACGACGATGTGCTGTATTATTATGAGGATTATGAAGAGAAAAGCACGTTTGTCAACGGCAACGTACCTGTCATACCTGCCGGACAGACGGGAGTCGGAGAGATGATCGTGCAGGTGAGGGACGGCGTCAGCGAAATTCAGGCGGTATATTATGAGGATTATACGGATTACGGGGAAGAGGAAAGCGGACAGACGTTTTTGATTGCATTGGATTAGGGCGTGGAATGGAGGAAAAGATGGAAGAATTATTGGAAGTGACCAGAAAGCAGCTTAAAATGCAGAAAATCATCAGCCTCTGCCTTGCGGTGATGGTTGCCGCTCTGCTGATTGGAGGGGGAATACTGGCAGGTCATATGAACCGCATGGCGGGAGCCATCGAGCAGATGTCACAGAAAGTGGAGTCGATCGATATAGATTCGCTCAACGGCACGATACAGGAGATGGAAAATATGCTGGAAAGCGTAGACGCTTTTTCTGAGGCAGTAGATCAAATGACCGGACAGGTGGAGGAGTTCAGCTCCTGGCTGTCCGGTATCTGGAGCGCAAATTAAAGGGGGCGCCGTTTTTTCTTTTTTGAGGCTGAGGTCTGCCCGCGCTTTCCGGTGCGGGCTGCTTTTGCCACGCTGTAGCCGAAGCTTCCGAGCTTTTTGCCTAACAGGAAATATTCGCCGTGGGAATAGGTGACAAGTCCGGAAGTGTTCAGACAGAACTTCCCGGAAGCGTCCATGTAGGAATCGTCGACCGTGACATTGACCACGTCGGCGAGAAAGAGGCTGTGACTGCCGAGCGGCTTGATTTCCCGCACCTTACATTCGATATTCACCGGGCTTTCCGCAATGCCGGGGACTGCGATTTCCTTAGAGGGGAGCGGCGTTAAATGCATTTCCTGAAATTTGTCATGCTCCCTGCCCGAACGGACCCCGCAGTAATCCGCGGCACGCACCAGCTTTTCCGTCGTCAGGCAGACGACAAATTCCCGTGAGGCCTCCAGAAGGTGATAGGAATAGCGCTCCGGGCGCACGGAAATGGAGAGCATCGGGGGATTGGTGCAGACGGTGCCTGCCCATGCCACGGTGATGATATTCGGTTTTCCGAGGAGGGCGGGATTGGTGCACAGTGTGTCCTCCATGCCCTTTGGGTACTGACAGCTCACCATCACGGCGGGCAGCGGGTAGAGCATGTTTCCGGGTTTAAAGTATTGCTTTGCCATAAAATATTCTCCGTTTATGCATTTCTCTTATTTCAGTAAAATGTCCATGAGGTAGGCGTAAACATCTTCGTTCTGGTTTTTCCAGTTGTCGCAGATGGCTTCGGCCTGCTCTTTCTTTTTGACGGTCAGTGTCAAATCAATGACATTGGCGCCCCGCTCCCGAAACTGGCAGCGGACGGCGTAGTCATGGTTTGGCGTCTTATAGTAGTCTGCAAGAATGGAGTTTGCGGCGCGCAGCTCCAGTTTGTTTTTTTCCAGATAGGAAATTGTGTCGAGCTCAATGGCGTCGGTAATTTTATCCCTGAAAAAACCAAGTGTTTCCTTTCCGGCAGCGGTAATGGAATACTGTGTATTGCTGTGTGTGGACTCCGCGCGGATCAGATTTGCATCCACGAGGTCATTTAAAACCTGCTGAACCCGGAAATAATCGGTGTAGTCCTGCTCTAAAAAGAAGTTGGAAATTTGGGTATTGGTCAGCGGAAAATCGACCTTATCGAGCATATTTAAAATTGTCAATTTATATATGGTAAATGGTTCTGCCATGATTGATTGCTTCCCTTCCAGATAAATATTTTCCCTGCCAGAGATCCCGCTCATAAAGGCGTTTGTGAATGGTATTTAATACCCGTTTTTTGTCGGTGCTCCACAGAGGTGCAAGCAAAAGCTTCCTCGGGCCGTCTCCGGTCAGACGGTGAATTACGATGTCCGGCGAAAGCAGCGCAATGCAGTCCGCGATGAAATCACAGTATTTCTCCAGCGTAAAAAGAGGAAACGGATTCGATTCGTAGAGACTGCCGAGGTCTGTCCCCTTTAAGATATGCAGAAGCTGAAGCTTTATGCCGGAAATCGGCAGCGAAGCGGCGCGGGAGACAGAGGTGAGCATCATTTCGGGTGTTTCGCCGGGCAGTCCTAAAATCAGGTGTGTAATGACCTCAATACCGCGGGCATGCAGTGCGAAAACGGCTGCTTCGTATTGCTCCAATGTAAAACCGCTGCGGATAAGCCTTAAGGTTTTGTCGTGGATCGTCTGGAGACCGAGTTCAATCCATACCGGTTTGATATGGTTTAATTCTTCAAGCAAATCCAGAATTTCGGGCGAGAGACAGTCACAGCGCGTGGCGATAGAAAGCGCTGCGACATCCGGCTCGGTAATCGCCTCCGTAAAAAGCTTTCTCAGATAGCCGACGGGGGCGTAGGTATTGGTGTAGGCCTGAAAATAGGCAATAAATTTTTTACAGTCCGTCTTTGCCCGGATGCGTTTTTTTGCCTCCGCAAGCTGTCTTGTGACGGAAAGAGCCGGGGAGGCGGCAAAATCGCCGGAGCCTCCGGCGCTGCAAAAAATACAGCCCCGGGTGTCTAAGGTGCCGTCGCGGTTCGGACAGGTCATGCCGCCGTTTAGGGAAAGGCGGTAAACCTTTTCGCCGAAAGTCTGCTTTAAATAGTAATCGAGCGAATAGTAGCGCTTATCGCCCCAGAAACGGGCCTGGTTCTCTGCACTCATGCCCGGATATGGGATTTGACCGCCTGGCTGACCGCTTCCGCGACACGCGGGTCAAAGGCCTCCGGCATGATAAAGTCATCGCAGAGCTTGTCCTCCGGAACGAGGGCGGCAATCGCTTCGGCGGCGGCGAGCTTCATTTCCTCGGTAATCTGTGAGGCACGGCCCTCAAGGGCCCCCTTAAAGATGCCGGGGAAAGCGACAACGTTGTTGACCTGGTTCGGAAAATCGCTTCTTCCGGTACCGACAATCCGCGCGCCTGCCGCTTTTGCGGCATCCGGCATGATTTCGGGAACCGGATTCGCCATCGCAAAGAGAATCGAGTCCGAATTCATCGAAGCGACCATTTCCGGCGTTACAATGCCGGGAGCGGAAACGCCGACGAAAATGTCCGCGCCCGCAAGGGCATCGGCAAGCGTGCCGGTTTTGCCGGAAAGGTTCGTCACCTCGGCCATTTTTTTCTGCATCCAGTTCAGATTCGGGTAATCCTTTCCGATGATTCCCTCACGGTCGCACATGATAATATCCGGAAAACCGTAGGTCAGCAGCAGTTTTGTAATTGCCACTCCGGCGGAGCCGGCGCCGTTTACGACAACCTTGCAGTTTTCCTTCTTTTTGCCTGTTACCTTTAAGCTGTTGATAATGCCGGCAAGTACGACGATGGCGGTGCCATGCTGGTCGTCGTGAAAAACGGGGATATTAAGCATTTGCTTTAAGCGCTCCTCAATCTCAAAGCAGCGCGGTGCGGAAATATCCTCTAAGTTGATGCCGCCGAAAGCGGGAGCGATATTTTTTACGGTTGCGATAATTTCTTCCGTATCCTGCGTATCAAGACAGATAGGAACGGCGTTGACGTTTCCGAATTCCTTGAAAAGGACGCATTTACCCTCCATCACGGGCATGGCAGCGTAAGGACCGATGTTCCCCAGCCCTAAAACGGCGCTTCCGTCGGAGACGACGGCAACGGTATTAGCCTTCATGGTGTAAGTGTAGGCTTCCTCCGGGTTTTCGGCAATCACCTTGCAGGGCTCCGCAACGCCCGGCGTGTAGGCAATGGCCAGATCTTCCCTGGTATTTACCTTTGATTTCGGAATGGTTTCCAGCTTCCCGTTCCATTTTTTATGCATTTCAAGCGCTTTATTTTCCATGATGCTTTACTCCTTTGGTACAATGATTTTCATTTATGATAACATTAACAATTTTACAAATCAAGAAAGGTTTGAAATTTGCAAAAACTCAAAAAGCGGCTTGAGTTGCCGCATTTTTACTTTATAGTGCCAAAAGCACCTGCCATATCATATGGCAGGTGAGCATTGCACATAAATTGCTTCTGGAAAACAAGTTTTCCGAGAGCAATTTTGTGCAATTTAACAATGCTGCTATCGCAGCATGTTCTTTTGGCACATCGAATATGTAATTTACGGAAACTCAAGAAGAAAAATTGGGACTTCCTATTTAAAAAGAGATGTAGTATAATAGGCACATCGAAAATTCATTTTGTCACGTCAGACACAATTCCCGTAGGCATTGAGAGAATAAGGAGTTTATGAATGAGAGAAAAGTATGAGAGTTTATCGGCGGTAGTTTTGCGCGACCTCGCAAAGGCGCGGGGACTCAAAAATATATCGAATATGAAAAAGGGTGATTTGATTGAGCTGATGCTGGCGGAGGACGAGCGTTTGAAGGCACTAAAGCAGCAGGAGAAGCCGGAGCGGCAGGAAAATTCCGAGTCGAGGCAGCAGGAGCGTGCGCATGGGAGAACGCGAGAGAATGCGGCACAGAGGACAGACGCGGCGGAGTCGAAGGGACAGGCGGAAGGAAACAGAGAGAGAGACAGCAATGCGGTGGACGAGACGCTTATGAATCTTGACAGCGGCATTACGGCGAATGGAATTCTGGAGGTCATGCCGGACGGATACGGATTTATCCGCTGTGAAAATTATCTGCCCGGAGAGCACGACGTTTATGTTTCCCCCTCGCAGATACGCAAGTTTAATCTGAAAACGGGAGATATTGTCTGCGGGAATACGCGTGTTAAGACACAGCAGGAGAAGTTTTCCGCTCTTTTATATGTGACGACGATTAACGGGTATCACCCGGGGGTTGCGCAGAAGCGAAAGAATTTTGAGGATTTGACCCCGATTTTCCCGAACCGCAGGATCCGTCTGGAGCGGCCTGGATGCAGTGTGGCGATGCGGATTGTGGATTTGGTATCGCCGATTGGCAAGGGGCAGCGTGGAATGATTGTTTCCCAGCCGAAGGCAGGAAAGACTACCTTATTGAAAGAGGTGGCAAAGTCTGTGACGGCGGGCAACCCGGACATGCATTTGATTATTCTTCTGATTGACGAGCGGCCGGAGGAGGTTACTGATATTAAGGAAGCAATCGAGGGGGCTAATGTCGAGGTGATTTATTCCACCTTTGATGAGCTGCCGGAACACCACAAGCGTGTTTCAGAGATGGTGATTGAGCGCGCGAAGCGTCTGGTGGAGCACGGAAAGGACGTGATGATTCTGCTCGACAGCATTACCAGACTGGCAAGGGCATATAACCTTACAGTTCCGCCCAGCGGGCGTACCTTATCCGGTGGTCTTGACCCGGCGGCGCTTCATATGCCGAAGCGGTTTTTCGGCGCTGCGAGAAATATGAGGGAGGGCGGCAGCCTTACGATTCTGGCGACCGCGCTTGTAGACACGGGAAGCAAGATGGACGATGTGGTATTTGAGGAGTTTAAGGGGACGGGCAATATGGAGCTGGTGCTTGACCGAAAGCTTTCCGAGAAGCGTGTGTTCCCGGCGATTGATATAGCGAAATCCGGTACCAGAAGGGATGATTTGCTGCTGGATGCGGAGGAGCAGGAGGCGGTCGATATCATGCATAAGGCAATCAACGGCATGCGCACCGACGATGCGGTCGAGAGCATTTTAAATATGTTTGCGCGTACCAGAAATAACCGTGAGTTCATCGGAATGGTGAAAAAAACCAGAATTGTTTAGAAATAGCTTGCTTTTCCTGAAAAGACATGCTATAATCAAAAAGCTGTTTATCTGGGCTCGCCTTTGCAGTAAGTATCATATGCGAATCGGGCATACGGGTATAAAAGGATTGAGACAGGCGCAACTGAATTACGATAAGAATATAAAGAGGTGAAAATCATGAAAAAAGGAATCCATCCGGATTACTATCAGGCAACTGTTACATGTAACTGTGGCAATACATTTGTTACAGGTTCCACAAAGCAGGATATCCACGTTGAAATTTGTTCAAAGTGCCATCCGTTCTACACAGGTCAGCAGAAGTCTGCAAGAGCTGACGGACGTATTGATAAGTTCAATAAGAAATACGGCATTCAGAAATAGTACAGCGTGTCAGTACGCCGTACTGGTAAATTGAGACGGTTACAGACAAGGTTGAGGTTTAAATATCTCAACCTTTTTTACCTTGCGGGGATATGCCCGCGGGGTGGGAAAAGCGTTCCCTGCATCGGCAGGAGAAAAGGATAAGAGATGAGATATTCCGGAATTGGCGGTCAGGCAGTCATGGAAGGCGTGATGATGAAGAATCAGGAGAAATACGCCGTAGCCGTACGAAAGCCTGACGGGGAAATTACCGTAGAGGTTTCCCGATATCATGGCATGATAAAAAATGAGAAAATAAGGAATATGCCGATTTTGCGCGGCGTGTTCAGTTTTATAGAGTCTTTATATCTCGGCGTGAAGACGCTGACGTTTTCTGCCTCTTTTTTCGAGGAGGAGGAAGAGGACGAGCAAAAGAAGGATGGGAAAATACTTAGCGAGGAGCAGAAAAACAGGCGTGAGAGTATTATGATGGGCGGAACGGTGGCGTTCTCCGTCATTTTAGCCGTGGCAATTTTTATGGTGCTTCCTTATGGAATTTCCCTGTTTTTCCAGCGGTTTACGGATTCGTACCTGCTGGTGGCGCTGCTGGAGGGAGTGCTTCGGCTGATTATTTTTATCGGGTATGTGGGAGCAATTTCCCTGATGCCGGATATCAGGCGGGTTTACATGTACCACGGCGCCGAGCATAAGTGCATCAACTGTATTGAGCACGGTATGGAGCTTACTGTGGAGAATGTTAAAAAAAGCTCAAGGCAGCACAAGCGCTGCGGCACCAGCTTTCTGCTGATTGTGATGCTTATCAGCATTTTCTTTTTTATGTTTATTCATGTAGACAGCAGGGTGCTGCGGCTGGTTTTAAGGCTGGTGCTTATACCGGTGATTGCGGGCGTTTCCTATGAGTTTATCCGTCTTGCGGGGCGCAGCGACAACGCCGTGGTGAATTTTTTGAGCAAGCCGGGGCTGTTGCTCCAGAAGCTGACGACCAAGGAACCGGACGACGATATGATAGAGGTTGGGATGGCTTCGGTGGAATCGGTGTTTGACTGGAAGGCATATGTGGAAGAAATCAGACAAGAGGACAGTGAGAGATTATGATTTATCGGGAAGCAATGAAGCTTGGAGAGAATATTCTGCATATGGCGGATGTGACGGACGCAAGGACGGATGCCTGGCTGCTGTTGGAGCAGGTTTGCAGAATTGACAGGAGTTTTTATTATCTTCATATGGAGGAGGACCTTGCGGAGGAACAGCTCAGTGAATATAAGATTGCCCTCAAAAAAAGGGCGGAGCATGTCCCTTTGCAGTACATCATCGGGGAGACGGAGTTTATGGGACTGAAGTTTAAGGTCAACTCCAATGTCCTGATACCAAGGCAGGATACCGAGACCCTGGTGGAGGAAGCCTTAAAGGTGGTAGCACCCGGTATGCACGTGCTTGATTTGTGTACGGGCTCCGGCTGTATTATCGTGAGTATCCTGTACAATGTCCCGCAGGCGGAGGGCACGGCAACCGATATTTCCAAGCAGGCGCTGCTGGTGGCAAAGGAAAACGCAAAGCAGAATGGCGTGCAGGTTAATTTTGAGCGGAGTGATTTGTTTGATGCCGTGACAGGTGTGTTTGACGTTATTGTCTCAAATCCGCCCTATATTCCGTCGGGAGAGGTGCCGAAGCTGATGCCGGAGGTGCGAAGCTTTGAGCCGATGGAGGCTCTGGACGGGAGGGAGGACGGTCTGTATTTTTACCGGAAAATCGTTGCTTCCTGTCCGGAATATTTAAAGCCCGGGGGACGTATTTTATTTGAAATCGGCTACGACCAGGGCAGGGCGGTTTCCGGTCTTTTGGAGGAAGCAGGTTTTCAGGAAATCCGCATCGTAAAGGATTTGGCGGGAAATGACCGGGTTGTGAGCGGAATGCTTCCGCAGATGTAAGAGCCCGCCGGATAACGTTTGGAATGGAGGATTGTGATGTTTGATAAATTGGAAGATTTACTGATTCGTTTTGAAGAGCTGATGAGCGAATTGAGCGAGCCGGATGTGGCAAATAATCCGGAGCGTTTCCGTAAGCTGATGAAGGAGCAGAGTGATTTGACGCCCATCGTAAATGCTTACCGGGAGTACAAGCAGTGTAAGCAGAGCATAGAGGATTCCCTTGCCATGCTGGAGGAGGAGTCGGATGAGGAAATGCGCGAGCTTGCAAAGGAGGAATTAAACAATGCGAAGGCGCGCGTCGAGGAGCTGGAGAAGGAACTGAAAATCCTGTTGCTTCCGAAAGATCCGAACGACGACAAAAATGTCATTGTGGAAATCCGTGCGGGTGCCGGCGGTGATGAGGCGGCGCTTTTCGCGGCTGAGATTTATCGGATGTACCAGCATTATGCGGAGAGCAAAAACTGGAAATCCGAGATCATGGAAGCGGATGAGACCGGAATCGGGGGCATGAAAAGCGTTACGTTTATGTTAAGCGGTCAGGGCGCTTATTCCGTGATGAAATATGAGTCCGGGGTGCACCGCGTGCAGCGTGTCCCGGAGACCGAGTCCGGCGGACGCATCCATACCTCCACGATTACGGTAGCCGTGATGCCGGAGGCGGAGGAAGTAGATGTACAGATTGATGAGAAGGATATCCGTATTGACGTCTGCCGCGCGTCCGGAGCCGGCGGGCAGTGTGTCAACACGACCGACTCTGCCGTGCGTTTGACACACATTCCGACCGGAATCGTGATTTACAGTCAGACAGAGAAGTCGCAGATTCAGAACAAGGCAAAGGCGTTTGCTCTTTTGCGCACGAAGCTGTACGATTTGGAGCAGCAGAAGGCGCACGATGCCGAGGCCGAGCTGCGCAAGAGCCAGGTCGGCACCGGAGACCGCTCCGAGAAGATTCGTACCTATAATTTCCCGCAGGGACGTGTGACGGATCACCGTATCAATCTGACACTGTATAAGCTTGATAAGGTGATGAACGGGGATATTCAGGAGATTATCGATGCGTGCATTGCAGCCGACCAGGCGGCGAAGCTGGCGAAGATGAATGAGAACTAAAAATATTGCATTACTTCCATTTTTAGGTTGCTGAAACCACATGATCGGATATTGAAAAGTGGTTTCCTCCCTTGATGATTGGGAAGGCAAAATAGGTAAAGGTCTGGTGAAGAATCACCGGGCCTTTTTGTATGAAAGAAAGATATATAAAACTTATTAAGAAAGCAATTATCTGTAAAATTGAAAAATAATAAATTGTAAAAGTTGAAAGAGTAAGTAAAAAATAGTATATTATATTTGTAGAATAGAAACTAAAGAAGAAAGGAAATATATCTATGCAAGCAAAAGGGTTTTAGCTCGTAATTTGCTGCCCTATAGGAAAATAATGATGCATATAACTTGAAATCGCAATCTGCGATTTCAGTTTTTTGAAAGGATTAAGGATGTGCCAAAAACAAATCAGACTACTTTAATAAACACAAATGACAAAGCACAGATAGCATCTGTGGAAGTGACTCAAGTTGATATTAAAAATCTGATATATGTAATTCGCAATCAGCAGGTAATGATAGATAGCCATTTAGCAGTATTTATCAAGTGGAAACAGGGCGCTTGAATGAGGCAGTGAAACGTAATATATCCCGTTTCCCAGAGAGATTTAGATTTCAGCCAACGAAAGAGGAATATGTGTTGTGGTCAAGCATTTTTGTAACACTTGTGGCTAAAAAAGAGCATTTATTTGTTATGCTGTTATCCGTGCCTCATATGGGGCGATAATGATTGAAACTATGTGGGCGTACATGATTGTAGTCAAGAGGGGGCGGATTCAATGTCATACTCTCTCCGCCGCGGCCTAATTGGTCATGTCATAAAAGCCCATCAAAAAATCTGGAAATTTCAGTGTCAAAGATTTTAGTCAGAGCGACCAGTTCGCTGACTTTGATGTTCATTCTGTTTGTTTCCAATTTAGCGTAAGTGCTTTTGGAAATTTCAATTCCCATTAGCTGTAATCGGGCAACGACCTGTTCCTGCGTCATATTTGCCTTGTGTCGGAGACATTGGATATTGTGACCGATATCCATGTCCGGTCTAATTTTTTGCATAGACATACAACTCCTGAATTATTCGTAATAAAGAAATATGTCTTGATTGTATGTAGTATTCAGATTATAATGTTTCGTAATAAAGAAATATTTGTTATATGGAAAGAGGTAGGAACATGGAATATGTAAAAGGAATATTTCAGAGAGCTACGATAAAAGGGCTTTCAGATTACCTGTTGTTTGGATTGCAATCAGATATGAATACTAAGAACTATAAATGCAGTTCGACAGAAAACCGTCTGCGGTTGGAGAAAGCGATTGCCAGATGTGATAAAAGCAAAAGAGATGAATTGTTGAAATTATCAGATGAAATGGCAAAAGAGACGGCAGATGTATATATGGAAATAGGGCTACAAGCAGGAATGTTATTGATGGTAGACATATTGCATAATGTCAACTCGGGAAATTTCACTAAAAGCCAAAAAACAGAAAAAATTATAAGTATAGATTATGCAAATTTAGAAGAAGCAGTAAACTGTGACGAAAAATACCAGAAAATCAACAGTGAGGTGCGGAAAAAAATTAAGGATTTAGATTCCTTAAATTTAGACAAAGAATCATGGAAAATAATAGATACTGTTCTGTCAGCTGTCAATGAAAGAAGCGCAGAATATGGAAGGATTGCCTATCAGCAGGGATTTAAAGACGCATTGTGCTTGATGGAAAAGCCATTTTCCGTATTATAAACCCCTGCCCCGCATCACCTACGTGGCAGGCCGCCGAATGGCGTTATCCTGAAAATGAAAGTAATCCGGCCGATGGCGCGACTGTGTATATTCAAACATAATGCCGTCGCTGTTGTAGGTGGAGCTGGTGACAACCGCGACGCAGTTGTAGTCATCCACATTAAGATCCATGTATTTTTCGTCAATTTCCGTAATTTTCTCCACAGTCATGGTGCGCTTGCTGTTTACAATGGTCATGTGGAGCGTATTTTCCAGATAATCGTAAATCGAATTTGCAGCAATCTCGGGTGTAAGATCGTGCGCAGCAGACTTTAAAAAATAATTGTGGTTTAAAATCAGCGGCTTTCCATCCAAATAATGAAGCCGCTGTAAATAATATAATTCCGACCCGGCGGGAAAGCCGGTATGCTTGGAGAGGGAGGCGTCTGCGGTAATTTCCGTAAACAGCAGCACCTTTGTGCGAGGCGTCTGTCCGTTTCTTAAGGCGGATTCCCGGAAGGTTTCGATTTCACCGATGGTAAACGCCGTCTGCTCCACGGGACGGTAAATATTCCGGACGCCCTTTCCCTGCATGGTCTGAACATAACCGTCCGTCACCAGCTTCCCTATGGCGCGGCGTACCGTATTTCTTGAGCAATCGTATATCTGAATCAGCGTGTTTTCCGGGGGCAGCAGCTCCTGATATGGAAATTCGTCAGCTTCTATTTTTTCTTTTAAATCCCGATAAATCAGTTCATATTTGGTCTTTGGCATTACAGTCGATCCTTTAATGTGCATGATTGTTTAAACATCTATGCATATTATAAAACATGGGTGCGGATTGTCAAGAGCGATACGCATACTTGTTTAAACAAATTTTGTGTTGACATGTTTAAACAAGTATGCTATAAAAATAGTAACAACTTGTTTAAACAATATTGGAAATGGAGGTTGCTATGGGAAAATATGAGCAGGAAGCAAGAGAGCTCCTGACCCTGGTTGGCGGCAGGGAAAATGTCGCGGCTGTTTCACATTGTATGACGAGAATGCGTTTTGTGCTCAATGAGCCGGAAAAGGCTGACATTGAAAAAATCGAGGCCATGAAGTGTGTAAAGGGGAGCTTTACACAATCAGGACAGTTTCAGGTCATCATCGGCAATACGGTGGCGGATTTTTATAATGATTTTACCGCTGTCGCAGGAATTGAGGGAGTATCGAAGGATGAGGTAAAGCAGGCGGCGAAGAAAAACCAGAATGTTTTACAGCGGATGGTCACCGCGCTTGCGGAAATTTTTGCGCCTCTGATTCCGGCCATTATCACGGGAGGTCTTATTTTAGGCTTCTGCAACTGCATTAACAGCCTGTATCTGTTTGAAAACGGAACCAAGACGTTGTGTGACATCAGCCAGTTTTGGTCGGGGGTCAACAGCTTTTTGGGACTGATCGGTGAGGCTGTGTTTAATATGCTGCCGGTGGGAATCTGCTGGTCCGTGACAAAGAAGATGGGAACCACGCAGATGCTGGGTATTGTACTCGGACTTACGCTGGTATCGGGTCAGCTTTTAAATGCGTACTCGGTGGCAACAACTCCGGCCGCTGACATTCCGGTATGGGATTTCGGATATTTTAAGGTAAATATGATCGGCTATCAGGCGCAGGTATTGCCGGCAATCCTGGCGGCGTTTACACTGGTATATCTGGAAAAATTTTTCCGGAAGATTACGCCGCAGGTAGTATCGATGATCGTCGTTCCCTTCTGCAGCCTTGTGCTTGCGGTGGTTATGGCGCATTTTGTCCTGGGCCCCATCGGCTGGAAGATTGGTTCCGCGATTTCTTCCGTAGTATATGCGGGAATTACGGGAAGCTTCAAGGTTATATTCGGAGCCGTATTCGGCTTTATCTACGCGCCGCTGGTGATCACCGGTCTGCATCATATGTCAAATGCCATTGATTTGCAGCTTCAGGCGGATTACGGCGGAACTATGCTGTGGCCTATGATTGCGCTTTCCAATATTGCGCAGGGCTCCGCTGTTTTGGGTATGATTATCCTGCAAAGAAAAAATGCCAGAGCGCAGGAGGTCAATGTTCCGGCAGGCGTTTCCTGTTATCTGGGCGTTACCGAGCCGGCAATCTTCGGTGTGAACTTAAAATACGGATTTCCGTTTGTGTGCGGTATGGTTGGTTCTGCCTGTGCTGCCGTGGTATCGGTGGCGACGAACACGACAGCAAATTCAATCGGTGTCGGAGGACTGCCGGGAATCCTGTCCATTCAGCCGCAGTATATGGGAACCTTTGCGCTTTCCATGGCAGTTGCGATTGCGGTTCCGCTTGTTTTGACGCTGATTGTCGGTAAGAAAAAGCTTTCGCCCGGGGATATGGGAGAGGATGCAGAGCAGACTTCTGCGGAGGAAGCGGAGCAGATTTTTGCGGAGGATGCAGTGCAGGCATCCCGGAATAAAGCAGTGCCCGAGGCAGCGGCAGAGGCCGGCAGAACAGGTGAATTAAAGGCGTTTTTAAAGGGAAAGGTGATTCCTTTAAAGGAAGTAAATGACGGTGTATTTTCCGAGGGCGTCATGGGTGACGGACTTGCGATTATTCCGGAAAACGAAGTGCTCTACGCACCGGCTGACGGTGAGGTTGCCGTCCTGATGCAGGATTCCCGTCATGCGTGCGGACTGAAGCTCGACTGCGGCATTGAATTGCTGCTGCACATCGGGATTGATACCGTCGATATGAAGGGCGACGGATTTGAATATCTGATAGAGGAAGGCCAGAGGGTGAAAACCGGTACGCCGCTGATTCGTTTCAGCCGTCAGAAGATAAAAGAAGCAGGCCATCCCGATGTGACTGTCTGTGTCATCACAGACGGTGGGGACGAAAAGCAGTTTGAGTTCCATACCGGAATAGAGGCTGAGGAAAAAGTAACTGTGATCGCAGATTTCAAAGAGAAAGGAGAAGGAAATGGCTGATTTTAGCGACAAGGTAATTTACCAGATTTATCCGAAATCGTTTCGCGATTTGAACGGAGACGGACTGGGTGATATTCCCGGCATCATAGAAAAGCTGGATTATTTAAAAGAGCTTGGCGTCGATTATCTGTGGCTTACTCCGGTTTTCATTTCTCCCCAGAGAGATAACGGGTATGACGTGGCAGATTACCGCAAAATTGATGAGAAATTCGGAACCATGGAGGATTTGGAAGAGTTGATCGCGCAGAGCGGCAGGAGAGGCATCGGCATTATGCTGGATATGGTCTTTAACCACACCTCTACTGCCCATGAGTGGTTTCAGAAAGCCCTTGCCGGTGATCCGGAATACCAGAATTATTACATCTTTAAGGACGGAGAGCCGGGGCAGCCGCCGACAAACTGGCAGTCCAAGTTTGGAGGCTCTGCCTGGGAGTACGTTCCGACACTCGGGAAATGGTATCTCCACTTATTTGATGTGACGCAGGCGGATTTGAACTGGGAAAACCCGAAGGTCAGGGAGGAATTAAAGGAGGTTATCCGTTTCTGGAAACAGAAAGGAATCAAAGGATTTCGTTTTGATGTGGTCAACCTTATTTCCAAGCCCGAGGTATGGGAGGATGATCTGGAGGGGGATGGAAGAAGATTTTATACGGACGGCCCCCGCGTACATGAATATCTCAAGGAGCTGGTACGTGATACCGGCATCGAAGATTTCGTGACGGTGGGCGAAATGTCCTCCACCACACTGGAACACTGCATCCGTTATTCGGCGCCCAGGGAAAAAGAATTGTCCATGTGCTTTTCCTTCCATCATCTGAAGATAGACTATAAGAACGGAAATAAGTGGGAGCTGATGGAGCCGGATTTCGCGGCGCTCAAAGAGCTGTTTATCAAGTGGCAGACGGGAATGCAGGCAGGAGCGGGCCAGAGCGCGCTGTTCTGGTGTAATCACGACCAGCCGCGGATTGTGTCAAGGCTTGGCGACGAGGGCCGATACTGGAAAGAGTCCGCCAAGATGCTCGCAGGGATGATTCATCTGATGCGCGGGACGCCCTATGTTTATCAGGGCGAGGAAATCGGAATGACGAATCCTCATTATACCGGGATTGGGCAGTACCGTGACGTCGAGAGCTTAAATTATTACAAAATCCTCTTAGAGCAGGGAAAAACGGCTGACGAGGCCTTGGAGATTCTGGCGGCGAGGTCCCGGGATAACAGCCGTACGCCGATGCAGTGGAACGGCGGAGCGCACTGCGGATTCTCAGAGGCAGAGCCGTGGATTCCGATTTCTGACAACAGCGCTCAGATTAATGTGGAGAGCCAGCTTGGGGATGATACCTCTATTTTCTCTTTCTACCAAAAATTAATCGCGCTGCGAAAGGAAAACGAGGTGATCGCAAAGGGGGAAATCGCCTTTCTGGAGGAAGAAAATCCGAAGGTACTGGCGTACCGGAGAAGTCTGGGAGACCGGGAGCTGACCGTATTTTGCAATCTTGGGGACACGGAAACCGAAATTTCGATGAAACCGGAGTGGGAAGGATGCCGTAAATTACTCGGAAATTATGAAAAAGAGTTTTCCTGTGCGAAAGAGGAAACGCTCACCCTGGAGCCATACGAATTTTTGGTTCTGGAGACCGGACAGGCGCATGGCATGTAAATAAAAAGAATATGCCGTAAAAATAAGGGCACCGCAAAATCAGCAAATTTGTTGATTGAGCGGTGCCCTCGTTTTTTGCAGTGCGCCTGGCGGCGCGCGTTTCCGGTTTTTTACAGCGGGGACATTAAAATTTTACCGCTTCCACGGAATACATTCACAAGTCCCTCACCGGACACGGCGGAGCCGATCAGGCTCTTGGAGGAACGTTCCACGGTAAATTGGAGGGAATTGCTCCAGGCAATCGCCATATTTCCGTCAATTTTTATCACGTCATTATCCAGCTCGAATACGATAAGCTCTTCCATCGGAACCGGGCTTTCTAAAACAGCGAGACCGCTTCCGGTCAGGCACAGGTTAAACAGGCCTTCGTTGCCGAGCGCCGCAGAGGAGAGATTGCTTCTTGCCACGACATTTTGCCTGATTCTGCCGTCGCACGCGAGAAAAAGACCGTCCTCCAGCACAAGTCCGCCCCATTCCTCGACATGGAGCAGAAGAATATGCCTGTAGGTCGGCTCAAGCATCAAAAGTCCCTGCCCGGTGTATTCCGGCTTGGAGGTGGATTCCTTGGTGACCTTGGAGGAGAGCGCTTTTCCGAGAAAATCTCCGACGCCCTTGATGCCGGAGCCCATCTGTACATTTCCGCCCATCCACTGCATTGCTCCTGCCTGTGTCACCCATGGGGTGCCGCTTAGCTCAATTAAAACCTGGCGTTTGCGCAGATTCATTTCCGACGAATAGTAAGCGGTGATTGCGGATTCGGGCGTTACGCTCAAATCGCGCTGATATTCGAATACTTTTACATTTCCGTCCGCGGCAATCTGCTTTAAATTGGGGTTGTCAAATAGATTTTTGCATTGAAACATTTTCATTACCTCCTTCGTATGGGATGCCTGTATCGTTATCATTATATCGGAATCGGGAATGGGGTGCAATTCTTTTAGCGCTATAAAATAAAAATGCGGAAATCAGGGAAAAAAACAACTTGTTAATACGTACATACAAGTTGTATGATGAGCATAGAAGCAGAGCGGACGTTTCAAAGAAAACCGTCTGCGGAAATAAATGCAGGAGAAAGGAGAAGGATTTTTCATGAGTGACGCAAAACAGACGATTGAGAGCGGGAAAGCAGTTCTCGGCATCGAGTTTGGCTCCACAAGAATCAAAGCGGTACTAATCGACGGTGAGGGAGTGCCGATTGCATCCGGCGCGCACGACTGGGAAAACCGTCTCGAGGACGGAATCTGGACCTACCGTCTTGACGACATCTGGACGGGACTGAAAGACTGCTATGCAAACCTGGCAAAGGATGTAAAAGAGCGTTACAGCGTCGTCCTTACGGAGCTGGCTGCCATCGGATTTTCGGGGATGATGCACGGGTATATGCCGTTTGACAGAAATGGGGAGCTGCTGGTGCCGTTCCGCACCTGGCGCAACACGATTACCGGAGAGGCGGCGGCAGCGCTCACCGCGGAGTTCCGGTTTAACATTCCCCAGCGCTGGAGCATTGCACATCTGTACCAGGCAGTATTAAACGGGGAGGAGCATGTCGGGAGGATTTCTTATCTGACCACGCTTGCCGGCTATATTCACTGGAAGCTGACGGGAGAGAATGTGCTGGGCGTCGGCGAGGCTTCGGGAATGTTCCCCATTGATTCAAAGACGAAAAATTACAATCAGGAGATGTTGGAAAAGTTTGACGCGCTTATGGAGGGCAAGGGCTATCCCTGGAAAATCGGGGAGATTCTTCCCAAAGTGCTGACAGCGGGGGAAGCGGCGGGAACCTTAAGCGCCGAGGGCGCTAAGCTTTTGGACGAGAGCGGAGCGCTTCGGCCCGGAATCCCGGTGTGTCCGCCGGAGGGAGACGCGGGAACCGGCATGGCGGCGACCAATTCGGTTGCGGTGCGCACCGGAAACGTGTCGGCGGGAACGTCTGTCTTTGCGATGGTAGTGCTGGAGGAACCGTTAAAGGCGGTTCACGAGGAGCTTGATATGGTGACGACGCCCTCCGGGGATGATGTTGCGATGGTTCACTGCAATAACTGTACGTCGGATTTGAACGCATGGGTGGGGCTGTTCGGGGAATTTGCCGAAAGCTTCGGTATTCACGCGGACAAAGACCGGCTGTTTGAGGTGCTCTACCACAAGGCGCTGGAGGGGGATAAGGACTGCGGCGGTATGCTTTCCTACAATTATTTCTCCGGGGAGCCGGTCACGGGACTGGACGGCGGAAGACCGCTGTTTGTGCGCAGACCGGACGCGAAGCTGACGCTTGCAAACTTTATGCGCACGCACCTGTATGCTTCGCTCGCTACCTTAAAAATCGGTCTGGATATTTTATTTAAGGAAGAAAAAGTAAAGGCGGATCGGATTTACGGGCACGGCGGACTGTTTAAGACAAAGGGTGTCGGACAGGGAATCCTCGCGGCGGCGATGGATGCCCCCGTGGCAGTGATTGAGACGGCCGGGGAGGGCGGTCCCTGGGGGATGGCGCTGCTCGCTTCCTATATGATACATAAGGCGGAGGGAGAGACGCTGGAGCACTATCTGAACGTACATATTTTTGCGGACGGCCAGGAGAACGCAGTTGTGATGGAGCCGGAAGCGGCGGATGCTGCGGGCTTTGACGCGTATATCGCGTCTTATCGAAAGGTTCTTGCGGCGGAAGCGGCAGCCGTGGAAAATATGCCGATTTAACATCCGGATTCTATATCATAAAAGAGGGGGCGTCGGCGCTGCGAACGCAGACTCCTGACAGTAAAAATGGATAAAGCAGCGCAGAAAAGAGGAAAAAATGATCACAGGAAAAAATTACAAATTTTGGTTCTGCACCGGCTCCCAGGATTTATACGGAGACGAGTGCCTGGCGCATGTGGCGGAGCATGCAAAAATCATCGTGGCAAAGTTAAATGAGTCGGGGGTGCTTCCCTATGAGGTGGTCTGGAAGCCGACCTTAATTACCAATGAGCTTATCCGCAAAACCTTCAATGAGGCCAATGTGGATGAGGAATGTGCGGGCGTTATTACCTGGATGCATACCTTCTCCCCGGCAAAATCATGGATTCTCGGGCTTCAGGAATACAGAAAGCCGCTCCTGCATTTACATACGCAATTTAATGAGGAAATCCCCTACGATACGATTGACATGGACTTTATGAATGAAAATCAGTCCGCGCACGGAGACAGAGAGTACGGCCACATCGTAAGCCGCATGAAAATCGAGCGCAAGGTTGTGGTGGGACATTGGTCTGACCCTGCGGTGCAGGAGAAAATCGCTTCCTGGATGCGCACGGCGGTGGGAGTGATTGAGAGCAGCCATATCCGGGTGATGCGTGTTGCGGACAATATGAGAAACGTTGCGGTCACCGAGGGCGATAAGGTGGAGGCGCAGCTGAAATTCGGCTGGGAGGTGGATACCTGGCCGGTGAATGAGATTGCGGAATCCGTTGCGGCGGTTTCGGAGGCGGATACCAACGCGCTGGTGGAGGAATATTACAGCAAATATGAAATTTTGCTGGAGGGACGCGACCCTGCGGAGTTCCGGCGCCATGTGGCGGTACAGGCGCAGATTGAGCTTGGCTTTGAGCGCTTCCTGGAAGAAAAAAATTATCAGGCAATCGTAACGCATTTCGGAGACCTCGGCGCGTTAAAGCAGCTTCCGGGACTTGCCATCCAGAGGCTGATGGAAAAGGGATACGGCTTCGGCGCGGAGGGTGACTGGAAGGTCGCTGCGATGGTGCGTCTGATGAAGATTATGACAGCCGGGAAAAAGGACGCGAATGGTACGTCCATGCTGGAGGACTATACCTATAATTTTGTAAAGGGAAAAGAGGGAATCTTACAGGCGCATATGCTCGAAATCTGTCCGTCTATTGCCGACGGGCCGATCAGCATTAAGTGTCAGCCGCTTTCGATGGGAGACAGGGAGGACCCGGCAAGGCTTGTATTTACCTCCAAGGAGGGCAAAGGAATTGCGACGTCCCTCATTGACCTGGGCAACCGGTTCCGTCTGATTATCAATGACGTGGATTGCAGGAAGGTAGAAAAGCCCATGCCGAAGCTGCCCGTAGCGACGAATTTCTGGACGCCGCAGCCGGATCTTTACACCGGGGCGGAGGCCTGGATTCTTGCGGGCGGAGCGCACCACACGGCGTTTACCTATGATCTGACCGCGGAGCAGATGGGCGACTGGGCGGATGCGATGGGCATTGAAGCGGTATATATTGACAAAGATACAAACATTCGTGATTTCAAACGTGATTTAAAGCTCGGCGAGCTGTTTTACCGCTAAAAGATACAATATGCTATAAAAAATATGTACCGTGCATGTGCACGAAATAGAAAGGAGAAAGGTAGAAGCAGATGAAATTTTTTATTGATACGGCAAATGTGGAAGAAATCCGCAAGGCAAACGATATGGGGGTGATTTGCGGCGTGACGACCAATCCTTCCTTAATTGCGAAGGAGGGAAGGGATTTTAACGAGGTAATTAAAGAGATCACGACCATCGTGGACGGGCCGATCAGCGGGGAGGTAAAGGCGACGACCGTTGATGCGGAGGGAATGATTCGTGAAGGACGCGAAATTGCGCAAATCCATCCGAACATGGTTGTCAAAATTCCGATGACGGCAGAGGGGTTAAAGGCTGTCAAGGTGCTTTCCGCGGAGGGAATCAAGACGAACGTCACGCTTATTTTTTCCGCCAATCAGGCACTGCTTGCGGCAAGGGCCGGCGCTTCCTATGTGTCTCCCTTCCTCGGGAGACTGGACGACATCAGCACGGCCGGCATCGACTTGATTCAGGATATCGTTCAGATTTTTGACAATTACGGGCTGGAGACGGAAATTATCGCCGCTTCCGTGCGCAATCCCATTCATGTGACCAACTGCGCGCTGGCTGGCGCGCATATCGCGACCGTTCCTTACAAGGTCATCATGCAGATGATAAAGCATCCGCTGACCGACGCCGGAATCGAGAAATTCCAGGAGGACTACAAAGCCGCCTTCGGGGAATAGAACACATATGTGAAAAAAGGAAAGGGCGGCTCTGCCGCTTTCGGAAAATAGAACACATATGTGAAAAAAGGAAAGGGCGGCTCTGCCGCCTTCGGGAAATAGAAAGGAGCGCAACCGATATGCTGGAAGAATTAAAAAGGCAGGTATACGAGGCAAATATGGAGCTGCCGCGCCGGGGGCTGATTACCTATACCTGGGGCAATGTCAGCGGTATCGACAGAGAGAGCGGCTATTTTGTCATTAAGCCGAGCGGCGTTGATTATGACGCGCTCTCCCCGGACGATATGGTCGTCATGGATTTGGACGGAAATAAAATCGAGGGACGGTATAAGCCGTCCTCCGATACGGCAACGCACCTCGAACTGTATAAAAAATATGAGGAAATCGGCGGTATTGTACATACCCATTCGCCGGAAGCGGTGGCGTGGGCGCAGGCGGGACGGGATATTCCGCTTTACGGAACCACACATGCGGACTATTTTTTCGGACCGATTCCGTGCGCGAGGAATCTCACGCCGGAGGAAATCGACGCGGGGTATGAAAAAAATACCGGGCTTGTGATTATCGAGACGTTTGAGGAACGCGGAATCAATCCGAATTATACGCCGGCGGTGCTCTGTAAAAACCACGGGCCGTTTACCTGGGGAAAGGACGCCGCGGAGGCGGTGCATAACGCGGTTGTTCTGGAGGAAGTGGCGAAGATGGCCAGGAATACGGAGCTGTTAAACCCCAAAGTGCTTCCTGCGCCGGACTGCATCAGGGAAAAGCATTTCTACCGGAAGCACGGGGCGAACGCCTATTACGGACAGAATTAAGTGGAAAGGAAACGGAGGAAAATATGACAGGTAAAATTTTTGGGAAAACAAGAGAAGGAAATACGGTCACGAAATATACGCTTACCAATCAAAACGGCATGGAAGCGGAGATTATGGACCTTGGAGCAACGGTTGTTTCGTTGAAGGTTCCCGACAGACAGGGAGAGCGCAGGGATGTTGTGCTCGGCTATGATACGCCGCAGGAATATCAGGAGCATACCTGTTATTTCGGCGCGGTCATCGGTCGGAACGCGAACCGCATATCGCAGGGAAAAATCGTACTCGACGGAAAGGAATACCGGCTTGAGCAAAACGATAACGAAAATAATCTGCACAGCGGGAGCCGGGGCTTTCATGCTGTTATCTGGGAAGTGGAAAAGGTGAGCGAAAACAGCCTTACGCTCTGCTGTGAAAGCAGGGACGGCGAGCAGGATTTTCCGGGCAATATGACGGCGCGGGTTACCTATACGCTCACAGACGAAAATGAGCTTGCCATCGCTTATGAGGCGATGACGGATAAAACCACGGTGGCCAATTTTACCAATCACAGCTATTTTAACTTAAGCGGACACGACTCCGGCTGCATGGAGGGGCAGGAGCTTATGATTCTGGCCTCTTATTATACGCCGGTTGTTGACGCAAAGGCAATCCCGACCGGAGAGATTGCGTCGGTATCGGGAACCCCGATGGATTTCCGCAAAATGAAAAAAATCGGCCGGGACATCGGAGCTGATTTCCAGCAGCTTGTATTTGCGGGAGGCTATGACCATAATTACGCCTTGGATAAGGCGGACGGAAGCATGCAGCATGCCGCACGCGCGAAATCCGAGGAGTCCGGCATCTGCATGGACGTCTATACGGACTGCGTCGGAATCCAGCTGTATGCGGGGAATTTTATCGGAAAACAGAAAGGAAAGGCAGGAGCCTCCTATGACTCCCGCCATGCATTTTGTCTGGAAACACAGTATTTCCCGAATGCCGTCAATGAAAAGTCCTTCCGGTCTCCGGTGTTAAGGACGGGGGAAACCTACCGCTCGACCACGAAGTATTGCTTCTTTGTGGAGCGGTAGAATCAGTTCTGGTTATTTGCTTCGGCAAATTTTCAGATAAATTTCCGAAAGTTGTTTTTGCAGGAGCTGAATCAATGTCAGTTAGTTAAGAACGTTCGAAAAAGGAAGTGTTCCCGTAAAAGGAAATCTGACCTTTCAATATAGAGGTGCTTTAGGCATCTGATATGGTTTTTGCCTGACAGGAACAGCTTTTGGGATTTTCCTTTGCATGACAAATAAGCAGATTTACATCTGCTTCAAAAAAGAGTAAGATAATTGTTGATAAAACTGCTTTATGTTGCGCGGTATATAAAATACCGTGGCCTTCGGAAGTGGGCGGTTTTCAGTCTGGGATGCTGACGTTCATTTCGAAGAGGAATCAGTTCTTTGCAGAGCAGGGACATCACATCTATGGGGTCTTTTTCCGTAGTCAGACGGAGAAAGACCCTGCAAATATGGGCGGCTATGCTGAAATTCACTTTGTATCCATGTTTGGTGTTTCCCTTTTTTATAATTGTATGATTGATAAGAGTTTCCGTCATGTTATAGGTGATCAGTTTTGCCCATATTTCCTGTTGGATGTATTCGGGCTTACAGGCATGAAAGTTGCTCAGCCCGATTGTATATTTCAGCTTGCGGAAAGAACCCTCAATAGCCCATCTGGAAGCATAGAGCTGTTTGATGCGTTCCGGAGGGAATTCCTCTGTAGGCAGATTGGTAATGATGCATTCATAAGAATCTTCGGATATCGGGAATCTTACAACGCGGAAAGACAGGTCGTAGGAATCAAGGGAACCATAGGCCAGATAGTCAAACGTAGCATTGGCATCCACATAGCGCCTGTAAGATCCTTCCCTGATGGGAATTTTTCTTTTGTTGCTGCGCACAAGGGTAACGCTTACAGGGAGATCAAAAGAGTCTTGGTCAGGGAGAACAAAGTTTTTTACAATACCCTTGGAATGGATATCTTTTGTACGGAAAAGAAAGTACTGTCCTTTTTCGAGGACATGTGCCATGTTGTTATAAGAGCAGTAGCCCCTGTCGCCGATAAAGACATCCCTGGTGCCAGGCAGTTGGATGTGGCGGTCAACCATGTCACAGAAAGCCTGGAATTCATCCTTGTGATGGATGGGCTGGATCAGGGCATCCGTATAGGTATGCTTCTGCAGGTCATAGAAAGCATTCAGGTGCATGCTGTAAAATCCTTTTGCCGAATGACCCTCTGAGACATAGTATTCGGGAGAAGAAAAAGAAGGCTTGCTGAAAAAAGTAAATGTAGAGCCGTCTGCGGCAAGGAAGCGGTAGCCGGAGGCTTTATCCATAGCCGTGACGGAGGAATGAAACAGACGGAAAACAGCCTCGAGAGCGTCAGGTTTTAGTTTCGCACGCTGCTGGTTAAAAGCAGAAGCGGAAGGCGCTTTTGGATCAAGGCCGAAGAAATCGAGAAGTTCCAGTTTGGTGCTGGAAGAACCGCAGGAAACCAGGAAAGAAATGAGTTTGGAAGCGCCCATCTTCCTGTTACGGATCAGATCCCTGTTAGGGTCAGTGGTATAGAGTGAAATATTAGAAGCAACAAGGTTAACTGCATCAGAAAAGGCAGTTTTGATGGAATCGTGTGTCATAAAAGTGTACCTCCTTGGATTACAAAGACTATACTTACAATCCAAGGGCCGCACTCGCTACCTCTTTTTATATAATCAGTAGCGAGAGCGGCCACACATTTATGGCAGCTTGTCAAGCCCTTCCAGGGGGATTTTTGAAAAATTTTGGTTAGACCCCCAACACAGCGTTTGACCTTGAAACTTAACTAACTGACATTG
>CALWHT010000012.1 GCA_944380515.1 uncultured Roseburia sp.
ACGAGACGTATCACAGGGCCTGGGAGAATGAGGTGATACAGGAGTTTGCCAATCTGCTGGTCGGGCGCGGCTACGTGGAGAAAAAACGCCGGGGTTTGAGGATTTATTATATGGCGCTTGGCGCGGACTGTGAATGTGAATAGACAGATGCAAAAATGCCGCTACAATAAGGTAGATTTTTGATTGCAGTTGTTGTAAGATGAAGGTGGAGGCTGCGTGGAATCCGTCAGGGATTTTACGTTGTGCCCCCAAATGACTGCAAAGGAGAGCGGCGGCATGAAAAAATCCGTAAAATATCTCAAAATTTTCTGCAATCTCGTTGTGGCGGCACTGGTGATTTTTTGTGTAATATTTGTGCTGCCGAGGGTTCTGGCATACTTTATGCCGTTTGTGGTGGGGCTTGTGCTGTCTCTGATTGCCAATCCGGTAATCAAGTTTCTGGAAAAATGGATTAAGATAAAAAGAAAGTACGGCTTCGTTATGATGATTATTCTGGTCATCGGCGGAATCGTGCTTATTTGCGATGCGGTCGGTTCGGCTCTGTGGGAAGGAATCCAGAGCTTTATGGAGTATCTGCCGACGATGTACAGCAATGCGGGAACGGAGCTGATGGAGGCGGGAGCTGGTCTGGAAAAGCTTTTCAGCCGGATTCCCATTCTGGCGGACCTGGACTTTGCAAAGCTGGAAGAAATGATTCAGAACTTTCTAAACGAATTGATGTCCGGCTCCGGGGAAACGACAATCGTGTTTCTGGAAAACGCGGCCAAGGGAATTCCGAATATATTTGTCAGCTCGATCGTGGGGCTGCTGGCGACGTATTTTTTTATCGTAGACAGGGAAAAATTATTGAAAATGCTCAGACAGCATATTCCGGAATCCGTGCGGGAAAAGTCCGGAACCATGTACCGTCAGGTTTTAGGCGTTGTGGGCGGATATTTTAAAGCGCAGTTTAAAATTATGGGTGTCATCTATGTAATTCTGCTGATTGGGCTTGTGATGCTCGATGTGGATTACGCGTGGCTGATTGCCTTTGGCATAGCCCTTCTTGATATGCTGCCCGTGTTTGGGACAGGCACCGTGCTCTGTCCGTGGGCTGTGGTCAAGCTGTTTTCCGGAAGCTATATGACTGCCCTCGGTATGCTGATTCTTTATGCGGTGACGCTCATCGTCCATCAGCTCATTCAGCCGAAGCTCGTCGGCGATTCCGTCGGCATGGATCCGTTTGCCGCGCTTTTTTTCATGTATATCGGTTATCGGGTCAGTGGCGTCGCGGGTATGGTATTTGCGATTCCGATTGGGATGATTCTGATAAATGTATACCGTGCGGGCGCTTTTGACACTCTGATTTGGTGCATTCGGGAAGTGGTAAAAGACTTTAATGAGTTTCGGCGGCTGCGCCCATAGGCAAATCGTACGAAAGTCACAGTTTTTTTGCCATTCTTACGAAATTAAGTAGAAATTTCTTCCAATTTGTTGTAAAATATACTGTGTTGCATAGAAGGCGGGCAGAAAAGAGAGCATTAGAGGAAATATGAAAATATCGTTGATTATTCCCTGCTACAACGAGCAGGAGGCTTTGCCGATTTTTTACGGGGAAACGAAAAAGGTCATGGAATCCATGGCCTGTGATTATGAGCTTATTTTTGTAAATGACGGTTCGAAGGATGGAACGCTGGCGTTGCTAAAGGAGCTGGCGGACGCAGACGAACATGTATCTTATATCGGATTTTCCAGAAATTTTGGGAAGGAAGCCGCAATGTATGCCGGCTTCTGCAACGCGGGGGGCGATTATGTGGCCGTGATGGATGCGGACATGCAGGACCCGCCGTCGCTGCTTCCGCAGATGCTTGAGATCCTTGAGACGGGCGAGTACGACAGTGTGGCGACCCGCAGGGTGACGCGCAAGGGGGAACCGAAGATCCGCAGTTGGTTCGCCAGAATGTTTTACCGCATTATCAATCATATTTCGGACGCGGATATTGTGGACGGTGCCAGGGACTTTCGGCTGATGAAACGGAGCATGGTGGACGCCATCGTCGCGATGGGAGAATACAACCGATTTTCCAAGGGGATTTTCGGGTGGATTGGTTTCCGCACCTATTGGCTGCCGTATGAGAATGTCAACCGGGTGGCAGGAGAGACGAAGTGGAATTTCTGGAAGCTTTTTAAATATGCGATTGACGGCGTGATTAATTTTTCACAGGTGCCGTTAAGCATCGCTTCCTGGTTTGGAATGTTTATGACCGTTGTCGCATTTATCGCAGTTTTATTTATTGTGATACGAAAGCTGGTATTCGGAGATCCCGTGGACGGATGGGCTTCTACCGTATGCATTATTACGCTGATTGGGGGGATACAGTTATTTTGTATGGGAATCATGGGGCAGTACATTGCCAAGACCTATATTGAGGTGAAAAAAAGACCCCATTATATTGTATCGGAAAGTAATATAGATGAAATGGAAAAGATAAAGTAAGTTGAAAGTCTTGCGTTTCATAGAATTTCGTAGAAAATAAATTGATTGAGAGAAGTGGCAGGGCTGGACTGAATCCAGACCTGCTTTTTGTTTTTACTGTATGGATAAAATTTGCGAAGTAGTTGGGTGAGAGAAAATGGCAATTTACATGGTAGGCGATTTTATTAGGGAGAAAAGACTGCGTAAGGGGTATACGCAGGAGGAGGTAAGCTTTGGTATCTGCACAACGGCATCGTTGTCGAGAATTGAAAACGGGTTGCAGATGCCCGGAAGGTACATGCTGGATAAGCTGATGGAGCGTCTCGGCTACGAAAACAGCGTGTTTGATATGTTTGTGAGCAAGGAGGACATGGAGCTTTACGAGACGGTGCAGGAGATGGTCCGAAACATCGCCGATGACGATTATGACGAGCTGGAGGTCCAGATTGCCAAAATGGAAGAACTGACGCAGAATGCGCCGAAGCTGGAGCAGCAGTATTTGATATTTGCCAAGGGTCAGTTAAAAAAGCATCGGGGCGGGGAGGCAAAGGAGGTTATGGATTTGTATATGCAGGCAATCCATATCACGCTTCCGGAGTTTGATGGGAAAACGCCGCTTCACCAAAATCTTCTGACGTTCGACGAGATTACGATTATTAATAATATCGCCATGCAGTATGCAAGAGAAGAAAATTTTGAGGATGCATTGAGGCTTGGTTTCTGGCTGAAAGAATACATGGAAGAAAAAATGATGGACGGAAAACAGAAGGCTGTAAAATATCCAATGATTGTTTTTAATATGAGTAATTGGCTTGGAAGAGGAGAAAGATTTTCCGATGCTTTAAAGATGGCTGATACCGGAATTGACTTTTGTATTAAATATGTGAGCTGGCAACAGTTGCCGAAGTTATTGTTTAATAAAGCCTGTGCGTTAGCAGAATTGGGAAGGAAAGACGAGGCGAAAAAGTTTTTTACACAGTCGGCAGTTCTGTTTGAGTCGACAGGGCAACATGGAAATAAACAGATAACGGTCGACTGGTGTAAAAACAAATATCAGATTGATATTTAGAGGGTTTCAGCAGAGTCGCTCAGGATGAAGCAGGGAGCAATTCCATAATTATCGGCAGTCATCTGGGTCAGGCCGAAGGAACCTGTAAGCAAGAGTGCGCATAACATTACAGCAAAGATTTTTCTTTTCATTTTTCTACCTCCAGGGTGATACATAATTTTTTTCATTGCGGGCTGCGTTTGATTCGCAGCTACGTAACGATGAGTTCATCTTAAGGGAAAGAATTAAATTAGACCATTCGATATGGCGTAATTTGCAGGTTACATCATATCGAATGGTTATTTTTACATATGTAGTATATTATATGATTGATAAAAAGCAGGCCGTACCCTGCCGGCAGGCGGCGTGGGGGTAGCAGAAGAAAAGAGGAGTAAACAGGAAAATGATTTTGACAAGCGGTTATTTAAGAGCGTCGGCGAAAACAAACAATTTGAATGAGAAAGCAAAACAGGAGCGTGTTCGAAAACGGAATGAGGCCTTAAACAAGAAAAAGGGCAGGTATGATATTTTCCTGTCCAATAATTTTCTGGGCGGTGAGGAGCTGTTTGCATTGGTAAGATTGTTCAATGAATCGGGCTATTCCGTGTATACGGACTGGCAGGACGAAAAAACAAATCAGCCGGACATTACGGCGGACGCCGCGAGAAAGCTGAAAACTGGGATGAACCGCTGTAAGGGGCTTTTGTATATGACTGCGGAAAGCAAGGCGGCATCCGGCTGGTGCCCGTGGGAGCTGGGATATTTTGACGGGGCCAGCCGGGGACGGTGCTGTGTGTTCCCGATTTTGAAGGAGCCGCAGGTTTCCTTTGAGGGCGAGGGCTATCTGGGGATTTATTCTTACCTGGGTTATAATTTGCAGGACACCCTCGGAAACTGGGATTTCTGGGTGCATAAGCCGTGCGGGGAGCGCGTTATGCTCTCGAAATGGCTGGCGCATGAGCAGCCGCTTTGGGAGAAAACAATGAGAATTTAGCGGACATGGCACAGGAGGGATAAGCCGCGAGGGGGCGGCGTCCCCGTTTGGGGTCATACAAAAGCAGAAGAATTGAGGTGCACCTTATGAGAACTGTTAAACCCATCCTGACCAAACTGATATACGCGTTTCTGATTTCCGCCGTGCTGTTCCAGACGATTGCCTTGCCAGTAAGCTTTTACCTTCTGGTTCTTGTGGCGGTATGGCTTTTGCTGCTGCTGTATTACGGGAACAAAAAGAACGGCAGCTGGTTTGTTGGAGTATTTGCGATAAATGTCGGAAATCTTGCCGCCTATGTTGCGGTGAAGGCGTTGGGCGGCGGCTCCCTGACCGCGGCGCTCAAAAACGGACTGCATATTTGTCTGCTGGTGATTTACGGGGCGGAGCTCCTGTGGGCGGCATATCTGCTGTTTTCGGCCCGTGGGAGCAAGCCGCGGGAACCGGAGCAGACCTGTCTCCCCGCAAGAAAATACGATGTGGAGAGAATCTTGTACTATTTGGAGTGCGTGGATATGCTCGGCATCAATGCCGCCTGGGGCAGCGGAAAAACCTTTGTGCTGGAACAGCTGGTGAAGCGGCCGGAGATACAAAGCGCCTATGAAATCATTTGGATAGACCTGCTGACCTGCAATATGGACGAAATCGAGCAGCTATTGTTAAACGAGCTGGAACGCATCCTCACCCGCCACGGGATTTTTTCGAAATATGCGGGAAAGCTGCGCCGGATGCTGGAAAAAGGAACCTTTTTAAAACAGATGCAGAACCTTCTGTTCCCGCAGAGCACCTCACTGTCCGAAGCCTTTGCGGGCTTTGGGAAGGATGTGCGTAAGCTGGAAAAAGTGATTCTTGTTATTTATGAGGATTTGGACCGAATCTCAAATCCGGACACCGTCAAAAAATTATTTTCTATTTCCGAAAAGCTGGCAGGCGGGAAAATAAAAGTTATTTATCAGTATGAAGAAGAAAACCTAAAGAAGCTGGGGTTTGAAAGGGATTATCTGGAAAAATATATACCGTATATCGTGAACCTTACGGAAATGAAGCTGCAGGACATTGCCGCGGGCTTGTGGGAGGAATTAAACATGGCTTCGGTGGGGGTGGAGCCAAAGGACATTGAGCATATACAGGAAGAAAGCAGAGTGTGGGAGGCAAACGGCGTGCTTGAGGCGCTCGGACTGAACGGGGAAATTTCCATCCGCATTCCCAATGTGAGCGTGCGCAAGGTAAAGGAGTTTCTGACGGAGCTTAAGGTATTTCTTCGGGAAAATCCAAGGTATCGGGACAAAGCGTATCAAAAGACGGTCATCAACTTCTTGTTCCTGAAGCATTTTTATTATGAAAAATACCGGATGCTCACCATTGAGCATGGGCTTGTGGAGACAATGACCTTTCAGTGGAAAGATAAGGAATATACGCTGCCGCAGCTTCTGGCGGAGCGGGAGCGGCAAAAAGAAAATAGCTCGGAGGGGATTTCGGAGGAGAATTTGCATGAAATATTCCGGCAGCGGGAAAATGTCGAAAGCCTGGCGCTTCTGATGTGGTTTGGCTATCATTTCGATGTCCGTGAGCCGGAGAGAAACCGGGAGAGCATTGCAAACGAAGCTGTATCGAACCTATTAAGACGGAATGAAAACGAGCGGAAGGACCATATTATCTGGAATATGCTGTGCAGCGGGAAATCCGAATACAGCGACATGGAACACGTCGTGAACCGGATGGCGGAGGAGGTGCTTGCAGAGGACACGAAAGAAGCGCGCAAAACCGCCTGGCGTAAGCTTTTGGAGGATATGTCTCACGAAACGGAGAGATGGCGCGGCACCCGGACCATTTTCCGGTGGGGCCTGGATGACTTCCTGCCTGTTTTTCAGGCGTTCCGTGTATGTGGGAGAAGTCCCGAGGAATGGATAAAGCTGCTGGATTTTTATTTTGAGGTGCGGTGCCCCGAAAAGGTGTCTGTGGAGCTGACAGAGCTTTGGAATTATTGCGACATCAGTTCAAGGAAGGTATACATGAAGATCATTTCCCAGTTTAATCAGTTGGAACGCCGCGGAAATATGAACCGGCAGAAGGGTTATCGGAAATTTTTAAAAACCTGTTTACGGAAAGCGCTGGAATGGGATTCTCATTACAGCTTTGATTCCTGGAAGCTGGAATTTGAAAATGAATTTGACGATCATGTGGAGTGGATTGTCGGTGTGCTCGGAGAACTGGCAGATAGGCTGCGGCAGACATGCGATAAGGAATATCTGATTACATCCGGCAAAAAAGACCTCGCGCAGATAATCGTATTTATCGAAAATAATATGGCGATGCTCACCCTTTCGGAGGAAGAAACGGAGCGAAGACCGCAGTGGAGATGGGAAACCAAAAGCGTGCGCGAGAACCAGGCGGACTATGATTATCTGGTGTCTCTTATGGACGAGCCGGAAAAATTTAAGGAGCGGCTGGAGGAGTGCTATCTTGCCGAAAAAATCAATCCGCATGAGGCGGCGGAACTGCAAAGGAGCTTTTCGGAGCGCCGCAAATCCCCTGAATCAAATTGAAAAATCCCCTATTCTCTGGTATAATCAGGAAAAAGGTCAAAAAGTGCGGATATGAGAATGGGAGGAAGGAATATTGAAAAAAAGGTGTCTTGCGGTATTGCTTGCTATATGTGTAACATTAGGTACTGTTTTATGTCCGATGGAGGGTACTGTTGCGTATGCCGCGGAAACGGGAGAAACGACGGAGACGGACGATACAGATACGGTATCCACAGAGGATGATTCCACGGAAATTCTTTCCATGGAAATTCTTTCCACAGAAATTTTTTCCACGGAAAGCGATATCACCGAAAATAATTCTGCGGAAAACGATACCATGGAAAATAATTCCACGGAAACGGTTGACGTGGATGAGACGGAGAAAGTGACCGGGGAAACAGCGGAGACCGAGACCGGGGAAACGACGGAAACAGCGGAGACCGAGACCGTGGAAGCGACGGAAACAGCGGAGACCGAGACCGTGGAAGCGACAGAAACGGCAGAGCCTGAGACAGAAGAACTGTCTGAGCAGCCGGAAACAGAGCTGGTATTGCCTACGGGACTTATGCCGATGGAGACAAAAACAGTTTCCGATATTGCCGTGGAGGATGTCTATGAGATTTCCGACGATGGAATCGAAGTATATGCTGATTTAAAATCTGCGGTGGTATACGATTCCGAGTGGGACAAATACAGCAGCTATTATTTTTATAATCAGATGGATGAAGCGCAGAAGGAATACTGGGATGCGTTAAATGCAGTATGTTCCAAATATCTTACGACGCAGGCGGATGCAGCTTATAATGCGACGTATGACGCATATTATACCGATTTTGTGGCATCGACGGAGCTTAGCAGAAGCGAGATGGATACGGTATACTATATTTTCAAATATTCCAATCCGCAGTACTACTTTTTGAACAACTATAAATGGAGCACCGGAAGCGGAGCACTGGCGTTTGGTGTATACTCTGCGTTTGGGGACGGTTCCGCGCGCGCTGCGGCGACAAGCGCTGTAAAACAGCAGGTTGACGCATGGCAGAGCCAGATTAATGCGTGCACGACGGACGAAGCAAAGGTTCGTCTGATCCATGACCTCATTGTAAATAAAGTAGAATATAACTGGGATCTTTATAACAGCAATTTTGCGGACGAGGATAGTCAGTATTCGCAGTCGGCATATAGTGTTTTTTGTACGGATTTGACGGTCTGTGCGGGGTATGCGCAGGCGTTTGAGATGATGTGCAACGGTTCCGGCATCGACGCGGTCGCGGTGACAAGCGCGGGGCATGAGTGGAATAAAGTAAGGATCAACGATTCCTGGTATAACGTGGATTGTACCTGGGCGGATCAGAGTACCTGTATTTACTATAAATACTTTGAGCGAAGTGATTATTATTATGACGTTAATGACCAGGAACAAAACCATGTCGAGGAAAGCTTCTGGGAGGGGTATTTGCCGACCTGTTCGCTTGACTCCGGCGCATCGGATTTTGCGCCGGGTACGCTGCCTGCAATTACGCGGACCACGGCGGCGCCCGTTATTACACAGGCGGCAAATGCAGGCGGCTGTACAGTGACGATTACCAGCGCAACGCCCGGCGCGTTCATTTATTATACGCTCGACGGTACAGCGCCATCAGCGGCTTTCTCCAAAAGCAGCCTTTATAAGGGAAGCTTCCAGGCACCCGGCGGTGTGACGGTTCGGGCGATTGCGGTGCGGGATACTTACTGGGACAGCAGTGCGGTAAGTGAGCAGCTTAATTCCAATATTTATTATCAGATTACCTACGAGGGAAACGGCGCGACTTCAGGCAGCATGAGCGCACAGTCTGTCGTTGCGGGAGGTTCTGCATCGCTTGCGTCCAATGCGTTTCAAAGAACGGGATATACCTTTTCGGGCTGGAACACCAGGGCCGACGGAAGCGGTACCGCTTATTCCGATGGACAGGTTATTTCGGGGATTACAGGCAACCTTACGCTCTACGCCCAGTGGAAGCTGACAAACTATACCATCACCTATCATCTTGACGGCGGGGAAAACGGCAGCAACCCTTCGACCTATACCTACACGACAGCGCTCATCACGCTCAAGGACGCGACAAGGACGGGCTATGATTTTGCGGGCTGGTATTTCGACAGCGCGTACACAATGAGAGTGACGCAAATTGCAAGTGGAAGCATTGGGGACAAGACGCTGTACGCGAAGTGGACGCCTCACGAATATAAGATTACCTTCAACGGAAACGGAAGCACCAGCGGAAAAATGAGCTCCATGACCGGGAGGAAATACGGAACCAGCTACACCCTGACCGCGAATGCCTTTAAGAAAAAAAGCTATACCTTCACGGGCTGGAATACAAAGAAGGACGGAAGCGGGAAGAGCTATTCCAACAGGGAGAAGGTAAAGAACCTGACCTCAAAGGACGGCGGAAGTGTGACGCTTTACGCGCAGTGGACGAAAACAAAATACAAAATCACCTATAAGCTGAACAGCGGAAAGAACAACAGCAAAAACCCGTCGACCTATACCTATACGACAAGCACCATCACCCTCAAAAATCCTACAAGAAAGGGCTATGATTTTGCGGGCTGGTATTCTGACAGCAAATATAAGAAAAAGGTGACGAAGATTAAAAAGGGAAGTACCGGAAACAAGACGCTGTACGCGAAGTGGACCCCTCACAAATATAAGATTACCTTCAACGGAAACGGAAGCACCAGCGGCAAGATGAGCGCGATGACGGGGAAGAAATACGGAACCAGATACACCCTGACTGCGAACGCCTTTAAGAAAAAAGGCTATACCTTCACGGGCTGGAATACAAAGAAGGACGGAAGCGGGAAGAGCTACTCCAACAAGGAAAAAATAAAGAATTTAACCTCAAAGAGCGGCGGAAGTGTGACGCTTTACGCGCAGTGGAAGAAAACGAAATACAAAATCACCTATAAGCTGAACAGCGGAAAGAACAACAGCAAAAACCCGTCGACCTATACCTATACCACGAAAACCATTACGCTGAAAAAACCGACAAAAGCCGGATACAGATTTGTCGGCTGGTATACCGACAGCAAGTACAAAAATAAGGTGACGAAGATAAAAAAAGGAAGTACCGGAAAAATTACACTGTATGCAAAATGGAAAAAAGTATAAAATACGATAGTAATATATGCATAAATGGTGTTATAATAAAGAAGCAGTGCCCTTTGGCATAAAAATATACAGTGAGAGGTATTGAGTTTGAAAAAGAGAATGGTTTTATTGGCAGCGACGTTGTCGATGGCGGCTTTTATGGCGGCATGCGGCGACAAAAATGCTGACGAGGCAGCAGTGGATAATGCTGCGGGGACAGAATCGGTTTTAGGGACGGAGCAGAACGAGAGCGAGGAGATACTTCCGGAGGGCATGTACCGCAGTGAGCTTACGAATGAGCTGATTGACGAGAGTCTCAAAAATCAGCGGCCAATCGCGGTTATGGTGGATAATGAGTCAATTGCGCTGCCGCATTACGGGCTGACACAGGCGGATGTGGTCTATGAGATGATGAACAGCACCTTAAACGGCAGAATTACCCGGTTTATGGTTTTGGTGAAGGACTGGGAGAAAATTGAGCAGCTGGGAAGCATAAGGAGTGTGCGGCCGACAAACGTGTTGATTGCGTCTGAGTGGAACGCGGTTATCTGCCATGACGGAGGTCCTTTCTATGTGGACGCATACATGGCGGACCCGAGCGTGGATAATTTCAGCGGAACCTTTTCCCGTGTGGATAACGGCAAGCCGAGGGAATATACCGAATACATCCTTCCGGGAGATTTGGAGAAGAACTTTGAAAACTCAGGCGTTTCCAGAGAATATACCTCCTATTACGAGGGACCTCATTACCAGTTTGCAAACGAGGACAACCCGGTGGATTTGACGGGGCAGGCGAACGTCATTGAAGCGAACCTCGTAGATTTGCCGTTCCCGCATAACGAATCCCTTTTGGAGTACAATGAGGACGACGGACTTTACTATTATTCGGAGTACGGCGAGCCGCATTTGGATCCGGGCAATGATAACCAGCAGCTTGCATTCAAAAATCTTCTGATTCAGAGCTGCGGTTATACGCAGTATGACGAACACGGCTACATGATTTTTGACTGTGTGAGCAAGGGTTATGGCTATTATGTCACCAACGGCAAGGCAATCTATGTATCCTGGGAGAAGACAAGCATGACCTCCCCGACACGTTATTACGACATGGACGGCAATGAGATTACGCTGAACACAGGCAAGACCTATGTCGGCTTTGTTCCGGTGGATGACTGGGAGGATCTGGTAATCGAATAAGCAGAGAACAGGAAAAGACAGATGATAGAACAAATAAAAACACTGCTGGAAAAGTATAAAGCGATTATCCTCTACGGAATTTTCGGTGTGCTTACAACGCTTATCAATATCGTGGTCTATGAGGCCTTTTATCGGTATGTCGGCTGGAGCAATGTCGTGAGCAATATCGTCGCCTGGGTTGCGGCGGTATTGGTTGCGTTTGTCACAAATAAGCTGTGGGTCTTCGAGAGCAAAACCACAGAGAAAAAAGCGCTTATGTTTGAGATTACATCCTTTTTTGGGTGCAGGCTCGCGACCGGGGTTCTGGATTTGGCGATTATGTATGTGGCTGTGGACGAGATGGCGTTAAACAGCACATTGATGAAATGTATTTCCAATGTGATTGTCATTATTGTCAATTATATAGCCAGCAAACTTCTTATTTTTAAAAACAGTGGAAATGCCAAGGCATAAAAGAATCCGTTATCAGACAAAGGCTGATAGCGGATTCTTTTTTTGGAACTTTTGGGAAAGTAAAAATTTCCGTTTCAAAACACCCTGTTTTGCGGTAAAATAAAGATGACTGAAAATTGCGGCACTGCGTTCGTTCCGGCAAAACGGGAACTGGCGGAGGCCGCGGCTTGGATTGGAGACGAAATTGTGAAGAAACAAAATGCAGCAGACAGGGAGTATGATGTGCCGGAGCTGATACGCCTGAATTTAAAGGTGTGGTGGCTGATGATTCTTTTTGCTCTGGCGGGGGCGGCGTTTCTTGGCGGGTATAAATACCTGTCGAACCGTTCCTATGTATCGGAAAAAAATTATGAAGAAGTATACCGGGTGACGGCGTCCCTGTATGTCAGGGAATATAACGACGAAGCCGCGGCGGTGCGGATTGGGACACTGATTAAGACGGCGGACAGCCGCAGCGCCTGGCAGAGGTTTTTGGAACGGACAGGCTATGATTTGGAATATGTAGGCTATCAGCAGCTGTTTGACCTGCTCGAGGGGGAGTCCTCGGACATCGTGACGGTGTATGTGGGCTACCCGGCGGAATACGGAGGCTTCTCGATTCCGGACGAGGAGGCGGCGCTTGTATTTGCGGATGATGTGATAGCGGCAATCGACGAGACGATGCAGGAAATGGTGGGAGAGGACTGCTTTGATATTCTGGATGAGCCGTACGTGGCGGAGCCGACGAGAAGGCAGCTCGCATATGCGCCCTCCGAGGAGGAATTCCGGGAGGAAATCTTAAAGGCAGCGACTGCCGGTCTGGTGTTTGGTGTGATTGTGGAGGTGACCCTTTATACCGGCTTTTTGCTGCTTCGCGGCAAGGGCGTAAGGGAGCCGGAGAAAGAGGGCTGACGGATGGACAAAATAAAGGCGTTTTGCAGGGACAGGGATTGGGAGGCCGTCGGAGAGCTTTCCTTTTATGCCTACTTTGCAATCAACATATTGATGAAGGCATTCTCCTATGACCACGGGGATAACATATATAAATGCTTTTTTTATACGGCGATCATCTTTTGGATCATAAAGCTTTTGACGACCAGGTACACGCTGCGGGAAGTGTTCTGGATTGCGCTTCTGCTGTCGGTGGGCGTGATGCTGTCGGTGGTTACAAGGCAGAATATGTGGCTTCTTTCCATTATGACCGTCATAGGGATGAAAAATTGCCGTTTTTGGCTGCTGGTCCAGCTTGCGGTTTCTATACGGACGCTTTCGCTCATCGTGCTGACCGTCGGGGCGGCGGCTGGCATTTACGATATCGGTCTTCAGACCACGCTCGATTCCGACTATGTAGAGACGAAGGTTTACGGCTTTGCGATGGGGGAGCCGAATACCGCCTATCTGACCGTTTTTCTGGCATTGATGCTGCTGCTGTACTACTATTATGACCGGCTCAATATCATATGGTTTGTGGGAACCTCGGCTGTGGCGCTGTTTTTTTATAAATTTACGCTCTGCCGGACCGGAGTACTGGTGTTTTTCTTCTGCTGGGCGCTCATTCTGTTTGAAAAATGGGTGAAGTGGAGGAAAGCCATGGCGGTACTGGCGCTGTCCGTCCCGGTCGGCGGCATCTTCAGCCTGGTGATGATGCTCCTTTACGACGGGGAGAACGCGGTCATGAGCCAGATTAATCATCTGGTTTCCGGAAGGATTTACATTATGAATACCTATTTTAAGGATCAGGGGATTTCCCTGTTTCCGCGGACCCAGGAGGTTTTTTACACAAGCTATCACGGGCTGATTGACAACAGCTATATGTTCGTGTTCCTGTATGGCGGGGTATTGGTGGCGCTTTTTTTCTTCTGGATTATCTGCCTGACACTGTACCGCCTGTATCGGAACGGTTTTTATAAAGAGCTTGTCATGACAGGGACAATGGCGCTCTACGGCGTGCTTGAGCAGTTTGTGCTGAACGGGTTTATGAACATATTTCTGCTGCTCTGCGGCATCCTGCTCTATCCGTCCCTGCTGTCTGCGATTGAGCGTCCGGCGGGGGAGGGGCGCGGCAGGCACGTCCGGCGGAAGGAAGTCCCGGCGAAAAAATAATTTGACAGATTGGAAACAAAGAGATGAAAAAAACGATTTACGTGCTGAATCAGAGACAGGGGGAGACCTGTGACGCGGCGGGAAAAGCCATGCGGGACGTATTTGCGGTTCTTGCCCAAAAAGGGGCAAGGGTTATCTGGAGCGTGCCAAAGGGGTGCAGCCGTTATCTGAAGATTTTGGATTTGCCGTATCTTTTTATGTTTTTGCTGCTGCGGGTGGGAAAAGGGGACGTTGTATTTTATTCGATTCCCGAAAATTACCTGAAAATCAGGCTGCTGAAGCTGGTGCGTGGGATAAAAAAATACACCATGCTCTGTTTTATCAACGATTTGAACGAATTCCGTTATGACGGGACGCCGCAGGGAAGCGGGGAGAACCCCGGAAACGGGAAGGAGCTTTCGGCGCTTATGGCGGCGGATAAAATCCTTGTACCGAACCAAAACACGGCGGAAATGTTAAGAAAGGCGGGCGTGGCGTCGGAGCTGATTCCGGTAGGCATCTGGGATTACCTGATGACGGAGGAGCAGAGCCGGGCACTGGCACAGGCGCAGGAGAAAGCGCAGCGGGAGAAAATGGCGCGGGGCGCGGCTCCTGCGGGGGAACCGGAGACGGCGGATGCGCCAGCAACGGAGCAGGTCAGAATCGCGTTTGCGGGCAATCTGAACAAGTCGGAATTTTTATCGGTGATGGAGGTGCCGGCGGGAATCAGTATGGAGCTTTGGGGCAGGCTGGATGAGGAAAAAGAAAAAACGCTCCCGTCCGGCTGCCATTATCACGGCGTGCTTTCCTCCGATGAGGTTCCGCTTGCCGTCTGTGCGATGGATTACGGACTCGTTTGGGACGGAGCGGGCAGGGACGGGATAAAGGGAGGACTGGGGGAATACCTTCGGTATAACAATTCCCATAAATGCGCGCTTTATCTGGCTTCCGGCATTCCGGTGATCGTGTGGAGCGAGTCCGGAATGGCGCGTTTCGTATCGGAACACGGGTGTGGGCTTATGATTGAGCGGCTCGGAGAGCTGGAGGAAAAAATCAAAAACGCGGATTACAAAGAATTAAAGCGGCGGGCGCTTGCGGCCGCGCCGAAGCTTCGGGCAGGCTATTACCTGGGAAAGGCGCTTGATACGGCATTGAACGATCAGTAGGATACAAAAGATGGAGGAGAGCTATGAAAAAGAAATACTATTTAGAGGCGGTCAGGATTCTGGCGATTTTGCTTGTCATGTATAACCATTCGGCGGCGTTTCTGTCGCTTGCGGATAAGAGCGGCCTGGAATATGTGCTTTCCTTTTGCCTGACCTTTGTCTGCAAGGCTGCGGTTCCGCTTTTTTACATGGTATCGGGCGCGCTGCTTTTGGGCAAAAACGAAAGCTTCCGGGATTTGTTCCGAAAAAGAATCCTGCGCATGATTCTGGTCATCGTTCTTTTCTCATTTTTATACTATCTGAAGCTCGTGCTCAAGGGGGAGCGGGCATTTACGCCGATTTCCTTTTTGCTGTCGCTGCCGTCGGATCTGGTGTATCTGCCGTACTGGTATCTTTACAGCTATCTCGGCGTGCTCACGATACTGCCTTTCCTGCGTCCGCTGGCACAGAACCTGTCAAAAAAAGGTTTCTTTTATCTCATTGCGCTGCAGCTTTTGTTTGACGCGGGAAAGTTTACGGCATGGTACTTCTGGGGCTACGGTCTGTGCGGCTATTACAATTTCAGCGGCCTGTTCCAGTACGTGATTTTTTATCCGCTGATTGGATATGGGCTGGACCGTTATGTGGCGGAGACCCGCTTCTTTGAGTGGAAAAATGTATTGCGGAATGTGTGCGCGGCGGCATCCGTCATACTGACCTGGGCGATTGTATACAAGGATTACCTCTCGGTGGGACAATACCAGGAGACCTACGTCGGAACCTGGCTTTCCGTGCCGACCATCGTACTTTTCCTCAACGCGAAAATGCTGTTTCGTGAGGAGCGGCTCTCGGAGCGGGCGAAAATGGTGCTTTCCCATGTCGGGAGCTGTGTGTTCGGCATGTATCTGCTCGACGGCTTTATCGGCACGGGCGGCAGGCTGGACGTGGTGTTCCGCACGATATCCCCGTTCACCGGTTTTATTCTTGCGTATGTGATAGAGATTTTCATTGCGTTCCTGATTCGTCTGGCGGTTGCAACGGTATTAAAAAAGCTCCCGGTATTCCGGAAGCTTCTCTGACAGAGCAGTTATTTTTTTTCAGTGATAAACCAGCCCAGCAATTTGTGCGCGAGGGCAAGACAGAAAGGATAGACGGCCGATACCAGGTCGTCTATTTTTTGTGCCACCCATGGCTCAAGCCGCCCGACGGTTGCCTTGCGCACCTCGTTTAGGAGGATGGCGATTGCCATGATTAAGAGCACGTAGCCGACTGCGAGAAACACCAGATACCAGGAGCCAGCATAGGGCGCAAAGTCAAAGTGCCGCAGTAAAAATGTCTGAATCGTTCCGTCCAGCACGTAGATGGCAAGGACGCTGCCCGCGGCGCGGTTGACGGCGCGGCTCTGGAAGGAAAGCTCCCGGAACAGCAAAAGCAGCAGGACGGAGCCTGCGATAATAAAAATCGAGCAGTCCCGGCAGAAGGTGGTGTAGAGCTTGCCGCGCAGAAACGTAAGGGCGCTGTCGGCGGCAAACACAAAGCCGATACAGAGAACAAGACCGAGCGCAAGCCTGCGGCAGTCGTGGGAACGGTTATGATACAGCGCCAGATAACGTCCGAGCAGGTAGATGACAACCATGTGAACCAGCCCCTTGCCGCCGTCCTGCATAATATCGTAGAAGCCGAAGGTCGGAACCACGGAAAACAAAAACAGCAGGACAATCAAAAGCTTCCGGAACGTCTCCTTTGAGAGCTTTTCGGGAATCCTGTTTAAAAACGGCGCGAGAAAGCACAAAAAGAAGTAGCAGCTGATAAACCAGTAGTATCTGGAAATCACCGGGATACAGGACTTGATCAAATCCTTGATACCGAAATCCCCGACAGCGAGCGTGCCGCACAGGGTAAAAAAGATGACCATCAAATCAAGCCGCACCAGCTTTTTGAAATCAAAGCGGATGCCGAAATAGCCCGAAATCAGAATAAAGCAGGTCACACCCATGTTAAACACGGAGTTGACAAGAACATGGATTTCCGTATTCAAAAATGACACCGACGTGTCGATTCCGCCGAAGGTGTGCATCATAAGGATTCCGAAAATGCACAGCAGACGCAGCAGTTCGAAATTTGAGGAACGTTCTTTTGCCATAATCTTCTCCAATCTGTTTTGCTATTGCTTTGCGGACGCGTGACGTCTGATTTTCAGACGCTGCTGCCATTTGGTGTTGCCGTGCTTTAAATCCGCAAGCTTTCCGCGGCATTTTAAAAGGTAGGTCACAAATTTCGCGTGCGCGGAATAGGACTGGTTTTCGTAAATGCCCTCCATAAAAATCTTGGTAATATCCACGAAGTGAAGGTTTAAAAACCAGGTCTTTTCATGGCCGTCAATGGTATAGCAGTAGGGCTTTCCGTTTTCCCAGTGCAGGTTTTTCACGCTTAAACGGCGGATATATTCGTACTGGTGCTCCAGATAGCCAGAGGATTCCCCGACAGAGTTGTCGAACACACAGTGATTTGCGTCGTCCTTTAAGAGGTTTAAATATTCTCCCTCGGGCAGGGATTCCACCCACAGGTGCAAAAGCGCCATTTCCCCGACACCGCCGTACATGCCGTATTTTCTGTGAACGTCCCACTTTACCATCAGCCTGTCCTTGTGGTTTGTATACATGTCAATGCAGAAGTCCGTAAATTCCCGAAGCCCCTCAATCGTAAAATAGGAAAAGCCGGCGCAGGTCTTCCATTTCAGCCCGTTTCCCTTTTCCAGCATCGGGAAATCCTGCAAAAGCGGCGTTTCCGCGGCAACCTTGCAGCGGGAGAACGGCTCGTATTCGCTGACGTTTAAATACAGGAGCACGTCGCTGTCGATAATGACGCAGCGGTCGAAGCCGTTTCGCTCCAGATATTCCAGAATCAGAAAGAAACGTTTGAAAATGCCCTCCGCCCAGGCATCGGGGTAGTAGGAGAGATTTTCAAAGACCGCGTGGAAGCGTTTCCACTTCTCCGTGATGAAATCATCGGCGTTGTGCCAGTCGTCACACCACGCCTTGTTGTATTGGTCTCCCAGGAGCACGACCTTTTCGTTGTATTTTTTCGCCTGCGCGATACAGTACTTTAAGTATTCCTGATTCTTTTTGCCCGCAGCCTGGGCCTTTTCTCCGGTTTCATGGTGAACCATGACAGGAATGATATGATTCATAATAACCTCCATTGTTATTCTTTTTTCCAGTAGGTGCCGCCCTCAACGTCCGCGCTTCCGCTCGGAACCTCGCTGCGCAGCGGGTAATGCCAGTAATCGTTGTACATGGCGACGATATCCGGCTCCTCCTCGTCCCAGCGCCTTCCCTTTAAGCCGAACAGAATCTGCAGGCAGCCGCCCAGGTGGATGGCGCCTTTTCCGAGCTTTTTGATGTGCGCCGCCAGTGGAAAGCCGTAGGCGCCGCAGCCGATTAAGGCGATGTCAAAATCAATTTTTTCACATTCCCGGCACATCCATTCCAGCGCGTCAAACCAGGTTGCAAAGCGGGGATCCACGGCGTCTCCCGCCGTCTGTACCGCCTTTAGCGTTTTTAATTCAAATTTCGGCAGGATGGACGTACCCGGAAAGAGCTTGTCATAATTTTCATACTGCTTTTGAATCGAAGCCTCGAAGGGGTGGATGACCAGCACCTTCTTGCCCTCCAGTGCGGCGGACCAGGGATTTTGGCACCGCCATGGCTCAATGGAAATGAGCTTACAGGTGGCCTGCAGATCCTTACAGTACTTTTTGATATAGTAGTCCTCACAGGCATTCTGCCAGATGCCCAGGATATCGGTCTGTCGGCAGGCGTCCTTCATGACCTCGTTAAAGCGGGGCAGCAGCGAAGTGTCGTTCGGAAAAAATCCGGCACAGGTGCAGAGCTGCTCGCAGGCCTTCTGCTGCTTGCCGTTTAAGTGAAATTCCGCCGTGCGCATGTTAAACAGCTCGACGGCGCCGAAACGTCCCATCATAAAGGGCGTTCCCGCGGTGATAAGCTCCGCGGTCAGGCGGTTTGCCGCCTCCGTGTCAAGAAACGGCTTTCCGACATAGTGGCGGTAGAGCCAGTCCGACTCCGGCGCTTTGGCGCGCAGCCGGTTCCGCAGGGCGTATTTAAACTGATAGTAGGAAGCTCCGATAATTGTACCCAATACGAATCCAATCCTTTCTTAAACATCAATAAACAGAAAATGACTACTACATCATATAACAAGGCTTTCCGCAGTGTCAAGGAAGAACGCCTTTTTCCCGGATGTTTCCGTGGATATTTGGGGATTTTCAAAATTGACAATGCAGGGGAAAACCTTTATAATTTTTGTGTCTTTATATAAAAATGGAATGAATTGAGGCTGTGATGAAACGAACATATAAAATTTTCTGGATTTTGGTCATTGGACTGATTCCGCTTTTGCCGCTTTCCGGGCTTTTGTACAGCGTGGATGTAAGCGACGTGGGCTTTAATCTGAATCAGTATCGGTTCTGGCTTTCGGATATTGACAGTATTTATCTGCCGTTGTTTTTGACGGACGTGCTGGGCGGCGTGCTGTTATGGCTGCTGTCAGTGCTGCACATACCGGAATATCTGGGGATGGAGCTGGCGTGGGCGGCGGTCTGCTGGTATCTGTGCTTTCTGGCTTACCGGCTTTACCGCAGATACCGGGATGATTCGCTGGTGCTTCCGGCGCTCGCGCTTGCCATGCTGCTGGCGAAGTGCAATTTCCATTTCTTTATCTATAATACTGCGGTTGCGTTTATGGCGCTGACCGGTCTTTATTTTCTGGTGCGGGCGGTCAACGACAAAAAGCCGTGGCTGCTATCTTTTGCGGCGGCGTTTTTTGTGCTGGCATCCCTGTGCAAGATATCGGCATTGATGCAGTTTGCCGTGTTTGCGGTGCTGTTTTACGACGTGTACCGGAAACGGGACGGCAGATATTTTGTCAGTCAGCTTGCATACTGTGTGCTCGGCTTTGTGTGCAGCGCCGGACTCGGAGCGCTGCTTTTGCATGCCACCTGCGGCATCGGCACTTACGCGCAGATGGTGGTTGAGATGTTTTTCTACGCGGGCAATTCCAACGACGGACACACCATCGGAAATATGATCGTCATTAACGCAAAGGGGACGCTGCGCGGGCTTTTGCTGCTTGCGGCGCTGTGGGTTTTGTATCTGGCGGCAAGAAAAATCAAAGCGCTGGCTCCGGTTGTACGGTTCGGGGCGCCCGTCGCTGCCGTGCTGCTTTTGCTCGGCAAACTCTTCGGAGCAGACGGACTTCCTGTTTTAAGAACTGTTTACGGGATTCTGGGTGGTTACTTAAACGCACTTTCTGTTCTTGTGGCGCTCATATATGTCTGCGCCTTCCTGATCTGCAGGGACAAGTCATATTCCGAAGAATTTAAGGTTTTTGCGGTGACGGCGGGAGCGCTGACCGTGCTGATGCCGATTGGCTCAAATGTCGGAATTACGCATATCTGCAACGAGTTTTTCATGGCGCTGCCGTATATTGCAATCTGTATCGGAGATCGTCTGCGCAGGGCAAACGCGCGCCGGAGATTTTGGACGGTATCCGGGGAAAAGGCGCAGGGACGTCTCAGGAGTATGTTTTGGCCGCTGCCGTCCGCCGGGACGGTGCTCACCGTAGTCTGCGGGGCATGGTGTATTTTGCTGGTGGGCTGGCAGAGCCTTTATATGACAAGAGCATACGCAGCGGACACAGAGCCGATGCAGCAGTTTACGCTCCCGGAACTTCGCGGAATTTCTTATGATAAAAATTTCGTGGAGCAGCTGGAGGAAACGGTTGGATTTTTAAAGCAGTATGAAGGGGATGGACAGTCTATGGTAGTCTGCGGGGCCGTTCCGATCCTCCATTATCTTTCGGATATTCCACCCTATATCGACGGCTGCGGCGGCTGGCTGGAGACGGACTATGTGACGGCGGAGGAAATTGCACAGCAGCTTTCGGCCGCGGAGGATTATCCGGTTGTGGTGTTCCGCAGCGGGGCGCTGGCGGAGCCGGATGAGAAAACGCAGACGGTGCTGGAATTTGTCCGGCAGAACGGTTACCGTGAGGTGTTTGCGAACGGAACCTATGAAATCTACAGCAGAGACGCGGAGTGAGCGGAAGGGAACAGATGAATATGCTTGCAAACCGTATCGGCAGCGTTTATAATAAAAAATTCGAAAACAGGAGAGAACGGCGAAGGTGATAGTAGTAAAAATAGGTGACGGCATGGGCAACCAGCTCTTCAATTATGCCTGCGGCTACGCGGCTGCAAGACGGGAGGGCGAGGGGCTTAAGCTGGACATTTCCGAGTGTGACAATTCAACGCTGCGGGATTTTGAGCTGGATAACTTTCATCTGAAATACGACGCAAAGGAGTCTTTTCCCAATCGTACCTTTTGGCAGAAGGCCTATAAGGCGCTGCGCCGGGCAGTCAAATACCGTGTGATCAAAGAGCGTGAGGTCTATTTAAACCGGAACGGGAAATATGACGTGAATGACATTGACCCGAGAGTGTATGAAAAAAAACGGTTCCGCGATAAATATCTCTACGGCTACTGGCAGCATCTTTCATATTTCGAGGAATATTTAGACGAGATTACCGAAATGATGACCCCGGCCTATGAGCAGAGTCCTGTGGTACGGTCGTTGATGGAGGAATTTCGGACAACGCCGACCTGTGCTGTCCATGTGCGGGGCGGGGACATTACGGGGCCGGGCAGGGAATATTTTGCCCATGCCCTGGAGCGGATGGAGCGGGAAAAGCCAGGGCTGCGCTATCTTGTGTTCACCAATGACGCCAGGAGGGCCAAAGAGGCGTTGGGAGACGGCATGGAATTTGTCTCCGCGCTTGGCAGCTTTTCGGATGTGGACGAGTTTTTCCTGATGTCCTCCTGTCAGAACCAGATTTTATCGAACAGTACCTATTCCACCTGGGCGGCGTACCGAAACCGCAATCCCCATAAGACGGTGATCATGCCGCAGGATATTTTAAGCGGGCGGATGCGTCAGAAAGACTGGATTGTCTTAGAATAAGAAAGGGTTAGCTATGGTAGGTTTAATTAAGAGCGTATTTAAAGTATTTGACGGAAAGCAGAAGCGGAATCTGGTCGGGATGGCATTCCTGATTCTGATTAATTCCGGCGTGAGTCTTTTGGGAGTCAGTGTTTTGCTGCCGTTTATCCAGGCGGTTATGAGTCCGGAGGAGCTGCTGGAAAACGACATCATCCGATGGGCCTATGATTTGCTGGGGCTTAAAAACACCGACCAGCTCATCATTGCGCTGGCGATCGGGATTATGATTGTGTATGTTGCCAAAAACGGCTTTATCATCTTTATGAACAATATGCAGTACCGTTTTTCCTATTACGGCAAGCGGGAAATGCAGGACCGCCTGATGAAGTATTATATCCGCAAGGATTACACGTTTTTCTTAAACCACAACAGCGCGGAGCTGATGCGCGATATCAACACGGACCCGGAAATGTTCTACGCGGCGGTGTTAAATATGCTCCAGCTTGCCTCCGAGGTCTGCGTGAGCGGTATCATGGTGCTTTTCCTTGTTGTCACGGACCCGTTGATCACGCTGGGCGTTGTGCTGGCGATGGCGGTGATGGTGCTTTTGTTCCTGAAAAAATTAAGAAGAATCCTGGCGGGCTTCGGGGATGACCGCAGAAAATACAACGCCAATATTTTGCAGTGTATGCAGCAGGCGTTCGGCGGGATTAAGGAGATTAAGATTGCCAACCGCGAGAGCTATTTTGAGGGCGAGTTTATCAAACAGAACGGCCTTTACACCTACGTGATCAAGCAGAATTCGTTTTTAAGCTCGGTGCCCAAGCCCATTATGGAAGCACTCTGTATTGTCGGCCTGATGGGGGCGATTATTGTGGAAATCAGCATCACAAGCACGAACCCGGCAGAATTTGTGGGAACGCTGGCAGTGTTTGCGGCGTCTGCGTTTTATCTGCTCCCGTCCGCCAATAAAATGGCGGAATACTTGGCGTCCATTATCCACAACGGCGTCGTGATCCGCAAAATCGGCGAGGAATACGGAAAAATCCGCGATATGGATCTGGAGCAGACAAAAGAACAGAATTATTCCCCGGTTTCCCTGGAAAAGGAAATCCGTGTGGAGGATTTGACCTTCTCTTATCCCGACGCGGAGGAGCCGGTGCTTTCCCATGTCAACGTGACGATTCCGAAAAACAAATCGGTGGCATTTATCGGGCCTTCCGGCGCGGGAAAAACGACGATGGTGGATTTGATTCTCGGTGTATTAAAGCCGCAGGAGGGAAAAATAACCGTGGACGGCAGAAATATCAGCGAGTCGTACCGGGGCTGGCATGATAAGATTGGCTATATCCCGCAGACCATTTACATGCTCGACGATACCATCCGAAACAATATCGCGTTCGGAAAGGGAGAGGATGTCCGGGATGAGGATATCTGGGAAGCGCTGCGCCAGGCACAGCTTGACGAATTTGTGTCGTCGCTGGAGGACGGGCTTGACACGATGATCGGCGAGGCCGGCGTGCGCCTTTCCGGCGGACAGCGCCAGAGGATCGGCATTGCAAGGGCGCTGTACCGCAAGCCGGAGGTACTGGTGCTCGACGAGGCGACCTCCGCGCTTGATACGGAGACGGAGGCGGCGGTGATGGAGGCGATTGACGGACTTCAGGGCACGCTTACCATGCTCATTATCGCGCACCGGCTCTCTACGATTAAAAACTGTGACATGGTGTATCACGTGGAAAACGGCGGTGTGACGCGGAAGGAAAAGGAAAGCATATGAGTGGATCAATGATAATCATAGAGCCGTGCGCGGGACTCGGAAACCGGCTGCTGGGGCTTGGCTCCGCCTATGCGGTGGCACAGAGGCTGAACCGGAAGCTGGTTGTAATGTGGAAGCGGGAGGTCGGCTGCAATATCCGTGCCGACGAGCTTTTCGCGTTGCCGATGGAGGTCGTGGAAATCTGCGAAAACGGCTTTAAAAAGGAGCCTTTGGGCCAGCTTAAGGGAAACTACGAAAAGAAAAAATGGCGGAGCCGTGCCGGGCGATTCCTGGAGTGCGACGATGTGGAGCGCATCAAAGAGGAGCAGGGCTATGAAGGGCTGTTTCGCGTGATTGAGGGGGAACCGGTCATTTATATGAAGTCCTTTGGCCCCGTCTGCGAGGTGGATGCACAGAGCTTTTCCTTCTTAAAGCCGAGCCCTGCGATTGAAAAAAAGGGCGCGCCGCTGTTTGGGAAGCTTGACGCGCATACCATAGGCGTGCATATCAGAAGGACCGACCATACCGAGGCGATTGCCAACAGTCCGCTCGAACTGTTTGTGGAAAGAATGAAGCGGGAGCTGAGCGGGGATGAAAAGGCGTCCTTTTTTGTGGCGACCGATGATGTGACGGTGCGCAGGGAGCTTTGCGAAAGACTGCCGGAAGCACGGCTGATTTTCCCGGAATCCGGCGTGGTCACAAGGGATTCCAAAGAGGGGATCGAGGAAGCGCTCGTGGAGATGCTGGCGCTGTCAAAATGCAGAAAGATTTTGGGGAGCTATCACAGTACATTCAGCCTTCTGCCCTCCTATATCGGAAATATTCCGTTGGAGACGGTGTCGGCGGTGAAATAGGGAAAGATGATGGAATTAGAGAAATGTAATATTTTGGGGACGGATATTCTCGTCACGAATATGCAAAAAACAGTGGCGTTGATTGAGCATGAGCTTGATGCGCTTCGGGGCAGCTATATCTGCGTGGGAAATGTACACACCACCGTCATGGCGCATGACGACGCTCACTATCATAAGGTGCAGCAGGAGGCGGCGTTTGTCCTGCCGGACGGAAAGCCTCTGTCCGTATACAGCAGAAAGCACGGATTTTCGGAGGCGGAGCGGGTGACAGGGCCGGATTTGATGCTGGCGCTCTTTGCCAGGGATAACGGACTGCGGCATTATTTTTACGGCAGCAGGGAGGAAACGCTCACGCTGCTTCGGGAAAAGCTGACGGAGCAGTACCCGCATCTTCAGATTGCCGGGATGGTATCGCCGCCGTTCCGCGCGTTAAGCAGCGAGGAGGACGAGGCGGCGGTCGAAGAAATCAACGCGTCAAAAGCCGATATTATCTGGGTCGGGCTTGGCGCGCCCAAGCAGGAAAACTGGATGTACGAGCATAAGGGCAGGGTCAGCGGCGTGATGATAGGCGTCGGCGCGGGCTTTGATTACCATGCGGGCAATATTAAACGCGCACCGGCATGGATGCAGAAATTGAGCCTGGAGTGGCTTTACCGTCTGCTGCAGGATCCGAAGCGTTTATTTAAACGTTATTTTGTAACCAATACCCGCTACCTGTGGCTGGTGCATAAAGAGAAATAGGAGCGCGCTTAGGATTGGAGGATAAGTGTGAAAAATAAGCTCGATAGCTTATTTTTCACACGCAAACTTGTTTGCGTTGGCTATATTGTGCCGGAGCGTCACAAATAAGCCCTGATGGCAGACGCAAATTGGAGATTTGCGTCGCCCCGTCGCGTAAAACGCTCCGGAATGGAGATTAAAATGTGCGGAATTTACGGTGTGATTAACCGAAAAGTAGACAAAGAGCTGGCAGTCAGGTGTCTGGATACGATGATCCACAGAGGGCCGGACGGCTCCGGGCTGTGGCAGGAGGACGGCGTGACCTTAGGGCACAGGCGGCTTTCCATTCTGGATTTGTCGAGCGCCGGAAGCCAGCCGATGTCCTATGCCGGCGGGCGCTATCAGATGACCTTTAACGGTGAGATATACAATTTTATCGAGATTCGGGACGAGCTTGTGAAAAAAGGGCATACCTTCCGCGGAAACAGCGATTCCGAGGTCATTCTCGCCGCGTTCTGCGAATGGGGAGAGGACTGTGTGACGCGTTTTAACGGCATGTGGACCTTTGCGATTTGGGACAGGGAAAATAAGTCCCTGTTCCTCTCGAGGGACCGCTTCGGCGTCAAGCCGCTGTTTTACGCCGAGCTGCCGGGAGGTGGACTTGCCTTTGCATCGGAGATGAAAGCAATTCTGCCTCTGCTTGATAAGGTAGAGCCGAATCGGGAGATGTTTGCGCGCTATTTTGCCGACAATCATTACGAGTCGCAGCCGGAGTGCCTCATTCGCGGCATCAGGCGCTTCCCGGCAGGGCATAACGCGTGGGTGAGGGACGGGAAGCTTACCTTAAAGCGCTACTGGAATACGCTCGACCATCTGATTGAGACGCCGGACTCCTACGAGGAGCAGGTGGAGCAGTTTCGGGAGCTGTTTTTGGATGCCTGCAAAATCCGCATGCGAAGTGACGTGACGCTGGGCACGGGACTTTCCGGGGGGCTTGATTCCTCGGCCGTCATCTGTGCCATGTCGCATATCTCAAAGCATGTCTCCGACGAGCGGGTCAATGATGACTGGCAGCACGCCTATGTGGCATGCTTCCCGGGAACCGATCTGGACGAGACGAAATACGCGAAGCAGGTGACGGATTTTCTCGGTATTCCTCATACCTTTATGAATGTGGACACCGCCGTTTCGGAGCGGGAGTTTTTGCGGCAGCTTTATTGCTTTGAGGAGCTTTGGGGCAATCCGCAGGTGCCGATGATGGAGCTCTACAAAAAAGAGCGGGAGCTCGGGACGACGGTTTCGCTCGACGGGCACGCGGCGGATGAGCTGTTTGCCGGTTACGGGTTTGACGTGTTAAAGGCATACCCTGACGCCAAAAACAAAGCGGAAATCGACATGATTACCACGGCGTATTTAAACCAGAACGCCGAGGACGGCGTGAGCCCGGATTCCGCGGAGTTTAAAAAGCAGCGCGGCAGGCTGTACCGGAGCTATATGGCGAAGTACCGCCTCAAAAAGCTGCTGGGAAAAGAGGATGTCAAAAGCGCCTATGCCGGTCATCCCAACTGGAACCGGCTGGATAACCTCAATAAGACGCTGTTTGTCTCCACACATGAGACGATATTGCCCACGCTGCTGCGCAACTACGACAGGGACAGCATGGCGGCGGGCGTGGAAATCCGCATGCCGTTTCTGGATTACCGGATTGTGGAGTTTGCGTTTTCCATCGGCTGGCGCTCCAAGCTGCACGGCGGATTTTCCAAGTCGATTGTAAGGGATGCCGGGGCGGCGTTTATGCCGAAGGAAATTGCCTACCGCAGGACAAAGCTCGGCTTTAACGCGCCCATTCTCGACTGGATGAGAGGGCCTTACCGTCAGTTCTTTGAGGATACCGTGGCGTCGCAGGCATTTGCGGACTGCGCGCTGATTGACAATCCGGCGCAGGTGCGTGAGGATTTAAAGAATTTTCTCGCGGGGGAAAACGCGACCTTCCATCAGGCGGCGGATATCTGGAACAGGATTCAGCCGTATCTGTGGGAGCGGGCGCTCATAAAGCAGGATTGGAAACAGGGGGCTTAAATGAAACGATACAAGTATCTGGATATTGCGAGGGGAATCGGCCTGCTGCTGGTGATTATCTCCCATAGCTGCGGCTTAAGCTCCTATCTGATCAATTATTATATACCGTTGTTTTTTGTGGTTTCGGGCTATATCTACAAGCCGGGCAGGAGCTACGGGGAGAATATCGGCCGCAAGGCAAAGCGCCTGTTAATCCCCTATTTCGGGTACAGCGCCGTTCTGCTTGCCTTTTATGCGCTGATGGGGCGCTCGATGCGCGAGATGGGGGAGTCCGTATTCGGAGTTCTCTATTCCCGTTACTGCCTGTACGATACGACCACGCACACGGACAATGTCTATCTGTTCACCGTGGCAAACGGGGCAATGTGGTATCTGACGGCGTTTTTCGTGACAAGCCTTGTCTATCATCTTGTGATTGACCGCTGCCTTGCCAGCCGGAAATTTCTTTTGGGCTGTGCGGCGGTCCTGATTGCGGTTACGATGGCGCTTGCCGAGCTGCCGGTGCTGCTGCCCTGGAGTCTTGATATTGCCTGTGTCGGAGCGCTGTTTATGATCGTGGGGACACTTTTGGGACGGGCGGAATTTTTTGAGCGGAAATGGAACCTGACGCTGGTGCTCGGCGTATTGGCGGCCTATCTGCTGCTCAGCTATGTCAATCCGGGCATCAATATGTCCATCCGTGAATTCGGAATCTACGGCGCGCTTAGCGTACCGTGCTTTATCCTAATCGGCATTGCCGGTTCCGTGCTGTGCATCTGGCTCGGAAAGCTGATCGAGCGCAGCATCGTGGGCAGGGCCATGGCTTATATCGGGCAGAATACCATTGTTCTTCTGGCGTTCCATATCCTTGGCCTGGAGCTGTTTGAGGCGGTTGCCGCAAAGTTTGTCTCCATTCCCGCGCCGGGCAGTACTACGGCGTCCGGGATACTGTGGTTTACGGTATACCACGCGGTGCGCATCACGGCATCGGTGTGCGGCTGCCTCGTGCTCGGAAAGCTTCTGGATCTGGTGCGGCGCCTGCTTTCCGGAAAAATCCGCACAAAAAAGACCGCATAGGCGGCTACCAGCGCTTCCGGTACTCGGACGCCGTGCAGCCCTCCATTTTTTTGAAAACCTTATTAAAATAGCTTGGATCATCAATGCCGCAGAGCGCCGCGATCTCCTCGATGGAAGCATTGCTGTAGCGCAGCAGCTCTTTGGCATTGGTGATTTTTTTGGCCAGAATATACTGGATGACGGTTGTCCCGAATTCTTTTTTAAATTCCCGGGCAAGATAATACTTACTGATATAGAATTGCTCCGACAGAAAATCCAGAGAAATATTTTCCGTGTAATGACTGTCGAGATAGCGGGCGATATTTTTTAATTTGTCGCTTAAGGCAGAGTCGGAATGTGTCCCGTCGCTGTTCTCGGTGCATAAAAGCGTCAGAATATCCACAATCTGGCGCGCGGTCAGAAGGTCGGTGTCATCGGTCTTTTCCTCGTGACAGCGGATAATGTCCTGGATGGCCGCGGTCAGTTCCGCAAGGTGCGCCGAGCGGAAATGCCAGTCGTGCTGTTCGGAAAAGTAGCTGTAATAGGCCGCCGCCTGCGGGCCGTTGAAATGGATCCATAAAAGCTCCCATGGGTCGTCTTCGCTGCTGATGTGGGTGTATTCGCTCAGGCAGTCCAGAAAAAAACAATCGCCGGGGTTTGCGGGGCAGGAAGCCAGCCCTTCCTCCGTCCGGGACTGTCCGTGCGGCTCTCCGTCCGTTTTCGCCTGCGCGCGGGGAGGACGGTAGGATACCTCGCCGCTGCCCGAGAGCACGATCAGAAACAGGTAGGACGAAAGACCGCTGCGTCTGCTCAAATGGGGCTTCAGGCTTTTTAAATACCCTGCCTCCTGAATGTAGAAAAAATTTTCGCGGATAAACAGGGAGGGTGTGTGAATGACACGTCTTGTATTGGTGACCTCTGAAGTTTTGTATTTTTCAAAGAATGATTTTTCCATAGCAATATAATACTATTTTTAGGCAAGATATTCAATTGCAAAAATGAAAAAATTAGATTAACCTAGACAACGGTTTCGAAATATGTTATCAGCAAAATAATTATAGAACAGGAATCAAAGGAGAGATGAGATGAACAAGAAAGCATTGATTACAGGCGTCACGGGACAGGACGGAAGCTACCTGGCTGAGTTTTTGCTTGAAAAGGGCTACGAGGTGCACGGCATGGTGCGCCGCGCTTCCACGGAGAAGCGGGAGAGAATCGACCACCTGGAGGGCAATCCGCATTTTCATGTACATTACGGCGATTTGTCCGATTCCATGAGCATTATACGTCTGGTTGGAGACATAAGACCGGATGAGATTTATAACCTTGCGGCGCAGAGCCATGTGGGCGTCAGCTTCGACGTTCCGGAGTACACGGCAGACGTTGTGGCAACCGGGGTGCTCCGGGTGCTTGAGGCGGTGCGCATGTGCGGGTTGGAAAAGACCTGCCGGATTTATCAGGCGTCTACCTCGGAATTATACGGACGAGTGGAGGAGGTTCCGCAGCGGGAGACCACGCCTTTCCATCCGTACAGCCCTTATGCGGTTGCCAAGCAGTACGGCTTCTGGATTGTGAAGGAGTACCGTGAGGCATATAATATGTTCTGCTGCAGCGGCATTTTATTCAACCATGAGTCCGAGCGCCGCGGCGAGACTTTCGTGACAAGAAAAATTTCCCTGGCGGCGGCGAGAATCGCGCAGGGAAAACAGGACAAGCTGTTTCTTGGAAACTTATCCTCCCTGCGTGATTGGGGCTATGCAAAGGATTACGTAGAGTGCATGTGGCTGATTTTACAGAATGACAGGCCGGAGGATTTCGTCATTGCGACCGGCGTGCAGCATTCCGTGCGCGAGTTCTGCGAATATGCGTTCCGCGAGGTCGGCATCGAGCTGGAGTTTCGGGGTGAGGGACTGCACGAGGTCGGCATTGACAAGGCGACCGGCAGGGTTCTCATCGAAGTATCGCCGGAGTTCTACCGTCCGACCGACGTGGTCAACCTCTGGGGAGACCCGACCAAGGCGAAGACAGAGCTTGGCTGGGATCCAATGAAGACCACGTTCGAGGAGCTGGTAAAAATCATGGTGAGACATGATATGGAGCTGGTAAAGAACGAGCGTTAGAATGGAGAATGATATGATGGAAAAGGATGCGAAAATCTATGTGGCGGGACACCGCGGAATGGTCGGTTCCGCGATTGTCCGCCGGTTGGAAAAGGAAGGCTATCACAATATTATTACGAGAACCCACAAGGAGTTAAATCTCTGCCGCCAGGCCGAGGTGGAGGAATTTTTTGCCAAAGAAAAGCCCGATTATGTGTTCCTCGCTGCGGCGAAGGTGGGCGGAATCATGGCAAACAGCGAGGCGCTTGCCGATTTTATGTACGAGAACATGGTGCTTGAGATGAATGTGATCCACGAGGCATGGAGGAACGGCTGTAAGAAATTAATGTTTCTCGGCTCCTCCTGCATTTATCCGCGCATGGCGCCGCAGCCGATGAAGGAGGGCTGCCTTTTGACCAGCGAGCTGGAAAAGACAAACGAGGCGTATGCGCTGGCGAAAATCAGCGGCCTCAAATACTGCGAATATTTAAATAAGCAGTATGGGACAGACTATATTTCGGTGATGCCGACCAATCTTTACGGGCCGAACGACAACTACCATCCCGAGCACAGCCACGTGCTTCCGGCGTTGATCCGCCGTTTCCACGAGGCGAAGGTATCAGGTGCGAAGGAAGTGACCTGCTGGGGAACCGGCACGCCGCTGCGTGAGTTTTTGTACGTGGATGATTTGGCGGACGCCTGCGTTTATCTGATGAACAACTACAGCGGCGACGAGACCGTGAACCTTGGAACCGGCAAGGAGCTGACCATCAGGGAACTGACGGAGCTGGTCGCAAAGGTGATCGGTTATACGGGCGAAATCAAATGGGATACGTCAAAGCCCGACGGAACGCCGCGCAAGCTGCTTGATGTGAGCAAGCTTGAGAGCCTCGGCTGGAAATATAAGACCGAGCTGGAGGACGGAATCCGCCTTGCCTATGAGGACTTTCTGAATAACCCGATGCGGGCGGAGCGGTAAAAGAACAGAGGATAGCAGGGCCTCAGAATGGAGGAAAATTATGTACATTGTATTATTATCGGGCGGGTCCGGAAAGCGGCTCTGGCCGCTGTCGAACGACCTTTGCTCCAAGCAATATATCAAACTGATGAATCCGGATGAGGCGGCGGAAATGGAGAAAAAAGAAAAATGCTCCATGCTGCAGCGTGTGTTCGGACAGCTGAAAGCCGCCGGACTTTCGGAAAATACTATCGTGTGTGCCAGTGACGCACAGGTAGAGCTGATTGAGAGTCAGCTGGACGGGGCGGCGGAGGTGGCGGTAGAGCCGATGCGGCGCGATACCTTCCCGGCGGTTATGCTCTCCTGTGCATATCTGCTGTCCCGGAAGGGAGCAGGGACGGACGACGTCGTTGCGTTTCTGCCCGTAGACCCTTATACGACCATTGAGTTTTTTAACCGGATTAAAAGGCTTGGAGCCTATGTGAAGGAGAGGGAAGGAGTCATCGGTCTGCTGGGCGGTGTGCCGACCTATCCTTCCACGAAGTACGGCTATATCATCCCCGAGGGCGAGGACAAAGAGCCGCTCGCGGTGAAGGGCTTCCGTGAGAAGCCCGACGAGGCGACCGCGGAGGAGCTTGTGAGCAGCGGCGCGCTTTGGAATTGCGGGGTGTTCTGCTTTAAGCTGAAAATGGCGGAGCAGTGGCTGCAAAAATACGGTGTGCCGGCGGATTACGACGCGATGGTGACAGGATATGAGAAGCTGCCGAAAAAAAGCTTCGACTATGAGGTGCTTGAGCACTGGAAGGATATCATAGCGGTAAAGTACGATGACATCTGGAAGGATCTCGGAACCTGGAACACCCTCACGGAGGAAATGCCGGAAAAGAGTATCGGGGATGTGACCTGGGACGGAACCTGCGAGAACAGCCACGCCATCAATGTCCTGGGGATTCCGATGGTCGTGATGGGCGCCAAAAACATGGTGATCGCGGCTTCGCATGACGGTATTCTGGTGGCGGACAAGCACCAGAGCTCCTATATCAAGGACTGTCTGACTAACGTTCCCGACGAATCGAGATTCGAGGAACGCCGCTGGGGAACCATTAAGACGATTGACGCGAACGAGGACGACGGGACAAAGAGCGTGACAAAGAGAGTCAAAGTAATAGCCGGAAAGGCAATGCCCTGCCATATGCATAAAAGCCATACGGAGACGGTCACCGTGATTTCCGGTATGGGCAAGCTCATCCTGGAGGGCACGGAGGTAGATCTGCTGGCCGGCTCCACAGTCAGCATCGCTGCGGGGAAAAAACATGCCATCCGTGCGGTCGGTTCGGATTTGCGATTGATCGAAGTCAGCCTCGGTTCGACAGACGATGATGAAATAGTACTTGAAGACTGCTGAAAATCAAGGTATAATTTGTAAAAAATTATTGAAAGCAAAGAAAAAAAATGTTATGTTTGTTACAGACGTAGTGCGCACTGCGTTTGTGGAAAGGAGTAAGATTCATGGAAACGAACGATATTTCTGCATGCGAAAGACTCGTTATGAAGGTTATATGGGATTCTCCGGAAGAATTGGCCTTACAGGATGTCCTGACGAAGGTGAACCAGGAGAACGGCAAGAGCTGGAAGCCGCAGACGGTTTCTACGTTTTTGGCGAGACTGGTGAAAAAAGGCTATCTGACGGCACAACGCAGAGGCAGATATTCCTATTATCACGCGGCGGTGAGCAAGGAAGAGTTCTGGAAAGCTACCGTAAATGAGAACGCGAAATTTTTTGCGCAGGGCGATATGGTTGCTTTTGCCTGTCATCTGTGCGAGAACGCACTTTCAGAAGAAGATATAAGGAAGCTGAAGAAGAAATTAGATGAGATGGAGTAGTCAACTGTTTTTTGCAATTCTCATTGCCATAGTGACCGGAACCATTGCAAAATTGTTCTGGGAAGCAGCAAGGGTTTGGATTGCCGGGCGCAATCCAAAGCTTGCTTATCAGATGCTACGCGTCGTATGTATTCTGTACATCTTTCCATTCGCTTATATTGGTATTCAGCTTACGGTCAGGGACGGTTATATACAGACAGACGATATCTGGCAGATGAATTTTATGGCGACTGACATCGTGAATCTGCTGCTTGGTACGGCCGGTTTCGTATGGATCGGATTGTCAATCGGGTGTCTCGGGCAATATGCCCTGCAAAGCATGCGCTGGAACCGGCAGTTTTGGGACAGTATTCCGGTGGAGGATGAAACGGCTCTCGTGGAGTTCGCGCGGGCCAAAAAGAAGCTCGGCATGCACAGAAAGGTCGGGCTTTATTACAGTCCAAAGATTACAAGCCCGATGGTGATCGGCTTTTTCCGGTTTCGGATTTTGCTGCCCATGCGCAGTTATTCGGCGGAGCAGCTTCGGGTTGTCTTTTACCACGAGCTGACGCACTGCAAACGCTTTGATATTTTTTATAAGGTTTGCAGTGTCTATATCGGTATGCTTCAGAATCTGAGCGGTCATGCCAATCAGATGCTGGAGGAGCTGGAATACTGGGGAGAGTGCAGCTGCGATATCCGCGCGGTGGAAGCCATGTCGGACGAAATACCGGCAAAGCGTTATTTTGAAGTCATTCTTGAAATTATGGGAAACAGGCCCAAGATGCGTGAAAATAATCATATTTTTTCAAAGCTTTATGAGAATCAATTGACTCTGGAAAGGAGAATAGAGTATATGAAAAAATATATGAGCATCAGCAGGCTGGCGAAGAGGGCGTCATTTCTGTTGGCCTTCGGCGTTGCCATGATCAGTGTGACAACCGCGTATGCGGCGGGCGCGAAGCTGGCGGAGGTACATGATAATGTCTATAAGAGCATGGAGACCACCTTGGAGGAAACCATGGCGGATGTCGAGCTGGAGGAGCATTATCTGTACCCGGAGGATGACGACACCTATGACAGGATCGTGTATGCGAATCCGGAGCTGGAGGATGTCATGCCGCTGCTGGATGCGAACGAGATGGCGACCTTCAACTGGACGGTGACGCCGGACACCAGGCATGTGTCGAGCAAATTTTATGTCAAGAGCGGGCAGAATATCAGTATTTCCGCGTCGGCTATACCGGCAGGTCAGACCTACTGGATCGGCATTATGGATTCGTCGGGTGTTGTGCGCTATGTCGAGGGAACAGGTTCCTTGGGTCACACTTTTTCCATCAGCGATTCGGGTAACTACCGCGTGCTGGTGCAGAACCGCGGCACGAAAGACATCACCGCGAGCGGCAGTTATTATTACTATTAATCAGAGAGAAAACAAGAAAGAGGCCGGGGCCTCTTTCCTTTTGAAAAATAAAACTACGTTCATAATATTTTGCCGGAATTATTTCAGGGTGACGGAATTCGGGGCGGTGCGAAAATCAAGTACCGTCCCGTTTTTCTGCAGATCCTCTTTCAGGGTGCTGGCCGGGAAATCGGCATTGTCCGTGATGGAGGAGGGGGCGTCGATAAAATAGACGGACGCACCCGTTGCCTCGTAAAATTCATTCGAAAACGACCAGTTTCCGTGGTGTCCGGTCTGAACATAATCGCAGCTTATGCTGTCACGGTAAGCGGACAGCAGCGTATCGTTCATGTCGTACTTGATATCGGAGCAGAAAAGCATACTGCTGTTTTCACTGCTGATTTTAAAGAGCAGCGAGGCGTTGTTCTGGTAATCCTTTTCGTCCCCTACCGCGGCAAGGACAGTGTCGTCGTAAGCGTTGTAGACGTCGAGCGTCAGCCCGCAGAGGGACAGGCTGTCCCCGCGCTTTAGGTGGGTGAGGTTGTCAGCCCCCTCCGTTAAGGCGTGGTAGGTCTCCATGACGGTAATATCGTCGTAGGGCTCCCCGGAGGCCTCAATAAAATCGTAGTCAAAGCCGTTGTCGTAGATGGCGCGGATGGTGATGTCCCCCGGATTGGCGTAAATCTCATTGAACGCGCCGGCATGGTCCTGGTGCGGATGAGAGATAATCCAGGCGTCCACTACATTGCCGTGCTCCGCAATAACGCTGCGGACGGCATCGGAATTTTCTGCCCAGCCTCCGTCGATAATAATAAGGAAATCGTCGTTTGCGATCGTATAGAAGGTTCCCTGCACCCCCGTGGCATCCGGATATTGGGTCACCACATATTCGGCGGACGTATCGGGAAGATAGCCGGTGGAGTCCATGCGGCTGCGCAGGGAAAAAAAGTAAGCGGCCGAAACAAGCGCTATCAGGCAAACCGCCAGAAGTCCGGCGGATATCAGAGTTCGTTTTTTCATAGTCGTCTACCTCCTGCTGATACCTTACCAGAAAAGGACAGGCTTGTAAATCGGGAAACACTCTCTTGCACGAAATCCCATAAGATGGTAGTATAAGATGATGTGAAAAAATATTCGTTTGAGAAGGACAGGGGGATTACCATGAAAATTGCGATTGCGGGAACCGGTTATGTCGGCTTATCGAACGCTATTTTGCTGGCACAGCACCATGATGTTACGGCAGTAGATATTATAGAAGAAAAGGTGGAGATGATTAACCGGAGGAAATCTCCGCTTGTGGATAAGGAAATCGAGGATTACCTTGCCAATGTGCCGTTGCGCTTAACGGCGACGACAGACGGCACAGGCGCATACCGGGAGGCGGAGTTTGTGATTATCTCCACGCCGACCAACTATGACGAAAAAAAGAATTATTTTGACACCTCATCGGTAGAGTCGGTTATGGAGCAGGTTCTTGCGGTCAACCCGAACGCGGTGATGGTCATAAAATCCACGATTCCCGTGGGCTATACGGAGTCGGTCTGTGAAAAATACCATACGGAGCGCATTTTGTTTTCCCCGGAATTTTTGCGGGAGGGACAGGCGTTAAAGGACAACCTTTATCCGTCCCGGATTATCGTAGGCTCGAAGGCGGGAAATGAGGAGATGAAAAAGGAGGCCCGGCGCTTCGCCGGTCTTTTGCAGGAGGGCGCCATCAAGCAGGATATCCCGACGCTGTTTACCAACCTCACGGAGGCGGAGGCGGTCAAGCTGTTTGCCAATACCTATCTGGCGCTTCGGGTTTCCTTCTTTAATGAGTTAGACACCTTCGCGGCGATGAAGGGGCTCGACGCGAAGCAGATTATCGAGGGCATCGGTTTAGATCCGCGTATCGGAAACCACTACAACAATCCTTCCTTCGGCTACGGCGGCTACTGTCTGCCGAAGGACACCAAACAGCTTCTTGCCAACTACGACAGTGTGCCCAACAATATTATGGGGGCAATTGTTGACGCGAACCGCACGAGGAAAGACTTTATCGCCGAGCAGATTTTAGAGCGGGAACCGAAAATCGTCGGCATCTATCGTCTTGCGATGAAGGCAAATTCCGATAATTACCGCCAGAGCTCGATATTGGGCGTCATGGAGCGTATCCGGGGCAAGGGTGTGGAGCTTGTGATTTATGATCCGAGCTTAAAGACGGATACCTTTGAAAATTCCAGGGTAATCAATGATTTTGATGAATTTTGCCGGATGAGCGACGTGATTGTGGCAAACCGGATGGATGAGATGTTAAAAAACGTACAGGATAAGGTATATACAAGGGATATTTATTTCAGGGACTGATTGGAAAGGCGCCAGATGGATGCACATAAATTTTTTGTGGAAAAACTGAGATTTCATTTGAGCGAGGAAAATACGCTGGTATTTGTAGGCTGGTTTTTCGACGGAAAGGTGAAGGGCCATGCGCTTATCGTACGCCTCGACGGGGAGGAGCTGCCGCTTCGGATGACGGTCAATGAGGGGGCGCTCGTCCGGCAGAAGTATCTGGGCGGTATCAACGAAATCAGCGAGGAGGCCGTCGGAGTCACAGCGCTTCCGGAAGACTGGAGAGAAAAAAAGCGGCTCGTGATTTATTCGGAATTTGAGGGAAAAAGAAAAAAGGCCTGCGGCATTTCCGTAAAAAAACTGCGGAAACTGGAAGGAAGCCTTGAATATTATATCGAAAGCTGCCGCAGGGACGAGGATTCCCTGACGGTCACGGGCTGGTGCATGGGGGCGGGAGAGGTCAAGCTTTATCTCCTTGACGGCAGGAAGGAGGCGCTTCAGGCAAAGACCGAGCATTATTACCGCAGAGACCTGATCGGAGTGTTCCCGGAGAGCGACAGAAATGCAAAACCCGGCTTTCTCCTGCACGCGAATCTTCCGAAGGAGCTGCGCGGGCGCCGGTTTTATCTGGAGATGCGCAACGCCGAGCACTATTCCTTCGTAAGGCTGAAAAAATGGGACGACGGGACGTTTTGGCAGTTCCTTATGGAAAAGGCGGGGGACACCGTGCGCTATTTTCGGAGGAACGGTCTTGCCGCCACGCTGCATAAGATTCGCACAAAGCTGGCTCGGCAGCCGCGCGGCAATCGCCGCGATACCTGAAGAAAGAGAGGCGGATGTTCCTATGATGAAAGTGTTTATTTGTCCGGCATGCGGCTGGATGAGGGTCGTATCGAGACGGAAGGACGTGGAATGTTTTAAATGCGGGGAAAAGCAGATGACTCTCGCAAAGGTGGATTTTGAAAAATATACGTCCATGTCAGAGGAAGAACGGAAAGACTATGCCGATGGATGGCTTTATATCCATCAGAAAGCGAAAAACTGAAACAGTTAGGCGGAGGTTTCATGGCGGAGGTTACGATCATCATTCCGAATTATAACGGAAAAGCATTACTGGAAAATTGTATCAGGACGCTGGAGAGGCAGACCTGCCAAAACTTCCGGCTGCTCGTGGTAGACAACGGCTCCACGGACGGGAGCGCTTCGGTGTGCTCGGAGACGCTCGACATGGAAGTCATTGCCCTAAGCGAAAATACCGGTTTCTGCGGCGCGGTCAATCTCGGCATCCGCCGTTCGGATACGCCCTATGTTCTTCTGCTGAACAACGACACAGAGACAGACGAGCGCTTTGTCGAGGAAATGCTAAAGGGCATCAAAAAATCAGACCGGATTTTTTCGTGCGGTGCGCAGATGCTCGACTTTCGGAGACGGGATGTCATAGATAATGCGGGAGACCTCTACACGCTGTTCGGATGGGCGGTGGCAAGAGGAAAGGGGAGACCGGCGGCTGATTTTTCGAAGGAGAAGGATGTCTTTTCCTGCTGCGGCGGCGCGGTCATTTACCGGAGAGAGCTGCTTCTGCGGACGGGATTTCTGGATGAACGGCATTTTGCCTACCTTGAGGATGTGGATCTGGGCTACCGCGCCAGAATCATGGGCTATCGGAACCGCTACGTTCCGGCGGCAAAGGTGTATCATGTGGGCAGCGCCACGACCGGAACCCGTTATAACGAAAAGAAGGTCTACTTTGCGGCGCGCAACTCCATGTTTGTCATTTATAAAAACATGCCGCTGCTGCAGCTCTTCTTCAACCTTCCGTTCCTGCTTGCCGGAGTCCTTATAAAGTGGCTCTTTTTTGTGAAAAAAGGCTTTGGGAGAGAGTATCTTCGGGGCATTGGGGCGGGGCTTGCGGGCTGCCGCTCCTGTACGAAGGTACGCTTTGTGCCCGGACGCCTGTGGCGTTATGTAACCCTGGAATGGGAGATTTTTGCAAATATATTTCGTCTGTTTTCGGGTGCCTGAGGGGGAAAACCTTTTGATACTCAAAGAAAAATAAAGAAATAATTAAGAAATTGTGACAATCGTTTTAAGAAAAATAAGTTGTGCTTTCTGGAAAATTCCCATCTTTGACAGTTGAAAAGAAAAATGAGTGCCACAATCCTTGAAAATACTGGGGTTGTGGCACTTCGCGCTCTATACTTGAAATATAGTAATGTTTTATCTTCGCTTGCTTTTTTTCTGAATCTCTTTCATTTTGCGTTTTGTTATAAATTGATAGTCTGTACGGAAACCACATGCATCATGAAGTTCATCCGTGATCCTTTGACGTTCATATACCGGCATAAAGCCTTGTTCTT
>CALWHT010000013.1 GCA_944380515.1 uncultured Roseburia sp.
ATGCCATGGTCTGACATGATACAGCAGAGATGCCGGATCAAATCGAAAAGTTGAAGTTGGAGTATTTTACTTTAACTATAGCGGAATATTTTGTGAAAAGATAGCCATTATTTTATTGAGCGCTTACGAAATATTTTTTCGAACCACGCAAAAAGAGACATAGGAAAATCAACTCTCCTACGTCTCTTATTCATCTGCAACATTTCAAGAGCAAGTTTCGCCATGTAGTCCAAATTTGCAAAAATCGCAAATTTGACCTCCGCAACTTATTGGGGATTACGTTTCCCCAAGCCCTCGTTGGCTACGCAAAATATATCACACTTATCTACGCACAATCAACTCCTTATCGAACTGCAATATCTTCTTGAACAGCTGAAAAAACTGAATTATTCTTTGTTGCCTGTGATGATATTAAGCCACTCTCAGTTACTGCATTTTTTACCACTTCAATTGCCTCTATTATGTACTCCTCATCTTCATCAAAATTACATTTACCTTCCAGATTAGCAATTGCATTTAATATTATAAGATCTCCGGTATTCAAAAAAATGTATTTGTTCATTTCTTCTTCATAATCGTTTTCGCTAACATCTTTGTCAATATATTCAAAAAAATCCATTCTTACATTCTCTGAACGCCTACATTTTCTATACAATGACAAGGCTTGTCCAAGTTTTTCATACCACGTATAAGCATGAATTACTTTATTTGCATTTATTCCACTTACCAAAACCTCAACAACTTTTTTGTCAAACAGTTCCCCCTTTCCTCTTTTAGCTCTGGCCGCACATTCATTACAATAAAAGGCTGCATAAACCTGAATTACTTTTTCCAACTTCAATATATGTTTCTTATCGTACTGCTTAACTTTGTTTAATGAATACTTATAATCATATTCATTCACAAGCCTTTCCATAAAATAACCTTTTTCCTCTAACTCTATCTGTAATGCTCTTATGAACGGATTATTAGCCAAAAAGTAACTATCCCTAATTTTAGTCTGTGAATTAAGGAATTCTGTTATTTTTGCACGCAGATCAAAGTCCGAAGTTTCAATAATTCTAAACTGCAAGTACACGTCTTCCTTTAACTCGTCACTATCATAAGCCTTTTTGAGACTGTTAATCGTTTGACATCCGTTTACTACAGAAGCCCCTTCCAATACCAAGGTTTGATTACCTGTACTATTCTTACAGCTATCGCAAATAAACACAATTCCGTTATGAAAAAAGAAAAATTTATTAGAATCTTCCCCTATTGCAGTATTATATATACCTGTGTTAACATCATTATCTCCTTCATACAATCTGATATTCTCATCAAATATCACATCCATTTGATTCTTACAAGCTGCAATAAGTTCATGCGCGGACAAAAAGCCTACTGAAGATTTAACATTTTCATCCAAATTATAACTCGTATCAAGTTTTTTATAAGTCATCGTAATATTTATTCTGTTTTTCTTTTGTATCCTGTCATAAATATCACATATATTTTTCTGCTGAATCACTTTATGTTTTATCTGATTTCCTGTAGTGTCCCTTATTTCAGCAATTTCACTCTCCAACGCATCTTGTGCCGGCTGAGAAAAAGAATTATTAAAAACAACAAACTCTATTCTATAATCAAAAATATTGTTTTCTTTAATTGCTTCTCTAAAAGCAAAAAAATTATCATTTCCAACACGAGGACGCCTCTGGCTTATTAATTTTTTATAACCGTTAAACATTTTTAATACTGTTTTTTCGTCTATTGCCTTTTCTATGTTCTTTTCTTTATCTGGAAATTTAAATTGATATAAAACCATTGATTCGCCTTCAAGCAAGATAGCATCTATACCATTATCTCCATTTCCATCAATTATTGACTCTGCTATGTCTTGCTCATCCATTTTTATACAATATAGCAAATACCAATGAGCAAATGCTTTAGACAAATTGGTATAACCGTATTCCTCTTTAATTAATTCTAATTCAGCTTTAATCTTTCCATAATACACCTGATATTTCCCGTATACTGCCATTATCATTCTCCTCCCATTGTAAAGACTTTTTCCATAATCCCATTCTCCATATCATCAATACTGTAAATCGTATCCATGACCTCGAATGTCTCTCTCAAATTACCCCTTGCACTTTTCCAGCCAACACCGTCTGTAAACCACACAAAAGTAAATCCAGCAATGGTATCTGCTTCCTGAGAAAGCATCTTGTAGCTTCTTGCAGTTTCATTCAGTTTTGAGCCACCGCCACCATAGAAGTTTGTTTCAATACCATAAATCATCTTATCTGTCTTGATTACAAAATCAAATCTCTTAGCTGCCTTACCCTGATTAGAAAGTGCCGATAAATCAATGTTCCACTTTTCTTCGATGTCTTTAAGGTACATTTCCTTGAAATAGTTGACATCCTTCTCAAACCCTGCTGCCACAATATACTTTTCAACCAAATCTTCCATCTGGTGACCGCCACGATTCTTGCGACCATTAGAATCCAATCCGGTTTCAATACCAAGAGCATAATCTACAAGATTATTTACCAAGTGATTTGCAATCATATCAAACAATCCAGTCTTACGCATAAATACTTTGTACTGTTCCAAACTGTAATTCATCTTCTTGAAATTATACAAGAATGCACCTTCTTCATCCTGGGCATAGATTTCGTTTCCCCTCACAGCAAGAAGCAACGGTATACATTGCAATGTTTCCGGATATTTTGTCACTATCCTCTCAAAATCATCCTCAATGCTCTTTGAACCAATCAGGGAATTCAATATGTTTAATTCTACCTTTATTTCTTCTACATTTCTTACGACTTTTTCAAAGTCAATATAGTAATCATAACTTGAAATACTTGGTCTAAATTTACTCAACCATTCATCAAAATCTCTATTTGTCATTTTCTACCTTCTCCAATCTCTTCTTGGATATTTCCAAGTATTCTTTGCTTACATCTATTCCAATAAACTTCCGTCCAAATCGCTCAGCCTCTACTCCGGTAGTCCCTGAACCGCAAAAAGGATCCAATATAACTTGTCCTTCCTCCGTAGATGACAATACAATTTTTTCAATCAGATATTCCGGTTTCTGTGTAGGGTGCTTTCCTTCTGTTTTCTCTGAAGGTTTTGTCAATGCCCCCGTCCACACATCTTTCATCTGCTTTCCATCATTCATTTCTTTCATCTTCTGATAATTAAAAAAATGCCGAGACTTCTTCTCATTCTTCTTTGCCCATAAAATGGTTTCCGTAGAATGTGTGAAGCAGCGACATGCTAAGTTCGGTGGTGGATTCGTTTTCTGCCATGTTATGTTATTGATTATCTTGAAGCCTTCCTGCTCCAATGCCATACCAATCGAATATATATTGTGTAACGTTCCCGATATCCAAATCGTGCCGTTCGGCTTTAGTACTTTCTTACATAACCTAATCCACTTTCTGTTAAACTTGTGTTTCTCCTCGACGCTGGTTCCACTTTCCGAAAGCTTATCCCATGAGCCTTTATTTACTGAAACCATTTTTCCACCCTGACAAGTAATACCATCATTACTCAAAAAGTATGGCGGATCTGCAAATATCATATCCACAGATTCCGGTTTCATTTTTGTTAGAATTTTAAAGGAATCACCTAATATCAGTTGTGATTCTTCTGTCTCGTAGTATAATGGCACTTTTTTTGTAAATAAGTTCTCCATTATCCCGACTCCTTTAATAATTGCAAATAATTACTTCTTCTCCAACTCTGTTGGATGCATCCGAATTAATCATACGCTTAACACTTACAACATCTATTTTGTAGCCCTTGTTACCATACAGCTCATTTATCAAATCTGTATTATGGTTTGTGAGCATACAGTAGCAACCTCTGGCTGTTAATTCATCAAACAGATTTGCAAGTCGTTTATGGCTTTCTATGTCAAAACCCTCTTTCGTATATGATTCAAAAGAAGTTGGATTCAACGGTGCATACGGGCTATCTATAAATACAAAATCTCCCTTCTTGGCATCCTTACAAGCAGCTTCAAAATCTCCGTCAATAATTTTTACTCCCTGAAGATATTTTGAAATCTCCATGATGGCATTTTCATCAACGGAAGCTCTACGGCTATTGTTGTATGGAACATTGAAAAGCCCCTTGCCATTTACACGATACAAACCGTTAAAACAATGCTTATTGATAAATACAAACAATGCAGCCAACTCCACATCGAACTCTGCTTTCATTAGTTTATCATTGTAATGCTCCCTAAGAGAATAATAGTATTCCTTGCCATCCTCCCACATTTCCTCATCCAGCTTCTTTACAGCCTTTAGAAATGCTTCCGGAGCATTGCATATCTGCTTATATGCATTTACCAACGCTTTGTTGATATCGTTTATCAGAGCATTTGTAGGTAGCAAATCGAATATCACGGCACCACCACCTACAAACGGCTCAAAATAATTATTATATTTTTCAGGCATTCTCTCCCTTATCTGTGGAAGCAACTGGCGCTTTCCGCCAGCCCATTTCACAAACGGAGCGACACTTGAATTACTCATTCTGATTCCTCTTCTCTATGTCCGCAAAAGGACAATCTTTTACATATCTATTATACTTGCAATCATGCAAAATAACAACCACAAACTTTCACTCTTTGTGAATTTAATTAATACATTAATTATGTTAATATAAAAACAAAAAGGGGGTTTTTTATGATTTATCGTTATCCAATTCGTTTAGAAAATTCTATGACATTTACTGAACCACCAACAGAACCTCTTCACTTTTCAAAATGCAATGGATATGACGGAGATAATCTTCGTATCACAAATATCGTTGGATATGAAAATGGAGATTTCTTAAAAGTATGTCCTCATTGCAATAGAATACTTCCTACTGAAGCATTTAGATTACGTTCCACCATTGACCGCGACCAAAGTTGGTGCATAGATTGTCGATAAGATTACTCCAAAGCTTGTTGAATATTCAGCAAGCTTTTGTTACTTCTGAAATACAAATATATACTCATGCGCCAGTAAAAGAAAATTGTTATTCTGCTTTTCCCAATAATCCGTAGAACGGCAATTATGTTGCTCCTTAATAATAATCTCTTTATTCGTAAATCCTGCCTGCAAAAAGCACTCCATCATACGAAACCCTAGTGGAATAACTTTCCCATATTTTCTTACATCCCCTATCATCACAGCACACATTTTGCCCTTTTTCAATACACGAAAAGATTCCTCAGCCACCTTTTTCATTTCAGTCAAAAATTCTTCTACGCCAAGCAAAGAAATATCCCCTTCTATTCCTTTACTATACTTGGTGATATTGGCATAAGGTGGATGCGTGCAGATAAAGTCAATGCGGCTATCTTTGATAAAATGTAAATCAGTAGCATTACCATTTCGTGTAAATATTTTTGAATTTGTTTCACATTGGAATTGTAAATTTGTTTCAGAGATTGAAACAGATTGCGGATTGATGTCAACACCTACCGCATTGCGACCTAGTAGTTTTGCCTCGACTAAGGTTGTTCCACTACCCATAAATTGATCTAAGACCCACTCATCGGGATTAGAATAGCGAAGTATCAAATTTCTTGGTACATATGGCGACCAGTTCCCTCGATACTTTCCTGAATGCGTTGCCCAACTGCCTCTGTCTGGAAACGACCAAACCGTCGTTGGTTCAAGCTTGAAATTATTTGGTTGTAAACTTATAAGACATTCCTCCTTCTTTTATTTCCATTGGGCAAGATACTCTGTAACTCCCATCATGCCCCTCATCAAAAATGCAGTCATAATATCTTTCTCAAACTTATTCTTATTCTCAGCAGAAAGATTATTATAATCACGTTGCATCTCTTGAAATTTTTGTGCAAATCCAATTACAAACTTATCATATTCAATGTTTTCTTCTTGAATTGATTTCATTATAGTCGCTCCCCCTTCATTGATGATATTAATAAGTCTACATCAATTTTGTCAAAAAATCCACCTCTTTTTTCTTTCACTATAAGTGAATTTATATAAACTGCATCTCATGAGATAATATTCACAAATAGTGAAAGAGGTGTTTTCATGCGATTTAACAACGATATCGACCTATATCAAGCTATCGGTGCAAATATAAAACAATACAGAGAACAAGCAAATTTAACACAAGTACAGCTTGCAGAACAGGCAAAAATTAGCATCAGCTATTTATCCAAAATTGAAGCTTCCGGCTGCAATAAAAGCTTGTCCATATCTGTTTTGAATCAGATTGCAAATGTACTTGATGTTGAAATAAGTGAATTTTTCAAGGAGGTATAAACAATGGCTAGAATTCCAAACAAGCATGGTGGTGGCGCACAAACTAACAGAAACGGATTGCATTTTGAGCAAACCACATCTTTAAATGATGCCTTAATAGCTTCTGGATATACAATCCAAGGATACTATGTGCTCAAATATGGTTTTCAAGTTGGAATGTCTGTTCCCCAAAAGAAATTGTATACTAATTTCCTAGCTCCTATGGGAATCGATTATCGAAATTACAATTCTAAGGAATGGCATCCCGACGAAGCATTTATAAATACCGAAACAAAAACGGCATACATCATAGAAAAGAAATTCCAAAACTGCTCCGGCTCCGTTGACGAAAAGCTTCCTAGCTGTCACTTTAAGAAGTGGGAGTACGAAAAACTCTTTGCCCCTTTGGGTTATAATGTTGAATTCATTTACATTTTCAATGACTGGTTCAAAGATCCTAAATATAGAGACACATTAGAATATATAGAGCGAATGGGCTGTTATTATTTCTACAACGAAATCCCATTACATATTTTAGGCTTATAACATCTTTACAGATTTACAACAAAAGGAATGGCACACGCCATTCCTTTTGCATTCTAAATCAATATCTTTTTCACTTCGCACAAACAATACTCATCTGTAACACTACACACTTTGCATTGTTTCTTGTATGATTTGGCGTAAAATTGGCGTATCGGCGTAAATTTCCGATTTTACCAAAGTCCGCTAACCATTGGTTTTACTGACTTTTTCGCAAGTTCTACTTGTCGAGTGACTTCATCGTCGGGAACAGCAGCACGTCCCGAATCGCCGGCGAGTTCGTCATCATCATCACCATACGGTCAATGCCGTACCCGATTCCGCCCGTGGGAGGCATACCGATACTGAGCGCGTTGAGGAAGTCCTCATCGAGGTGGTTTGCCTCCTCGTCGCCTGCGGCAAGAAGCGCCTCCTGCGCCTCGAAGCGCTTTCTCTGATCCTCCGGGTCATTCAGTTCGGAGTACGCATTCGCCATTTCCCAGCCGTTCATAAAGAACTCAAAACGCTCCACATAATCCGGGTTGTCCGGCTTTCTCTTGGTCAGCGGGGAAATCTCAACCGGATGATCCATCACGAACGTCGGCTGAATCAAGTGCTCCTCCACATACTCCTCAAAGAACAGGTTTAAGATGTCGCCCTTCTCATGCCTGTCCTCATACTCAATGTGATGCTCATCTGCAAGCTTCTTTGCCTCCGCGGTGTCCTTAATCTCGTTAAAGTCCACATTCGCATACTTCTTCACGGCATCCACCATCGTAATCCGCTCAAACGGCTTCGACAAATCCATCGTATGTTCGCCGTAGGTAAGAATCTCCGAGCCGGTCACCTCTTTTGCCACGTAACGGTAAAGGTTCTCTGTCAAATCCATCATACCGTGGTAATCGGTGTACGCCTGGTACAGCTCCATCAGCGTAAATTCCGGATTGTGTCTGGTGTCAAGCCCTTCGTTGCGGAACACGCGCCCGATTTCATAAACACGCTCCATACCGCCTACAATCAGTCTCTTTAAATACAGCTCCAGGGAAATACGCAGACGCAAATCCTCATCCAACGCGTTAAAATGCGTTTCAAACGGTCTCGCGGCCGCACCGCCGGCATTCTGCACCAGCATGGGCGTCTCGACCTCCATGAAGCCCTGTCCGTCCAGGAAACGGCGAATAGAGCTGATAACCTTCGAACGCTTTACGAACGTATCCTTTACTTCCTCGTTCATGATAAGATCCACATAACGCTGACGGTATCTGGTGTCCGTGTCCGTCAGGCCGTGAAACTTCTCCGGAAGAATCTGGAGACTCTTGGAGAGCAGCACAACCTCGGTTGCATGAATGGATGTCTCCCCCGTCTTCGTCTTAAAAACGGTACCCTTAATGCCGAGAATATCGCCCACATCATATTTCTTGAAATCCTTATAGGAATCCTCACCGATATTGTCTCTTGCAACATACGCCTGGATACGCCCCTTCAAATCCTGAATATTGCAGAAGGAGGCCTTTCCCATCACGCGCTTAAACATCATACGGCCCGCAAGGGAAACCTCTTTTCCCTCCATCTCCTCAAAATTCTCCAGAATATCAGTTGAATGGTGGGTTACATCATACCTGGTAATGACAAACGGATCCTTGCCGTTTTCCTGCAACTCATGCAGTTTGTCATAACGCACCCGGATTAACTGGTTTACATCCTGCTGCTGGTTGTTATTCTGCTCTGCCATCTTTTTCCTCCATTTTCTTCTTCCGCACGAACGTCTTCCTATATATAAATCACAAAAGTGCCGCCCGGCGCACTCTGCTTAGCCCGCTCTGTGAATGGAAAGCACCTTATATTCAAACTCTCCCGCCGGAGTCTCCACCTTTACGGTATCGCCCACCTTTTTGCCGAGCAGCGCCTTTCCAACCGGAGATTCATTCGAAATCTTTCCCTTTAAGCTGTTCGCCTCGGTGGAACCTACAATTTTATATTCAAGCTCATCGTCGAACTCACAGTCCAAAATCTTTACGCTGCAGCCGATGCTGATCTTCTCCAAATCAACCTCATCCTCAACGACAACCTCAGCGTTCTTCAAAATCTTCTCAAGCTCTTCAATCCGCGCTTCAATGTCTCTCTGCTCGTCCTTCGCCGCGTCATATTCCGCATTCTCGGACAAATCTCCCTGCTCTCTTGCCTCTTTGATTTTCTGGGAAACTTCCTTCCTTTTTACAACCTTTAACTCTTCTAATTCATCTTCCAGTTTCTTAAGTCCCTCGTAAGTCAGAATGTTTTTCTTATCCATTACCTTCTACCCTTCTTTATATCGTTATTGTTCCGTTCATCTTTATGAACCGTAAAAAGCCTCCTCAAATCTGTCACGCCGCGGCTTTTCCCTCTTTTTTTGCAGTCTCTTAACAATCACAGTATTATAACCGATAGGTACCCTGATGTCAAGATTTTCGGCGGTTTCCCAGGGCCTTTTGTGAATCGGGATATAGTGCCTTCCCCGGCAGATTTGTCCCTCGTAGCACGTCCCCTGCCACTCAAAATCAAACAAAAATTCCTCCCCCTCGCCCGCTCTTTGCAGCTTAAGCCTTTTTTTCGGGAAAACACGGACAATCAGGCCGTTCTTCTCATACATTGTCTCTGTAAATTCCTGAAAATATGCAGGTCTTCCGGTATAAATCGTCAGGAAGTTCAAATCATTTTCCAGCTGCAGAAGTACGTCGAGGACTCCAATCTGTTCAAAGACTGCCGCGCCCTCCGGCTCCTCGTCAATCAATTCCAGCTTTGCCCGCTCGGGCATAACTCCCTTCGCCTTTAAAATACCAAGATACACCGGTCGGAAATTGCCTAAAAACTCATTGGGATAGGACATTCTGCGCCCTCCGCCTGCCTTTTATGCATTATATGACAGTACTTCCTCGAATAATGCCTCAAGCTGCCCGTAGTTTTCGACTTCATTAAGCCTCCTGCGCAGGCTGGCGGAATTTTTATAGCCCGCCGTATACCATGCGGCATGCTTGCGGATTTCCCGCATACCGGTATATTCTCCCTTAAACTCTATCTGCATCCTCGCATGGCGCAAAACCATCTGTGCGACATCGGCAAACGGCGGTCTGGCAATCTGCTCTCCCGTCTCAAAATAATGGAGAATCTGCCGGAAAATCCATGGATTTCCCTCCGCGCCTCTGGCAATCATAAATCCGTCGCAGCCGGTCTGCGCCTCCATGTCAATCACGTCCTGCGCCGTCAAAATATCTCCGTTTCCAATCACCGGAATAGACACCGCCTCCTTGACCCTGCGGATAATATCCCAGTCCGCCTTTCCCGCATAATACTGCTCCCTTGTCCTGCCATGGACAGCCACCGCCGCCGCGCCGCATTCCTGGGCGATATGCGCCAGCTCCACCGCATTGACATGCGCCTCGTCAAAACCCTTACGGATTTTTACCGTTACGGGCTTATGGATTGCCCGGACCGTTTTCTCAATGATTTCCCCTGCAAGCTTCGGATTTTTCATCAGCGCCGAACCGTCGCCGTTATTGACCACCTTCGGCACCGGACATCCCATATTGATATCCAGAATATCAAACGGACGGCTCTCAATCTGCTTCGCGATTTCGCTGATAATATCCGGGTCCGAGCCGAACAGCTGAAGCGATACCGGATTTTCCCGCGCGTCAATTTTCAGAAGCTCCTCGGTATTTTTATTTTTATATAAAATGGCCTTTGCGCTGACCATCTCCATGCACAAAAGCCCCGCTCCCTGCTCCTTGCACAGCAAGCGAAATGGCAGGTCTGTAACGCCTGCCATTGGTGCCAATATCAAATTATTCGGTAATACGACATTACCTATCTGTAATTTTTTTATTGCTTTCATTATTAACTCTGCCTGATTTTGCCGGATTTTCGGTTCTGCTTCTTATAAATGAGGTTCATTCCCTTTAAGGTCAGATTCGGATCATAAATGTCAATCACATCGGTCTCGCCCGCAATAATCCGGCCAAGCCCTCCGGTCGCAACCACACGGATTGGTCCCATGTCCGCTTCCCGAATCATATGTCCCACAATATATTCCGTCTGCCCAATCTGCCCGTACACAAGCCCGGCCTGCATACTGGAAATCGTCTCTTTGGCGAGAATACTCTGCGGCTTTCTGATTTCAATCTCCGGAAGCTTCGCGGCATCCTCCCACAGCGCCCTGGCCGAAATGCGGATGCCCGGCGCCGTCACTCCCGCCACAAACGCCCCGTCCTTATCTACAAGGTCATAGGTGGTCGCCGTTCCGAAATCAAGCACCAGCACGGGACCGCCGTACAGCTCGTAGGCAGCCGCGGCATCGACAATACGGTCGGCTCCAATCTGACGCGGATTCTCGGTCACGACACGAATTCCGGTCTTCGTCCCCGGCTCAATGATAATCGGCCGGATTTTCAGATATTTTATGATGGCCCCTTCCAGCGAATGCATGACATTCGGCACAACCGACGCAATAATCGCATCCACGATTTCTTCCAGGCAGATGTTGTTTTTCTCCAGAAGATTGGTCAGAATCATTCCGTATTCATCCGAAGTTCTCGGCATCTTTGTTGTAATGCGGAAGCTTGACACAATGTCGTCCCCTTTAAAAACTCCAACCGTTATATTGGTATTTCCAACGTCAATCGTTATTATCATGTTTTACTTACCTTTCTTCCTCGTCTCATCCCATATAAAGAACCTTATAGTACATTTCCAGCGAACGGAGCAGCTCCTCCTTGGTCCGCTGCAGTTCCTTAATCTTCAGCCCGCAGCCGATATCGTCATAGAGCAGATCTCCCTCGTCACAGGAGGTCTTAAACTGCAAATTTCCGTTTTCGTCGAATACGAGTTCAAAAATCCCGCCGATGTCCTCGGTAAAAAGGACGCACATAATCTTCAGCTCGTCCCGAACCGCAGCCGGAAGTCCTTTAAAATCCCCGTTCAGATAATATTTTTTATTATAGGCGCTGGCCCCGCAAAGCACCACTTCTTCTCTGTCAGACATATCCATAAATTCCTCTCACCGATACTTCACCGGACGACACGAGCCGCCTGCTCTCCCAGGTGTCTACAATCAGCTCGCCGTGCGGCGTAATTCCCATTGCCTGTCCCTCAAACGGCTCCTTCGAATCCAGCACTTTTACCTGTCTGTGCATATTTACAAGCCGGGCGTTATACTCCCTGACCAATCCGCTTAAATCCTCCGTTTCCATAAAAACGGCATAATATTGCTCAAAGCGCTCCAACACCTTTTCGATCAGCTCCGCCCGATTTTCATGCTTTCCTGTCTCCAGATAAATGGAGGTTGCCGTCTCCGAAAATTCCTTCGGAAACGTCTCATTGTGCACGTTAATTCCGATTCCCACCACAATGTGGTTTACATAATCAAGCTGCGCACTCATCTCCGTCAAAATTCCGCAGACCTTTTTTCCGTTCATCACAATATCATTCGGCCACTTAATCCCCGCCGGTCTCCCCGTCTGCTCCGCAATCGCCGCCGAGACCGCCAGCGCCGCCACCAGCGTAAGCATGGACGCATGGTTGGGATTTATATCCGGCTTTAACACCAGCGTCATAAAGATTCCGTCGCCTTCCGGAGAGGTAAAGCTTCTGCCCCGTCTTCCTTTTCCGGCATCCTGCCGATTGGCAACCACCAGCGTCCCCGTAGGACAGCCCTCCTCCGCAAGCTGCTTCGCTCTGGTATTCGTCGAATCCAGCGTATCATAATAAAATATGCTGCACCCTGCCCATTTGGTTCTGCGTATGCTCAAAAGCTCGCTCTCGCTCAAACGGTCGGGTATTGATTTGATTTTATAGCCTTTATTCTGGACAGCTTCAATCACATAGCCTGCCTCTCTTAACTGCTTGACGGCTTTCCAGACCGCCGTTCTGGAAACCCCGAATTTTTCGCAAAGCTCCTGACCGGAAATATAATCGTCGGCCTCTTTTAATGCAGCCAGTAATTCTGTTCTCATCCGTTCCTCCACTACGCCGGGATTTTCAAGTAAACGCGCGTCCTTCCTTTATTCCCCGAGTGTTGCAAGCATAACCGCCTTGATGGTATGCATGCGGTTTTCCGCCTCGTCAAACACTACCGACTGCGGGCTCTCAAATACCTCGTTCGTCACCTCAAGCTCGGCATACCCGAATTTTTCATAAACCTCTTTTCCGATTTTCGTTCCCAGATCATGGAACGCCGGCAGACAGTGCATAAAAATCGCATCCGGTTTTGCGCGCTCCATGACCGCCCGGTTCACCTGGTACGGCATCAGATCAGACAGACGCTCCTCCCAGATTTCATCCGGTTCTCCCATGGAAACCCACACATCGGTATAAATCACGTCGGCATCCTTCGTGCCCTCTGCCGCGTCCTCGGTCAGCGTAATCGTTGCTCCCGTCTCTTTTGCCGTATTACGGCAGTATTCCACAAGCTTTTCGTCCGGAAAATATTTTTTTGACGTACAGGCCACAAAGTCCATGCCGAGCTTCGCACAGGTCACCATCAGAGAATTGCCCATGTTATAGCGGGCATCTCCCATGTATACCAGCTTTACGCCCTTTAACCGTCCAAGGTGCTCTCTTATCGTCAGCATATCGGCAAGCATCTGGGTCGGATGAAATTCATTGGTAAGGCCATTCCACACCGGAACACCTGCGTATTTCGCAAGCTCCTCGACAATGTCCTGACCAAAGCCCCGGTATTCGATACCGTCAAACATACGTCCGAGCACGCGCGCGGTGTCCGGTATGCTCTCCTTTTTGCCAATCTGAGAACCGGACGGGTCCAGATAGGTAACATGCATTCCCAAATCATGCGCCGCAACCTCAAAGGAGCAGCGGGTCCTCGTACTTGTCTTTTCAAAAATCAGCGCGATATTCTTTCCCTTTAGGCTGTCATGCAAAATTCCCTGCTTTTTTTTCGCCTTCAAGTCCGCGGCAAGGTCAATCAAATATGTAATCTCTTCCGGTGTATAATCCATTAATTTTAAAAAATTGCGTCCTTTTAAATTCATTGTATTCTCCATTCCGGAGCGTTTTACGCGACGCAAATCTACCATTTGCATCTGCCCTCAGGGACTGTTATAACGCTCCTGTACATTATGGTGATAGTGACAACGGACGGTTCCGCAGCGCGTACCATCCGTCGTTCATTTTCATATCAGATTTTATTTGTTGTCAAGCGCAACTTCCGTCACGGATTTTGCAAGGCCGGCGATTCCCTGGATTTCCGAAGGGATGATAATCTTGGTTGCCTTACCGTCCGCAGCCTTCGCGAATGCTTCCAGGCTCTTTAACTGAATAACTCCCTGATCCGGAGCTGCCTCCTTTAACATGCGCAGACCATCCGCATTTGCCTGCTGGATTTTTAAAATCGCTTCCGCCTGACCTTCCGCCTCACGAATCGTCGCTTCCTTCTTCGCCTCCGCCCGGAGGATTGCAGCCTGCTTTTCCGCCTCCGCGTCAAGAATCGCCGACTCCTTTTTACCTTCCGCCACAAGGATGGTTGATTTCTTCTCACCTTCCGCGCGAAGGATTGCCTCGCGGCGCTCACGCTCTGCCTTCATCTGCTTCTCCATGGCGTCCTGAATCGCTGCCGGAGGAACAATGTTCTTTAACTCTACACGGTTTACCTTGATTCCCCACGGGTCTGTTGCCACGTCAAGGGAAGCACGCATCTTGGTATTGATAGTCTCTCTGGAAGTCAGCGTTTCGTCCAGCTCCAAATCACCGATGATATTTCTGAGTGTGGTTGCCGTCAGGTTTTCGATTGCCATAATCGGGTTTTCCACACCGTACGCATACAGCTTCGGGTCGGTAATCTGGTAATATACGACCGTGTCAATCTGCATGGTTACGTTATCCTCGGTAATCACCGGCTGCGGCGGGAAATCCACCACCTGCTCCTTTAAGATTACCCTCTTTGCAATGCGGTCAACAAACGGCGCCTTAAAATGAACCCCGACAGACCAGGTATCCAGGTAACCGCCCAGACGTTCCACAACAAACGCCTGCGCCTGCGGTACAACCTTGATACAGGACACAGCAATCAGGAATATTACGACAATTAAAATAATCAGTGCAACAATTACTCCGGTCATACAAATCTCCTCCATAATCCGATAATATTCACAGTATTCGTTGGGTTGCCGCAAATTGTATTTTCAATGTGCCAAAAGAACATGCTGCGATAGCAGCATTATTAAATTGCACAAAATTGCTCTTGGAAAACTTGTTTTCCAGAAGCAATTTATGTGCAATGTTCACCTGCCATAAGATATGGCAGGTGCTTTTGGCACTACAAACTAAACATGCGGCAACTCAATACAGTATTCCTACTGTGCTTTGTTATTAAACATATTACTATATTTATTTGGAGATTACAACAAAACTTTTTTCCTGCGTTTCCCACATAACAAAAATCGGTCAGAAACATTTTCATGTCTCTGACCGAATCTATTTAGTAAAATACATGGTTTCCGATGACAACTCCCGCGCGCCCCGAGCTTGCTCTTGAAAAGCACGTCGCTCCGCCGGTATTGTCCGCACCGCTTAACGCTTCCTGTGCCGCCTGTACACAGCTTGCCTTCGGGCCGTTTGCCGCAATCTGTGCAACCATTCCCTTTCCTGCCGGCGGGAACTGCCCTCTCTGATAAATCACGTCATAAATGCTTCCCGGATAAGCACCGGAACGAACTCTGTTCATGACAACCGCACCAACAGCAAGCTGTCCTTCGTAGCTTTCATTGCCGGCCTCGCACTGAATCAACGCCGCAAGCAATGTCACATCATCCACGGACGCACTCACCGCCTCATTCTGAACGGTTGTCGTCTGCGTCGTCTGTGCGGCTTCCTCCTGCGCCTGCTTTTCCTGCGCCGCCCGCTCTTCCTCAATGGAAATCGCTTCTCCGAGCGCATAATCGGTTGTCACATACTCGGCGCTGACATACGCTGTCTGTCCGTTGTACTCAACCGCTACCCAGTCCTCTGACACCTGCGCATCCGTATCCACCGTAAGTACCGTTCCGGTTGATACCGCCGTAATCACCGGTGCGTCCTCTGCAGCCTCGCTGCGGACCCGAAGTCCGTCAGTCTGGATTTCCGCCTGAAGCTCAACATTCTGCTGTGCATAATTCAGCGCTTCTGTTCCTGACACGCAGTAATCGTTATTGACATAACCCTCTACGTTGCCGGAAACGACATGCGTCCAGGTGTCTCCATCTTCGACAACCTCCGCCACATCGCCTTTATATAATTTTCCTACAATCTCCGCATCGGCGTCGCCCGATGCCCTGACATACAAAAATTCATCTACGTCTGCCATCAGACGATTCTGCCACTCTGCTTCTTCCTGTGTGAGTGTCTCGTCTGTCTGCTGCTTTTCTTCCGCTGTCTCTTCCTCGGCCGCAGCCTCCGTTGTCTCTGTCGTGACATCTTCCGTGGTTCCCGCAGTTGCGTCTGCCACCACATCTTCCATGGTTCCCGCGGTTGCGTCTGCTGTCACGTCCCCGGTGGTTCCCGCCGGCACTTCTGCCGTCGTACCCTCTGCGGTATCCGCCGCGCCTTTCGCTAACGTATCGACTGTCACATTCTCCGTCGTACTTTCTGCCTCCGGCGTCGTTTCCTCTGCCGCTGCAACCAGCGTTGTCTGCGTCTGCTCCACGCTCGCCGCTGCTTCCGCTGAAACCTTATTCAATGATACGACAACGCCTGCCGTTCCTCCTGTAGCTAAGTCCGTCCTCATGTCAACCGCAGCCGTTACCGCTTCCGCTGAAACCGTATCGGCAGCATCCGCGGCCGCACACATCATTACCATAGAACCGGCAATCATGATACCGCTGACCGCTCTTTTCCTCATACTCATAGAAAACCTCCATCGGTGTTTACTAATTATTTAAATAGTATTACACCTTTGTTCTGTTTTATTCATATTTGTTACAATTATTACGGATTTGTTACAGTCGGAATTATAGCAAAGCACTTTCCGTTTGTCAAGTTTTTACATCGGCCATTCCTGCTCCGGCCGGTTTTTTTACAAAGGCAAAAACGTCGGAGCCCGCTGTTTTCAAGGGTTCCGACGCTCTTTTGTGCAATTTCTATAATCTTTTCAAAAGTTCTTCTCTCGCCTGCTCATATCCCGGTTTTCCGAGCAGCGCAAACATATTTTTCTTATAGCTTTCCACACCCGGCTGATTGAACGGATTCACGCCCAGCAGATAACCGCTGATACCCACCGCAAACTCAAAGAAGTAAAATAACTCGCCCAGATAGAATTCATTCTGCTCCGGAATCTTTACCATCAGGTTCGGTACGTTTCCGTCCGTATGCGCAAGAATCGTTCCGTTCATAGCGCTCTTATTGACAAAATCCATATCTTTTCCGGCCAGATAATTCAGACCGTCAAGATCTACCGGCTCCTCATTGAGAACAACCGTCTCCCTGGACTTCTCTACATTAAGCACCGTCTCAAACATAATTCTGGAACCGTCCTGAATAAACTGTCCCATGGAATGAAGATCCGTGGTCAAATCAACGGAAGCCGGGAACAGACCCTTCTGATCCTTTCCTTCGCTCTCACCGTATAACTGCTTCCACCACTCTGCAATATAGTGAAGGCTTGGTTCATAATCGGCAAGCACCTCCACCGATTTGCCCTTGCGGAGCAGAATATTGCGGATTGCGGCATATTGCAGGGAATCGTTATCTGCGAAATCCTGTTCCAGCGCAAGGCGTCTTCCTTCTGCCGCACCTTCCATCAGCTTATCAATATCCGCGCCGCTGACCGCGATTGGCAGAAGACCTACCGCTGTCAGAACGGAGAAACGTCCGCCGACATCATCCGGAACAACAAAGGTCTCGTAGCCCTCCTCCGTTGCAAGGTTCTTCAGCGCTCCCTTTGCCTTGTCCGTAGTCGCGTAGATTCTCTTTGCAGCTTCCTCTTTACCGTATTTCTTCTCGAGCATCTCTTTGAATACACGAAAAGCAATCGCCGGCTCCGTGGTGGTTCCGGACTTGGAAATGATATTGACGGAAAAATCCCTGTCTCCGATAACATCCATCAGCCCTTTCAGATATGTACCGCTGATGCTGTTGCCCGCATAGTAGATTTCCGGTGTCTTTCTCATTTCCTTCGGAATATTATTATAAAAACCATGTCTCAAAAACTCAATGGCAGCTCTTGCCCCCAGATAGGAACCTCCGATTCCGATAACCACAAGAACGTCCGAATCGGACTGAATTTTCTCAGCGGCTTTCTTGATTCGGGCAAATTCCTCTTTATCATAGTCAACCGGCAAATCAATCCATCCGAGGAAATCGTTTCCTGCTCCCTCCCTCGAAATGAGCTGCGCCTTTGCGTCCGCCGTCAGCTTGCTCATATAAGCTACTTCTTCTTCGCTGATGAAACCAGCCGCTTTTGAATAGTCAAATGATACTTTTCCCATCTTCTGCACTCCTTTGTCCTTAACTTAATCAATAAATTCACTATGTAATATTCTATCAAACCTGTACCCGGATATCAAGCTGTTTTGGCACATTTCAAGCCCTACGGAAAGACCTCCTCAAGCACTTCATGAATAAGTGAAACCTGATTCGTCTCTTCAGCAACGGGGTTTTCAGCCTTTTTTTCCTGCTGCTCCTTCACCGGGCGAACTTGCGCTGCAGCCTCCTGCTGCGTCAAAGCGGTAAGAATCCTCTCCATTTCCTCCTGCTGCTTTTCATTCTGCGACCGAAGCACACGTCCGATTTTTTTTATCCTATGTAATGCGGCGCCTGAAAGAATAACCGTCAAAGTACCAAGCCCAGCACACAGCCAGACGGTGTATTCCATCAGGAACGTTATAATCTGCTCCATACACATTACCTCTCTTCCCCAGCGACTGCCTGTCCCTGTTTTCTTACATTATTATAGAAGTAATTCCCTTCTTTGAAAAGAGATTGGGCTCGGAATTCGACCGCAACTTCTGACATTTTCTGCGTGAGATGCTTTTTGGCGTCATTTTATAAGTCTTTTCTTGACTTTTGCGCATAAGGGTATTATAAATAGGAAAGTGTAATGCGAAAATATACTTCGAAACGGAGTTTAAAAATATTACAGGAAAGGGTTTGTGCTATGAAAAAAATTGTAATGACGGGGGGCGGTACCGCGGGACATGTCACTCCAAACATCGCCTTGCTGCCTGCTTTGCGAAATGAAGGATATGAGATTTCCTATATCGGTTCCTATGACGGCATTGAAAAGCGTCTGATCGAGGAGCAGGGAATCCCCTATTACGGGATTTCTTCCGGCAAGCTCAGACGCTATTTCGACCCGAAAAATTTCTCCGATCCATTTAAGGTACTCAAAGGCTACTCCCAATCCATCCGTCTGCTGAAAAAAATAAAGCCGGACGTTGTATTTTCCAAGGGTGGTTTTGTCTCTGTCCCCGTTGTTTTAGCGGCAAAGCACTGTAAAATTCCCGCCATCATCCATGAATCGGACCTCACACCCGGTCTTGCCAATAAGCTTGCCATTCCCAGCGCGACTAAGGTCTGCTGCACTTTCCCGGAAACGTTAAACTACCTTCCGCAGGAAAAAGCCGTCCTCACCGGCTCCCCAATCCGCCGTGAGCTTTTAAAGGGGGATGCGGCACACGCGTTCGCGCTCTGTCGTTTTTCGGACCATACAAAGCCCGTGATTATGATTGTGGGGGGAAGCAGCGGCTCCCGTGCCATCAACACCGCTATCCGCGGTCTGCTGCCGGAGCTTTTAAAGTCTTATAATATCATTCATCTTTGCGGAAAAGGAAATCTGGATTCTTCCTTATATGATGTATCGGGATATGCGCAATTTGAATATGCCAATCAGGAACTTGCAGATATGTTTGCTCTGGCGGATCTTGTGATTTCCCGTGCCGGGGCCAATGCCATCTGTGAGCTTTTGGCTCTGCATAAGCCCAATATTTTAATTCCGCTGTCTGCGGCGGCAAGCCGCGGCGACCAGATTTTAAACGCCAATTCTTTCCGCTCACAGGGCTTTAGCTATGTTCTGGAAGAGGAGGATGTCACGAATACGACTCTGCTTGAGGCGATTGAGTATGTCTTTGAAAAAAAGAATGATTACATTGCGGCAATGAAAAACAGCGCAAGCCGCAACTCCATTGATACGATTGTCGGATTGATTTTGAATGCGTCAAGAAAATAGTTCTTTGTCGTCGGATAATGCCCTGTCGAAAGGTGCATTATCCGACTTTTTCGTATCACTAAAACAGATCAGCATTTTAAGCTTTCGCAGATTGCCTTCATCTCTTCCTGGGAAAAGGTCTCGTGGCTCCACTGTAAAATGTCAGCGTTCTTTGCCTCTTTGTACCGCGGAATGAGGTGCATATGGAAATGGAATACCGTCTGCCCCGCAATCTCATGGTTATTCTGCACAATATTAAATCCGTCGCAGCCGAGAACCTCTGTCATATGCGCCGCAAGCTTCTTCGCCAGCTTCATGGCACATGCGGCCGTATCCTCGTCAATGTCATAGATGTCGGCATAATGTTCCTTCGGCAAAATCAGCGCATGCCCCTTCGACGCCGGACTCGCGTCCAGGATTACTTTGAACCTTTCATCCTCATAAATCGTGTGTGACGGTATTTCTCCCTCAATGATTTTGCAGAAAATACAATCTTTCTCTCTCATTTTTTATCCTCTCTTTCTGTTTTAATTTACATTTGTCGAATTTTGTAATATCATTATGATTGAACTTTATAGTTAGCAATGCTAAACTACTTGGTATCGGCACCGAAGGTGCATGTTTTTCGAAAAGACGGGAGTTCCAATGTTATCGAACGAAGATTACCTAAACATTTTTCACGAAATCAAAAATTCCATCACACTCATCAGCGGTTCTCTCCAACTGGTTGAAAAAAGACATCCCGAGGTCAGTCAATTTGACTACTGGAAAGAAGCCATGTCAGAAATCACCTTTCTAAGGAATATGGTAGTCCAACTCTCATCTGCCGGACTGTGCAGCCACTTAAATCTGGCCCGGGTGGATGTTTACGACTTTATGCACCAGATTTACGACTCCATCTCTACATTACCCCTGAAAAATTGGATGTGCCGGCTGGTAATGGCCGACGCTCTTCCCCAAATGGAAATAGACCCCGGCCTGCTGAAGCAGGCAATTATCAACATTGTAAAAAACGCATATGAAGCCATGGACAACACCGGCTCCATCCGTATTGACGTTTCTTTGTCGGAAGGTCTTATGCATATCGCTGTCACCGACCACGGCGGCGGACTGGACCCCGCCTTTGCCGACAACATTTTTCAGTCCTTTACTACATCCAAAACCGGCGGAAGCGGCCTCGGCCTGGTCATCACCAAACAGATTATTGATGCCCATCACGGCACTCTCATCTGCGACTCGCGCCCGGGAGACGGCTGTACTTTTACCATCTCGCTTCCTCTTACGCAAAGCTGAACATCGTATCCAGCATTCGAAGTATCTTAAAATTACCTTTTGCTGTCATTTCACCGGTCATAAATGCTCTTTGGAAGGTCATTCTTCCCTCTACGATACCGTCTAAGACCTCCGGTCTCAGTTTAGCGTAAACGTCTATATTTTCCTCCTGCCCATAGTGCATCGTCAATTCTCCCTGAGCAACCTCCGCAAAAAGAGGTTTTTTTCTTCCCTCTAAAATAAACAGATACCTGGCTTTAAAGTCCGGCTGGGGAACGAAATGCGAACGAAAGGTCTCAATGTAGGCTTCCTCCTCCTGTTCCGCCTTGCCCAGCATATCCTTAAACATGGAAGCAAGCTCCTCAATATCCTCTTTTTGCTTTTTTACATAGCTGTCATCCGAAACATATTTTGACAACTGTTCGCTCTCCTGTGGTGTCAGCTCCATCTGCGGCGTTCTCAGAACCGCCTGCTTTACTGCCTGATTGCTGGACGGGAGCGACTTTATTTTCTGGGAAATCGTACGGTAGAGTCCCTCCGCCTTCTTCTCGATGAGATTCGTATAGTCTTTATTCATTTCAAAGCTGACAAGATCCTCAACATACCCGCAGAGTCCCGGACAGGGCTGACCACCCAGAATTTCCCATGCGCTCGCAAGCGTCAGTTCGCCCTCTCTCTCTCCGTAGGTCGTTGACATCACAATCGGCTGCATATAGGTCGTTTTAATCTTTTCCTTATCTCCATAAAGCCAGCAGGCATCTAAAAATTGCTGCATATATCCGCCTATGCCAAGCCATTCTACTGTTGTCGCGAGAATAATCCCATCTGCCCCCTTCATCGTCTGCGGAAGCGTTGCGATTTCGTTTTTATGCTCATATATATTGATACGTTCCACTGTAACACGAAGCTCGTTGAGTACTTCTTCTATTTTTTTCAGTACATACAGCGTCGGATCATCTAACAATCCTCTGCCGCCATAATAAATGTTTACTTTCATTTGTTACCTCTTTTTTCAGCTTTTTGTAAGTCCTGTCATCAGTATATAAAGTTTCATACTTAAAATCAACATTTTTGAGATTTTCTGTGATACAAAACAAGCGTCGTAAGAAATCCGGTCACAATACCGCCTATATGGCTCCAATTATCGACTCCAATCGTAGAGAATCCATAGTACAGGCTCAGCGCCGCCATTAAAACCAGTCCCCTTGTCGTGAGTCCCTCAAAGCTTCCGCGGTGCATAATCACCGCCCACAAAAGTCCTCCAATTGTGCCGAACACCGCGCCGGACGCCCCCGCTGCCACCGCATAATCTCCGGTGAAAACCATGGCAGCCAGCGACAATAGTCCCCCGCCGATTCCCGAGAGCAGATAAATCACCGCAAGCTTCCAGTGTCCGACCGCACGCTCCAGGCGGGAACCGATACAGCAGAATATTACCATATTATTTAAAAGATGCGGCAGCCCGAAATGGATAAACATGGAAGTCAGTATCCGCCACCATTGATGGTCATAAATAATAAATGCAGGATACATGCCTCCGTGAGCGGCAATAAACAAACCATCCTCTGTGTCGCCCAATATTTCGAGCACAATATATACAATCAGATTGATTGCAGCGATAACAATCGTAGCAAAGGGGAAAGCTTTTATCCCCCTGCTTCTCTTTGCCGGGGGCTTCTGCCGATTCGTACCGCCCGCATCAAGCCCCTCAAGCACTCTGCGCAGTCCCCAAAAATCTCCGGGCTGATTTTCATAAATGATAAGTCTCTGCTCTGTGGGCCGGTAAACCCATATATTCCGGCATGCACCGCATATTTCCCTCGCCGTTTCGGCACTCCCGCCGATAAGCAGCGTAAGCGGCTCCACATGATAAACCGGAAACCCTTCCGGAAAATCAGCAAGTCTGCCCTGCGGATGGTAAAACAGATCCAGCACCCGATTTTCCAATATCCGTTGCTGTTCGGCTGTCATTTGATAACCATACTCCAAATCCACGGTCATGACCACATGGAAACCTTCCTGATAATATTTATAAAAAACCTCCACCTCATCGGGCTGTACCCTGCAAAGACGGTACCCCTGCCCAAACAGGGCCTGTTCTATTTCTCCTCGCATATGTCCGCATTTCTCCGGTTCTTTTTTCATTATTCTGTCAATATGGTTATTATAGAGTTTCTCCTATCAGAATGCAAACATACTTCCTGCCGATTTTCTTAAATAAATCTAAACTTTTCATCCGCAAATGCAACCGTCTCATTTGATGTGAGGCTCATCCGAATGCGGCAGTTAATCAGCTCCCCTCCCACAAAGGTGCCGTTGGTCGAATTCAAATCTTCTATAAAATAGACTTCACCTTTCTTTGTAATTCTTGCATGCCTGCGGCTCACCGTGTCACTGTTCAATATCCCGTCACACGCCGCATCACTTCCGATGACATACGGCGTATGATCTATTTTCAGCTCCCCGCAGCAGCCGTTTCCCTCATATTTGAGGATCCCGAGCGGATGATTTGTAATTTCCGAAAGCAAAACCGTAGGGTGCTGCTGCCGCTGCATTTCACTCTCAGTTTCCGGCTCAAACACAAACGGTTCCTCCCTGCGCTTTTTCGGTATGAGGCTCTTACGCCCCTTCCGCAGTTCCCCCGTTGCAGGAAGCTTTGCTTTTATCAATTTTTTTACAATTTCCGCAAGCGTCATTCCTGCTCTTTTTATACCGACGGTTTTTTCATCCTGAAGGTCCTTCAGCATTTCTACCTCACAATTCCTTATGTCCTCCCTCTCCCGCAGAGCAGCCGGCTCCGCATCACGGCTTTCATCCTGACAGATTTCCGTTTCATCCGTGTGACAGCCCTGCCGCAGCGCACGATAAATATCCGTCATACAGTATCCATCCATACCGGTACATTCATATAGCTGATATGCACTTTCAACTACCCTTCTGTCCCCATGATTTAATTTTGTCAGCAAATATTCCAGCAGCCCGTGAAAAGACTCCTTTAGAGGGGCTTCATTTCCCGGATAATAGCAAAAGCTGATTTTTCCCGTCCGGTTTTCCACAAAAATACATTCCGGCTCCAAAAGCAGCCCATCCGGAGAAAGTAATAGTTCCTCCGCTTTTTTTACCGCTCCCGTCAGCGCCATGCAAAGCGCTTCCAGAAGCTCATAACTTAATTCTGCAGAATCGACAATAACATCCAGCGCCTGCCTTCCCGTAATGTAATACCAAAGGTAGCATTTTCCGTTTTCGCTCACATAATCGGGCGCAAGCAGCTCATCCGTCCTGTTTTCCTCCAGCATCCTGCGCTCCCACGCCTGCTGTCCTTCTGTCTGCTCAATTACCATATGGCTCGCGTTAAAATTTCTGTTATACCTAATTTCCTTCATCAAACATTTCTCCTAACCGCTCTGTTTGCCGAAACATTTCCAGTATCGGCAGCTCCTCCCTTTTTTGTATCTCTGCCGCCAATGCTTCTGTTTCCGTAAAAAGCTCGATTCCGATATGCATGGCGGCAGCAAGCAGGATTAATACCATCGGCATAATCACAGCCGCCTCCACCGTCAGCACCGCATTCCACCGTCTCATCCACCCAACAGAACGAACAGATAGCCCGCCAGCAAATACGGGGCAAACGGAATTCTGTACGTCCTCTCCTTTCTTTTCATTACTATCAAAAACAATGCCGCCATACCGCATAATAAAAGTGCGGCAAAAAACAGCTCAAGATTCTTTTCTGCTCCGAGGAAAACCCCGCTCACCATAAGCATAAGACCGTCGCCTCTTCCGATACTCTCCCTGGTGATAAATGAAAGCAAAAGTACTATCCCGCCGATTCCGGCTCCAAGAAGCATATCCATTCCGTTCCCGGGGTCGCTGCATAACAGAAAAGTTCCGCCCAAAAGCCCTGACGCCGCCAGGAAAGGAAAGCAGACTGTCCTGCTTTTACAATCCTGATATGCTGATATGCCCAGAATACAGAGCAATACTGCTTGTCGTATCATTTTCTTTCTCCTCCACACTTGCTGCAGGGCAGGCGGCCGCCCGCCTCGGAAAGCCGCACCATCAAAACCGTGCGTTTAATCCCGCTGCAATCCAAACGGACATGGTAACGGTCTCCCTGGTTTGTGATGTAAACAATTTGATTTTTGTTTACTTTTTCCGCGCAAATTTCACATGCGTAGTATTTATTTCCATTTTCGCTGCGCAGCGTGCTTAGCGTCTCATAACCTGTCTGCCTGACTGCAAGCTTAATATGGCTGCATTCCTTTGATGTATGATATACCGTACCCGTCTCCGTAATATATACCCACAAATTTTCTTCGTCTTCCGTTCCCGTGGACTGCCAGCCTGTCCATTTTCTGCACTGTACACACTGGTTCATCCGAATTTGCTGTTTTCCGAGCAGCCCTACCGGGAGACGTATCGTATAATCAGCCTTCAGTTTTATGAAGTCTCCCTCAAAGTCCGAATTTGAAATGCTGATTCCTGCCGCTTTATTCTTTATAAAGCGGCATATATTTTCGCTGTCACTCAATTCCTTCATGAATAAAACCTTAGCAGACGCTATGTTTATCTCCACACTATCCGCGGCAGCATATGCGGCAAGCGTTCTCCCCGTGTCGCCCAATGCCCGCTGTACCTCCAGTTCTATCTGCAGTACGCGGAAAAAGAACAGAATACTGACAAAAAAGCATGCAAGCAGCGGAAGGATAATTGCAGCCTCCAATGTAAAAAACGCCGTAAGGCAAGTGCATCGCGGTGCCTCCCCGGTTTGGAATGGCACGGGAAAATACCTTCGGACGCAGCCGTCCCGGGGGAGAGATTTTTTTATTTTATTTTGTTTTATTATTCGGCCTTCCAAGCCAAGAGACACCGCGATGCACCTGCCTTTCACTCCATATAACTGAATTGTTTTTCTGTTTCAAACACATACCCTGCAGGTTTTCCGCTGTCGATGGATGCCAACCCGGAAAACAGCGGCCTTGTTTCATAGCTGTAAGCGTAACTGAGACTGCCTATCATAAAATCCATGCGGAAATTCGCATATTCCGGCACCTTTCTGATTGCCCATTCCATAACATCCATCATCCGGTATGCCAGCTTTCCCGTCTTCATTCCAAACAAAAACAGCTTTAAATAGGTTTGATACGAGAAGCCGTTGTCACACTCCTTTGCCCTTGCATGATTTTGCAGCGCACCTGCAAGATTTCCGGTATCCGCCGTCCACTGCTGCCCGTTTTTGAGCAGGGCTATTTTCCCTCCTGCCAGCAGTGTCCTTACATCCAGTATACTTTCCACATATGCCCATGCCGCAACAATTCCAATCTGCACGATTTTAATTACCGCCGGATTCCCGCTAAACCCCGCCAGCGCCGTTGCAATTGTTAATGCTTCATTTAATTTTTTACCATTACTCAAAATATGCGTGACATTTGCAACCTCCCGGAGAAATAAAAGACGATTGACGGCCCCTTCCAGGTTTTCCCGGTCACCGTCTTTGCCGCAGAGCACATATTCCAGCTCGTACGACAGCTCCCCTTCCGCCTTCGGTTCAGTATAGTCGCAGAAGCATTCGTCCAGATATTCCAGTATGAGCACCCTGTCCTTCCAGTCCAAACGCACAGTCTCGCTTTCGCTACCCGTACCCTTTTGCCTCTGCCTTTTTGATACGGACTCCTTTAGACTGACCTGGTTGGAAGAGAGCTCGGAAATATCCTCCACAACCATTCCCAATATGGCGTTTTCCTTCAGCGCAAGTACCAGTTCCAACGGATTCTCTACTTCTCCTTCTGTCTCCTGTGCGACGACGTCCTGTCCGCCGCCGCTTTCCTCCACGGGCACCTCATCCGGCAGAGCTTCCTGCTCCGTACTCTGTTCTGCCTCCTTTGCCTCCCGCAGTGCCCGGTCCGCGTCCTCCACGCTGTACTCCGCGCCCTCGCTTTCCTCCACCTGCCTGCCCTCCTGATAGTTATCGTAGAGTTCCTTCATGACTCTTTCCGGCAAGCTTTTCTTCATATAAAGCGCCGCCTGCTTTAAAAATGCCGCTCCGTCACCGTCTGCTGCCAGCGTATATTCCTGAGGCTGTGCCTGCACAAATTGCAGCTGTAAAAGATTGCTTCCGTTATCCGGTTTTGCAAGATTTTCCGTAACCCTCTGTTCCATCCGCTCCGTAACATTTCCCATGGAAAAATGCTCTGTCCCGTACGCCCCGTCAAGATACAGCAGGTGGTATTGTTCCCACAAGCCCGGCTGGTACTCTGCACAGACCGACTCCATCCCGATGCGTGACACCAGCGCGGCACAGGTCTCCAGTCCCCGGACCCGCGCCGCCTCAAGCAGCGCAAACAGAAACGATGCCGTCAGCATCAGGCTTAACGCCGCAAAAACCGTTATATTTGCACGTATTTTCATTTTATAATTTTTCCTGCATCCGTATTGATTTTCTTAAAAATATCTGTAGTCAATGTGGTCAGCTTGCTCTTAAATATAATGACAAGCCCAATCACAATTACCAAAATCAAGATGATTTCAACCACCGCAATTCCATCTTCTTCATAAATAAACTCGCGAATTCCTCTCATATTTTACCTCATTTCTGCGCTGCTTTTCACAAAGCCATAGATGGCTTACAAGTTTGCCCTCAAGCAGCGCGCATACACAAATCTGTAAGTGAAAAATCGATTTTCTGTTAAATCTGAAATGAACTGATTGCCGGCACCAGCAGGATTACCATAATTACGCCCAGCATCACGAGCATTGGGAACATCAGCTTAGCTCCCGCCTCCTCACCGTATTTTCTCGCCATGCTTTTGCGTTCCTCAAAGGCATCCTCAGCCTCCTTTTCCAGCAGTCCCACCAATCCGTTTGTTCCCTTTCTCAAATTTTGGGCAAGCATATTTCCGAGCTTTCGGTATCTGATGCCGCCGCACCGCTCACCGAACCGCTCATACGCCCGTTCCTCTCCGACCCCTCCCTGAACCTCATAACAGGTTTTCAGTACCTCCTCATACACGATTTGCGGTCTGATTGTATTCTTTTTCCGCTCTTTACTGTAATTTGCTGCAATTTTATTCCATGCTGCCCACAGTGTCATTCCTGCACCCATCAGCAGCACCAGCTTGCCAAGCAGCTCAGGATATTCCCTCGCCAGCTCTCGGTCACGCTTTTTCTTTGCTTCCTTTTGTCTTGAATTTTCCAACAGAGGAAGAAGCACTGTTACACAGGTTCCGAGAAGTAAAATTTTTTCCGGCAGATATTCCGGCTTCTCACTCCATGCAAGCGCCTGTTCTCCCACGTACTCGGGCAGCTTAAGCCTACGGCTTCCCTCCTCTGTCTCCTGTTCCTGTAAATAATCTTCCACCTCCTTTAGCAGGAGCTCACTCTGACCAAGCTGCTTTGGCAGAACGCGAAAGGAGAATTCATACCGGCATGCCGAGGTCCCGCAGCTTAAATTCACCGAGGCCGTAACCACGGTTCCCTTCTCCGGCAGTTCCACGTCCATTACATTTCCCTGTAAATCCATTACCTCATAATTATCAAATTCCCATTCCGTCGCCACCTTTCCGTCCTGATAGGAATCACGGATAAGAACCGCCTCCCGTATATTTTCGCTGTCCTTATTATCTCCCGGAAATTCTGCGTCAATCTCCCGCTTTGCCGCCTCAAGAAGCTGCTTTTCCTCCTCCTTTGTAAGCTGCGTCTCGGGAACCGTTACCGTAAGACTGTAATCCTCAAGAAGCTCCCCGGCATTGACCTGCAGCTTTGCTTCATAGCTTCCGGCTCCGTTTTCATTCCGCTCAAGATACCTTCCGTCCAGGAGCGTCTCCTCCTGCGATGCCCCCGCGGCAAGACCGAGTCCTGCCATCACCGTCATTGTAAGCAGCATCCTCCGTCCCGTAAGTGTCAGCCGTTTTCGCGCAGCCAGCCATATGACAAAACCCGCCGCCAGCACAACCGTACATAAAACCATGTATGCCCCTCCTACACCCTGATATCCGTAATGCGCTCGGAGATTACCACAGATACTGCAAACGTCAGGAGCGCCCCGCTCATTACCAAAATGCCGGTCAGATTGCCATACAAAGCGTCAATAAACTCTCCGGAGGCAAGATTTAAGTATGCCAAAATAACAAACGGCATGATATTCATGATTCTTCCCTCGAGCTTTTTTCCCGCCACTACCGTCGCAATCTCCCGTTCCACCTCGATTTTTCCGGAAATCCTCCCGATTGTGGCACGGATAATCTTCACAAAATCTCCCCCGCTTCTTTTGGCAAACGAAAATATTCCGGCAAAATTTTCTATATCCTCACAGCCGCTGCGCCCGGCGAACTCCAGCAAAAGCTCCTCCACCGGTCTGTTCATGCCGATTTCTGTATTCATTCTTCGAAATTCCATTGTCATCATCGCCTCCCTGCCATGCAGCGCCGCAAGCTCCCGCTCCGCCGCGCGCCACGCGTTTTCCACCGAACTTCCCGCCAGAAGCGATGCCGAAACCGCCTGCATACCATCCGCAAACTCTCCCAGAAGCTTTTCCTGCCTTTTTTTGCCCTGTTCCTTTTGATACCACCTCCCATATAAGGCGCAGATAGGAAGCGCAAGCACCATACCATACCGGGAACGGTAGAACAGCCAGGAAACCGCCGCTGCCGTCAGCATGCTCACTCCGAGGCACCACAGCCATTCCACGGGGCCGCAGCGGTATTTCCTATAATCTGTCCCCTGCGCCGAAGCCCTGTACGCCTGCCCGGATGCATTTTTCCCGGCAGATAAGCCTCCCGACCCGGCAAAGTTCTCCACAAACTTCTTCACTTCCGCCCTCCTTTTCCACAAAACGAAACAATTCATTTAACAATATCTCGCCGTCCTTCATCCCCGTAACCTCCGTGATACTGAGTACCCTTCGGCTTTTGTCCCGCAGCCTGCCCAAATGCACAAGAATATCCAGCCCCGAAGCAATCTGGCTGCGGATTGCCGAAAGCGGAAGCTCCATCCCCATCAGCACCATCGTCTCCAGCCGGTTTAACATATCCCGGCAGGAATTGGCATGGCCGGTAGACAGGCTTCCTTCATGCCCCGTGTTCATCGCCTGCAGCATATCCAGCGCTTCGGCTCCGCGGCATTCCCCGACGATAATACGCTCCGGCCGCATACGCAGCGCCGTCTTTATCAAATCCCGTATAGTAATCGGCAGAACCCCTTCCATTACAGCGTTCCTGGTCTCCAGCCGCACCAGATTGGGCTTGTCCACAAGCTGCAGCTCGGCGGAATCCTCAATCGTAATGATACGCTCCTCCCCTGGAATATACTGTGAGAGCGCGTTTAGAAACGTAGTCTTTCCTGATCCTGTTCCGCCGGACACAAAGATGTTATACCCTGCCCTTACCAGCATCTCTAAAAACTCCGCCCCCTCAGATGAAATCGAGCCCATGCGGATCAAATCCTGCATAAGAATGGGATGCGCCGGAAACTTTCGGATAGATACGGCGGCTCCATCGATGGAAATCGGCTCCAGTACAATATTGACACGCGAACCGTCCGGCAGCCTCGTATCCACGATTGGCGAAGCCTCGTTTACCATGCGGTTGCCGCCGCCCACAATCTGCTGGATAATATCGTTTAGCTTTTCCACGGATGAAAACTTTGCCTGTGAGCGGTAAAGCCTTCCCCCTTTTTCGTAAAATATGGTATCGGCTCCGTTGACCATGATTTCAGTAATCTCCGTATCCTCCAACAGCTCCTGCAGCACATCGAACTTTCGAAGTGAATTAAACAGCGTCTGCTCTAAAACGCTCCGTTCCTCCATCGAAAGAAGGCTTTCCCTGGCATAAGCCGCGACGCTTTCTTCCACAAAATGCCGCACCTCCTCATCCGACGGTTCTTTTGTAAAATCCAGCTCTTTGAGCACCTGCTCCCTCAGTCGGGCGAGCGTTTCGTTATCCCATCTGTCCGCCGCCATACCGAGCTCCCTCCAGATACGTCCTCACATAGTCTCCAAATTCACTCCATGCGAGCTGTTCCAGTACGTCACCGCCAAAGCGGATTCCCCTGGCCGAAAACGGCAAATCCAAAAACTGTACCGCGTTTCTTAGCTCCTCCGCCCCTGCCTTTGTCAGGTAGGAGAGAAAGCTTTCCTTTTGACACTCATAAAAATACCCCTCCTTTACCGGTGCATACACTGTGCTGCACATACCGAGCATTTCGGACAGGGGATGCACCCCGTCCCCAAAATCTGCAACGACTGCCTCAAAATTGGACTGTCCCCCGGCAAATGACAAAAGCTCCCGCAAATCACCGGGCGTAAGCTCGCCAAGCTGCTCCGGATTAAAAAACGGCGGAATATAACCGATGCCGCTGTTCTCATAAACACTTTTTTGAAAAGCCTCTTTGATCCTTCCCTTTCGGAGTGCAAACAAAAGATCTCCTATGTCATTCTCCCCCGAAAGATGAAACGCTTCCGGAAAACCGGACTGTTCCGTAAGATTCAGATAAAGAACCCGGCTTCTCTTTGCCAGTACAGACGCAAGCATGAGAGAAAACGGCACCTGCATTTCATGCCTGATGGGCGAATACACCCCTATCACTTCCAACCCCGGCTCGTACACGGCTCCTGTCCCCGCCGCTCCGGATACGCTCTCTGTAAGCGCCTGCATCTCATGTAAAATGACGCTCATCGGCTGGTATTTCCAAACAAATACAGCACTTTGCCCCGCCGTTTCCCCTGCCGCCTGCGCCGGCGTTTCCTCTAACAGCCGAAGCGTCGGAAGCCGCTTTTGCAGCAGCACTTCCTCCACGGCGTCAAAACCGCCGCCAAGCACCACCGCGTCAAAAACCGTTTTTTCGGTCTCCCGCAAAAACACGTCCGGCTCCAAAAACGCATGCACTGACATTTCCTTTGCCTTATGCTCCATCAAATAAGTCACAAACCTGCTGCCATACAGCCTGTCCGTATCGCAGAACGCAATGACAAGCTTACGCAATGCCCCACCCCCAGACCACAATAAGATAACCGATGAAAATTGCCGTTGAAAAATGCATCAATGTCCTTGTTCCGTATGCATACCCCACAGTCAGAGCAATATAAACCAGCTTAACGCCCCCGATGACCGCCGCGGCCGCAAATGCCGTCGGTATCAGATAAAATAACTGTGTGGTTGTCAAAAAACCTCCTGCAACGGAAAATAACTTGATATCTCCTGCGCCGAGTACGCGCAATTGAAATAAAAGAAATAGTAAGATAACCGGAATAGATATGTTCACCAGAAAATGAACCGCTCCCGCACTCCCCTCTTCCATCAGACGGAATGCCAGTCCCCAGATAAGTCCGGAAATAATCAGCCGGTTACTGATTGTTCCGCTCTTTGTATCCATTACTACCGCCATTGAAAGAAACGACAGCAATGTAAGATTCGCAAGCTCCCCAACTCATCACCTCTTTCGTTTTTGGTAAATCGAATTATAACAGCGCTGTCTACATTTGTCTATACTTCCACATAAAACGGCATTTTTTTGGCAATTTCCTACAAAAATTTACACGCCACAATTCCGTAAAGCAGCGCAAACCCGCCAACTCCGAGGGTTCCGAGTGTCAATAAGCTAACCGGATTAAGCCCCACCGCAAGCGCAATCCCCTGCGCCGCAAGATAATCGTTTGTAAAAATCACACAGATTGCCCCCAAAACCGTCCGCACCAGAAAATTTAAAAGAACCTGTGATTTCCTTTTTACCGCGGCAATCAAAAGCACCGCTCCAAGAAGCGCCAAAATCACTCCAAATGCTTCCGTCTGCTGCATCAGCGTCTCCCCTCTGACATGCCTCCTTTTTCATTTCTAAATTTATTCCGTATTTTTCTTTTTATGATTAAAATTTAAAATTTTTGCCGCGCGTAACATATTTTCCCGTTTTTTGTATAGAATGGGAATTTTCCGATTATACTAGGAGTAAAGCTATGATTAATTTAGACGGAGGAACGATATGCTGCGTTTTTTTCAACAAGAAAAAACGAATGATGAACATTATACTCTGCTTATGAATGACCTCCACCAGACGGCGCAGGATCTGCAGGATGCCTACCGCAATCTGGAAAACGTCGTTGACCCGGACCTCATTGACTGCTGTATCTACGAGCTGTATTCCGTGCAGATGCGGTATAAATTTTTACTTGCAAGTATAAAAAAAATAGAGGATTCCTATGCAAAGAATCCTCTGGAAGCGTCAAAATCCTGACACGTCTCAACCAAATCATTTTTCCCGTAAGTATACCCGGCATACACATGCTGGGTATTACTCATAAGGGGAGCGGACGTATCCTGACTCATGGTCTGTTCAAACGCCGTATAAAGCTTTTTCATCAGCCGTTCCGCAAGCTCTATGTCCGAAAGTCCGCGCTTATACATCGCCCGCGCAAGACAATCCCGGCAGAATACATAAATCCGATAAAGCTCCGCAGCCAGCTCATACGAAAAATTCAGAGCTGTCATCAGTTCCGTAATCGTGCGCTGCGCCTGGCGGAGCGCCGTTTTATAAGCATCCCACTCCTTTTGCTCATATGCCTCCTTCGCATCGGAAAGATAGACAAAGAGCATATCATAAATAATAATCACCAGACCCCCGCGGTTGCTTTGGCTGATTCTCCTTGTAAAATCCGAAACCTGTTCCTTTTTCAAAGCATCTGCTCCTTATTACTGAAGAATCTGCAGCACCTGCTGCGGCAAATCGTTTGCCTGTGTCAGCACGGAAATCGCTGCCTGATTCAAAACATTCTGATGTGCATAATCAGTCATCTCATCTGCCATGTCGGCATCCGTAAGTCTCGAAAGCGCACCCGTCATATTTTCCTCAAAGGTGTCAAGGCTTGCCACCGAGCTCTCCAGACGGTTCTGATAAGCTCCGAGCTTGGAACGCACCTCGCTGACCTTGGAAATTGCGTCATCAAAGCTGGTAATTGCCCTGTCTGCCCCATTCACGGTCGTAACGTCCACCTGATCAATATACAGGCTCTCACAGGAAACCTCCGGAATCCGCACATTTGTTTCCTGGTCAACATTGGCTCCGATATGAAGCGTCATCGTACCGATGTCTGTTACGTCAAATTCAATAACTCCGTTATAATCTGCCTGCGCCGTAAAGGACAACGAAAACCCTCCCCTGTCCGTAACCGTAATCTTATTTCCATCCACAGAAACAGTAGCGGTATCTCCAAAGCCCGTGCCGTCGCCCGATTTAGTCAATGTAATCTGCGCATCCGTACCTGTCGGTATATTACCGGCAGCATCCGTATATACAAAAGCATCCTCATCCGCATCATATGTAACGCCCGTAATCCCAAGCGCGGTTGCAAGGGCATCGTCATCAAAGGTGATTTTGAGCGCGCTCTGCTGCCCATAAGCCGTGGCAGTAAAATTGACATTGCCCGTCGCGGGATCCAACTCTGCCGAAGCCTCTCCGATCTCCGCCGCATCCCTGATTTTCTGATAAACCTGCGCATAGGTATCTGTCGCCGCAATCTCGACCTTCGAACCATTGATACTCATAACTCCCGCAACGCCGACCGCCGTATCGGAATTAAAATCCGCCGCGGCCGTCACCGGTCCTGCCTGGGTCGCAGCGGCATCTACCGTCAGCTCGTACTGGCTTGCCTTCACATGGTCTGAAATATCCACGCGCGTGGCGTGCGCCGTATAAACCCTCGTATCCAAAGAACCGTCTAAAAGCCTCTTGCTGTTATATTCCGTATCCGTCGAAATTCGGTCCACCTCATCCTTAAGGGACTCAATCTCCTTTTGTATCGCCTCTTTGTCTGCCGGCGTCATCGTCGCATCACTCGCCGCCTGAACGGAAAGCTCACGCATACGCTGTAATATGCTTGTGGTCTCATTGAGCGCTCCATCGGCAATCTGAATGACAGAAATACCGTCCGATGCATTCTCGGACGCACGGTCCAGGCCGTCTATCTGCGCCTGCATCTTATTGGAAATCGCCATGCCCGCAGGATTATCCTTCGCGTGATTGATTTTCAGTCCCGACGAAAGACGCTCCATCGTAGTGGCCAGATTATTTTCGATTCCCAGCAGGTTCTTATTTGCAATAGCCGCCGATACGTTATAATTAATTTTCATTGTGCACTCTCCTTCTATATCCGTCCCGCATCCGTGCTGTTATTCCGACATTCCCTGTCCCGAATCTCTGCTTTATATATCGGTCCCAAAAGCATTTCCCTAAAGAGCCCATGCGGCAATTTTTTGTTTTTGTCTCCATGTCCGTCGTGCTTTTCGGGGAAATCATCCTATACCGGTATGAATTGATTGCATTCCTGACCGATTCGTATTATAATGAGCACGTTACGGGAATACTGTAAAAAAACAATATCAGGAGGACTATATATGGCTCAGGTAACAAAAGCAACCATGATTGGTGAACTTCTTCAGATTGACCAGAACATCGCGCCTATTCTTTTAAATATCGGAATGCATTGCCTCGGATGTCCGTCTTCTCAGATGGAAACAATTGAGGAAGCTGCTATGGTACACGGAATTGACCCGGATTCTCTGGTCAAAGAAATTAACGATTTTCTTGCAAAAGATCTCGCTTAATCGAAAAAACTGCGGCTCCCGTCTCTGTAAATCCACAAAAGGATTTTCCAGAGGCGGGAGCCGCCTTTTTCATTGCTTATGAAATTATGATTCTCGCATACACCCGTGAAACTGCTTTACGCCGAGTGTCACAGCGATGCCAGCGTCTGAAGCGCTTTCCCTTTTAAAATCAACTGGTAATGCTCCCCGAAAAACGCCCCCGCTGCCGGGGAATAAGCCTGCTGCACCGCATATTCGGAAAGGATATTGCACACCTTATTGAACTCCTCCGGCGACTGGCTGCTCTTGCTCACCAGCAGATAATATCTGTGCGTGGACTCATTTCGGTACAAATCGTTGCTGCCGCGGTAAAAGCCCTTCAAAACATGCGCCAGACGGGTTACCTCCGACAAATCCTGAAAAACAAACAGCTTCGTAATGTCTACAAGTACCTTTACCGGATTTTCTTCTTTTTGGTTTTTTCCGCCATCCAGTGGCACGAAGCCGTCACTTTTCGCTTTCGCGTCCGCTTTTTGCTTTTCTTCCTGTCCTTTAAACATTCCCAATATATCATCCGCGCTCTCGGAAACCGGTCCCATTGCGCTGCCGGCTATGACATCCTCGTAAATATCCTCCGGATCCGGCTCGGAAAACTTCGAAAACCTCGTATCAAGCTCCTCCGGATATTCCACCTTGGTAATCACTAATATAATGGTATCCGCCGAGAGGGGAATCGCCTCAATCATAAGCGGTATATCGTCTGCTTCAAAGCCAAATTCATAAGCTGCCTGCTGCATCATATCCCGGAACAGAAGCTTTGCCTTCTCTGTTCCATATGCAAGCTCGCTGAGTTTAATCTGGCGTTCCGCCAAATCCTCCCTCGTGAGTGTGCAGCGAATCTGATTATCATTTACTTTTTCAATTTTCATACAATCACTTCCTTCATCCGGAAAACCTTGTAAACCGTACATCTATTATAATCAAATGCCCTAATGATGTAAAGTATGCCATTATTAAATCTTTCTAAAACAATTTTTGAAGTCTTTTTTGCTAACAAATTTGTAAAATATATACAAAAATTACAAAAGCAGTTGAAAAAGAAAACCTTTCATGTTATAAACATATGCATGAGATGCGAAACTGACACGCTTTGAAAGGAGCGGGTATCGCATGGAACACACTACTTTGTTCGGCAAATACCGAATTATCTCGACTCTTGGCGCTGGCAGCAGCAGCACCGTCTACCTTGCCGAACATCTTATATTGAAGGTTTACCGTGCCATCAAATGTATCCCCAAGGACACGGTCAGGCGGGTTTCCGCCGGTTCAGAGGAATTTCCTCTGGCAGAAGCAAACCTTCTGAAAACTCTCAATCATCCTGGAATCCCTCTCATATATGATATCGACGAGGACGAATACAATATTTACATGATTGAAGAATTTATTCAGGGTGATTCACTGGAGACACTTGTACTCCATCAGGAAACGATTCCACAGGAACAAATTATAGCGTACGGCATTCAGCTTTGCGGTATTCTGGACTATCTGCATCATTTGGCTCCATACCCTATCCTGTATCAGGATTTAAAGCCCGAGCACATTATATTATGCGGAAATCAGATAAAATTAATCGACTTTGGAATCGCTTCGTTTATTACCGGTTCCGGTAAAAATTTCCAAATCTGCGGAACGGACGGATTTGTTCCGCCGGAGGCTTTATCCGGCGAACCTGTCGGCACAACCTGCGACATTTACGGCCTTGGAAAGGTACTCTCCTTTCTGGCTGAAAACACCGTCTGTACCGACGAGCTATTACACATTATCAAAAAGGCCTCCGCTCCGTCGCCCGACGAGCGGTATCAAACGGCTGCAGAGCTTAGGGCCGCCCTCATGGAGCTTTCATGCGGCTCTGTGTCTGCGGAAAGCCTTAAAAACCCCGCGTGTCAGACAGCTTCACATCTCATACGAAATATTGCCGTCACCGGCAGCAGACCCGGCGCAGGTGCAACACATTTTGCAATTTCTCTCGTGTGCACCCTGAACAAAAAGGGAATCCCCTGCGCCTACATACCCGTAGACCATCCGAACGCCCTGTCCGCCATAACGGATAGCGAGCCCTTTTTCCGGGAAAAAAACGGAATTTTCAGCCGAAGGTATTTTTCCGGAATACCGGATTACGGACCGGGCATCGAAAATCCACTCCCGGAATACTGCATCACCGTAAAAGATTACGGCACCTGCCTGAGTGAATTGCCGGAAGCCACAGATTCGGATCTGACAATTTTTATCATGAGCGGGAGCAGTTGGGATATGGCAGCTTCGCTGACGGCTGCCGGGCAGCTTAAAGAGCGCCAAAATACTTTATTTATCTGTAATTTCGGCAATCAGAGAGCGGCGGAAAAATATGCCCGGACACTGCGGGAACCCGTCTACTGTTTTCCGGCGGATTGCAATCCTTTTGCCGTGACTGCCGGAAAGGAACGGCTTATTTCCCAATTACTAAACGGAAAGGAGATGAAGCATCATTTTTGGCATTGGCGGAAACGGAACAAAACAGCGCCTGATTATCGGTCTCGCAGGCTGCCAGGCCGGAGCCGGCGTTACGCATCTGGCAATCGCACTGTCTAATCTGTGCGCATCCAAGCTCAAATGCAAAACAGCGCTGCTGGAATGTCATGCAAGAAATGAGCTCGCCCGGCTTCCGGAAGAAACGGCACTGCCCTGTCGGCAGTCCGAAAAAAACGGCAGAACCTGTTTTTCGATTTACCACGTGGATTATTATCCTGCCGTCCTTCCGGAGGAACTTCCCTCGCTTTACAATCAAGGCTACCAGTACCTGATTCTTGATATGGGAAGCCGGGACGAACTCAATCTGCAGGAATTTCTCCGCTGCGACAGGAAGCTTATCATCGGCAGTCTTGCGCCATGGAAGCTCCGGCAGTACCGGGAATTTTTCTCATATATCAATCACTCTATTAACCTTGGGGAAGGTTTTTGTTATCTTACGCAATCGGAAAGTCCAAAGCAATTCCGTGAATTTTCCGGTTCCTGCCGCAATCCCGTGCGCAGCGTTCCTTTTCTCCAGAATCCATTTCAAATCAAAAAAGAACATTTTTCTGTCTTACAGGATTTTCTTTCCTAGATATTTCCTGTCACACCCGTTTCGCCCGCCGGGGATTGGGCGAATCTGCTGCAGCTAATATATCACACATGGAACCAGCGAATTTCCTTTTGGTAAATCTGAAGTTTGGGGGATACGACATTGCATATGGAACAAATGAGAAAGCTTTATTTAGAGCTTTCCTCGTTAGAGGACAGGGGAATTACCATTTGGCTGAAAGGCGAGCCCAGCAATTCCGGGCACGTTGCGGCAGAGCTTTGTATCAACGAGGAAAATTCTTATATGCGAGACTATATTTTTGACGAGGGGGTGTTAAAAGAAATTCATTTTGATAAATTAAACAGCGATGACACATAATAACACACGGTGTACATGCGCAGAACGCATGCGTGCCGAAAAAGGGAACAAACAGGGATGGAGTTCCTCAATGCCCACCCTGTGACGATATCTTACACGTACAAATCTGAAAAAAGATACGGCGGGGAACCGGCTCTTTGCAACATGCGCAGACTGCCTTGGGCTCCCTGTCGTTTTTTTGCCGAAGAACATAAGAAAAAATTAAGATATTGGCGGCAGGGAATCTCTCCAAAAAACTTTGAATTTATGTGCGGGTATGCTACAATAGGGACGCACAGAGTATTCCTGAAATGCTTAAGAAGAAAGGGTTTTAAAATGAGAAAGAAAGTTATCCCGTTTTTGGCTGTCGGCGTTTTGATTATTGTCGTAATTTTCTTTATGCTGCTGAGCAGCCTCATCGAAAAATATACTCCTTCCAAGGAGCGTATGGAACTGTCCGACTACTACGGACTTTCCTCAGAAGATGAGGTCGCCATCGTGCTCGACAATGAGGTGCTGGAGGCCAAAGGGCGAATCATAAACGGTATCGTTTATCTCGATTACGAGACGGTGCAGCAGTATATCAACAGCCGTTTTTATTGGGATTACAACGAAAACAAGCTGCTTTATACCACGGCTTCGGATCTGATTACGGCAGACGCGGAAAGCTCCTCCTACTCAGTGACAAAGGATTCCCATTCCCTGGATCACGTCATTGTAAAGGCCGACGCTTCCACTGCCTATATCGCCATTGATTTTATCAAGCTGTACTCCGATTTTTCCTATGAAGTGGCGGAGGAACCCAACCGGGTCATCATCACCACAGAATGGGGGGACTACACCACCGCACCCGCCAGACAGAGCACCGAGCTGCGCTACCGGGGCGGCATTAAAAGCCCGATTCTTTCCGACATTGAAAAGGGTACGGAGCTGACCGTACTGGAAGCAGACGAAACCTGGACGAAGGTTGCATCCTCCGACGGTATCATCGGGTATGTCAGATCAAAAGCGCTTGGCACTGCCGGCACAAAGACGCTTACAAGCGACTTTGTGGAAGAAGAATTTACTCATATCCGCAAGGACTTCAAAATCAATATGGCATGGCATCAGGTCACCAACCAGGATGCCAATACAACGATTGCCAATGTGCTTCAGAACACCAAGGGAGTGAATGTCATTTCTCCGACCTGGTTTTATCTGAATGATAATAACGGCAACATCGCCTCTCTGGCAAGCAGCGATTATGTCAATTACTGCCACCAGAACGGCGTGGAGATCTGGGCGCTGGTCAGCAATCTGGAGAATCCGGACGTTGACACGACAGCGGTTCTCACCTATACCTCCAAGCGCGAAAATCTCATTAATAATCTGATTTCCGCAGCCATTCAGTACAATTTTGACGGCATCAACGTAGATTTTGAGGCGCTCAGCTCGGAGGCGGGTGACGCTTATATCCAGTTTATCCGCGAGCTCTCGTTAAAATGTGCCAACAATGGAATTGTCCTCTCGGTAGACAATTATGTCCCCAGCAGCTATACGGCATTCTATAACCGCTCGGAGCAGGCAGTTTTTGCGGATTATGTCGTTGTGATGGCATATGACGAACATTACGCAGGCTCGGAGGAGGCCGGCTCGGTTGCTTCCATCGGCTTTGTCCGGGAGGGTGTTGCCAACACCTTAAAGGAAGTGCCTGCCGACCAGCTTATTCTTGGAATGCCGTTCTACGCCCGCGTATGGACGGAGACGCCCGTGGATGACGCAAGCGATGACGGAAGCACCGCAAATGAGGCGGACGGCGAGGCTGTCACAGATACCGAAATCATCGCCGACAGCGATCCGCTTTACACGCTGGACTCCTACGCGACCAGCATGACAGAGATTCAAAATCTCATCAGTGCCAACGGGGCCGAGCCGGTCTGGTCAGACACCGACGGACAGTATTATGTACAATATGAAAACGACGGCGTTACCTACAAAATATGGGTAGAGGATGCTACCTCTCTGGAGGAAAAACTGAAAGTCATGCAGTCAAACAACCTTGCGGGCGGCGCATTCTGGAAGCTCGGACTGGAGGATTCCTCCGTGTGGGATACCATCATTAAGTATATAAACTGACGCTGCCAAAAACCCTTCATAATTCCCGGAAACCGCACATAAATTTTTATGAGCGATATTCCGGGAGTTTTTTATGAAAAAAAAGATTGAACTTGTCATGGCGGTATGCCTGATCGCGGCTGCCTTTATCCTCGCAAGACAGGGAGCGGTCTTTGTTCAAAGTGAAAATGCTTTCGCCAAAAAACCCTGTATTGTTGTGGATGCCGGCCACGGCGGCAGAGATGCCGGAAAGGTAGGCGTCAACGATGCGCTGGAAAAGGACATTAATCTTTCCCTTGCATTAAAGCTGAAAGCAGCTCTGGAGGAAGAAGAAATCGAGGTTGTCCTCACCAGGGATTCCGATATAGGGCTTTACTCCGAGGACAGTACAAATAAAAAAGCGGAGGATATGCAAAACCGCTGCAAAATCATTACCGATGCCAATCCTGTTTTTACGGTCAGCCTTCATCAAAACAGCTACACCTCACCTGGGGTTCGCGGCGCACAGGTCTTTTACTACGGCCAGTCAAAAGAAGGAAAGGAGCTTGCCGACATCATCCAAAGCAGCCTCATTGCCAATGTTGCCCCGGAAAATACCAGAACCGCAAAGGCGAACGAAAGCTACTATCTTCTCAAAAAAACACCCACACCTACTGTCATCGTAGAATGTGGGTTTTTAAGCAATCCCGAGGAGGCGGACCTCCTGCTCACAGAAGATTATCAGGATAAGCTCATAGAAGCTATCCGCCTTGGGATTATGGAATATCTGGAAAAAAAGGAACTTCTATAACGTTTCCTTTATCATTTTTAAGAAGCTTTCCGCAATCCGGTACAGCCTGACTGTCTGTATCTGGTAGGCTTCCCCGCTATTATCTTCCCGCTGCGTCTGCGCTTCTTCCCCGGTAAACGGCTCGGAGAAATAGTTCAGCGAAAGATCCGCAATGTAAGCGCAATGAAGGTCCCTGACCTCGTCGTCTGCGGCAGATAAGGTTTCTGTCAGGCGGGCTTCCTCCTGCTGCAGCAAATCAGCTGTTTCTCTGCTGTCCGAAGCCACAAAGCCGTGGATGCCGTTCTCTTTCGCCTGAAAGGTTGCGGCAATTTTTCCGCGGAGCTGGCTCTCCATCATAATATCAACGATTCCTTTTTTATCAACGCCACGGACAATCTTCACCGAAACATTCATCATTTCGTCATTGACCATCACCGGAACCGAATAATGCTCCTCCTTCGCAAGTATGCTGCTGACGGAAAGCTGTGCCGCCAAAAGCTTCATCTCCCGCACGTCAAGGCTGGTCACACGCTCGCTGTTAATCATCGTTTTCATCACGTTTTCCGCCAGCTCGCCAAGCTTCTCCTGCGCCTCTGCCATCGCCGCGGGCTTTGAGGCTGCCTCTCCGAACTCCTTTAAGAGCTCCTGGCGGATTTCCTCCAAATCCTCGATGGTCACCTCATCCGCATCTATTCCAACACCGAAAATTTTACGGAACATCTGATTGCGATCCGCCATCATGGCCTGCATTGCCAAAACATTTGTCACCGTATTCGGAATGTCATATCTTTGCAGTATCTGATAAATATCCTGCGACGCCTCCGCGGCCTGCGTCAAATCCGCAAGCTGCTGCTTCGCATACGCCTGATCTACGCCACTGTCATCAGTTTGCGCCTGTGTAAGCGCCGCCTTTAACTGCTCCGGCGTCATACTCTCCCAGTTCATCTCACCGTTCAGAACAGCTTTCAGACGCTCCGGCGTAATTACGTTCAGAATATCCTTCAGGCAGTTATTCTGATATCCCGCTTCAATCTGCTCCGTGACAGAGGCGCTCTCTTTGACTGTACGCTCCACACCTCCAAAATCATCGTCCACCGCATAGTCCATACCGCCGCTGCGTTTCCCCGAGCGCACCGCCGTCAGCAGATTTTTCATCGTGAGATCGGCTCCCTGATGAATCAGGGCTCCAATCGCGGCTCCGTCCGTATTTTCCACCTGCCGTATCAACCGGTAAATTCCGATATAGGCGCTTCGCTCCTCCTCGCTGATTTCCCCGTTCTGCTCCAGCTTCCAGAGATATTCGCCAAATCTGCTCCTGTCCGTCGAATCGCCCAGCTTACTTTGAATTTCCTCTGCAATCCGGTTGATCCCGGCAAAATCCATCTCCAGCGGATTTATGCCGCGCTTAATCATCTGTGTGACAACCGCGGGTGTCATATTCCGGAACATACGCTGTACTTCCTCATCCGCCGCTTTCATCTGCGCTACGGACTCCGGCGTAATCGAAAGCTCGTTATAAGCTAAAATCCTTACGGCACGGCGATTTTCCTCTGATGTCTCCAAAGAAAGATCCTGTAAAATATCATCCACATTGGCAAACGCTTTTTGGATGGAATCGCCCAAATCCGCTCTCGGCGCTGTCATCAGTGTCTCATAACGCTCATTTGCCCTGTCAAGCGCCGCCTTTAAAGCGCTTCCGCTCTCATGCACGCCGCTGATGGTTAATACATCCGCCTCCTTGATGCCGAGCACATAAGCCGGCACAAAACGGATTTCGGTAACCTTTTCCGTCACCTCCCGGAACAGCGCCGCATTTTCTTCCCCGGCATCCACACCCTGAGATTGCAGCAGATTGCGGTAATAGCTGTTCTCCAGATCCTTAAGCTGCTCCACCAGCTGTGCCAACGGCTCCGTGTCGATGGAAATTCCCTGCTTTAAGAGGGCGTAGTTCGCAGATGCCGTCATCACAAGACGCAGTTCCTCCAGCTGACGCCTTGCGGAAATCAACGCAAGTCCCTCGTTCGTATACACGGTATTTTCCGCCGCATCCGTATTCTGTACTGCCGTGCCCGCCTGTACTTCCGATGTAACCGCGTTTTGCGTCGCCGTGCCCGCCTGTACTTCCGATGTAACCGCGTTTTGCACTCCAGCGCCCGCCTGTACTTCCGATGTAACCGCGTTTTGCACCCCAGCGCCCGCCTGTACTTCCGAGGCGTCCGCAGCGCCTTCCGTCACAGCCGCCTCCCGCAGGTATTTTGCGGCCGCCAGATTTTCAATCGTAAGCTCTCTGCCCTCACCGACCAGATACGCAAGCTCTTCATCCGTCGCTTCCGTTACGACCGCCACGGCGCGCTCCGCCTGCTCCGTAAGTGTATAACCGGGCAGCAATACGGCATCCCTGGCCGTTCCGCCCTCGCGAATCGCCTGTGCCGCAAGCTTTGCCACCTGCTCCGGCTGCGTGGAAAGCTCCTCACGTCTCAAATCATAAGCGTAGGAAAGCTTCTCCTTTGTCAGAGGAATATCCTGCTCTAACATCCACCGGCTCGTTTCTATGGTTTCGTCATTGACGGGAAGTCCCGCCTCCAGAATTACCGTCTTAATCTGCGGCAGGAAAGAAGATACATTCAACTGCTCCGCCGCCTTTGTTCCGCCGCTTCCGGAATGCTCCGCCACATAAAGGTTCTGTGCGGTCGGGGCAAGCCCGTTATCCAGCAGATATTTTATCGTGTCGTCATCCGGCGCCGACAGGCTCCCCGCCAGCGCGACTGTCTCTGCAGTCTGTCTGATATTCTCCCCGGAAAGCGGAAGGTCCTCCTCGCGGATAGCCTGCACAAGCTGTCTTGCGAGCTCCGGACTTCCGGTAATCTCAGCGAGCTGCTCCATGTCAAGATCATCTCCAAAGCAGGATATGTCTACCCCGGCCTTCGCCAGCTCGGCTTTGATTTTGTCCGTAACGGTGACTATGGTATTGGAGGTTGTGCTGTCAAGTGAGAACCCTTCCTCCTGCATTTTCGCATAGTCTTCTTCCGAGGTAGTCCCGGCAAGCACCGCCATTTGATCTTTTCGTCCTCTGGCGTCAAGCGCACTGCCCTCCTCTATTTCCTCGACCAGCGTTTTCTGCTCCTCCCGCGCGGGATTCAGGTAGGTCGGCTCCTTCACCTGAAACGACGTGGAGTGTGCGGATTTTACTTCCTCCGCCTTAACGGCCGCCCCAAAGAAGGACGCCCTCCCTGTATCTTCCATGCCGCACGCCTGCTGCATCAGCTCTGCAATGTTCTGCCCCTGCACCTGCTGCTGTTCCACTCTCATATGCCGCTTCTCCTTACAAAATCGATTGGTATCAAAAAAGAATGGCGCAGTCTTTCATCATGTGAAATTTATGCGCCATCTTTCATAGCTGATGTATATATCGGTTACATCAGCCGGATTATTAAGTTTTAATATTTAAATACCGCTACGCCGTATGCGGGCAGAGGATATGCAAAGGAATATTTTCTTCCGTCACATTCCTTCGTCTGCGCCTTATAGCTTAATGGCCGCTCCTGGCCGCTGCCGCCGAATTCCGGGTCATCGCTGTTCAAAATCAGCTTGTAGGTCTTCCTTCTGGGCACGCCCACACGGTAGTCCTCCCGCTCCACCGGCGTAAAATTGCAGACAAATAAAAGATTATTCTTTCCGTCCTTGCTTTTGCGGACAAAACTGAAAATGCTGCGGTCCGCATCATTCGCGTTAATCCATTCGAAACCGCCCCAGCTGCTGTCGAGCTCGTAAAGCGCCGGGTTCTTCTGGTAGATATGCAGCAGCTTCTTCACCCAGTTTTGCATATGCTGGTGTTCCGGTTTGGCAAGCAGGTACCAGTCTAACTCCCGTTCCTCGCTCCACTCCCGAAGCTGTGCAAATTCCTGCCCCATAAATAAAAGCTTCTTGCCCGGATGGCCCATCATAAACGCATAGCCGACCATCAGGTTTTTAAACTTATCCCCCTCCAGTCCGGGCATTTTGTTAATCATGGAGCATTTTAAATGTACGACCTCATCATGGGAAAGCACAAGAATGTACTTTTCACTTTCATTATAGGTCATGGCAAAGGTCATCTTATTGTGATTATTTTTTCGGAAGTACGGATCCAGCTTCATATAATCAAGAAAATCATGCATCCATCCCATATTCCATTTAAAACTGAAATTCAGGCCGTCCTCCTCCACGGGACCCGTCACCTTCGGCCAGGCGGTGGATTCCTCCGCAATCATCATGGCTCCCGGATTCCTTCCGAGAATCAGTGTGTTGATATGCTTGAAAAATTCAATCGCTTCCAGATTCTTATTGTCGCCGTACTTATTGCGCACCCACTGACCGTCCTGTTTGCCGTAATCCAGATACAGCATGGAGGCAACGGCATCCACGCGCAGACCGTCAACATGGTAATGCTCAATCCAAAGCAGCGCGCTTCCGATGAGGAAATTTTTGACCTCATTTTTTCCATAATCAAAAATCTTGGTTCCCCAGTCGGGATGCTCGCCCTTTCTCGGGTCGGCATACTCGTACAGACAGGTGCCGTCAAATTCAGCCAGTCCATGAGCGTCTCTGGGGAAGTGCGCCGGAACCCAGTCCAAAATGACCCCAATCTTATGACGGTGGCACTCGTTGACAAAATGAGCAAACTCCTTAGGCGTCCCGTATCTGGAGGTCGGAGCATAATAGCCCGTCACCTGATAGCCCCAGGAGCCGTCAAACGGATACTCGGAAATTCCCATCAGCTCAATATGGGTATAGCCCATCTCCTGCACATACGGAATCAGGTATTTTTCCAAATCCGCATAATGGTAGAAGCCTTCGTCCTCTCGCCCCGGATGCCGCTTCCAGGAACCCGGATGCACCTCGTAAATAGCCATCGGCTTTTCATAGATTGCCTTGGTCGCAGCCCGCTCCTGCATCCACTTGCTGTCCGTCCATTTAAAGTGGTCGATATCGGTCACTGCGGACGCTGTCCCGGGTCTTAACTCTGCATAATTGGCGTATGGATCCGCTTTATAAAGCCGCCTTCCGTCCTTCGTCTCAATCAGATATTTGTAGAGCTCTCCCTCCTCAATTCCCGGAATAAACAGCTCGAAAATCCCCATTGTCTCCGGCTCTAAACGCTCCATCTCGTTGGCCGTCTCATCCCATCCGTTAAAGGAGCCGATGACCCAGACCCTGCTGGCATTCGGCGCCCACAAATCAAAGCATACGCCCCGGATACCATACTGGTCGGTGAAATGCGCCCCCAGCTTCCGATAAATATCATAATGCGTTGCCTGCCCGAACAAATAGCGGTCCAATTCTGTAAAATTAGCCATACCTTACACCCCTCTTACCTTATTTTTTAAATTGCAAAATCCTTTTCCCGAAGAATCACATAATCCTCATCGTCATATCTTCTGGAAGTGATAATGCTGAACGCCTTCTTCAATCCACCTCTTTCTGATTTTTTCACGGCGTTATCCACAATATCCTTAATCTCCGTCAGGGTCGTTGCCCTGTCATACTTCTGGATGCTGCTGATGCTGTTGTAAAGCGCCAGCACGCCCATCTCATCAATCGTATACCCAAGCTCGTTTGCATAGGATTTTGCAAACGCAACCAATTCATCACTGGTAAAAATCGGAATATTAATTTTTTCGGAAAATCTGGACGCAAATCCCTCGTCCTTGGCGAGGGCCTTCTCGATTCCCTTATGGGTATCCTCCATAATCACAATCAGGCCGCTGGTATCACTTTTTAAAAGCAGCGACAGCCTGACCGCCGTCTCCTTCGTAAGACCGCCCGCCTTCTCAATGATCAGGCAGCCCCCTGCCACCTTTTTCAGCAGTGCCGCAGCATCCTTCCCGTTGAGGGTCGTCGCTTCAATCTTTCCGACTTTTCCGGTAAGCTTCCCCGTCTCCTTCTGGATTGCCTTCACCATACTTGTCGCCAGAACAGTCTTGCCGCTTCCGCTGCCGCCCTGAATAATAATATTACCGGTGGACGCTGTCTTTCCCGTCAAAAGATGTTCCGCCGCCCCCGTTAACGCCTGGCAAAGCTGCTCCTCCATACCTTTGATGGAAATGAAATATGTAAATATATCCTTCAGCTCCTGATTCAGCGAAGTAATCGCCGCAAATTGCGTTTCCTCTTCCGGTTCTGCAATTTCGGGGAGCACCTGCGTATCTTCTTTTGTTATTTCCGCTTCGGAATGCAGCACGGTCTCAGCGTCCGGCTCGACCTTGCCCAACGTCTCCAAAGCCTCCTCCGCGAGCCGCTCCGACATCCGCTCCCAATCATCTACTTCACTCTGCTGCGGTCCAACGCTGACCGACGCAGCCTCCGCTTCGTCTTCGGCTGACTCTCCGACTTCCGCCGCTGACGCATATGCTTCTGCTTCTGCTGCCGCTTCCGTTCCTGCCGCCGAAACAGCTCCTTCCACTGCCGCCCCGACTTCCGCCGCTGACGCAAGTCCTTCCGCTGCCATCCCGGCAAGCCCTTTTGCCGATTCTCCTGCCGCCGATGCAAGTCCTTCCACACCTGCCCCGGCCGCTCCCGCCTCGGCAATCCGCTTATCAATGTCGGCATTTTCCGTGGAAAGACGGTCTATTTCCTCCTGAAGAAGCTGGTTCATATTGGCAACCATCTGAGCCGCTTCGGTGTCCTTTAAGGGTCTGCCGCCCATGTATTGTTCCTCGAGAATCTCCTTCGGTGACAGCCCCGAATCCAGCTTCGGTATGATGTCGGCAAGACGTCCCATAATATCGCCCGCCTCCTGCAGCGCCCGCGCCTTTGCGGATTCCAGTCTCCGCTGCTCCGCTTCCTGCAGCGCCACCTCTGCGGCGTATTTTGTCTTTTCCCATTCGGCAAGCACCTCACCGATGCTCATCTGCCCGGTAATCTGCCGCTCAAGACTGCTTTTTTCCGGCACGTACATGCTCATCTGCCCGTCCCGTTCCTCGGCTAAAAGCTCCCGGAAATTAATCTTGAGAGAATCATCGATTTCCTCGTTTGTCTCAATATGTTCTTCCTCGAGCTGCTGCTCCTCCTCTTTCGGAAGCTGCAGATAGGGGATTTCCTCGACCAGCTTTTTGATGTTATCCATGCTGTCCGTGACAGTCTCCTGCTTTGTGGCCTCCATAATCTGCTGCATGCTCTTTTGCAGCTCCTCCTGGAGGTTCTGCGTATTAAACCGCTCCGGCGACAGCTTGACATCAGGAATCTGCACCGGCTCGCTGATAATCTCGCCGGATTCCAGCATATCATCAGGCCGCACCTCCACCACGCCGTCTTTTCTCTGACGGAAGCTGCGGTACTTCTCCTCCTGCTGCCGGCTGAGCGGCTGATACAGCATTTTCAGCTCCAACGCGCGCTCCACGTAGGGGCCGTCACCAAACCAGAGCACCAGCTCGTCACATGCCTCGACGCATTTCTCCGTCATACCTGCCTTGTGGTACAGATACGCCAGCTCATACGCCCATTCCTCTGTATATTCCTGCTCCTTTAATTCCTCAAGAATCCCGATCAGCGTCTGAATATCGTCTCCCTGTGCCTTGCAAATCTTATATTTGAGGACATATTTCAGATTGTCATGAGGTGCGATTTCCACAAACTCCTGATAGTAATCCCTGGCCTCGTCAAATTGCCGCATCTTGATCGCTACCTTCGCCAGGCGGTAGATGATCATCCTGCCAATCGGCGAGCGGTCATACGCCATCAAAAGAATCTCCCGGCTTTCCTCCAGCCGCCCCGCATGCTCATAAATCTCTCCGGCCTTTACCAGCGCGTTTACGTTTTTTATCTTATTCCAATTTATGGTATCCGCTATCTCTGCCGCCTTCTCGTAGCTGTGTTCCGCAGCCAGAGATTTCATCTGGTCCAGCTTTAGTTTATATTCATATTTATCCAATTTATGCCACCTCAGAACGTGCTTGTTTTTTGCTTTTCTTTAAACTTTAGTTTAACATACGCACCCTTTGATGTCAAAAATTATCGAAGAAAAAAGAGGTATTGCCCTGCGCAATGCCTCTTTTGTGATCAAGTGTCAAAATCACCCGGTTTCTGCTTCGTTTCTTTTGTTTTTTTCCCGCTTTTCCGTCCCTCTCCCGACGCTGTCTCATAAACGGGTTTGTTTGTATATTTGTCTATCCTGGTAAGCTCCACATACTCCGAGGTATCTGCGGGAAGGCCTCGCTTTTTGAGAAAATGGGAAATCAGCTTCTTCACAATGTAATAGACCACTGCCGTAATCGGAACTCCCAGCAGCATGCCGATGAATCCCCACAGACCGCCGAATACCAGAATCGCAAACACGACCCAAAAAGAAGACAGTCCCGTGGAATCCCCCAGGATTTTGGGGCCGATAATATTTCCGTCTATCTGCTGTAAAATGACAATGAATATCAGGAAATATAAGCCCTGGAGAGGACTTTGCAGCACAATGATGATAAAAGACGGTATCGCCCCGATAAACGGCCCGAAAAACGGTATGACGTTTGTGACTCCGATAATAACCGCAACCAGCACCGTATCCGGCATCCTCATGATTGCCAGCACAACGTAGGCAATCACGCCGATAATCGCGGAATCAAGAATCTTCCCGCTGATAAAGCCGCCGAAAATCTCATTGCTTTTACGCACGGTCTCTACGATGATATTTGCCCGCACCGGTTTAAACAGCGCATATATGATTTTTTTTGCCTGTCCCGCAAACGTCTCCTTGCTCGACATGACATAAACGGAAACGATGATCCCGACCACGACATTAAGCACAAATCTCACGCCGTAAATCACCCCGCTGGTAATTGAGCTTAAATATGTCTGTATTGTCGAAAAAATATCATCCCGCAAAAAACGCTCTACGGCGGCGCTGACCGTCGCAACAAGCTGTTCCAGCATATTTCCAAGTTCCGTATTTCCTCTCGCGATATCGTCTACCCAGTTAATCAAATTGTTGACCATATCGGGAAATTTGGTAATCATGCTTTGAATACTATTTAAAATAGAAGGTACAATCGCCGCAACGAGCAGCACACAGATACCGAAAAGACAGACGAGGGAACCGGCAATTCCGACCGCCCGCGCTGTCTTTTTTGCCTTTCGGGCACTTTTTATGCGCGGCTTTAAAAACTTCAGCAGATGCCGTTCAAAAAACTTCATAATCGGATTCAGCAAATACGCCAGCACAACTCCGATAATGATCGGCTGCAAAATCCGGGAAAGATTTCTCCAGAAATCCGCAAATCCGTGATACCGGTATATCATGAAAAAAAACAGGATGCAGCAGCAGAAGGTGACAAAAACCACCAGCGCCACCATCACGTACTGCCTCAAATCCCACGCCGCTTTTTCCTGCTGCGGCCGGTTCATCTGCGTTTTCTTTTTCTCGTTCTGCCCGTCCAAAAAATCCCCCCGTTCACATCTGTCTACCCTCTGTAGTAATTAATCAGGCAGCCTTTCAAAATAATTTCGCGCTCATCCTCTGTCATCGCGCCCAGCTTAAGTCCAAATTCCTTTAAGGCGCCGTCCTTCACCACATAAGCGGTGATTTCGCTCTGGCCTTCTTTTACGGCCTTCCGGATGTCCGGAAGAAACAGGTAATCCAGATTGGTAAACGGAAGCTCTCCCTCCGGGATGATAAACGGCAGCATACCCCAGTTGATCAGATTGGAGCGGTAACGCTTGGTCGCATATTCATTGGCGATATTCGCCCAGCCGCCAAGCACCTTCTGACAGGACGCCGCCTGCTCGCGCGCAGAACCGTCACCCGGCTTCACCGCAAAAATCGTGCTTCCGAAGCCAAGCAGTCCCGGCGTATGGTCTTCGGCAAAATTTTTCTGCGGGAAGGCTTTCCCGATGGCATCCATCACCGGCTTTAACTCGCTCACGGCCTCGACCGGACAGGTTCCCTCCTCAACTGCCTTCTGCGCCTTCTGGATTTCCTTCGCGCGTCCCACATAAAGCGGATCCTTTCTGGAAAGCGCAAACTCCGCAAGTCCCAGCGGATTGGAGCGGAAGGAAGAGGTCTCACCGGACGGAATGAGCTCGTCGGTGGTCGTTACCGGGTCATGAATCTCCGATACTACCTTTAACACGAGGTTCTCCGGCAGCGCACTCATCGCCGGCCAGTCCTTGATGTTCGGTCCGAACTGAATCTCAACACTCGGGTCCGCAACACCCTTGCTGTCAAACACACGGTTTTCATATATCGTCTTGTCAAAGAAATATTTCGGCTTCGTAAACTCTACGTCTACCTCGGTCGCCGCGGTCAGATATCCCTTGTTCGCCGCGGTAGCCGCGATGGAACGCGCGTCCATCAGCGCCACGGAAGCCACCTGTCCCTTTTGTACCTTCGATCCCTCGCGGTTCGGGAAGTTTCTCGTCGAATGGCGGATAGAGAATGCGTTGTTTGCCGGCGTGTCTCCCGCACCGAAGCACGGACCGCAAAACGCTGTCTTCACAATCGCTCCCGTCTGCATCAGGGAGGCCACGGCTCCGTTTTTCACAAGCTCCATATAAATCGGCGTGCTGGCCGGGTAAACGCTCAGACTGAACTCGTCCGGACCGATGCTCGCGCCCTTTAAAATATCGGCAGCATCACAGATATTTTCGAAGCCGCCGCCCGCGCAGCCTGCGATGATTCCCTGATCCACATAGAGCTTTCCGTCATGTACCTTGCTCTTTAAATCCAGCGTAACCGCGCCGTCGAAGCTGACCTGCGCACGCTTCTCGCAATCGTCGAGAATGTCCATCAGATTTGCCTTGAGCTCCTCAATGGTATAGGTATTGCTCGGATGGAACGGCATCGCAATCATCGGCTTAATCTGGCTTAAATCAATTTCAATCATGCCGTCATAGTAAGCGACGCTTCCCGGATTTAATTCCTTATAATCCTGGGGTCTGCCGTGAATCGCATAAAATTCCTTTACTTTGTCGTCGGTTCTCCAGATGGAGGACAGGCAGGTGGTTTCCGTCGTCATAACATCCACGCCGATTCGGAAGTCCACGCTTAAGTTTGCAACGCCCGGTCCGACAAACTCCATGACCTTGTTTTTCACATAGCCGCGGTCAAATACCTCACCGATAATTGCCAGCGCAACGTCCTGCGGACCGACACCCTTCTGCGGGGTTCCGGTCAGATATACGCCCACGACACCGGGCATGTCGATATCATAAGTCTTGCTTAAAAGCTGCTTTACCAGCTCCGGTCCGCCCTCGCCGACCGCCATCGTGCCGTGCGCGCCGTAACGGGTATGGGAGTCGGAGCCGAGAATCATCGCTCCTCCGGCCGCAAGCATCTCTCTGGCATACTGGTGAATGACTGCCTGATGCGGCGGCACGTAAACTCCGCCGTACTTCTTCGCGCAGGTCAATCCAAACATATGGTCATCCTCATTGATGGTTCCGCCGACTGCACAGAGACTGTTATGGCAGTTGGTCAGTACATAAGGAATCGGAAATTTTTCAAGTCCCGAAGCCCTTGCCGTCTGTATAATTCCGACAAACGTAATGTCATGTGAGGTCAGCTTGTCAAATTTTATCTGAAGCTTTTCCATGTTTCCGGATGTATTATGTTCTTTTAAAATACCGTAAGCAATCGTCTGCTCTGCCGCCTGCTCCTTTGTAACTGTCTGTCCGGTTTTGCTTTTTACGGCTTCCGCCGCATGAGCATCATCCGCAATCAGCTCGTTTCCATTTACAAGATAAACACCGCTGTCGTATAATTTCATGATTTCCTCCGTTCTTTTGCCGTACCCGTCTGCCGTGCTCCGGCTTTGATTTCTTCATTTTCATAAAAATTATATCGGTACACCGCGTAAAAATCAAGTACTTTCACACGGTAAAGCGTTCAACCCCCTATAAAAACGCCGCATGGTCCTCCAGCATCAGAATCACATCGTAAAGACTGTGCGCCTTCGCCGCAATCAGCTTTTTTATCTCCTCATCCGGCTCCGTCAAATCGGGGACCATAATCGTCCGAAGCCCCGCTGACGAAGCAGAGCGCACCCCGTTCGGAGAATCCTCAACGGCAATGCACTCCCCTGCCGTAAGCCCGAGCCGTTTGCAGGCATACAGGTAAATGTCCGGCTTGGGTTTTCCGTTTTCCACCATGGAAGCACAGATAATCTCATCAAATTTGTCATAAATTCCGATTTCGGTCAGATAGCTCCTGGTCCGCGGCATATCGGTCGCCGTAGCGACCGCCGTCTTAATTTTGTGCTCCCGCAGATAATCAAGCAGTTCGTCCGCTCCCTGCTTTTTTTCCACGCCATGCTTCTTTAAATGCTCCCGCATGAGCTCCTTACGGCGTTCCCGGATTTCCCAATAGGAAAAATCGTCCCCGAAAATGCCTTGCAGATACTGCTCGGCATATTTCCCCGCAAGGCTTCGGATTGCGAGGGCATGCTTCATCTCCATGGGAAAGCCCGCCTCTCCCGCCGCCTGACACCAGTATTTCGTCAGCCATTTTTCCGTATCGATCAACACACCGTCCATGTCAAAAATCACTGCTTTTACCATACCGCGCCCCCTATTCCGCCATTCCCGGCTCCCTGTCCGCCGGAAAATGAATCGCCGCCTTAAATAAATCTCCGTCCACACTGATCCGGAAGGTTCCACCCATCAGCTCCGTCAAACTTTTCGCAATCGAAAGGCCCAGGCCGCTGCCCTCTGTGGTTCTTGACACATCGCCGCGGATAAACCGCTCGGTCAAATCCCCGGCGTTGCTGTTTTCCACCGCAAGCGAACGCTCCGAAACATTTTTAATCGAGAATACTGCTTCACCCTCAGACACCTGCACATCCACATAAACCCTTGTTTTTTCCATGGCATATTTTGCTACATTATTATAGAGATTTTCAATGACACGATATAACTGCCGTCCGTCCGCCCAAATCATAACGGCCGTTTTGGGCAGCTTCGTGACAATCGTAAGCTCCTTGGTCTCGAATTTTTCGTTAAACTCTCCCGCAGTCTGACAGACGAGCTCCACCAAATCAATTTTCTGCATATCCAGCTTGATATTGCCGGAGGTAATGCGCGAGGTCTCCACCAAATCCTCAGTGAGCTGCTTTAAGCGCTGGGACTTCTCGTCCAAAATTTTGATATAGCCCAGCACCCGCTCATTTTCGATGTCCTCCATTTTTATCAGATTTACATAGTTGATAATCGAGGTCAGAGGCGTTTTGATATCGTGAGATACATTGGTTATGAGGTCCGCCTTCATCCTTTCATTTTTGGTACTCTCGTCCACCGCATGCAATAGCCCGCTTCCGATGTTGTTAATCGCCTCCGCAAGTCTTTTATCGTCCCCGTGCAGCTCATCCACATCGATTTTCGCGTCAAGCGCCCCCTCCGTAATCTTTTCCACACCCTGATAAATCTGGTAATGTTCCACCGCCATGCGCAGCAGCAGATATGCTTCCATGGCGGAAAACGCCAAAAGCAGCAGCAGGCAGATGACAGAGTCAAAATGGAACGCTCCGACAGCAAGTATAAAACAGATAATCATATGAATGGAAAATAGCGCCAGCACCCGCACGGTAACCGTACGCTCGCGAAAGGTTTTGCTTAAGCCCCTTGCCAGCCAGCACGCCAGACTGTTTTCCCACATGACCTCGGCTTTCATCCTGCGCACCATGCTCAGATAAAATACCAGAAACAGCATATCGATGACCATGCTCACCGTGCCGGAGGCCACTAAAAGCCCGGAAACATTCCCGGTACTGTTATTGACATGGGATACGAGCATCAGCAGCTCGCTTGTTACCAGAACAAACACCGCTATGACGATTTCGGTTTTTATTTTGTCGATGAAATTTAAGTGTACGCCTTCCTCCCCGTCCCGATGTCCGGTCACAAGCGTCAGGTACACCAGGCTTAAGACCCAGCCCATCATGCTGATCAGCGCCGCCGCGATACTTACCTTAATCCAGGGATGCAGCCTGACATATTCCACATTCGCATCGTAAAGGTCATCCTTCGCTGTCAAATCCGTATCCACGCCAATCACCAGAACCACGTTTTCCAGGGGCAGATACATCTGGTTGCCATAGCTGTTAAAAAAGTAATCTTCCAGTCCCCGGATATCAGTCTCAAACTCCTTTTTTTCCATGTCATAGAGCAGATAGTCCCCCATGGTTTTCGCTTCCATCAAAACCGACTGCGTGTCAAATTCCTGTCCCTCCTCCGTGTCGGGCTGATTGGTATACCAGACACCGTTTTGTTTATACCAATAGCAGAAATTTGTATCTTCCCTTTTAAATTCGTTGGTATATTGCAGATAACGCCTGTCCTCCTCCGAGGTACGCCGCTCCCCTTTCTGCTGCAAACGGAAATATTTGCTCAAATCGCTGCATTTTTGCTCCATGCAGCGGACATAATACCCGGAGCTGAAAAAATTCTCCGTTCCGATATCCGTCAGCTCGAGAATACTTTTGCTCATCAGCGTCGCAAGCAGAAACACCGCCACTGTCAGAACCACTGTGAAAAACAGGTGGAGAAGCAGACCGACCAGCTTCATACCATATGTGTACGATTGCTTTTTCATATCACTCTCCATCAATTCTTTATCAATTCTTTTCTATTTTATAGCCCACTCCCCATACGACCTTTAAATAGCGCGGCTCTTTGGGGTTAATCTCTATCTTTTCGCGGATATGGCGGATATGCACCGCCACTGTATTGTCCGCTCCGATTGCGTCCTCATTCCAGATGCTTTCATATATCTGATTGATAGAAAAAACCTTTCCCTGATTTTTGGCCAGAAGCAGAAGAATATTGTATTCAATCGGCGTCAGCTTGACTACCTCCCCGTCCACGGTAACCTCTTTTAAGTCGTCGTCGATGGAAAGCCCCCCGACCGTATAGACGGATGCATTGTTCTCCGCCGCGTTTCCAAGCTGGGTATAGCGCCGAAGCTGGGATTTTACCCGCGCCACCAGCTCCAGCGGATTGAACGGTTTTTCCACATAATCATCCGCTCCGATATTCAGTCCCAGAATTTTATCGGCGTCCTCGGTCTTAGCGGAGAGAATGATAATCGGAATGCTGCTTTCCTCCCGAATTTTCAGCGTCGCCCGGATGCCGTCAAGCCTCGGCATCATCACATCCATGATTAAAAGGTGCACCTCATTGCTTTTGAGGATTTGAAGCGCTTCCTCCCCGTCATACGCCTTCAGGATATGATAGCCCTCCTGCTGTAAATATATCTCAATCGCTTCAACGATCTCCCTGTCGTCATCACATACCAAAATTGTCTGCATGATAATCCTCCGTATCCTGTGTTCTACATTATATATTACACTTTATTGTACCAAGCCGCTAGCGCGGCGGCTAGCCCCAGGTACGTTTTTCCACCACTTTTTCAAAAAAAAGTAGCAGTTTTTGAATATATGTTGTATTGTTGAGTTACCACACACACCAATCAACC